>CBDBLG010000002.1:0-58574 GCA_965206975.1 Longimicrobiales bacterium | reverse complement strand
CATTGGGGAGGTTTGCGGCACACGGAGGGGGGTCAATGGGAACGACGTTTCGACCGTACGATCCGGAGCAGATGTTGCTGCTGCCTCCGGATCTTCGGGAGTGGGTGCCGGAGGGTCATTTGGCGCACCATGTGAGCGACCTGGCGGACGCGGTGGAGCTGGGCGCGTTCTACGGGCGGGGTACCGGGGGGACGGGCGGCGCAACTCGCCGTACGACCCGCGGACGATGGTGAAGGTGCTGATCTACGCGTATGCGACGGGCACCTTCTCGTCGCGCAAGATGGCGAGGAAGCTGGAGGAGGATGTTGCGTTTCGGATGCTGGCGGCGGGGAACTTCCCGAAGCACCGGACGCTGTGCGAGTTCCGCAGGCGCCATCTCGGGGATTTCCGGGCGGTGTTCGTGGAGGTGGTGATGCTCGCGCGGGCCTTGGGGCTGGCGGGGCTTGGCAGGGTGTCGGTGGACGGGACGAAGGTTCGGGCGAAGGCGAGCAAGCGCAAGGCGATGAGCTACGGCCGGATGGTCAAGGAGGAGGCTGGGCTGGAGGCGGAGATCCGGGGGCTGAGAGGGGAGATCAAGGGGTTGCTGGAGAAAGCCGAGGCGGTGGACGAAGCGGAAGACGAGCGCTACGGGGAGGAAGCTTGCGGAGACGAGGTGCCGGAGGAGCTCAGGCGGCGCGAGGACCGGCTGGCGGCGATCCGGGAGGCGAAGGCGCGCCTGGAAGCCGAGCAGAGAGCGGCGGACGACGCACGGGGCCGCAAGCCGGGGCAGACGCGCAACCCGAAGGGCGGCAGGCCCTACAAGCGGGAGTACGGAGAGCCGGACGAGGCGGCGCAGAGCAACTTCACGGACCCTGAGAGCCGGATCATGAAGACGAGTTCGGAGGGGTTCCAGCAGTGCTACAACGCACAGGCGGTCGTGGAGGGGGAGAACCAGCTGGTGGTCGGGGCCGAGGTGACGGACAACGCGAGCGACCAGGGCCAGCTGGTGCCCATGGTCGACGCGGTGGCGCAAGCGTACGGCGAGACGCCGGCGCAGGTGCTGGCGGACACGGGCTATTGCAACGAGCGGGATCTCGAGGAACTGGAAGAGCGAGACATCGATGGGTATGTGGCGCTGGCCCGGGAGGGCAAGGCCGCCCCCACGGTTGACAAGGAGGAATATCCGGCGAAAGCCCGCATGGCCGAGAAGCTGGCGAGCGAAGATGGTCGAAGACGCTACGCACGGCGAAAGTGGCAGGCCGAAGCGCCCATCGGCTGGATCAAGGAGGTGATGGGCTTTCGACGATTCAGCTTCCGGGGCCTCGAGAAGGTCCGGGCCGGAGTGGACCCTCGTGTGCCTGGCACTCAATGTGAAGCGGCTGCACACCCTTCAGGCGGCATGACTGCACGAGGGTTCACCCCCGCATCTGCCGGCGCGAGGGCTCTCGTAGCTCTCTTGCCCCCCCAACGCATCCATTCCGCTCTCCCGATCCGTCGCAGACACAAGTCCTCAACCTCCCAATCACCCGGATCCGCCTCGCCGCGGACGGCTCCATGACCATTCGGCTCAGTCAGCTGTGCTTCTGCGGCGCAGACTCCTAGAGGCGAACGGCTCGATCCCTCACCTCCTCTTTATGGGGTTTCAGGGGACGTTCGCGATCATCACCGCGGCGCTGATCTCGGGCGCGCTGGTCGGCCGCATGCGCTTCGGCCCCTACGTGGCCTTCATCGTCCTCTGGGAGCTCCTGGTCTACGCCCCCGTGGCCCACTGGGTCTGGGGGGACGGGTGGCTGTCCGACATGGGAGCACTCGACTTCGCCGGGGGCGCCGTAGTGCACGTGAACGCCGGAGCCGCCGCGCTCGCAGCAGCACTCGTTCTTGGTAGGCGAAGCACGTACGGGCGCCAAGCCGTTCTGCCCCACAACGTCCCGTTCGTCCTCGCCGGTGCCGGACTTCTCTGGTTCGGTTGGTTCGGTTTCAACGGCGGGAGCGCGCTCGCGGCTGACAGCATCGCGACGCTCGCCTCCGTGAACACGCTTCTCGCTCCTGCGGCCACGCTCGTCGTCTGGGCGCTCCTCGATCACTTCCGGTCCGGAACCGTGACCGGGGTCGGGGTTGCTACGGCGATCGTGGTCGGGTTGGTGGCCGTGACGCCGGCCGCCGGGTTCGTCTCGCCGAACTCGTCGCTCATCATCGGCGGGCTCGCCGCGCTCCCAAGCTACTGCATGCTCCAGTGGCGGCCACGCACCCGCCTCGACGACTCTCTCGACGTAGTGGCAGCCCACGGGGTGGGCGGCATCACGGGTGCCATCCTGACCGGCGTCTTTGCCGACGCGGCGGTTAACGGATCGGTGGACGGACTCCTCACAGGCAATCCGTGGCAAGTCGTCCCCCAGGTCGTCTCGGTCATCGCGGTCGCCGCGTACTCGGGGCTCGTCACCTTTGCGATCCTCAAGGCGATTGCCACCGTGCGGCCGCTTCGACCCTCGCTCCAGGACGAGGGGCGCGGCATGGACATCGTGAATCACGGCGAGGAGGCATACGCAGGCGGCGACGGAGCGATCCTGCTGCTCGACAGCGAGATCAATGGTAACGACCGCGATGCGAGCGCTCCGAGGTAAGGGGCCTGGGCCGGAAGCCTTCACGTACTTCCCAGTCGGCCTGAAACGGACAACGGGGACACTCCCATGAAACTGATCAAGGCAATCATCCGACCCGAACAGGTGAACGACGTACTGAAGGCACTCTATCAGGCCGAAGTCGAGGGGGTCACAGTCTCCCGGTGTACAGGGGCATGGCGGGGAGACGAGTCCAGTGGCAACTTACCGGGGCACGACGGTCATGATGGAGCTCAGCGCGAAGGTGATGCTCGACATCGGCGTCTCGGAGAGCTTTGTGGACGTTACGGTCGACGCCATCATTCGGGGCGCCAAGACCGGAGAGGTTGGCGACGGAAAGATCTTCGTGATTCCCGTGGAGCAGGTGCACCGGATCCGTACGGGAGATCGGGACGAGGCGGCTGTCACACCGGTGCGCGCGGCACCCTGAGGACCGGCGCGTTCATTCGGAAGCGTCGGTCGAGAGCACGCTAGCCCTTCTTTGCCGCGGGCCTCGTCACGTCGGATTGTCCTCCCTTCCCCGGTATGTAGACTCATTCGCTCTGGAGCTCCTTGGCGTGAGCCGCCGCGCGCTCTGCAACTGACAGGGCACATCCTCGTGACGCCCGCGTCTCACGCGAGCGAGCGGCACGATGCTCGAGACGGCACTTCAGCTCCGGAGCCGGGAGGTCCAGTCGAGTACCATGGGCTGCTGCGAAGCCACAAATCCTGATTTTTCCGGCGCACGACGGGGCCACGACGCTCGATCAAGCCCGCGGTGGGCCTTCGGACAGGCCGGGGGCGGGTTGGACCGGCGCACGGCGATCAAGGGACTCCTCGCCGCCGCAGGCGTCCTATGGGTGAGTTCCTGCACCAGGTCCCCGAACGACGGTTCCCTCCTGCGGTTGGCCTTCTGCGGCCAGCTCCTCTGCGTGGTTCCGTACGAGGTCGCTCGGGCCCGAGGCCACTTCGCAGATCAGGGATTCGACATCGAGCTGATCTACACCCGTGGAGGGAATGCGGCGATGCAGGCGCTCGTCGGGGGCGCCGTCGACTACGCGGGAACCTCCTTCGACGTCGCCCTGCAGGCCGCGGCCAACGGTGCCGGGATCCGGAGGGTGGCCTCGACCGGGAGACTCCCGCTCTTCGCGCTCGCCGTCTCCCCCCGCAGAACCGGGGAGATTCGTAGCGTGCGGGATCTGGAGGACCGGACGATCGGGATCTCGGCGCTGGGTAACGCTGACCATGCCCTTGTCCTCTACCTCCTGGACGAGGCAGGGGCAGACCCCGGGAGTGTGCGCTTCGCCGCGATCGGCACGAATCTCTTCGACGCGCTCCGGATCGGACAGGTGGATGCGGGAATGCTGCAGGAACCGGCGCTCTCGCTGACCGTGGAAGCGGGCGGACGCGAACTCGTCAACCTCATGGAGATCGAGCAGACGCGTGCAGCGCTGGGGGGACCGTACGAGTTCATGGGCGTCTCGGTCCGCGCGGAGGAGCGGGACCAGCGGCTCGCCGAGATCCGTCGCCTCGCAATCGCGCTCTCCGCCGGACTCGCGGACACGAGAACGCTGCCCCCCGACGAGATCATTTCGGCGCTCCCCGAGCCGCTGATCGCGGGCGGTGACGTCTCCGAGCTGCGACGCATCGTCGAACGCTACCGCCTCTCCCTCTACCCGGAGGAGGTCTCCATCGACGTCGAGGCAGCCCGGCGGGTCATGCGTGCCCAGGAGATCGCAGGGCTCCTCGAACCGGGAAGCGTCGACCTGGGGACCTTGCTGGACACCGAGGCGACCCGGGCCTAGCCGGCCGCCGCTCCCCCATGCTCAAGGTCCGAGGCCTCTCGATAGGCTATGGTGATGAGCCGGTCCTCGAGAACGTGGACCTAGATGTGCAAGCCGGCCAGTTCGTCACCCTCCTCGGCCCCTCCGGCTCGGGGAAGACGAGCGTCCTTCGTGCCGTGACCGGACTGCTCGAGCCGAGCCACGGACACATCGAGATGGGGGTCGAGGGATCGGAAGTTGGCTTCCTCTTCCAGGATGATGCGCTCCTCCCGTGGCGGACGGTGCAGGAGAACATCTCGCTCGGGCTTCGGATCCGTGGCGCCTCGGCCCGGGACGCAGCGCAGGATGCCGGTGTCTGGCTCGACAAGATGCGGTTGGACGCAACGCTCGGCGACCGCTACCCCAGGCAGCTCTCAGGTGGACAACGCAAGCGGGTCGCCATCGCACAGGTGCTCGCCCTCGAGCCCAAGCTCCTCCTCATGGATGAACCCTTCGCATCCCTGGACGCGATCGTGCGGACCCGGATCACCGAGGAGCTACTCGAGTGGGTCGAGGGGGAGCACCTCACCGTCCTTCTCGTCACGCACGACCTAGATGAGGCCATCAGCCTCTCCGATGTCGTGTACGTCCTCTCCCACGGACCGCGCGCGGGGATCTGCGCCGAGCGCCGCGTGGGGATCGAGCGGCCGCGTCATGCGCTCAAGTCGAGGCAAGATCCGCGCTTCGGTCCCCTCCTCGCCCAGCTCTGGATCGACCTCGAGGGGACTCGCCCCACCGAGGGGACACACGGGTCACGGCGGTCGTGAGCGCATCCAACCAACGGCGTGCCGTCGCTTTCGCTGCGGCTGTCGGCGGTTGGGAAATCTTCTCCCGCGCCGGTTGGATCGATCCCTTCTACGCGCCCGCGTTCTCCGAGGTCGTATCCGTCATCGCGTCCCTGCTGGTCGACGCGGAGTTCTGGAACCACATGGAGGCCACCTTCCTAGCGGCCTCGGCCGGGCTGGCCGGGGGGCTGATTCTCGGGATCGCACTCGGGTTCGGAGCCGCGCTCTCCCCCGTGGCGGCCGATCTCCTGGAGCCCGTCATGATGCTACTCAATGCGATCCCGAGGGTGATCCTTGCGCCGCTCTTCGTGATCTGGCTCGGGATCGACCTGGCTTCCAAGATCGCGCTCGCCCTGATCCTCGTGGCCGTGCTCGTCTTCTTCGCGGTGTACGGAGGGATCAAGGAGGTCGATGCGCGACTCGTGGAGCGGGTGCGCACCCTGGGCGGGGGGCGGGGCGTTCTGATGCGGGAAGTCTACATTCCTTCCGTTTCTGCACAGGTCATGGGCAACCTCAAGATTGCCGTGGGGTTTGCCTTCACCGGAGCGGTCGTAGGCGAGTTCGTCGCGTCGAGCCGCGGCCTCGGCTACCTCCTGCAATTCGCCCAGAGCACTTACAACGCCGCGCTCACGATCGCGATCGTGTTCCTCATCATGGTGCTCGTCCTCCTTCTCTTCTTCCTGACGGAGCGGCTCGAACGCCGGCTCCTCCGCTGGAGGGAGGAATGATCGCCCCACTCCGCTCGTGAAACCCGGGAGACCCCAGTGAAACAGGACTATTCCAACCATCGCCGGATCGTGCCCGCCTACCACTACGTGTTCTTCCCCGTGCTGGTGGCAATCCTCGCGGGTTCCGTCGTCAACCTCATCGGATCGATCGCCACCGAGAACCTGTACAGCGCCTCACTCATCCTCGCGCTCACGATCGCACTCATGGTCACCGCGATCCTCACGCGCATCTTCCCGCTGAAGGCGCAGGACCGAGCGATCCGGGCCGAGGAGAGTCTCAGGCACTACGTGCTGACGGGGCGGCTCCTCGACCCGCGACTCTCGATCCGCCAGGTGATCGGTCTTCGATTCGCGTCGGACGAGGAGTTCGTCTCGCTCACGGCCCGGGCCGTGAGCGAGAATCTCTCCGAAGACGAGATCAAGCAGGTGGTTCGAAGTTGGCGCGCGGACCACGATCGCATCTGATCCCGAAACCCGCGGCCGAGACGCGGGCGCGCGGGCAACAGGCCGGGGGGACGAGGAAGTCATGATCGACTTAGGTGATGTTCGGGCCGCCGCGCGCCGCATAGCTCCCTACGTGCTTCGGACCCCCGCCCTCGAATGGATCCGGGAGGCTGGCGGCGTCCTCCACCTTAAGCCGGAGAACCTGCAGTCCGTCGGCTCCTTCAAGATCCGGGGTGCCTTCAACCGCCTGCTCACCCTCTCGGACGATTGTCCGGGGGTCGTCGCGCACTCCTCGGGAAACCACGCCCGCGCCGTGGCCTACGCCGGGCGGGTCCTCGGGATCCCGGCCACGATCGTCATGCCGTCGAATGCGCCCTCCGTCAAGCGGAGCGCCGTCGAGGCCGATGGAGCCCGGGTTGTCACCGTCGGCCCGGACAGCGAGGAGCGGCGGGAGGCTGCAATCGAGATCTCCGCCCGGGACGGCCTTGCCCTTGTCGGCCCGTACGACGACCCGGAGGTGGCGGCAGGCCAGGGGACGGCGGCACTCGAGCTCTGGGAGGATGCCGGGCCCTTCGACCGCCTCTACGCCCCAGTCTCGGGGGGCGGGCTCATCGCGGGATGCGCGGCCGCGCTCTCCGAGCTCGGTACGGTCGAGGTGATCGGCGTTGAGCCGGTCTCGGGCGACGACACCCGCCGGAGCCTGGCTGCTGGACGCCGGGTGGCTGTTCCACCGCCCGACACGATCGCGGACGGGCTCTCGGTACGGATTCCGGGAGAGCGGGTCTGGCCCATCATCCGCGACCGCGTGCGACGAATCGAGACCGTCACGGACGCAGAGTTGTTGAGCACGATGGCCCTTGCACTCCGGCACCTGCGTATCGTCCTGGAGCCGTCCGGCGCGGCAGCGCTCGCGGCGGCGCTTCGCGCCGACGGGGAGAGAGCGGGCGTCATCCTGAGCGGCGGGAATTTGGAGCCGCGCCTCCTCGCAGAGGTCGCGAGGCTCGCTGCCGCGAAGGAGGGGTGAGCAAGCTCCCCATTCCCCCCCCCCCCTTCCCCGCCCCTCCCGGTCACACCCCGGCTCAGCTGAGGGGACGCGACCCCACGTACTTGAGCCCGCTCCCCGTGTTGAAGAGGACGACCTCGTCATCGGCGGCGATCCGGCCCGCCTCAGCGAGGACGGCGACGGCCGCGGCTGTCGCGCCCCCTTCTGGGGCCGCGAAAATCCCTGTCTCCGCGCCGATGACGTCCACCCACTCCGCCATCGCGACATCCGGGACCGCGACGGCCGCCCCTCCGGACTCCGCAAGCGCCCCGAGGATCAGGAAGTCGCCGATCGCAGCCGGCACGCGGAGCCCCGCCGCGTACGTCTCGGCCGGACTCCACGCCTTGGCAAAGCTCCGGCCCGCCTCCCACGCCTCGACGATCGGCGCACATCCCGACGCCTGAACGGAGAACATCTTCGGCCTCTCCGGGCCCACCCACCCGAGCGCCTCCATCTCCTGAAAGGCCTTCCACATCCCGATCAAGCCAGTGCCCCCACCCGTCGGATACACGATCGCATCCGGAAGGCGTCCCCCGAGCTGTTCGAAGAGCTCATAGCCCATCGTCTTCTTCCCCTCGATCCGGTACGGCTCCTTGAGCGTCGAGAGGTCGAACCATCCATCCGTCGCCGCGCGTTCGCGTACGACGGCCCCGCAGTCCGTGATGAATCCGTCGACCCTCTCGAGATCCGCTCCCAGCGCTTCGATTTCCTCGAGGATCGGCTGTGGCGTGTCGACCGGAACCACCACGTGGACGGCAAGCCCCGCCGCGGCGCCGTACGCGGCGGCCGCACCGCCCGCATTTCCCGCCGAGGGTATCGCAAGTTCGGAGGCTCCGAGTTCGAGGGCCCGCGAGACGGCGAGGGCGAGGCCCCGGGCCTTGAAGCTCCCCGTCGGATTCTGTCCCTCGTCCTTGATCCAGAGGCGGGAGACCCCGAGGCGCGCGGCGACCCGGGGGGCGGCGATCAGGGGCGTCCACCCCTCTCCCAGACTGATCCGGGCTCGGGGGTCGCGAACCGGGAGGACCTCTTCGTACCGCCAGAGATCCGCCCGTCGTCCGGCGAGAACCCCCGGCCGGAACCTGCCCTTGATGCGGGCGAGGTCGTATCTCGCGAGGAGGGGCCTTCCCGCGGGCGAGAGCCCGCAGAGCACTTCGCTCTCGCAGATCCGCCCGGTAGCCGAGCACTCGAGGTGGCTCGAACCGGGAAGGGCACGGGCTTCGTTCATTGCTCTCCCCCCAAGCAGTCGATTGTGAGGACGGCCGGGTTCGTCTTTGCGCCGCCCCGGTATCGCCGGATATAATACTACGATTACGAGTGCCTGGGGCTTCGGACGCTATCCTCATTCCCGCGGGAGGCGAGGAAGGAGACGGCGAGCCCCCTTCATCAGATTCGGGGGAATCGGACACGTGACCGGTAGAGTCAATCATCCCGAGGCTGGCCAATTCGAGGAGGGACACGGGAGCCGGATTTCCCGGAGGGAGTTCCTCGAGAACACCGGGACCGCGCTCGTCGCGGCCTCCGCCGTCCCTACCCTCGAGCCGCCGCCAACCCCAGCCGGCCCCGCGCCTGCCCAGGCCCCACGCGCAGCACCGACCACGACGATCCGGCTCACTGTGAATGGCCGGGAGCGCGAGGTGGAGGTGGAGGACCGGTGGACGCTGAACGAGCTCCTCCGCGACCACCTCGGGCTCACCGGCTCCAAGCTGGGGTGCAACCGCGGGGAGTGCGGGGCATGCACCGTCCTCCTCGACGGGGAGCCCGTGTACTCCTGCAGCACGCTCGCGGCCTGGGCGGACGGCCGCACGGTCGTGACGGTGGAAGGGCTCGAGCGGAACAGCCAGGTCTCCCCGCTCCAGCAGGCCTTCATGGAGCACAACGCCCCGCAGTGCGGATTCTGCACCCCGGGGCAACTCATGTCGGCAACGGCGCTCCTCGAGCGAAACCCGAGCCCCACGGCCCACGAGGTGCGCGAAGCGCTCGTGGGCAATCTCTGCCGGTGTTCCAACTACAATGCGATCGTCGAGGCGGTACTGGCCGCGGCGGGAACCCGCGAAGGGGAGGGTTCGGCGTGATGAGACGACAGAGCCGCGAGCCGATCTCCCCCACGGCGACGGTGGGCCATGACGTTCCACGCATCGACGCGTACGAGCGGGTCACGGGAAGGGCAAACTATACCCGCGACGTGCGCCTCCCCGGGATGCTCTACGCCCGGGTCCTCCGGAGCCCGCATCCGCACGCGCGGATGCGGAGCATCGATGTGTCGAGGGCAGAGGAGCTCGAGGGCGTCCGGGCCGTCATCTCGTACGAGACACATCAGATCGTGTACAGCTCTGGATCCATCGCCGGGGGGCGCCAATACAACGACCGGGCGAAGGACATCACGACGCACCGCCGTCACATGTTCGACAACCCGGTCAAGTTCGTCGGCCAGCCCGTAGCGGCCGTAGCGGCCGTCGACCGCCACACGGCCGAGGAGGCGCTCGGTCTGATCGAGATCGATTACGAGGAGCTCCCCTTCGTCCTCGACCCCGAGGACGCGCTGACGGACGGCGCGCCGAGAATCTGGCCCGAAGGGAACCTCGCGCTCGACTTCGAGAACGAGCCGCGGCCGATGACGCTCCTCGAGGGCGACCTCGAGGCCGGCTTCGCCGCCGCGGACGAGATCTTCGAGGACCGCTACACAACGGCCTTCGTGCACGACGCCCAGATGGAGCCCAGGAGCGCCCTGGCACACTGGGAGGGGGAGAAGCTCATCCTCCACACCCCGACGCAGGGGATCTCGAACTGCCGCCACGACAACGCCCGGGACTTGGGGCTTCCAGACCACCAGGTGCAGGTCATCTGCAAGTACATGGGGGGCGGGTTCGGGGACAAGAACGGGAGCTATTACTTCGACCTCATCGCGGCGATGCTCGCGCAAGCAGCGAATGCCCCCGTCCTCCTCGAGCTCTCGCGAAAGGACGACTGGCTCGGCACGCACGGCCGCTGGCACACCGTCCAGGACTTCAGGGTGGGCGTACGGCGGGACGGGACGGTGACCGCGATCCAGCTCCACGCCCTGAGCGGGATGGGCCCGTTCCTGAGGCGCTCGGGGGGCATCGGCGGCCTCGAGGCGTACGGCTGCCCCAACGTGGAGCGGGTGATCCGGCCGGTCCACACGAACCGCATGGTCTCGGGCAACTTCCGGGCCCCGTCCGACCCGCAGGGCTACTTCGCGCTCCAGTCCATGATGGACGATATCGCCTACCGGCTCGAGATCGATCCGGTCGAATTCGCCCTTAGGAACATGCAGCGGCCCACCGACGAGGTGCCGTTCACCAACTACGCCCTCGAGGAGTGCATCGAGGTGGGCGCCGATCTCTTCGACTGGGGCTCCCGGCGGCGAACCGCTCCGGGCTCGGATGCCGGGCCTGTCAAGGGCGGGGCCGGCTTCGCCTTCATGATGTTCCGCTCGGGGGTGGGACCGAGCAGCGCGATCCTCAGGGTCGACTCCGATGAGCGCTATACCCTCTTTGTCGGGGTCACGGACATCGGCCCCGGCGCAAAGACGACGATGGCGCTGATCGCCGCCGAGGAACTCGGTGTTCCCCTCTCCCAGATCGAGGTTGTTTGGGGAGACACGGACCGGTGTCCCTACTCGGTGGGCGAGTCCGGCAGCCGAACGACCACGATGACCGGTTACGCGGTGGTCGAGGCGGCTCGCGACCTGAAGCGGCAGATCGCCGAGCAGGGCCTCCCCCGGGGCGCGGACGTACGGATCGCCTCGGCGACCCCGACGCCGAGTACGGAAGGGAGACGCCGCATGTGCTTCGGCGCCCACTTCGTGGAGGTCGCGGTGGACGTGCCGCTCGGCCACGTCCAGATCACCAAGTACGTGGCCGTGCACGAGTCCGGGAGGATCCTGAACCCGCTTCCCGCCCGGGATCAGATTCGCGGCGCCGTCCTGCAGGGCGTGGGGCAGGCGCTCCACGAGGACCTCCTCTACGACGAGAGGAATGGACAGCCGCTGACGGCCGGCTACTACGGCGCACGGCACCTCACGCACCTCGACGCCCCGGAGATCGAAGTGACCTTCATCGAGACCGATGACGGCTACGGCCCGTACGGGGCGAAGACCGTCGGGGAGGCGGGGATCATCCTGGCCCCGGCGGCGGTCGCAAATGCGGTATTCAACGCCACCGGCCATCGTCTGAAGGATCTGCCGATGACGCGGGACAAGATCGCGGGAGCGCTCGCATGAAGACGTTCGCGAACCGGCGTGCGCGTACGCTCGAGGAGGCCGTCCGGCTCGCGGGCGAGGCGCTCGAGAACGGCGAATCCGTGGCGTTCGCAGGTGGAGGGACGGATCTCCTTCAACTCGTGAAGGACAGGGTCGTGAACCGCCCGGGCCAGGGCGTACCGGACCTCCTCGTCAGCCTGAGGGACACGGAGGATCTCTCGGGGATCGGACGTGCGGAGGGTGAAGTCCGGATCGGCGGGCTCACCACGCTCCGCGCGCTGGGGGAGGATCCCCTGATCGAGGGAGAGTTCACCGCGCTCGCCGAGGCCGCCCGTAGCATCGCGACGCCGCAGATCCGGAATGCGGGGACCGTCGCGGGAAATATCATGCAGCGGCCTTGGTGCTGGTACTACCGAAATGGCTTCCCCTGCTACAAGGCGGGGGGAAGCCAGTGCTATTCGATTACCGGCGAGAACCAGCTGCACGCGATCCTTGGAGGCGGACCGAGCTTCATCGTCCACCCCTCGGACCTGGCGACCGCACTCACTGCCTTCGGCGCCGTCTTCGAGACGTACGGGCCGTCCGGGGAGCGGACGCTCCCCGGACGGGAGTTCTTCGTACTCCCGAGCGCGGATCCTGAACGCGAGAATGTGCTCGCGGACGACGAAGTGCTCGCCGCGGTGCGCCTCCCCGAACCGCCAAGCGGAACCCGGAGCGCATACCACAAGATCATGGACCGGAACGCCTGGACGCACGCGATCGTGAGCGCGGCCGTGGTCCTGGAGATCCAGGACAACGTCTGCGAATCGGCGCGGATCGCACTCGGAGGGGTCGCTCCGGTACCCTGGCGGGCCGCGGCGGCGGAAGCGCTCCTCGAAGGCGAGCGGATCACGGCGGAGTTGGCCGGCGAGGCGGGAGCCGCCGCGGTTCGGGACGCCGTCCCGCTCTCCAACAACGGCTACAAGGTCCCCCTCACACGCGCCGTAGTCGAGCGGACGATCCTCGGCCTCACGGGCCCGGCGTAAGGCGTTCCATTCCCCAATGTCCGAGCGCTTCGCCCCGGCACACCGCCGCACGCTGAACCGCCGCGATTTCCTCCTCCTGCGCACGGAGGGACGGGAGCGGGTCCTCGAGCTCTCGTGCGAGCAGCTGTACGTCCGCTTCACCGACGCGATGTGGGAGGGGGCGGAGGATGCGGCGGGGCTCCCGGACTCCGACCCCTGGATCGGCGGCGAGCCACCCGCGAGGCTGGACCGGCCGCGCCCCGAGGAGCTCTTCGCCGAGCTCAAGTCGGGCATCGAGGGAGTAGACATGGTTCGGGTGCGCGGTGGCGAGTGGCTGTCGCCGGGAAGGCTCCGTGACGGGATCCACGCCCTTCTCGACGAGTTTCGTGCCCGCGGCGGGCGCGTGCACTTTCTAGGCTCAGCGGCCGGGGAGGCACGGTGAACCCGCGCACCTTCGCGGCGCTCGCCCTCCTCCTCGCCCTGGGAGGGGCCGGCCTCGGCTGCACGCCCGATGGACCCACCGACGAGGAGCTGGCGGCCCGGGTCGAGGCAGCCATGGCAAGTGCATCCGATCTGCCGGCCAGTCTCCAGGTCGCGGTGAACGACGGGGTCGTGATCGTCACCGGCTCCCTCGCGTGCGATGACTGCGGGGGGCTTCAGACGCCGGGAGGCATCGGGACCGTCCAGCAGAGCGTCGGCGCCGTGGTCCGGGCGGTCCCGGGGGTGGAGGCCGTCGAGTTCGCGCTCGAACCGGGCCCCTAGCGGATCTGCTTTCGTCCGTCCCTGGACGACCGCATCCCGATCGCACGGGTCCGGGACCGGAGAGGTCACCCGTCTCACGGCGGACGAAGTTTTCGCACGTTTCCCGGAGCCGATCTCGGCACGTCGACTCCCTTACGCCAACCCGTCATGGTGCCACGCCTGGCGACGGTCCGAATCCGGGCCAGAAGGAGAGGCTCACCGAATCAGCCGATCTCGGGGGCGAGGGAACCTCCGCCCACGGCGGCGTGCCGCCACCTCAGGGACTCCGGCTGAGCGTGCGAACCCGCAGGCCCTCAAGGGCACGTCCGCGCTCCCGGCCCCTGCTCCTCCAACTGTCTCCCGCGTTTATGCGGTGTACGGGGAGGAGTGCCCTCACCGCGCGATCGGCATGCCCGAAGGGGAGGATACGATCGGCATGCGAAACGAATGGCTTCTTGCAACGGTTCTCTCGGTACTCATTCATGTGGCCGGCCCTACGGATGCCACTGGGTCGCAACTCGGAAAGCGGCCCGCCGGCGAGTGGATCGAGACCCTGCACCGGCCCGCGCGGGTCGAGGGGCTTCGGATCGATGAGATCATCGCCACGGGCGGGCTCAAGCCCGGTGACGTCATGGCAGATATCGGCGCGGGAGCCGGAACCTTGACCGTGCCATTCGCGCGCGCCGCCTCTACCGGCGGCCACGTTCATGCCGTGGATGTCGACCACGGCCCCGTGGACCACATCGCCGAGAGGGCCCGTGCCGAAGCGGCCACGAACGTCAAGCCGGTCCTCGGCGAGTTTGCCGACCCGGGCCTCCCAGCTCAGGATATCGACATCGCATTCTTCCACGATGTCTTGCACCATGTTGAGCACGGCGCGGGCTGCCCGGAGAACCTCGCACGATATATCAAGCCGGACGGCAGGATCGTGGTCATCGAGGGTTACGGTCAGAACATGACACCGGCCGAGCACGAATATGCACATGACCCAGCGCGGGTGACACATGACGCAGGAGCAGATGACAGGGTGGATGGCCGATCTGGGCTTCCGACCCTCCGAGGAGCATGATCTCTTCGGGGACGGGAAGTGGTTCTTCGTGGATTCGCGAGGAGGATTAAGGGTATAGCTCAGGCTCGCCGCCGTCACGGCGCAGGAGTCTTCGGGCAGGCGGGCCTAGACGGCCGCACGACCGCGCGGGCGCAGGATGAGGGCGCCCGAGTGCGGCGCTCCCCATCCCGTAGGCTGCCAGCTCGATTCACTCAACCGCGTCGCCCATGGTGGACCCGGGTGCATCAGAATGCAATGCTCTGGGAGCCTAGGGATCCTCGGTGCGCAAGGTTGCTACTCGAATGAGGACGGTCTAGACACGCCCCCCCGCACATGATACAGTATGGTCCGCCACCCTGCGGGGTGTGCACGGAGTGTCCCAAAACGTCAGGTATTCGCTTGATGGGTCCGTGTTGATCCCGGCACGGTCGGTCCGGCTGATCCCGCGTCGAGCGAACCGGCTCGGCTCGGGATTTTGTCGTTGGTAGGAGCGTTCGGATGATCTCTGTAGATGCGGTACGAAAGCGGTTCGGCAACGTCGTCGCGGTCGACGGCCTGAGCTTCGAGGTCCGGCAAGGCGAGGTGGTCGGTTTCCTCGGCCCCAACGGCGCGGGGAAGACGACCACCATGAAGATGCTCACTGGCACGCTTCAGCCCGATGGGGGGACGGTTCACTTCGATGGTGCGCCGATCTCGGAAGACCTGACGGCCGCGAAGCGGCGCGTGGGCTACCTCCCGGAAGCGAACCCGCTCTACGACGACATGATTGTGAGCGAACACCTCTCCTACGTCTGCGATCTCCACGGCCTCTCCGGCCCCGAGATGCGCTCCGGCATTGCCGGCGCCGTCGAAGAAACGGGGGTCGAGGACGTCTTCTACCGACCGATCAGTGAGCTCTCGAAGGGATTTCGGCAGCGCGTCGGGATGGCCGCCGCCATCCTGCACGGCCCCGAGATCCTAGTGCTCGACGAGCCCACCGAGGGGCTTGACCCCAATCAGAGAGTCGACATCCGGCGCCTAGTGGTGGAGCTCGGTCGGGAACGAACGATCCTCCTTAGCACGCACGTGATGCAGGAGGTCGAGGCCACCTGTTCCCGTCTACTTATCCTCAATCGAGGCCGGCTCGCTGCGGAGGGGAGCGTGCAAGACCTCCTCGCCCGGCGGACAGGTGCGGCGCAGTATATTGTCGAGTTGGAGGGGGAAGGCGCGGAAGCATCCCTTCAGCAGCTCGCCGGGGTGCTCAGTCACAGATCGGAAGTCGTGAATGGCCGGATCCGGATCTCGCTCGAGGTCTCCGGCGAACATGAGCTCCGTCCAACGATCTTCTCCCTGGCGAAGGAGAGGGGATGGTTGCTCTGGGAGCTCCATCGCGAGCGCGTCAGCCTGGAGCAGGTCTTCCGGGACCTTACCCGGGAGCCCGGGGAGGGAGAGGCAGAGGAGGTGGCCGGATGACCGGATCTCTCGTGACGGTGGCGAAGCGGGAGCTCAGAGGCCTCGTCGATCACCCTACGGCGTACGTGCTCGCAGTGGCCTTCCTCGGCGTCTCGCTCTACCTCGCATTCCGGAACATGTACGCAATGGGACTCGCGAGCCTGCGGCCCCTGTTCGACCTCCTCCCCATCCTCTTCGCGGTCCTGATTCCGGCAATCACGATGCGAAGCCTGGCGGAGGAGCGGCGCCTCGGGACGCTCGAGTGGCTTCTGGCCCAACCGTTGAGCGAGGCCGAACTCGTCATAGGCAAATTCCTTGGAAGCTGGGTGTTTGTACTGCTCGTGCTCGCGGGTACGCTCCCGACAGCGGTCGGGGTGCTCTTCGTCTCCGAGGCGGATCCGGGGATCATCGTCGCGCAGTACCTCGGCGCGGCTCTCTTGGCGGGGCAGCTGACCGCGATCGGAATCTGGGCCTCCAGCATCACCCGCAATCAGATCACGGCCTTCATCATCGCGGCAGTGATCGGCTTCGTGCTCTTCCTCGCCGGGCTGCCGGGCATCCAGCTCGGTATGCCCCCCGTGGTCGGGACGATCGTCTCCCGCCTCTCGGTGCTCAGCCACTTCGAGAACGTCGCCCGCGGAGTCGCGGACCTGAGGGACGTGATTTACTTCATCACCACGGCCGCTCTCTTCGTGATCCTCGCGATCGCAGCCGTCTCCCAGGCCCGGCTTTCCCCGGTCCGGCGCGACGCCATCCGCCTTCGCGTCGGAAACGCGGCCGTCGCCCTGATCGTACTCGCCGTCAACCTCCTTGGCGGTCAGATCCATGGCCGCCTGGACCTGACGCGGGAACGACTCTTCACCCTCTCCGACGGCACGCGGGAGATCCTCTCGGGCCTCGACGATCTTGTCCAGGTCACGCTCTTCGCGTCGAGCGAGCTCCCTCCCGAAGTTCAGCTCCAACTCCGGGACGTGCGGGATCTCCTCTCCGACATGGAGCGGGGGGGTGGCGGCGACTTCGTCGTTACCGAGTTGAATCCGGATGAGGACGAGGCGGCGGCGGAGCGCGCACGGTCGTTCGGCATCGGCCCCCTCGAGTTCAACGTCCTCAGGGATGACGAATTCGAGGTTCGCCGGGGCTACTACGGACTCGCGGTAACCTACGCCGAGGAGCAGGAGGTGTTGCCGACGATCCAACGGACGGATGACCTCGAGTTCCAGCTCGCGTCCACGATCGCATCGATGACCACGGACACGAGGCGTACCGTCTCCTTTGTCACCTCTGGGGGCGGAAGGTCGTCCGGCCAACTCCCCGGGCTCCTTGAGACGCTCGGAGACCGCTACGACTTGCGCCCCGTGGACCTCTCCGTCGACTCCATTCCCGCACCGGACCCGGACTCGGTCTCCGTGCTCGTCGTGGCCGGGCCTACCCAGCGCCTCGACAGCGTATCGGTCGCTCGGGTCGAGTCGTTCGTGGAGGAGGGAGGCGCCGCGCTCCTCCTCCTCGATCCGATCGAACTGAACCCCGAGATGCTCACGCCGATCCCGGTGAACACGGGCCTCGAGCCGCTCCTCGAGCGGCGGGGCGTGGAAATCCTCGACGGACTCGTCATCGATCTCGCCTCGGCTGAACGCGTCTCCGTCGGCCAGCAGGGCTTTCTGAACGTGATCGCGCCATACCCACCGTGGCCCATCGCACGTCCGGCCGGCGATCACATCATGACGCGTGGACTCTCGGCACTCAGCCTGGGATGGGCTGGTGCCCTCGGGATCGTGGACACCACGGGCGTCGTGCCCCTGTTCGTGACGACCGAGGCCGGAGCGCTCCACGAAACCAGCCTTCCCCTCTTCCCCCAGCAGGAGTGGGAGCGGCCCGAAGAGGAGCTCGGCATCCGGGTGGTCGCGCTGGCGCTCGAAGGGGATCCGGAGAGCGCAAGCGGAGAATCAGGCCCCGCACCGGGCCGGGTCGTCGTCGTGGGCGACGCCACCTTTTCGGAGATCGAGTTCGTCCAGTCAAACCCGCAGAATGTAACCTTCCTGGCGAACGCCATCGACTGGCTCGCGCAGGACGAGGCGCTCATCCAGATCCGTTCGAAGGACCGGACGCCGCCTTCGCTCGTCTTCACCTCGGACGCGACGCGGGATCTCCTCCGCTGGGGGAATCTGGCCGGACTCCCGCTCCTCTTCGTCGTCTTCGGCGTCTTCAGGGTGACAGGAAGGCGAAGAAGGGCGGAAGCGCAGTGGAAGGAAGTCGTTCAACCATGAGTACCAAGACGCTCACGAAGCTCCTCGGTGCAGCCGCACTCCTCCTTGGCCTCTGGCTCCTGATCTCCCTAGTGCCGTCCGGCGGTGCGGACAACGAACCCTCCGGCGAGTGGGAGGACTTCTTCGACCGCCTGAATCGCGTCACGGTGAGCGAGGTCCGGCTCGACGGGGCAGGTGGAGAGCGAGTGATCGCGAGGAATGGAGAGGACTGGACGATTGACGGGCTCCCCGCCGACTCCGGAACCGTCGCGAGGTTCTGGGAGTCGGTCGAGAGCGCTTCCATAACGAGCCGCGTTTCGAGAAACCCCGAAAACCACGAGCGAATGGGCCTCGCGGAGGGCTCGGCCGATCGCATGACCTTCGGACTCGACGGCGAGAGCCGGACCGTCCTTGTGGGAGACGCCGGCACCTCGACCGGCACCTCGTTCGTTCGCCGGCCGGAGAGCACCGACGCGTACGTGCTCAGCAGCGACTTCAACGCCCATATGACCCGGTCGCTCTCGAACTGGCGCGACCGCCGGGTGGTGATCGTCGACACCGCCGCAGTGGAGCGTATCGAGCTGGTGGCCGAGGACGGGAACCACTCGCTCGGGCGCGCGGACTCCGCCTGGACGCTGTCGGGCGGCGAGGAAGCCGACGCGAGCACAATCCGTGGGATCCTGGAGGAGCTCTCGACCCTGCGGGCCAATGGGTTCGCGGAAGCGGGGAACGAGATCTTCGACGCACCGGCCGAACTCTCGCTTACTGCGCTCGGAGGCGCGGGAGACACGCTCGCCGTCCTTACCCTTGGAGAAGGCGACGGTGACCGGTGGGTGACCGCGCGGGGAGACACGACCGTCTTTCGGCTCCCGTCCTTTCGAACGGCCCGGCTCGTTCCGTCGGGGGAGCGCCTCGAAGGCGGCTGACCGAGAACCGCTCACGGAAGGACTAGCGGGCTACTACCGGCACGGAGAGCTCGAGCGGGCGCCCTCCGCGGCACCCGGCCCGGGGGGCGGTCCCGCACTCCTTTCGCCTCCCCTCCGGTCCGCACCGGCGACCTGCTGCCTCGGAGGTAGCCGGGCGCCGGGCACTCACTGCACCCCTTACGACCGAAGGGCGAGTTCGTCGGTCTTCGCGGCCATGATGAAATCGTTCTGGTGGAGACCCCTGATCTTGTGCGTCCACCAGGAGACGGTCACTCGGCCCCACTCCGTGAGGAGAGCCGGGTGGTGCCCCTCCTCTTCGGCCAAGTCTCCCACCGCGTTGGTGAATGCCAGGGCATCGATGAAGTTTCGGAATTCAAATGCCCTCTCGAGCGTGGGGATACCGTCCCGATCCACTGTCTTCCAGTCGGGGATCTCCGATCCAAGTTCCCTAGCCTCCTCCTCCGTGACGGTCGGGGCTCCCCTTCGGCACGCCTCGCATTTCATCTGAGAGAGTTCGCTCATTCGTTCGTCTCGCGGGTTGAAGGTCCTGCCTGAGCATCCGTGCCCGAGGACCATGCCCGGGCTCTCGTCGAACGGTGGGATCGTAATCACCCTGACACTCCCCGCAACCCCGTCCGGGAGCGGAAGGCCGTCGCGAGATCCCAGGCCGGGGGGCGAATTGCCGGAACGTCTCCGGCCTGCGAGAGTAGGCAACGTTCATCCTCTCCCCTCGACCGACGCTCCCGCCCGAGAGACATCCCTGCCAGGAGCGGCGTGACAGGACGGGAGCGAAGTTGACCCTCCGCCTAACACCGACGTGACCGCACTCTCATCGGCGCGGGGTGGACGATGGCTCCCACTCGCCGCTCTCCTTCCGCTCCTCGCCCTCGCCGGGCCGACGTCGGCCGAGGGTCAGACGCCGGGTTCGCTCGGGAAGGAGGCTGCGGCGCTCCGGACGGCGTCGAACGAGATCCGCGTGGACGGAAGGCTCGACGAGGCAATCTGGAGCCGCGCTCAGCCGATTCGCGACTTCGTACAGAAGGAGCCGGTCGAGGGCGCGGGTCCCACCGAGGAGACAGAGGTTCGATTCGTCTACGACGAGAGCGGCGTCTACGTCGGGGCCCGCATGGGGAGCAGCAGGGGAAGGGCCGGCATTCAGGCTCCCCTCGGTCGCCGCGATTCCCCGTACAGCCCGACGAGGGCGGCCCGATCGAGCGGCGGCTCCTTCAGTCGGCCGAACGTGAGCGGGCGGCCCGAGCTGGCCGAGTATATCCTCATATCGCTCGACACCTTTCTCGACCGCCGGACGGCGTACAGCTTCGGAGTCACCGCGTCGGGCGTCCGAATTGACCACCAACACCTGTCGGACAGCGAGGCCGACATCGATCCCCGTTTCGACCCGGTCTGGGAAGCGCAGACCGAGATCGATGACTCGGGGTGGACGGCGGAGATGTGGATTCCCTTCGAGCAGCTCCGGTTCAACGAGAGTTCGGAGCTCGTCTGGGGGCTCAACGTACACCGGTGGATCCCCCTGAAGAACGAGGACGATTACTGGGTCGCGATCCCGAGGACGGAGGACGCGTGGTCCTCCAGGTTCGGCTCGCTTCGAGGAATCGAATCGGTCGACCAGGCACGGAGACTCGAGATCCTCCCCTTCGTAGCCGGCGGATCAACTCTCGCGGCGGACCGCGACCCCCGAGACCCCTTCGTCGACGACCTGAATCTAGAGGGAAGTTCCGGCGCGGACGTGAAGCTGGGCCTCGGGCCGAACCTCACTCTCGATGCAACCTTCTTCCCGGATTTCGGTCAGGTTGAAGTGGATCCGGCCGTCATCAACCTGACGGACACCGAGACGTTCTTCCCCGAGAGGCGCCCCTTCTTCACGGAGGGGAGTTCGCTACTCGAGGGATTCGAGAACAACTACTTCTACACGCGGCGGATCGGCGGACCTCCCCTCGGGTCGGTCTCGGCCGACTTCGTCGACGTGCCGGGAGAGACGACGATCCTCGGCGCCGGTAAACTGACGGGACGCCTCCCTTCCGGCACATCCCTCGCGATCCTCGGCGCGGTGACGGGGGAAGAGCACGCCCGCACCTTCAATCTGGACCCGGCCGGGGGAAGCGGCGGCGCGGTCTCCGACGTACCCGTCGCACCGAGGACAGGCTGGGGGATGGTGCGGATCCAGCAGGAGTTCGGCTCGGCCGGATCAACGGCATCGCTCATGCTGAGCGGTGTCCACCGCGATCTCGCGGACGGCGATCCGCTCGCGGCCCAGCTCCAGAGGAACGCGTGGATGGCCGGGGGCGACATGCTCTGGCGCCTCGCAGGCGGAATCTACGAAGTCGTCGTAGGCGGAGGGCTCACCGGGATCAACGGGACGAGCGAAGCGATCGTCCGGGCGCAGCGCGCGAGTGTACGGTACCTGCAGCGGCCGGACGCGGACCACGTGCGCGTGGACTCTCTTCGGACATCGCTAGCCGGGGGAAAGGCCACGCTCCAAGCCAGAAAGATCAGCGGAGCACACTGGCTCTGGGACGTCTTCCTCGACTTCGAGTCCCCCGAGGTCACCTTCAATGATATCGGTCGGCTGGGCTCTGGCGACGGGATGATGACGAGGCAATCTCTCACCTACCGGGAGACGGAACCGGGGAGACTCTTTCGCGCGTACCGGTTCAGCGCGAACCACAACTCGGAGTGGAATTTCGGGGGCGACAAGCAGCACACCCGCCTCAGCGGGAATGCGGAGGTGACGCTCGACAACTTCTGGACGGCGCGCGCTTCCGGCAACTTCAGCTTCCGCGCCCAAAACCAGCGGCTCACCCGTGGCGGCCCCTCGGTGGAGGCCCCCCAGGACTGGAACTTCTCGGTTTCTCTCGGGAGCAACCCATCCAACCAGACGCGCTGGCGTGCCGGAGCGAGTTACGGGGAGGATGAGCTGGGCGGGTGGAGCGGGAACATCAACGCGGAGATCTCCCTCGTCCCCGCCCCCCGGTGGCAGGTCTCGTTCGTCCCCTCCTTCGAACGCCGCGTGGATTCTCGCCAGTACGTGGCCGCCCGCGGCGGCGGGTCACCGGTGACGTACGGCGGGCGGTACATTTTTGCCTTCACGGACCGAAACGAGCTCGCGATCGAGACGCGCCTCAACTTTACCCTGCAACCTGACCTGAACCTGGAACTCTACGCACAGCCCTTCGCGGCGAGCGGGCGTTACTTCGATCATGGCGAGCTCGCACGGGCGCGGGCGCTTCCCCTCCGAAGCTACGGCACGGAGGGCACGTCGCTCGCCCGGCTCGAAGACGGCAGCCTCGAGGTCCGCGATGGAGAGGACGTCTTCTCGATTCCGAACCGGGACTTCAACATTCGCTCCTTCCGGAGCACTGCCGTGCTGAGCTGGGAGTGGAGACCGGGGAGTACGCTCTTCCTCGTCTGGCAACAGGCCCGTTCCCGTGAGCTGGACGAGGGAATCGGAGCGGGGATCGGTGACCTTCTCGGCTCCGTCGGCGAGGGGGGCGACAACGTCTTCGCGGTGAAGGTGAGCTACTGGATCGGGATCTGAGCCGAAACCGCCAGGGCGTTCGGCGCACGGGAGCGTTCGGAGGCGCCCCGGGATCAGCTTGAGCGTGGAAGCGGCGACCCCGCCAATGGGGCTCCGGTGCGAGCATCTGACACTCGCGTGCCCGCGGGCCGCAAGTCCGAGGTGAGGCGGATCCGACCCATCGAGGAGGCTCCGGCAAGGTTTGGGATTCGACGCTTGACGACAGCTGGACGGCGGCGCCGGCACCTCTGCCGGGGCCGGGCGATCTCGGCTAACGCCTCCACATCCATCTCCCTCACCCAGTCTCTCCCTCCGCTCCCTCCTCCGACTCCAGGAACGTGGTGTCAGGCGGAGGTCGGGAGACGACGTCAGGACGCGGAGCACACCCGCGCACCGGGATCGCAGCAGCTCGCCGTAGGCCGAGGCCAGACCTACCTTGGCTCCACTGCCCGCACCAGATTTGCTGTTGCCGGAAGCGGCGGGAACCACGTGCCTTGCGGGCCACCTAACCTCGTCTTCCTACGCGAGTTCTTCTTCCTATGCAAGTTCTTCGAAGCCTCACCATCCTCGTCGCACTGCTCACGATCGGGAACGGCTGCCGAGTCATTCGGGGTCCGGCGGCAGGCGAGGCCCGATCGACTGCCCCGTCTCTCGTCGTTCTGGTGGTGGTGGACCAGCTGCGGGCGGACATGCTCGACCGTTACGAGAGCATCTTCACGAGCGGGTTTCGTCGACTCTTGGACGAAGGGTATCGCTTTTCCCGTGCCACTCACGATCACGCCCGGACTTCGACAGGGCCTGGCCACGTCACACTCGCAACCGGCGTGCACCCCGCGCGCCACGGGGTTGTCGAGAACGAGTGGTCCGAGGTCGTGGACGGGGAGTGGCGACCAGTCTATTCGATGCAGGATACGGGGAGCCCGATCCTCGGACTACCGGAGATGCCGGGGAGATCTCCCGCCAATGTCCTTCGCGGAGGTCTCGCGGACTGGATCCTGGCCGAGGGCCCCGAGGCTCGCGCCGTCTCCATATCGGGGAAAGACCGGGCGGCCATCGGGCTTGCTGCACGCACCCGTGGCGAGGTCTACTGGCTCCCGCCCAACATGGCGGAGTTCGTGACCTCCACGTACTACCGGTCCGAGTACCCGGACTGGATCCGGCGCTTCAACGAAGAGACGATGCCGGCGATCTACGCCCAGGCGGTTTGGGAGAGCCGGATCCCGCCGGCGCACCTCCCCCTGAGTCGGCCCGATACCTCTGCCTTCGAGTTGGACGGGGTCCACTCCTTCTTCCCCCACCGCGCATCCGACCGGATCGACGTCGAGGACAAGGAGGAGCTCAACACCTGGCGCCACAACGAGACTCCCTTTCCCGACGAGGCAGTCCTCGCGCTGGCGCGGGCCGCCATCGCTGGGTTGCGCCTCGGCCGGGAGGGACCCGTCGACTTCTTGGGCGTCGCCTTCTCCCAGACTGACCTGGTAGGGCACCGCTTCGGACCCTGGAGCCGCGAGCAACTCGACAACTTGCTACGACTCGACGACCTGCTCGGAGAACTGATCGAGACGCTCGACGCCGAGGTTGGAGCCGGCCGCTGGGTCATGGCGCTCTCGTCGGACCACGGGGTCCTCGAGATCCCGGAACACATGGTGGAGAGCGGGCACGTCGCGGACCGTCTCGACCGGGAGGCGCGGGGACTCCTCCGGATGGCAATCGCGGACGCCGCCGAGGCCGGGACCGAGGGCGAGGCGCTGGCACGTGCCGTAAAGGCCTCGGTGTCGGAGCTCCCGTTTATCGCGGCGGCTTACACCTTCGGCGAGATCGAGGAGGAGGAGGCGCGTCCGGACTCATTTGTCGCGCTCTTCGGTCGCTCCCACTCGAGGAGCCGCGTGGTCGGACTCGCGGGCCGGAACGGTGTCCACCTCCGGTATGGTCCGAATATCCTCACTGGCTTCGACCGGTCGTCCCACGGGTCACCCTACTACTACGACCGCGCAGTGCCACTCATCTTCCTGGGTGCCCGGGTCCGTCCCGGGCTCTCGGAGACGCCCGTCTCTACTGTAGACGTGGCCCCGACGCTGGCCGATCTCGCGAATATTGCGCACCCGGATGATCTTGATGGCCGTACCATGTCAGGCCTCTTCTCGCGCTGACGGCCGAACCATCGGCACGAGCCCCACTCTTCCCGACGGCGGCGGAGGGCTGCCATGTACGCGGGCCTACGTGTTGGCGCGGTCATTCCCGCGCGCAACGAGGCAGGCAATATCACCCGAGTGGTGACCGAGCTCTCGGAGCTGCGGGCCGAGGCGCGACAACCGATCGTGGACGAGATCGTGGTGTGCGACAACGGATCGACGGACGGCACCGGGGAGCGGGCGCGGGCGGCCGGGGCGAGCGTCGTCGTAGAGCCGACGCCGGGCTACGGCATCGCCTGCCTGACCGCCCTGGCCGCCCTCGGTCCGGTGGACGTGGTGCTCTTCGTCGACGGTGACAGGTCGTGCCGGACGGAGCAGGCAACGGATCTCCTCGACGCGATCACGAAAGGCGCGGATATCGTGGTCGGATCCCGCGCACTGGGAAGGATGGAGCGGGGTGCCCTCTCGTCGGCGCAGATCGCGGGCAACCGCGTCGCATCCCTCCTGATCCGGTTCTTCTGGGGAAGGAGGGTGACCGATCTGGGACCGTTCCGGGCCATCCGGGCAGACGCCCTCCAGCGCCTCGACATGCGCGATACCGCGTTCGGGTGGACCGTGGAGATGCAGGTCAAGGCGATACAGGAGAACCTCCACCTCGTGGAGATACCGGTGGACAGCCTCAGACGGCGATCCGGGCGCTCGAAGGTCGGCGGCACGGCTCGAGGTATCATCGGAGCAAGCGCCGGGATTCTGGGTACGTTGTTCTGTCTGCGATGCCGCCAGCGGCGGCGGAGCAGGAATCGGGAGAATTGACGCTCATGCCGACGATTTGCGCTGGAATGGAACAATCGCGGGCGAGGCGGTGGCGCGGAGCCGCGGCTCTCCTCGCCGCCGCGCTCCTGACGGCGACTTGCAGTCCGCCGGAGGCCGCGGAGCTCCGGGAATGGAACGCGAGCGACGAGTCGAACACCGCGAGCATCGACCACGGCCCCTGGCAGGAGATCCTGCAAGATTACATCGACCCCGATCCCTCGGGCATCAACCTCTTCGACTACGCTACGCTGGCGGCGAGTCCGTCGGATGGGGCGAAGCTGACCGGATACTTGGAGTCACTCGAGGAAATCGAACCCCGTGACTACGCCCGAAGAGAGCAGTTCGCGTACTGGGTCAACTTCTACAACGCGCTCACGGTGAAGGTCGTCGTGGACGCGTACCCGGTAGACTCGATCCTCGACATCCACGAGGGCATCGTACCGTTAACGGGGCCCTGGGCCGACGTGCACGCAAACGTCGCGGGCCAAGACATGACCCTCGATCAGATCGAGCACGGAATCCTACGTCCCGTCTGGCGGGACGCGAGGATTCACTACGCGGTCAATTGCGCCGCCTACAGCTGCCCGAATCTGATCGCGACGGCCTTTACGGCCGCCAACAGCGAGGCGCTACTCGAAGCCGGAGCGCGAGGCTACGTCAACGGTCCACGGGGTGTCGACGTGGTAGCCGACGACTTCGTCATCCTGTCGAGCATCTACGACTGGTACGCAGAGGACTTCGGGGGGACCGAAGCGGCGGTGATCGAGCACCTCATCTCGTACGCGGACGGTGAGCTGGCGACATTCCTCCGAGGGCTCGACGGCGCAATCGAGTACCGGTACGATTGGAGTCTGAACGAGCGGGAGCGTTAAGGACCGCGACGCCCAAGCGCTCAGGCGGCTCCTCTCCGTCCGGGCATCGGGGCCCGGCACGGAGGGATCGCCGTGAGCGCTTGGGCGTCGCGGGCACCCGCGCCTCGGCAGCGCTTCCGAGCACCGCTCACCGACCTTGCTCCCGGGAGCCGGTGCGCCCCTGCCGCCGGGCTGGGGCCTCCTCCGCAAGAACTGCTCCGCCCTCGAGACCGCGACCTACCCGATCCAGTCGCACAGCACGCGAGCAGTCTCCTCGGAGTGAGCCGACTCGTCACGTACTATGTCCTCCAGTTGGACGGCGAGACCCTTGTCCCCGAACGCCTCCGCCTCCTCTGCCCGTGCCGTGTAGTCACGCACTGCCTGTAGCTCCGCGGCGAGCACGGCCTCGAGCATCTCCTTGTTTCCCGCCGCCGGGGGAACGGGGCGAGGCACAGTCGTCGGCTCTCCGCCGAGCGCTACGATCTTGTTCGCCAGGTACTCGGCATGGCGCTGCTCGTCGGCAACCTCCGCTCCGAAGAACTGCACGAGCTGCGGCCGGTACGGCCCCGAGGCCTTTGCCGCATAGGTCAGGTACTGTATGATCGCACCAAGCTCGCCAGCCAAGTCTTCGTTCAGGTGAGCGATAAGTCTCTTTCTCGTCACGGTCATGGATCCTCCCCAACTTGTTGAGAACGGGCGGTGCAAGCCACAAGAATCCCGGCGCGCGAGCGTCGGGGAAGCGATGAAGTTGCAATACCCTCGGGGCCCACGAGAGGATTCCGAGGCGTGGCTTGTCGTGCCCCGCCCTGCCCCGTATCGTCAAGCTGAGGCGCACTCGCGCTTGACCTCGATTCGTCTCCCCCGCGGGTTAAGGGCGTCCCTATGCTAACGAGGCGACGGGTTTCCAGTGCCGTAGCGGTCCTCGGCCTCGCGCTCGCTCCGCTCCAGACCCGGGCGCAGGGCCGACCGTTCGAACCGGTCACAGATGAGGTCCTCCGAAGTCCCGCCGACGCAGACTGGCTCCAGTGGCGCCGCACCTACGGCGGTTGGGGCTACAGCCCGCTCGACGAGGTCGACCGCGAGAACGTCGGCACACTCCAGCTCGCGTGGTCGCGGGCGCTGAATCCGGGGGGCGTCGAGCTGATCCCGCTCGTCTACGACGGGGTGATGTATATCCCCCACCCGGGCGGCGTGATCGAAGCGGTGGATGCCACGAATGGCGATCTGATCTGGCAGTACCGGCGGCCGCCGCCGAGCGAGGCGCGCGCGCCTTCGAGCGTCACGCGAAACATCGCCATCTACTCAGACAAGATCTACTACGCAGCGCCGGCCGACGGCGCCGTCATCGCGCTCGATGCCGCGACCGGAGACGTGGTCTGGGAGACGCAGGTCCACGACAACGAGAGGGACCGGACCCGCCACTCATCCGGTCCGATCGTCGTCCGGGGAAAGGTGCTCACGGGACGCTCCTGCCAGCCCGGCGGCATCCCCGGCGGATGCTTCATCGCGGCGCACGACGCCGAGACCGGGGAGGAGCTCTGGCGGCGATTCACGATCGCGCGGCCCGGGGAGCCGGGTGGGGACAGCTGGGGCGGGCTTCCGCTCGAGGATCGCTGGCACGTGTCACCGTGGATGCCCGGCACGTACGACCCGGAGCTCGACCTCGTCTATTGGGGAACCGGCGTCCCCGGCCCCTACGCGGCGATCTCCCGCGGGTCGGACGGGACCGGGGACCTCCTCTACTCCAACTCCACGCTCGCGCTCGACCCAGACACCGGAGCGATCGTCTGGTACTACCAGCACCTCCCGGGCGACGAGGTCGACGCGGACTACGCGCACGAGCGGATCTTGGTGGATATCGCCTACGACCCGTCCCCGGAGCTCGAGTGGTTCAACCCGGATGCGAGTGGCGAGAGCCGGAAGGCGCTTTGGGCTGCCGGGAAGGCCGGCACGCAATTCGTACTGGATCGCGAAACGGGGGAGTTCCTCTGGGCTCGACCGCTCGTTCACCAGAACCTCATCTCCTCCATCGATCCGACCGGGAGGGTGCAGCGGAATACCGAATTGACGCATCGTGAGTACGGAGACATGCTCGTCGGGGGGCCGCGCGCCGGGAAGGACTGGTGGTACGGTGCGTACAGCCCGCTCACGGGCGCGGTCTACCAGCCACTCTTCAACGCATGGATCGAGCAGACGAGCCTCGAGTTCACGGGAACGGGGAACGCTGCGATCAGGAGAACGATCCCCTCGGCGGATCAGCCGGAGTTCCCCGGGATGGTAAAGGGGTTCGATGTGGCAACGGGCGAGCTCCTCTGGGAGTACAAACAGGCGGCGCCGTGGCTCGGCGGCCTGGTGGCAACGGGTGGGGGGCTACTCTTCGGCGGCGACATCAACCGCCGCTTCCGGGCCCTCGATCAGGAGACCGGTGAAGTGCTCTGGGAGACGATCCTGAATAGCCGGATCACCGGCGGCGCCATCAGCTACGCGGTCGACGGGCGGCAGTACATCGCCGTCGCGACGGGCGGCGGAACCTCAGGCTCCTATGAGACGCTCGGGCTCACCCCCGGGCTCGAACTCGAAGCCCCCCGGGGAAGCAACACCCTATTCGTCTTCGCGCTGCCGTAACGGGGGCGAAATCCTGCGCCCCGCGCCCGAGGCGCTAGGCCTTACGCGACTGGCCAGTCCCGGTCTATTTCCGTAGTAGATGCGGCAGGTTTTGCTCGCGGACAGGTGACCGTGAGTTTCGGTCCGTGCCCGGGCACGGGAGCATCGGTTCGTCTGCAACACTGCAAGGAGCCTACAGGATGAGATAGAAAATCTTGACACAGCTCGGCCGGGGATTCCTCGTTGGGGTCGTCTTGACCCTCTCTCCCGGCTTCGCCGCGGGCCAGGCAAACGAGTCGGTCACCTACACACGGGACGTGGCGCCGATCCTTCAGGAGAAGTGCGAGACCTGTCACCGGGAGGGTTCGATCGGCCCCATGCCGCTTAGGACCTATGAAGAGGTTCGTCCGTGGGCAACGCTGATCAAGGAGAAGGTCGTCGACTTCGTGATGCCCCCGGGGCCGGTCGACCGGACGATTGGAATCCAAGAGTTCAAGAATAACCGCTCCCTCAGCGACGAACAGATCCGCATCATCGCAGACTGGGTCGATACCGGCGCGGCGCTCGGAGACGTTGCCGATCTCCCCGCCCCCTTAGGAGTGGCCGGAATGGTCGAACGCCTGGCGCTTCGAGGAGGAGCTCGGCCGACCCCCGGGTGTGGTCGTGTCTTCCCCCGCCTACATGGTAGCGGCCAACAGCGCGGACGACTGGCCCTGGCTGGAGTCCCCGGTTGAGGGACTTACCGAGCGGCGCTGGATCAAGGCCGCCGAGTTCCGGCCGGCGACGGCAGACAGCTGGAACGTATTTCACCATGCGAACCCAGGCATCATCAAGCTCGACGGCTCAGCGGACGGATCTCTCCGGCAGACGCGAGGAAACGAGGGGACCATCTACGCCGACGATTCGGGCCAGCCGCTCGATCCTGGCAACATCGTCCGCTGGAACATGCACATGTATGCGACCGACCGGGACGTGGACGCGGTCCTCCAGCTGGGATTCTGGCTGTACCCGGAAGATGCGCCACCCACCTACCGGACGGACGGCGCGGACGGATTCAGCTGCAGCCAATACACGGGGCAAGGATTCGCGTCGGACCCGTTGCCCTGGCGTTTCGGCCCGGAGCTGCGCGGCGGGCCGCGCGGGCTGAGCAGCGACCCCCAGATCGTGCGGCAGGGAGACCTACTCCTCCCGCCGAACAGTTGGGCGACCTATCGGGGAGTCTACGTGGTGGACCGGTCGGCTCGGCTCGGCTCGAAATCGCAAGAGCCCACATGCACCTCCGGGGTCGCTACCAGATCCTTGAGGCGGTCTATCCCGATGGACGCTGGGAGGTGATCAACAAGTTCCACTTCGATCACAACTGGCAGACCGGATTCCTGCGCGAAGACGATGCGATGCCGCTCTTCCCCAAGGGAACCGTACTGATCAACACGGGAGTCTTCGACAACACGGCGGACAACCGCCACAACCCGGATCCGGATCAGTGGGTCGTACGCGGCGATCGTACCGTGGACTCGATGTGCCACTTCCGGATGGGACTGACCTATTTCGAGAACGAGGAGGAGTTCCAGGCGGCAGTCGAGGAGCGAGAGACACTGCTGCGCCGCGAGCGGCCCGTATCCGACGGAGACGGCGGCGAATGAAGCGAGCTCTTCGCTCCCTCTGGATGAGCGGCTTGCTCGGCCTCCTGGCCGGGCCCGGTTGGCTCGCGGGCCAGGCCAACTTCCGCGGAGCCGCCGGGACGGAGATGGTCCGGAATCTTCGGCCCTCCGGACAGCCGGTCGTACTCCTCTTTGACGGCTGGTACGAGAATCCGGACGGGTCGCACGGGCTGCGCTTCGGGTACTTCAACCTGAATCTCAAGGAGGCGCTGGAGATTCCGATCGGTCCCGACAACTCCATCGAACCGGCACGTTACGACGGGATGGAGCCCACGCATTTCATGCCGGTCCCGAGTCGCGACGAGGGCTACGACCGCCGCTATTACTGCGTCTTTTCAGTGAACCTCCCGCCCGGCTCAGAGGATGACCGTGTGGTTTGGACGCTCCGCTGGGAGGGTGAGAGCTACGCGGTCCCAAGTCACATTCAGGCTCCCGACTATAAGATCGAGGAGCCTGACCAACCTGGAAGAAACAGCGTCTCCCCGCTGATCCGTTTCCTGCACCCAGCGGGTCCCGAGCGTCGGGGTCGCGGGGGGAACCTGGTGGCCGGCCCGGCGGCGGCGCGGGTGGGAGAGGCGTTACCGATCCGCATCGCCGTGGTCGAACCCATGGGCGACAATCCGCACTCGGGCTTCCAGAGCGTGTTGGCGCTGTGGGCAAAGCACCAGGGACCCGGCGATGTGAGGTTTGGACCCGGAAGTCAGGCGCCGACCGCCGGAGGCATCGAGGCCGAGACAACCGCCCACTTCACGGAAGCGGGCGACTACCTCCTTCGGGTCCAAGCCTACGAGGGAACTCGCCCCTGGGGAGCGCAGTGCTGCTGGAGCAACGGGTTCCTGAGGGTTAGAGTCGACCCCTAGACCGGCACACAGCGAGGGACCGCCGGTACGCGCCGCCTGGGCACGACAAAACTCCCGCACGCGCGCGCCGTCCTCGCCTCAAGCCTCCCACCACGTGAAGTTTCGGGTGAGATCGATGCTCCTCCGGTAGCTGCCAGCGTCTACGCTACGGCCATAGCAGAGGATCGGCACGGTGGTTTCGTACCGGGACCCGTGCGACCGAATGGCGACTTCCTCCTCCCTGCGGTCCAGATCCCCGAAGACGACGTGCCTCTCTCCAAGCAGGAAGATGTCCCCGATCCGGCTCTCATACAGTTCAAATTCTTCCGCGGCCGCGCGTCTCCGGTATATCTCCTCCACCCCACGAAGCCCACCCAGCAACTCGACAGCCCGCTCCACGTCGGCCTCGTCGTTCAAGTAGACGTAGCAGGCGCCACCCAGGTTGCTGTGGTGGACGACGTAGCGATCCCGAATGATCGGTACCGCCTCGCCCTGGATCCCATGCTCGGCGATGACTCTGCCGATGTCGATGGCCTCGCTCTTGGGCGACATCCCGTGATCCGCAGTGAGATACACCTCTAGGCTGGCGTGGTCGTTGAGAATGCGGCCGAGGTACTCGTCCAACATACGGAGGTGCGCTTGGGACCGTTCATCCGTCGGCGGATACGTGTGCATCATGTAATCCGTCGTGGCCAAGTAAACGAGCTGGCAGTCCGCCTCCCCGAGATAGTGCCGGGCAGCTCGAAGCGACCAGAAATTGATGTCGGGCGAGTAAACGTCCTGAGCGGGCCCAATCGCGGCGGCCATCTCGGGGCTCGGACTCTCGGCCGTAACCGCGAAGTCCGCACCGCGCGATAGGAACATGAGCTTCGCCTTCGAGGTTACGAAGGCCGTGCGGATCCCCAAGCTCTGCGCCGTCTCGAAGAGGGTCGGGCGCAGCAGGAACTCCGCCGACTCCATGAATGTTCCCTCCCTCGTCGCGCGGTCGTAGTAGTAGTTGCCCGTGATGCCGTGCTCACTTGGGAAGGACCCGGTCAGAATCGACGCATTGTTGACGTTGGTGAGCGAAGGAACGATCCCGGTCCCCTCCACATACGAGCCGGACCGGATCATCTCTTTCAGATTCGGCATCTCGCTTTCCGCCAGATAATCCGGACCGAAGCCGTCGAGACAGGCGAAGAGGACCTTGCGATCCTGCGCCCATCGATCCGGCCTGTGCAGGGCAGACAGAGGGGTGAGGTACCCGGATCCCGCAGCCGCCAGGGAGCCTGCCGATGCGGCCAGGAACTCGCGTCGGCCGATGGCGCGATCAGCAAGACGTCTCATGTGACTCTTCTCCATTCCGGTTCACCTCGATCAGCTCGGCCTAGGACAACTCTGACGCTGCGAGCGTCGTGGAGTATAGCTCACGCCCCCCGGAGTTCTGGAACTGGGCATGGAGCGTTGGCTCGGCAGCCGTCGTATCGACAGTCAGCAGTAGAAATGCGTGCGGCTCCCCCGAATCGTGGATCAGCGCCGGGTGAGGCGCATTTGCCTCGTCGATCACGCTCGCGTGAATAGGCGAGGTGATCAGCTCGGTGAGCGGATACCCCGCGAGCTCCGAGGTCTCGTATCGAAGCACTCGCGTACGGTGGACATCGCCACCGAGCAGGACAACCCCCTGGATCCCCTCATCGCCAATGAAGCGGAAGAGGGCTTCTCGCTCTTCAGGGTAGCTGTCCCAGTGATCGGGCTTGCCGGGCCGCACCGCACCGTTCCAGATGAGCCCGGATGCGAGAAGCTTGAAGGGCGCCGTGGAGGAACGTAGGCCGTCACGGAGCCACTCCCACTGCCGGGGACCGAGAAGCGTAGGGCCGTCGGCGATCGGTGAGGGTCCGGTTCCCGCGAAGTACCGCGTATCCAGCAGGAACACCTCGGTCCCGCCCATTCGAAAGCGGGTGTATACGCCCTCCGCACCGTCGCCATAGGACGGGTTCGCGTGGAACTCGATGAACGCCTGGCGGGCGTTCTCCTTTCCGACTAGCCGCCCGTCGGTGTCGTTGGCCCCGAAATCGTGATCGTCCCAGGTCGCGTACAGTGGACGGTTGAGGAGCAGGGCCGCGAAGTCGGGGACCGCCGCGAACTGTCCGTACCGGGTTCGCTGGACCTCCAGATCGGTCGAGTCGATGTAGGGGGTGTCCCCGAGCAGAACCACTGCATGCGGGTCGAGGGAGGACATGCGGCGCCATACCGAGGCGGAGCCATCACCCTCCCTCGCGCAAGATCCGACCGCGATTCGGATTTCCGCAGCACGCTCCTCGGGAGCCGGCGTTCCAAAGTACGCGCCGTCCGCCGCGAAGGCCGTGAGTTGCCCCCGAGAGACCTCGTACAGGTATCTGGTCTGAGGCTCGAGCCCGGTCAGCTCCCACACGATGGCCCCGTCAGTCTCGGGCCCCGCCTCCGCACTCGCGGCGTGCTCTCCGCCGGGTCCGCGAGCGACCAGCCGATACTCTCCCGGCTCTCTGACTCGGGCCCAGATCTTGGCGCTGGATGGGGTAAGATGGCCGACGAAAGGGCCATGCGTTAGCGGGGTCTGCAGTGACGGGCCCAGGATCTGCTGGCCCGCGACCTCGAGAGGGACCGACCTTCCCAGGAGCCGATCCGCGAGCCGGTGTACGAAGGTCGCAGTGGCTCCCGCAACCGCACGAGCCAAAAAGCCCCTTCGTGTCGACCCTAAACTCATGGGTTCAAGGTGCGACCCGGGGCGGCTTCCGACAAGCCACCCCGTCGAGCCGTTGCCGAATCGTTACCCGAGCCGGTCGATCTCATGCGTCGTCCCCCCGAGTACGAGCCCGGCCCGCCGGCTACCATCGCACCAGCGCACTTCCCCATGTGAAACCGCTACCAAAGGCGACCATCCCAAGGAGGTCGCCGCGTCGCAGCCGCGCGGACCGAACGCACTCGTCCAGGGCGATGGGAATGGTGGCGGCCGTCGTGTTTCCGTAGCGCTGCACGTTGTTGTACACCTGCCCTTCGGCGAGTCCCAGGTGGCGGGCCACCGCCTCATTGATCCGCAGGTTCGCCTGGTGCGCAATGAACAGATCGATGTCGCTCGGCTGGAAGCCCTCCGCCTCCAGAAGGGCGCGCAGCGCTTCGGGCATCCGCTTCACGGCGTGCCGGAAGACCTCTCGGCCTGCCATCCGCGGATAGTGCTTCCCCGCGTCGAGGTCCGCCCGGGTAAGCCAGGGAAAACCCTCCATCCCCACGCCCTCCACCCAGAGGAGTTCTGCGAAGCGCCCGTCGGAGAAGAGATTGACGCCCATGACTCCCCGCGCCTCGTCCTCCGTCGGTCCCAAGATCGCGGCCCCGGCCCCGTCCCCGAAGAGAACTCCCACATTCCGGCCCTCCGGGCGGTGGTACTCGAGGGCAAGCGAGTGGACCTCCGCACCCACCAGCAGGACCCGTCGGTACTGACCCGTTCGGATCCAAGCGTCCGCGATGGAAAGACCGTATAGGAATCCCGAGCACTGGTTCCGCACATCCAGCGCAGGAACCCCCGACAGGCCGAGCTTTCTCTGGAGAAAGACCCCGCCTCCGGGAAAGTAGTGCTCCGGACTGAGCGTCGCGTAGATGATGCAGTCCAGCGCCGAGGGGGACATGTCCGCGCTCTCGAGCGCTCTCTTCGCGGCCTCCAAGGCCAGGTCGGACCCCGTTTCCCCGCCGGGCTCCACCCAGTGGCGGGTCTCGATGCCGCTTCGTTCTCGGATCCACTCGTCCGATGTGTCCCAGTACGCCGTCAGCTCCTCGTTCCGGACGACTCTTTCCGGAACGTGGTGCCCCGTGGATATGAACTCGGTTCTGGGCATCGGGTGCTCAGCGCCTCTTCGGTCAGCCCCAATCTTCCCTGCATTCTAATGGTACCGTCCGCGCTCCAGCCAACCGGACCTCGCGCTCGCCGTCTATCGGGCACAGATTGCACCGCGACCGGCGCTGGCGCGCCCAGCGGGCCGACACGATCCCACACACCGTACGATACGCGTACGCCATCCAACTGATATGAGCACGCTTCACCTCCTCCTCACGCTGTTGAACTTCCTGCTCCTGATACCGGGCGTGACGCTTCCGATCTACGGGGTTTCGATCACCACCCACGTCGAAGCATCCATCCTCGCAAATCCGATTGAAGTCACAATCTTCGAGCAGACTCGCTCGATCCTCGGCACGGTCCAGGAGCTATGGAGGTCCTCGGACCACCTGGTCTCTTTCCTGATCCTGTTCTTCAGCGTCATCGTTCCGCTAGCCAAGGCCTCGGTCCTTCTGGCTACGCTGTACGTGGCGGGCGCGGGTCTCAGGCAGAGGTTGACCTGGGTGGTCGATGTGATCGGCAAGTGGTCGATGGCAGACGTTTTCGTGGTCGCCGTCTTCCTAGCGTTCCTAGCCACCCGAGACCAGGCGCAGGCGAATGCCTTCAGCGTCCCCTTCTTCCTGCAGCAGATCGACGTCGGAATGGAGACCCAGCTCACTTCGACGCTTGGGCCGGGCTTCTACTACTTCCTCGCGTACTGTCTCTTCTCGATGCTGTGGACGCAGCTCCTTCGCCGGTCCAGCAAGGCCGGTGTGAGCCCACTCAATGGGGCCGGCGGCCAGGTGTAGGGCCGCACTCGCCCTCCTTCGATGGCTTCATCTCCTTGGAAGTCGTGGCGGAGGCAGGCGGTCCTGCGCTCGCACGAGGAGGTTCCGCGCCACCTCGTTCGCTCCCGTCTCCGGCACTAACCCGCATTTCTACCACGGTGCCGGAGGTCCTGGGTGGCAGGATTGGAGCCGTGGTGGCGCTGGACGACAGGGTAGCGAGCAGTGAAGAGGGCTCGCAGTCGCTACTGGAGAGGCCCGGCGATGGACCGCGGCCGGGTGAAGGGGTTCGATTGGTGCTGGGGCGCAGCGGTCCCACGAAGTGGCCTGGGAAGAAGTACGGAGTGGGTGGGAGATTCCCCTCGTAATCGGGCGTGGACCCGTGCGAAGGCGGCGGCAGATGGGTGCGCGGAGTCCATGGCGACCTTGACCCTTCGCACCGAGACCGTGACGCGGGCGCCGATCTTGAGGAGATTGAGCCGCAGCGTTCCGGCGGTGGCCCGGGCCAGGCGGGTGCCATGGAGCGCGCGCCTGAGGGCGGAGAAGAGGAGCCGGAGCTGGTTGGCGGCGAAGCGCGAGGCCGAGGTCCGGTCGGAGAACAGGTCCAGCTGCTGCTCCCTGATCGTGTTCTCCATGTGGCCCCGCGGGCAGGAGACGCGCTCGTAGACGGTCCGGGCCGAGAAGGTGTCGGCGGGCAGCGAGGTCACGACGAAGCGGGGGTTGGCCTTGCCCGGCAGGTGTTGCGCTTTCGCGACCATGCGGCGCTGCCGTGACCAGCTCGTCAGAGTGGCGTATCGGAACTCCGTGTACCGGCGGGCCGGGTGGCCGCGTCTCTGCGCTTCCGCCTGGGCGTCGGCGAGTTCCCAGCCGATCCTCCCGGCCAGCCGGGAGTTCTTCGCCAGGCCGATGACGTACTGTACGCCGTTGCCCTCACACCAGGCCAACAACTCCTCGCGCGCGTAGGCCGAGTCGGCACGGAGCAGGATCTTCAGCCAAGGCCACTCCTGGCGGAGCCGGGCGATGATGCGGCCGAGCGGCCCGGTCACGCCCCCGGCGGGATCCGCGTTGCCGGGCCTGAGCTGGGCGAAGAGCGGGCGTCCGCCACAGGTGATGTACAGCGGCAGGAAGCAGTAGTGGCCGTAGTAGCCGTGGAAGAACCGGCCCTCCTGGCGGCCGTGCACCTCGTCGTCGGTCGAGTCGATGTCCAGGACGAGCCGCGACGGCGGCTTGCCCTCCCACGAGTCGATGAACGACTCCACGAGCACCGCCTGCAGCGCATCCGGATCGTGGTCGATCCTGTGGTAGCGGCCGGGCTCGCCGCCGCCGGGTGCATGTTCGAGACGCTTCAGCGTGCTCTTGCCCGCCAGCGCCGCGCAGCCCTTCCGGCGTCCCTCGAGCTTGCCCGACAGCAGAGCCAGCAGGGGATCGTGCCGCAGTTCGTCAGGGTCGTTGAGGTCCTCGTATCCCAAGGCAATGCCCGTGATGCGTTGCGCCACCAGCGTCCGCACCGAGTGTTTCGTCAGGCGCGGGTCGCGGTGGTCGGTGAAGCACCCGGTCGAAGAGCCCGACGAAGCGGTCGATCTCCCGGAGCAGTAGCGCTCCGACGTTCGACGTAATCGATCCGCCATCGAACGCGGCGGTCACCCGGCGGCGCTGGCACCCTTGAAATACGAAGGAATGCGGCTTACACCGTGTCGGCATCGGTCCTCCCGGTGTGGCTGCCGGATAAGTTATTGGTCTAACTAAACTTAACAGCCCCCGAAGGCCGGTGCCGTCCTATTGGTTTGAGAAATGCGAGCTAGTGGCGACATCGACCACTTCTGTGTGGGTGTGGAGGATTTCGAGCGCGAGCGGGTAGCGAGCGCGATCCGGGAAGCTGGTTTGGACAATGATCTGCGTGTCGGTAGCGACAACGTGTCCGTGAGCGATCCCGAAGGCATCAGAGTGCAGATCTCGTGGCCGGATTGGGGCGGATAGGACGGGGTCCCAAGCGTTGAGAATAGGCGACTCGTGCTTGACTAGGCGGGTAGTTGGTACGACAGTGTCCTTAGCCCTGTGAGTCGGACTGCCCGGTACAAGTCTTTTCACTTGAGCCCCACGTTGGGCCCCAATATCCCTTGGAGGTCATTCCTTATGAGCACAACCACGAAGTATCGGATGCTGGGTGTGTTTTGGCTGAGACTCTCATGTGTTCTCACAGCGCTGGGTGTGTTGGCGACCGCTGCCCCTGCCCACGCCCAAGAGGCAACCAGTGCGGAGGTGACCTTCACGGAAGATGTCGCGCCTATCTTTTACCAGAACTGCGTGTCCTGCCATCGGCCTGGTTCGATCGCGCCCATGTCGTTGCTGACGTACGAAGGAGCACGACCTTACGCTCCGCTCATCAAGGAGATGGTCAGCAACCGCAAGATGCCTCCATGGTTCGTCGATAAGACGGTCGGTTTGCAGAACTTCAAGGATGACCGATCGTTGAGCGATGAGGAGATTGCTACGATTGCTATGTGGGTGGACAGTGGCACTCCGCAGGGCAATCCGGCCGCCATGCCTGAGGTACCCACCTTCGAGGATCGGGTCTACGATTGGACGCTTGAAGACGAGATGGGTCGTCCGCCGGACCACATCGTCGCGATGCCGGAGCCTTTTACCATTCCGGGGAACAGTGGAAATTTGTTCCCGAGACACATTAGCGAGTCCGGTCTCACGGAGGACCGCTGGATCATGGCGTACGAGACCAAGCCTTCGCTTGATGGCTTCGCAGTCGTGCATCACAACGGGACCACCTTCATCTATCCGGACGGGACGACGGAAGAGTTCGGCGAGTACGCCCTCGGAAAGACCGGCGACATCTTTCCGGAAAACACCGGCCGGTTCATTCCCGCAGGGACTCAGATCCGGTGGAGCTCTCACTATTCGGGAAGCCGCGACGGCGAGGACCACACAGATCAGTCCCGGCTTGCACTGTGGTTCTATCCGGAGGGTGTCGAGCCGGAGCATCGAATTAACCGGGATCGTTGGGGAGCTATCTCAGACTTGGATATCCCTCCGCATACGGAGAGCGTGCGGTCTGATGGCTTCACGATCCTGCATGAAAATGTGCGTCTCACGGCGTATCAACCGCATATGCACAATCTCGGCGCCCGGCAGTGCCTGGAGGTCATCTATCCAGACCAGCGCCGGCAGACGCTGAACTGCATGGGGTGGGATTTTGGTTGGCATATCGCCTACAACTATGCCGACGACGAACAGCCGCTCATCCCGAAGGGGTCGGTCATTCACCTAACCAATTGGCATAACAATTCGGAAAGCAATCAATGGGCGGGAGATCCCGATAACTGGGTCGGATATGGACAGCGTTCCACAGACGATATGGCATTCGCTCACATGAGCAATTACTACCTCTCCGACGAGGAATTCGAGGAGCACGTCAAGGAGCGCCTTATGCTGTTGGAGGAGAAGAAGCAAATGGCGGAGGACAGCGGTGGTGGTGGTTAAGGTCCCGTCTCGTCGTGATCAAGAGACCCGCTCAGGGTAGAGAGGAACCGATGAGATCCCTTTTCTGTGCATTGGCATTAGCGGGATTGTCCCTAGCCACGGCTCCGGAGGGGACGGAGAGCCAGGTCATGTATCTGAGCGGGCAGGCCGTGCAGCCCACTTATGACGGATACGATCGTAATCCGGACGGTAGTTACGCCATGTTCTTCGGCTACTTGAACCGGAACCACGAAGAACAGCCGCACATCCCTATAGGGCCGGACAACTTCTTCTCGGTGCTGGATGCAGGAGAGACAGTGGGCAGCCAGGAAGGATGGCAAGCTTCACCCGTGAATGACCGGGAACAGCCGACCCACTTCTACGCTCGGCGGCAGAAGTTCGTCTTCGGGGTTACGGTGCCTGAGGACTTTGGCGACCGGGCGCTCGTCTGGACCCTGAGGCGTAACGGCGAGACGCTCACCGCCACGGGGAAGCTCGAGCCCGACTGGGTGTGGCTACTGAACTCGGACATATGGAATGGTATTGTTGATCCAAATTCCCCAAACCAGCCTCCAACGATCGAAGTCGTCGGGGCAGAAAGGGTGACTGTCGCGGTGGGAGAACCCGTCGTTCTGACGGTTTCGGTGGAAGACGACGGACTTCCCGAACCGGCAGTGGCTGGCCCTAGAGGGTTGAGGAGCGGGGGGAACCGATCAGATGAGGGGCCAATTACTAACGGGCTCCCCTTCATCCACGGCTCAGCGGGCGAGCCTGGTCGTCAAGCCGTGCTGTCCCCAGCTGTGGCACGGGAAGCGGGGATGGCGGTCACGTGGCTCAACTATCGAGGCCCGGGTGAGGCAGACTTCACGCCAATGGTATCACCCCTTAACAATGTGGGAGGCACAGCCGCTACGACGGCCCGCTTCCGCGAGGCTGGCACGTATGAGGTCCGCGCTTACGCGGACGACGGACTCTACACGGGGGTGAGGTTTTCAAGGGTCACGGTGATCGTAACCGGAGAGTCCGCGGGAAGCCGCTGAATGACCAGGGTCCAGCGGATTTGAGTCCAGAGTCCGGTTTCAGTCTTTTCCAACCCGGAGATGAGGCTGAAGGGGGCGAGGGGTTGTGAGGGGGCTCCTGGGTACGGGGCTGGTGGTTGATGGAGACGGATAATCGGGTAGGGAAAGGAGAGCGGGCAAGCGTCCCTCGTTGGAAGGGAGCCCAAGCGAAGCGCGGGAGGGCAGACGCCCGGGAGCTTGCCAGGCGCGGGGAGGATGCCGTGCCCGGTAACCTGGAGGGCCCGGGGAGAGATCGGCGGCGGTCGGGAGCGATGTTTCGGCGGGTTGCTCTGCGAGCTCGAGTGCTGAGAGAAGCGCAAGATCGCGGCCGATGCCGAGAGCCGGGGCACTGCGACGGGCCGGATCGGTCGCGGGTCAGGCGGCGGAGCCGCGGGCCTGGTTTGCGAGGGTACGCATGAGTTCGTCGCGGGCGCGCTGGACACCCTGGGCTGCCTCGAAGCCCGTGGTTGCGAGGGCGAGCTGGTCGAGGGCCTCGAAGTGACGTCCGGTCTGAGGAATCGCTCGGCGTCGGGGAGGCTGCGCAGGCGGTCGTAGGGGGTGGCGACCTGGGCTTGGGGATAACGCTTTTTGACACGTCCGGTGGCGCTTGTGACGTCGACGGAGAACAGGCAGGGCCGGTGGAAGTTGAGGAAGGGGGAGAGGGTGTCACGCAGGAAGGCGTCGACACGGGGGACGAGGGCCCCCGGGACGTAGATGTGGCCGAGCCACTTGCGCACGATGCTCCCGGCTTGGATTCGACGAGGGCGTTGTCGTTGGTGCGGCGGGGACGGGACTTGGTGAAGGTGCCGATGCGGAGCTTGTTGAGCAGCTCGACGACGCGGTGGTTGACGTACTCCGATCCGTTGTCGGCGTGCAAGGCCTCGACGGTGAAGGGGAGGGCGGTGATGAGGGCCTCGAGGAGGGGGAGGAGGTAGGACTCGGTGATGTTGGGGACCGCCCCGAGGTGCTGCAATTGGGTCACCTCATCGACCACGTTGATGACGTAGATCCCCTGATATGGATTGACCTGTCAAGAGGTGTGCATATGGGTTTCTTGATTTCTTTGGGTCTTCGTCCCTCATGGCTGTATCAGGCTCGGGGCGTGAGCGGCTTATAGCGACGGTGGATCACTCTGATATTCGTGGGTTGGCTACCACCTGACTTCACTTCGTCGCGGAGCTGCCTCTCTCTATTTTCGTGGGTGGATCTGCCCGCGGGGGCAGACCTCACAGGGGCAAACCGAGGGTTCTCCTCACCGGCCGCCCACACCCCGTTACCCATTACAGCCGAATCTTTGTCTCGCTGTTGTAGTCTCTGCTCAGATAGCCGCCCGGGTCGCGTGCGGCTTACCTTCCACCTCACAGGCGATCGCCCAGATGAAGCCGACCAGTTCGCGTGCGATCGCCGTCGTCACGTGGCACTTTGCTTTTCCGGCGCGATAGAGTTTCCCGTAGCGGGCGCATAGACGCTTCTGTGCCGCCCAGGCGATGGCCTGCACTCCGGGCGGGGCGGCGGCGGCGGCCTTTCGGTGCAAGTGGACCGTCTTGCGCGCCGGGAAGCGATAACTCCAGGCCGCCTCGATCAACACCCGACGGACGTGACCGTTACCGGTCTTGGTGATCTTCCCCTGGCGCCGGCGAGAGCCCGAGGAGCGTTCACTGGGGACGAGGCCAAGGAAGCCCATCAACTGGCGTGGTGAATCGAAGTGTGTCAGATCGCCGGGCTCGGCCAGGACCGTCGTGGCCGTGATCGTCGCCACCCCGCGGAGGCTCATTAGAGCCTCAGCCGTGGGACGCAGCGACCAGGTGCTGAGTGCGTTGTGCATCTGGGCTTCGAGCCCTGCCGTCCGGGCCTGAGCCTGGAGGACCATGTCCACATATTCTTGGAAGGTCACCTGCTGGAGAGGATAGTCGAATCGCTGAAGCTCGAGCCATCGAAAGTGTGCCTGCGTCCACCGGGACTTCCCGTCGTAGACCCGACCATGACGGAGAAGGAAGGCCCCGAGGCGCTGACGGGCTTTGAGCTCCATCGACTTCATGCCCTCGCGTGCACGGGTCAGATCGCGAACCGCCTCTTGGTCCGGTCCCGGCACCCACACCGGAGTCAGCTCCCCGGCACGGTGAAGACGCGCCAGGCTCAGCGAGTCGCGGCGATCCGTCTTCACCCGATCCGCCGGCTTACGCGGGATCAGGCCCGGTGCTACGACTTGGCAGTCGTGCCCGATCTCGGTGATCTCGCGATACACCCCGGAACCGCACGGGCCAGCTTCATAGCAGAAGCTCAACATCTTTCCGTGCGGGCCTTCCAGCCTACGGATCAGACGCCGCAACGAGGAGCCTCGATGGGAGATCATCCCTCGGTACTCTGGCACGTCCCGACCCGGCCATGCCACGGCTACCGCGATCGTGTCCTTGTGAACGTCCAGCCCCACATATGCTCTGTATTCGGCCATGACCTGCCCTCCTCGACTGTGGCTCTGCGCTTCAATGAGGTGGCTCTGCCTCGAGCGTAACCCACGATACTCGAGGCAGGGCAGGTCAATCCATGATGTCTTGTTGCCCTCTTGGTCGCCGAGGTGGACGGTGTCGACGCGCAGATGGCCGGGGCTGCCGTCAGGCGTCGGCTTGCGGCGCTGGCCGATGCGCACCGGGGTGGATCGCGTCGGGTGGAAGGTGAGCCAGCCCCGCCGGTAGGAGCGGGTCTTTCTGAGGTTGTAGATGTGGCCGTTGGAGATCGAGGCGAGCCGACGGAAGCGCTCGTCACCGTGGAACTCGTACATGCGCCGCAGGATCTCCTTGGTGGCGGGGCCGGAGAAGTTGACCGTAGGCCTCGTCGACCTCGGCCAGGAGCGCGATGTCTGCGGGCGTGTAGCGGCGAGGGAAGGGCCTTGCCAAGAGGCTTGTTGCGGTGGTCCCGGATGTGGCCAGTCCGGCGATACTGCCGGACGAGGCGATCGATCTGTGCCCGGGAGAGGCCCGTGGCCTTCTCGAGGAAGCGCAGAACCGTCCCTTTGTCAGCCCTCCCGAGGCGTGGGTAGAGGACCCGCTCCACCGCCACGGTGATGAGGGCGTAGGCCCTGTCGCGGTCGAAGTGGGTGATCTCGGCCCGATCGGCGCCCTCCACGAACGCCCGCATCTGGTCGACGGTCCGAATCTGGTCGAGCGAGAGGTTCACGATCATACCCCCATGATCGTTGCGCCCCGCCCTTCAGCCTCACTTGTCGTTGGACAAGACTGTTCCGAGGTAGGATCAAAGGCATCATAGGGGCATGGCGACCGCTACCGGTACCGATCAGCAGCGAAGCAGCCCGAAGACGAAGAGGCGTTCTCCTCCGGGAGCGGGTGCGCGTTCATCATTATTCGCGCAAGCAAGCAACCCAACCCGTCCTACCCAAGAGGAGGATGCCCATGGAGAGGTATATCGGACTCGACGCACACGCGTCGAGCTGCACGCTGGGGATTGTAGGCCCCAGCGGCAAGCGTTTGGGCTCGCAGGTGGTGGAGACGAACGCGCGGGCGCTGATCGAGGTGCTGCGAGGGATTCCGAGGAACCGGCACTTGTGCCTGGAAGAAGGGACGCTGTCGGGGTGGCTGTACGAGGTGCTGGAGCCGCACGTGGAGGAGCTGACGGTGGCGGGGGTCGGCAAGAGCCGGGGCCCGAAGACCGACAAGCTGGACGCCTTTGCCCTGGCGGAGAAGCTGCGGATCGGATCACTGGAGACGAGGGTCTACAAGAACCGGGGCCAGTTCAGGCGGCTGGGGGAACGGGCGAAGAGCTACGACTTCCTGGTCGGCGACACGGTGCGGGTGAAGAACCGGCTCAAGAGCGTGCTGCGCTCGAGAGGAGTGGCCTACGGCGCGGGGCGCTCGGTCTACTTGAAGGGCGAGCGGGAGGAGTGGTTGGCCAGGCTGCCGGAAGCGGGCAGGGCGACGGCCGGGTTGCTGTACGAGGAGCACGACGCACTCGTGGCGTTGAGGGCGAGGGCCGAGAAGGCGTTGCTGGCGGAAGCACGCAAGCATCGAGAGTGGCATGTGCTGAAGACGTGCCCGGGTCTGGGTCCGATCCGGACGGCGGAGCTCCTGCCGGTGGTGGTGACGCCGTACCGGTTCCAGAGCCGGAGCAGGTTCTGGGCGTACTGCGGACTGGGCGTGGTGATGCGGAGCTCGTCGGACTGGGTGCGGGGTCCGGGTGGGCGGTGGGTAAGGGAAGCGGTACAGCAGACGCGGGGGCTGAACCGGAACTTCAACCACACGCTGAAGCGTGTGTTCAAGGGCGCGGCGACGACGGTGATCGGTCGGGCCGAGGACGAGCCCTTGTACCGCCACTACGAGCGACTCCTGGAGGGGGGCACGAAGCCGAATCTGGCGAAGCTGACGATCGCGCGTCCGCTCGCCTCGATCGTGCTAGCGGTGTGGCGCACGGGCGAAGCGTACGACCCCAAGAGACTGGAAGCGACGGAGTAAACCGGCCTGGGATCGGCGAGCGTGGGGTCGAAAGCGGTCACAACATGGGGTCCGACGAAACGGAAGCGAACCGGTTACAGGGGACAGCATCCATACACACCGTGGGCCGGGGCAGAGAGCCCAAGCCCCCAATCAAAGGCTATGCACCCCTGGAGAGCCGAACGAAGCGATGGGCCACAGAGTCCCAGATAGAAGGATGGTTCCCGCTCCAGAGCGGAGAACGCGACGGCTGTGAACGTCTTCCGGACTGCGATGCGGACCCTGCGAGCGCACCCCTCCCCACCCTGAGTCGTCGACCGGGCAATCCAAACCATGCGGACGCCGGCGGTCAAAAAATGAGCCGACGGCGTGGGGGGAACGTGCGTCTTGACCGCCAGCCCCATAGAAGAGTGTGTAAAAAGAGAGGCGACGCACCTTTCGGCTGAGGATTAAACCAGCGAGCCCGGGTGACAGCCCGGGGAAAGGAACGTCGCCTCATGAGAGAGGATATCGCGGGACGGGAGTGTGCGTCCAGCAGGCGGATGTGGGAGGTGCTGGAGGGGATGGTGCGGGAGAAGGCGCAGGAGTTCATCCAGGGCATCCTGGAGGAGGAGGTCACGGATCTGCTGGGTCGGGAGAAGTCGGAGCGGCGGGCGGGGATCGATAGGCCGGAGGGCTACCGCAACGGATACGGCAAGCCGAGGCGGCTGGCGATGAGCTCGGGAACGATCACGCTCCGGCGTCCCCGGGTTCGCGGAGTGGAGGAGCGATTCGAGAGCCGGGTGCTGCCGTTGTTCGCGAGGCGGACGAAGGAGGTGGGCGCTCTATTGCCGGAGCTGTATCTGCACGGTCTGGCTGAGGGAGACTTCGAGCTGGCGATGCGGGGACTGCTGGGGGAGGGGGCACCGTTGTCGAAGTCATCGATCCGGCGGCTGCGGGCGGGGTGGGCAGCGGAGTTCGAGGCCTGGTCGAAGCGCTCGCTGGCCGATCGAGAGGTCGTCTACGTGTGGGCGGACGGGATCTACGTGAAGGCTGGGCTGGAGCGGGACAAGGCCGCGCTGCTGGTGGTGCTGGGCACGATGCGAGACGGGACGAAGGAGGTGTTGGCGCTGAGACCGGGCTACCGAGAGTCGGTCGAGTCGTGGTCTGAGGTGTTACGGGAGCTGAAGGCACGCGGCATCGAGGCGCCGAAGCTTCTGATGGCGGACGGCAACGCGGCGATCTGGGGGGCGGTGAGGCAGGTATGGCCTGAGGCCGGTGAGCAGCGGTGCTGGAACCACAAGATGAGGAACGTGCTGGACCGACTCCCTCAGCGCGAGCAGAGCGAGGCGAAGGATCTGCTCAGGGTTGTGGTCTATGCACCGAGCCGGGCCCAGGCCGCGAAGGCCCGTCAGGCGTTCGAGAAGCGCTACGGGCCGTGGTATCCGAAAGCGGTGGACGTGCTCGAGGACGACTGGGAGCGGATGGTCAGCTTCTACGACTTCCCCGAGGCCCACTGGAAGCATCTGCGCACGACGAACGTGGTCGAGAGCCCGTTCGCTTCGGTACGGCTCAGGACCAGCGCGGCGAAGCGGTTCAAGAAGGTCGAGAGCGCCACGGCCCTGATCTGGAAGCTCCTGACCGTGGCCGAGAAGCGCTTCAGAAGGCTCGACGCTCCCCACCTGCTCAGCGATGTGTTTGAAGGAAGAAAGTTCGAAGACGGAAAGCCCGTCTCAACCCAACAGCGGAAGGCTGCCGCCTGACACGTTTACACACTTATTGACCCGACCTCGAGACCTCCATTGAATGCCGCATAGTGACAGGCGAGAGGTGCTTCGTCGTGGGCGAACCAGCGGTACGTCAGACGCGTGACCGGCGCTGAATTGGCAGCTTGCTGGTACTCTGGTAGCATGATTCTGGCATACGTCGCCGGACACCGTTCGATGCGGCGCAGCTCCGCAGGGGCGGGGGTTTCGGTGTCGACTCCCCTCGGGGTTGGTACGGTGCGCTCGCGCCACTCAGACCCCAGGAGGGAAGGACCCTGTATGACAAGATCTGGGGCTCACACGTGGTGGCGGACCTCGATGGTGCCAAAAATCTGCTCGCCGTCGGCCGGGATATCCTGGCAGATGTGGGGCCCGGAAAACCGCCTTTTCGGAAATTTACTTGGAGGACATCCGGATGCTCCTCTCCTCATGAGGGCAAGCGATGAGTAGAGCCATCACGCGGGTGGCTCCGGTTGACCAGGAGGAGCCCTTCGCTTGGAAGCCAAGCGTGAAGGTGAGGGCGAACGCCCGCGCCAGCGCTTTCCTGAAACAGTGCAATCTTGACACCTTCGAGCAACTGTATCGACGATCAATTGAGGATGTGGCTTGGTTTACTGAGGAGGTTCTCGACTTTCTCGAAATTGAGTTTGACCCGCCGTACCACCAGCTTCTCGACCTCTCGGAAGGAGTGGAGTGGGCTCAATGGTGCGTCGGTGGTGGGCTCAACGTCAGCCGCATGTGCATGGATCGACACAAGGTGGTGCGTGCGCGCGAGCGCGCAATCATCTGGGAAGGGGAAGGAGGCGAAACCAAGGAGCTGAGCTACGCGGAGCTGGCCGAGGAGGTAGAGCAGTGCGCTGCTGGACTTCGCTCTCTCGGCCTCGGAAAGGGAATGGTGATTGGCGTCCACCTGCCGATGCTCCCGCAAGCTGCTATCGCGCTTGTCGCGATTGCTCGAGTGGGGGGCATCGCAGTCCCCCTCTTCTCCGGGTTTGGTGCCGAGGCAATCACGACACGACTCCGAGACGTCGGCGCGAGCGCTCTGATTACCTACGATGCCTTTCAACGACGAGGGCGGAGCGTTGCAGGGAAGCCGGCAGCAGACGCGGCCTGCGCTGCGCTGCCTACGATCCGTCATCTCGTCGTCGTAAACCGGGAAGGCGGGGCCGCCGGTGATCACGAGATCTACTGGGACGACCTGCTCGCGAAGGGGCGCGACGCCAATCCGTCACTTCGTGATCCCGAGCCCACGAACTCGGAAGACGTTCTCACGGTGCTCTACAGCTCGGGTACGACAGGTGGGCCGAAGGGAATCGTTCACACACACTGCGGTTTCCCGATAAAGGCAGCGCAGGACATGGCGCTGGGAACGGATGTCGGGCCGGGAACCCGAATCCTCTGGATCACGGATATGGGATGGATGATGGGTCCCTGGGTGATCTACGGTGCACTCATTCTCGGCGCGACGATCGTGCTGTACGAGGGAGCCCCAGACTACCCCGACCCCGACCGGATCTGGTCCGTCTGCGAGCGCCACGGTGTCGAAGTGCTCGGAGTGACACCGACTCTGGTCCGGGTCCTAATGGGCTACGGGGACACTGCGTCGCTACGATCCGCACCTCCCGTATCGCTCAGGGTCTTGGCGTCTACCGGGGAGCCTTGGAACGAGTCCGCGTGGTGGTGGCTCTTCGATCGAGTCGGAGGTGGTAGCCTGCCAATCATCAACTACTCGGGTGGTACCGAAATCGCAGGGGGGATTTTGATGGGGAGCCCGCTCCTTCCCATGAAGCCCTGCGCGTTCCCGGCACCCTGTCCAGGGATCGATGCGCGCGTCTTCGATGCCGATGGATGCGAGGTCCATGAGGGGGTCGGAGAGCTCGTAATCCAACAACCCTGGATCGGGATGGCCCGCGGGTATTGGGGGGACCCAGATCGATACCTGGACACCTATTGGTCGCGGTGGCCCGGTGTGTGGGTGCAAGGAGATTGGGCTCGGATCGATGCCGACGGCCAGTGGTTCATTCCCGGCCGGAGCGACGATACGCTCAAGGTTGCAGGGCGGAGGGTTGGCCCTGCCGAGGTCGAGTCGGTGCTCCTTCAGGATCTAGACATCCAAGACGCTGCTGTGATCGGGGTGCCTGACGATCGTCAGGGAACCGCTGTTATCGGCATCTGCGTGCCCGCCAACCGTCCCGTGGATCCGATCGCCAAGGCTTCAGAGCTTCGAGAACGCGTCGCGGTCGCGCTCGGAAGAGCCATGCGACCTAGACAGGTGCATCTCGTGTCAGAGCTGCCGAAAACCCGTAGCGGGAAGATCATGCGCCGGGTGGTTCGGGCTGCCTGGCTGGGCGAGGAGCCAGGCGACCTCTCGTCACTGGAGAACGCGACATCGATTCAGGGAATTCGCGAGGCCCGAACTCGAGGCGACGAGGGAGCTAGCCCTACCAACGCGAAATAACAACGCGCCAGTCCGTCTAGAACTCGAGTGAGTTCACCCCCCGTGTGCCTTCAAGTCCGTATACGTCGAAGCACGGGAACCTCCATACGGGAAGAAGACCATTGGTGCGGCCACCCCGATGTTCACGCCAATCAAGGTGGTTCCGGCACCCTAGCGAAACGCGGTCGCTCCGCGGGGTCCGTGAACGTATCTCCTACGCCGCGAACCGCGGCAGAAGCCCTACCGCGTTTTCGCGTTCGATCAAGCGCAGGTCGCCCTCGCTGAACATGTCGAGCTCGCGGAGGCGTCGGGCATACTCCGCCATCGTTCCGCCGGGCGGAAAATCAGTTCCGAATAGGATGTGGTTCGCCTGCACTAGCTCTAGCAGTGATGCAACCGCCCCCCGATTGGTGGCGCCAGCGAGATCGTAGTAAAACCTTTCCAGCTCGTACATGAAGCCATTCGGCATCTGCTCATTCTGCCTGGAACCACCGATACGCTCGGCGAGAAACGGCATTGAACCGCCGCCGTGTGACCAGATCCACCGAATATTGGGGAAGCTATTGGCGTAGCCGTTGACCACGATCCCGGTTATCGCGCGGGTCGTATCGGTCCCGTATTCCATGCTCGACGGATGCACTCCCATCGCATAGTTGAGCCCTCTGCAACAGTTGGCCGCGGTGGGATGGACAAAGACTACGGCACTGCGCCGATCGAGTTCTTCCATCACCGGCCTATAGGCTGGATCGCTCAGCCACGTGTCGCCGTAGCTCGTCATGAACCCAATGCCGTCAGCCCCGATCTCGTCATATGCGTACTCGATTTCCCTCAACGTGGCATCGACGTCCGGGAGAGGCATCGCCGCAAAGAGCCCAAATCGTGTAGGGTGAGCCTGTACTACCTCCGCTCCGAAGTCGTTGCACTCTCGGGCAAGGCGGATTGTCTGCGCTCTATCACCGAGGTCCAGACCCGGATTGGTGATGGAAATCACCGCGGCGGCACCCCCACCTTGATCCAAATCCTCGATCGTTTTCTCGGGGGTCCAAGTCGTGTTGCTAGTCTGCAGCAGCCCCATGGGGTTTTCCGGGGACCTCAGCTGGCCTCCTTCCCTCATCGCAGCGACCCAGGTCGGTGGCCCGAAATGATGATGCACGTCGATGCGGTAGCGTGTCTGAGGGGCACCGACTTGAGCCCAGAGTGCCGCGGGATCTCGGACGGTAGTCGCAGCGAGTCCCACCGAAGCGAGGGCGCTGGTCAAGAAGCTTCGTCGATCGAGGTTGGTCACAACCCACCTCCTACATCACGGTTAACAGGTATTTTGTCCGTTCGTAGCTGTCCCTCGGAGCATCGAGCCATGCGTCCCAATGCATCCTTGTCGATCAAATGTACCGGCCTTCAGGCTCCGAGTGGCGCCAGAGATCGTCTTGCTCCGAGGTCGCCGGCTGGCCTATAGTTGACCGGGTTCAGAGGACTAGGGGTGGCACAGCCTGCCCCACGAGGCTTGCGGTCCGCGCCAGCGCACTTCGAACATCAACGCCGGGGGCAAAGAAACCAGCCGGAATCCACCCTAACGGTCTGTCCAAGAAGCCATCGGTACCACCCCATGGAATACGAGGTGCGGTGTGATCGACGCAAGGCGCTGCGGAACGTGCAAGACCTACTCGGTCGGTCGACCCTCTCATGACCCTACTGGACGGAGCAGAGTTGGCAGCTGTTCTCGAAGGACGGATTGAGGATATCGAAGGCCCGGTTCATCGACGCGATCGACCTGCGTGCGGGCAGGTGAGTGGGTGACTAGCTTTCGCGATCATGAGCGACAAGTCTTCCGGGAGCGACAGCGCAGCCGTTCGGTTTCCGCCTCCAGTGGCAGGCGTCCTGATCATTCTCGCCGGATACGGGCTGGAGAGGGTGCTCCGACGCGCCGACGGTGTCTTCAGTGGTCAGGTACGGTGTCGGCGGGTTCATCGTGGCCACTTCCGCGGCTGTGTCGGGCGTATGGCCGTTCGTCCTCTTCATCAAGACGCCAGGGCAAGACCCGAAACCTTGGACCGTCCCGCCAGAGCTCCTCACCGAGGGCCCCTGCAAGTTCACGCGTAACCCGATGTACTTGATGATGGTCCCCGTCTGCTGGGCGTCGCCCTCATTCTCGCGAACGCGTGGGTGCTCCTTCTGAGCCCGCTTTGCGGATGGATCATCTATCTCACTGCGATCCGACACGAAGAGGTCTACTTGGAGCACAGGTCCGGCGAGAGCTACCGGAGATACAAGCAGCAGGTGCGTCGCTCGGTATGAGGTGCGTCGGGTCCGGGGGTGATCGGGACGTTGGAGCGGAAGCAGACGATGCTGCTGGTCCCCGATATCATAAGGGGATGAACAAGGTGACGAACACGGCTGACACGCTGCGAAAAACCAAGCCCAAGGGCCGCCATCCCAACAAGGATCCATCGGCCTCCTTCGTGAGGACGGCATGGTTTTCTCCATCAATCAACAGCTTTATGACGGCAAGCCTCTATCATTTTTGTTAGGGGGATAATCGCTGAATGAAATATGAAATCGTCAACCCAGATATTGGATTGTGGGGCAGCGACATGCCAATCAGACCGATCAGGCTCACGGCCAGCACTGTTGCAACTGTTACGGGACGTTTTTTCCCCCTAATCGCAGGCTTTCTTATCTCCGCCTGCTCGCTTGCACCAAGTCCAATGCCTCCGGTTCCCGAATCGGTTGTGAACGTACCCGATGAGTTTTCCGGGAGTGAAGTCGCCGGTTCATACGAGCCGCTGGAATGGTGGAAGAGCTTCGGCGACCCGGTCCTCGACGAGGTGATCCAGGAGGTGCTTACTTCGAATTTTGACTTGGTCGCAGCGGTCGCCCGGGTGGATCAGGCCAGGATGCTGGCACGCATCGCCAGGGCGCCCGTGTTTCCGTTGCTCCAGCCTTCGGCTAGCGGCATCGACTTCGACGCACCCACCAATGCGGGTATCGGAGCGCAATTCGACGAACTGGGGTTGGGTTCCGCCTTGGAAAGCGCAGCCGGAATCGCGCTCCCCGATCGGTTGGGTCTGACTACATACAGCTTAGGCAAGGACTTCACTCCATCCGCGATCGACGTCACGCGCCGCTTCCTCAGGGAGTGCCTGCGCATGTACCCGATCGTGCCGATGTCCATGCGGGACGTGATGAATGCGTGCGTGGTCGAAGGCTACGAAATACCCGTGGGGACACGGCTCTACATTGCCCAGATGGCCACGCACTACATGGGCGATGTCTTCCCCGACCCGTTCTCATTCGATATTGACCGCTATCTGCCTCCACGCAGTGAGCACCGCGGTCCTGGGTACGCGCCGTACGGGCTGGGTACGCATACGTGTCTCGGCTCACGGTGGATGGACCTGCGACTGACTGTCAACGTGCTGATGGTCGCGCACTACTTTACGCTCGAGGTGTCGCCAGCGAACTATGAGCTCCGGTTCAGTCCGCTTCCGTCGATGAAACCGAGCAAGGCGCTCAAGTTCCACATCGCCGAGCAAAAGCGCGAGCTGCCCGTCTGACGAGCCCGGGCCGGGGGGCCTCATGGAACCGCGGCACCAGACGGGTGGAGCAACGGTACAATGCCGCGCCGCATAGCCATTGTCGGCGGAGGCATATCAGGGCTGGGGGCTGCATGGGCGCTCAATCACCACCCTGACCGATTTGACTTCCGGCTGTTTGAGGCCCAGGACCGGATTGGCGGGAACGCGATTACAGCCGATATGCCGCAGGATGACGGCGGCTCCTTCCCCTTCGACATTTCTGTCACCGCATGTATTCCGTCGGAATATCGGCACATCCTCTTGTTGATGCAGAAGTTCGGCATCGAACTGATCGATACCAAGTTCAGCTACAGCGTGAGGTACCGTGGCCGCGTCTACGCCCACGATTTGGACTCCGACACTAAAGATGAGCTGCAATTCGAGATTGCAAAGTTTCAACGAATCCTGAAGCGTCTGCATTGGTTTGGTTGGCTGAGCCGTTCCCAGTCGAAGCTCCTGAACGCCCTCAATCCGTTCAACTACATCAGCATGGGCACGGTTCTGAATCTAGCCGGGTTTTCCGGGGACTTCAGGTACAAGGTACTGAAGCCCATGTTTGTCAACTTCCTGATGGCGACGAATGTATTCGATATGCCTGCGGCTCTCTTTGCGAGATATCTCGAGTTCTTCGATATCGAGTCCGCCACACCCATGCAGACGTGGGACCAGGGAACAAGACGCATCTACGAGAACCTGTCCGCCGATTTCCGGAACAAGATCTACCTCAACCGGCCCGTCCAAAAGGTGTACCGCCAGTCGTCCCACGTCGTGGTCGAGGATGAGGCCGGCGTAGAGGAGAAGTTCGACGAGGTGATCTTCGCATGCAATGCGAACCAGACACTGATGATTCTCGCCGAACCCACGATGCTGGAACGCTACATTCTCTCGTCGATACGTTACGAGAGCGAGCTCCACAACCATGCGATCGTCCACTCCGACTCGTCAGTCCTTCCGGACAACGGCGCGAAGCCCCTAACAACGCGGAGCAATCACATAGAACAATACGGTGCCAGACCGGACAACTATGAAATCACGTACATCATGCACAACCAGCAGCCGTGGGTTGGTCGGTCCGACAAGCCCTGTCTCGTGACCTACAACCCGATCAGCCAAATCGACGGACAACAAATTGTCGGTAGGTGGTGGTTTCAGCATATCGTTCATGACGTGCGCCATGTTGCATTGCTCGTTCCGTTGTTCCGCTTCGTTCAGGGAAAGAAACGGACGTGGCACTGTGGCTCCCATACTCTGATCAACAGCCAGGAAACCTGCTTTGTCAGCGGGCTCGCCACCGCAACACAGATCGGTGCAGACTATCCCTTTGACGATTCCGAGGCCTGTCGGTCGTTCAACCACTATGGGAGTATCATGCATGGTTGGGGGTTCAGGAAGGCGAAGGCGTGAAGGTTTGAAGGAACCATGCGGGTGGCGGTCAGGATCGAGCTTTCCGAGGGGTGCAGGAGGGGCCTGGAGCGGTGAATTGCATGCAGCCGGAAGCTCCACTGGATCGCGCAGCACTCGGCTCGACCCTCCCTTGTCACGGATCGTGGTGCTGGCCTCGCTCATCCTTCTGCCGGGCTGCGCGGGCGGCGACCCCCTCGGGCCGGAGCGGAACGAGCTAACGTCAGCCAGGTCGCGTTGGGCTCCGGCAGGCGTTCAGAGCTACGTGTTCCGGTTCTGGCAGAGGTGCGTGGTCTGCGATGCGTCCTCCGTAGTGATCGAGGTTGCAAGCGGTTCGGTGAGCACTGTGTTTTCCCCGGACCCGGGCGATCTCTTCACGCCTCCGGTCACAGAGCCGCCCACTATCGAGGACCTGTTCGGGAAGATCCAGAGCGCGATCGATCGGGGGGCCGACTCGTTTGAGGCCGAGTACGACCAGGTCCTGGGCTATCCTACCAGCGTGTCGATCGACTATAGCACGCAGGCCATCGACGACGAGGTGTCCTTCGGCGTGAGCTCGTTGGAGGCCCTGGATCCCGCCCTGCGATAGGTCTGAAAGGAGGGATAGGTCGGAGCTTCGGAAGGTCTGCCGCTCCAGCGTCAGACGGTGGGGCTCCGGGCGGCGGATGACGCTGCCGTCCCATCGGTCGGCCAGCGCAAGCGCCCTTGCCATGAGGTAACCGGGTTGCCGACCGTGCGGTCGCGATTCCGGCAAACGCCGAGGGATCGGCGGCGGATTCGAGATGCCGCGTTGGAGGGTTTCAGCTGGATGGCGTCTTTCCGGGGCCGCACGTCGGCAGAGGGCAGGGGCTTCATTCGGCTTGACACGATCTGACTGGTCTTAAATACTAGTCATATGGAAACCATCAACGCATCCGACTTCAAGGCCCGGTGCCTAGCTATCCTCGATCGCGTACAGGCTACCGGAGAGCGCGTGGTCATCCTGAAACGCGGTCGGCCTGTCGCGGAACTTCTGCCTGCTAGCCGAGCTCATGCCGCGTATCCGCAGTTGGAACTCAAGGGTACCGTCACTGTGGCCGGCGACATTGTTGAGCCGGCGGTTCCGGAAGAACAGTGGGAAAGCCTAGCGCCGTGACGGCGCTGCTCGACACGCATGTGTTGATATGGTGGCTCAACGACAGCGATTGGCTCTCACCGGCTCAGCAGGAGGTTGTCTCGTCAGCCAGCGCGCAATCACCGCTGCTGGTATCTGACATTTCGCTCTGGGAAGTGGCGACATTGCAGAGGCTGGGTCGCATCCGGCTGACGATTCCCCTTCGGGAGTGGCTGGACAAAGCGGTGGCTCCACCGCTGGTGCGGCGCTACGGTATCTCTCCGGCCATTGCGGCAGAGTTGGCCACGTTGCCGGACTCCTTTCAACGCGATCCAGCAGACCGAATCCTCGTGGCGACCGCCCGGGTATTCGGCGCGACGCTGTTGACGCAGGATCGCAGAATCGTCGACGCAGCGCTGGTCGACACGTTGTCCTGACCGCGGGTCGGAGAGCAACGGGACCATCCGTCTTCGTCGGCTGGAGCTGCCCCCTTGCAGTGGACGGGTAAGAAATGGGGGTTTTTGACTCCTCGTGTAGCGGGGGGAAGCTTTCGACTCCCCGAGGGGGGGATAGGATGCAGCAGCACCGTCTTCGAGCGTAAACACAGTAGTCGCATAAACTCAGGGAAGTTTTCACAATGCCCAGTGAAACGAAGAACAACCTGACCCTGTACATCGCCGCTGCGATTGTCGCGGCCGTTCTCCTTGCAGTTTTTGCTCCGGAATTTGCGATGTGGTTCGAGCTTGGGGGTGAGATATTCCTCAACCTCCTCACGATGATGGTGGTTCCGCTGGTGATGGCCAGCGTGATGAGCGGCATCATTGGACTCGGCGACATTCGAAAACTGGGCCGCCCCGGCGGCTTGGCAGTGACCTACTATCTGATGACCACCGTCCTGGCCGTGCTCGTGGGTCTGGTCATGGTGAATCTCATTCAGCCCGGTATCGGTGTCGACCAGACGACCCTGGCCGCGAGCCTCGCGGAAGGCCAGTTGAGCACCGCTGGCCGGGAAGACGTGGGCATTGGAGAAATCCTCCGGGGCCTGGTCCTGATGCTCTTTACTGACAACCTGATCGAGTCGGCAGCGCAGACCAGCCTGCTACCGCTGATTTTCTTCTCGATCATCTTTGCCGGAATGCTCACGACAATGGGCACCCGAGTCCGGGCGGTTACGGAGATGATCGTCCAGATCAACGAAGCGCTGTTGTCGTTCATCCTGTTGCTGATGAAACTGGCCCCATTCGGAATCTTTTGCCTCGTGGCGGCCCGCTTTGGCGAAGCCCAGGCCGGGGGAAACCTGGGAGCGGTTCTTCAACAGACCGGAGCGTACTTTGGAACGGTCCTCGCCGGGCTGGGCGTCCATGCATTCGTAACGCTTCCCCTGATACTCTGGATCTTCACCCGGAGGAACCCGTTCCGTTTCATGTACCAGATGTCCCAGGCCCTCCTGACGGCCTTTTCAACTGCGAGTTCAACAGCAACGCTGCCGATCACGATGAATTGTGCTGTCGAAAATGCCAAGGTATCGAAAGAGTCTTCCGATTTCGTCCTTCCCTTGGGTGCCACGATCAACATGGATGGCACCGCTCTCTATGAGGCCGCGGCAGCCATATTCATCGCACAGGCGGTTGGGTTTGAGCTCACGATCACCTCGCAGCTTGTGATCGCCATCACCGCTACCATGGCCGCCATCGGAGCCGCGGGCATTCCCGAAGCCGGTCTGGTCACGATGGTGATCGTGCTAAACGCGGTCGGATTGCCTCTCGAATATATCGGGCTGATTCTGTCCGTCGATTGGCTGCTGGATCGTTTCAGGACGGCGGTGAACGTCTTCGGCGATTCGCTTGGTTCCGCAGTAGTCGAGAAGAGCTTCAACCGGCAGGCGGGAGCCGTGGGCGCAGGCGCAGCGTCGGTTGCCTCGCCTTGAAAAACCGTGTCGCCGTCTTAGCTGAGACGATGCCGGACGGGGTCAGAAGTCCGACGAGTGGTTGTATGCACGTAGCGACGGGAGTCTCCGCTCCGCCCACGCCCAGAGCGAAGGCGTCACCGACTCCTGAAGCGCCCCTTCGTCCCGACTGCCGACTCCGCCGCCCGCTGCGGCAAGATGCAAGGCTCCGTAACAGGTGGTGCCGGGTGAGGAGCATCTATACGGTCCGTTGCCGCCTGGTGTTCTGACGGAGCTTGTCGCCGGAGGCTTCGGTAGCGAAAGAATATCGGAGGTCCGGTCACATCGGGAAGCACGGCCGGAGTTCTGTAGGGAGGTTCTGGCCGAGGTCGGGATCCGTCATCACCGGAGAGCGAGGGTAGCGAGCCCTCGGGCTGCCGTGGCGATGTCCCTGCGTCCCTCAGAAGCGGTGCATTCAGGACTCTTGTGGCTCCGGGCGTGAGAACGCGCTCAGTTGAGCCACAACGCACTGTTCCTGCACCCTTGCAGGCGTCCTGACCCCCGGGGCTCCTCCATCCGCGATCATTCCGCAAGGGGATTCAACCTCATTCGGGCGCATCCAGGCGCGCCCGTGGCGTATGTTTTCCCCAGCATCCCCTTTTTCCTAGAGGTCGATATCGACGCCGACCGGGCAGTGGTCGGAGCCCCGCTCATGGGGCCAGATGAAGGCATCGCGCACTCGTTTCATCGCCGCTGGCGACGCGAGGACGTAGTCGATCCGCCATCCTACGTTCCGCTCGCGTGCGCCGCCCCATTGCCGCCACCAGGTGTAGTGGCCGGGCTCGTCGGGACGCACGGCGCGAAAGGCGTCCACCCACCCTGCATCGAGCCAGCGGTCCAGCTCGGCCCGCTCCTCGGGGAGAAAGCCGCTGTTCCTGACATTGGATTTCGGGCGGGCGAGGTCGATCTTGCGGTGGGCGGTATTGTAGTCCCCGATCGCGAGCACCGGGCACCGGCGCCGCAGCTTCTGTATCCGGTCGAATACCGCCCGATAGAAGTCGAGCTTGTAGCCGACTCGGCTGTTGTCCCTGTCCTTTCCGCTCCCATTGGGGAAGTAGCCGTTTACGACTGCGAATCGCCCCCGGCCGGTCCGAAAGTGGGCAGCGATGAATCGCCCCTCAATGTCGAATCGAGGCTCTTCGAGGGTGGTCTCCACCCGCTCAGGCTCAAGCCTCGAGTAGATGCCGACACCGCTGTATCCCCGGCGCTCGGCTACTGCGAACGCGGCGTGCCAGCCAGACGGCGTGCGTGCGGCTGCAGGGATCTCCTCGGGTAGCGCGCGGACCTCCTGAACGCCGACGATGTCGGCTCCGGACCGGTCCAAAAAGTCCACGTTTCCGTGCCGCACCCACGCGCG
>CBDBLG010000001.1:0-6987 GCA_965206975.1 Longimicrobiales bacterium | reverse complement strand
GCACCATACGTAGAGATCAAGGGGGTGGAGGGCTTCGTCACCTTCGACCTCGACGGCACACCGATCCATGGCGTCCCGGACCTCGTCTACCGTCTGGGGGACGACACCTGGGTAGTCGCGGACTGGAAGACGGGCAGGCCAGGGGGAGAGTGGGACCAGACCGGCGTGTACGCCCTGTACCTCCAGTCGCGGCACGGGGTGCCCGCGTCTCAGATCGTAGCCCGCATCGAGTGGCTCGCGACCGGCGAGTCGGATGAGCGCACCCTGTCAGACGACGACTTGCAAGCCTCCCGGACCCGCGCCGTGGACAGCGTTGAATCCATGAGGCGGTACCTGGACGACCCCGACCTCAACAAGCCCAGAGAGCGAGAGGAGTACCCGCTTCGGGCGGACACCTCGTTGTGTCGCTTTTGCAAATTCTACGAACTCTGCGAGGAGGAGATCGCCTCCGCTGCCGCAGGTCCCTTTTAATGACCGTTGCGCCCTACGGCTCCTGGAAATCGCCGATAACCTCGGACGTGATCGTCGAGGGGACCGTCGGGCTCGGACAGATCGCGGTCGACGGCGGAGACGTCTACTGGTCCGAGACTAGACCGACAGAGGGCGGACGCAGCGTCGTGGTCCGGCGGGAAGCGGACGGCCGGACAGAGGACGTCACGCCTCCGCCCTTCAACGCCCGTAACCGCGTCCACGAGTACGGCGGAGGTGCCTTCACCGTTGCCGACGGGATCGTCTACTTCTCCAACTTCGCCGATCAGCGTCTTTACGCGTGCCGGCCGGCCTCCGGCCCAGCGCCCTTGACCCCTGAGGCCGACCGGCGGTACGGGGACGGGGTCGTCGACGGGCGCCTCGGCCGGATCATCTGCGTAATGGAGGACCACACCGCGCACGACCGAGAGGCCGCGAACACGCTGGCCGCGATTCCACTTTCGGGAGGAGAAGCCCAGGTCCTGACATCCGGGCGCGACTTCTATTCCTCGCCGCGTCTGAACCCCGACGCCTCCAGGCTGGCCTGGCTGTCTTGGAGCCACCCGAACATGCCGTGGGACGGCTGCGAGCTCTGGGTAGCGGACCTGGCCGGCGACGGCTCGCTGGCCGGCCCTCAGCGTGTCGCGGGCGCCGCCGCCGAGTCGATCTTCCAGCCCGAGTGGTCGCCGGATGGCACGCTCTATTTCGTCTCCGACCGGACCGGCTGGTGGAACCTCTACCGATGGACCGGAGGCCGGATCGAGCCCCTCTGCGACATGCACGCCGAGTTCGGGATGCCCCAGTGGGTCCTCGGGATGTCCACATACGGGTTCGAGTCTGCGGACCGAATCATCTGCACGTACCACGGGGCAAACGGATGGAGGCTCGCCAGCGTCGACACGGCATCCAGTCGGCTAGAAGACATCGACACCCCGTTCTCTAGCATCTCATCTCTTCGCTGCACCTCCAGCGGCGCCCTGTTCGTTGGCGGATCGGCCACCGAGTCGGCATCGCTGGTAAGCCTCGACACCAGTGCGGGACAGGTCACTGTCCTCCGGCGCTCCAGCCGGGCTTCCGTCGAGCCCGGCTACATCTCCGAGCCCGAGGCCATCGAGTTCCGGACGGAGGACGGGCTCAGCGCCCGCGCCTTTTTCTATCCGCCTCGGAACCGCGACTACGAAGGCCCGTCCGGCGAGCGCCCGCCCCTCCTGGTCGTGAGCCACGGCGGGCCGACCGGCTCGACCTCGTCCCGGCTGAGCCTGTCGGTCCAGTACTGGACCAGCCGAGGATTCGCGGTCCTCGATGTCAACTACGGTGGCAGCACCGGCTACGGCAGAGCCTACCGGGAGCGGCTGAACGGCAAATGGGGAATCGTGGACGTCGACGACTGCGTCAACGGTGCCCTGTACCTGGTGGACCGCGGCGACGTCGATCGTCGCAGGCTCGCCATCAAGGGTGGGAGCGCAGGAGGATATACCACCCTGTCGGCCCTGACCTTTCGCGACGTATTCAAGGCGGGGGCCAGCTACTACGGGATCGGCGACCTGGAGGCCATGGCGAAAGACACACACAAGTTCGAGTCCCGATACCTGGACGGTCTCGTCGCGCCCTATCCAGAGGGCCGCGAGATATACAAGGCGCGGTCCCCGATCTACTTCACGGACCGGCTTTCGTGCCCGGTCATCCTCTTCCAGGGACTTGAGGACAGGATCGTCCCCCCAAACCAGGCCGAGAGCATGGTCGCGGCGCTCCGCGCCAAGGGCCTTGGGGTGGCCTACGTCCCGTTCGAGGGCGAGCAGCACGGGTTCCGGCGCTCGGAGAACATCAAGCGCTCGCTCGATGCCGAGCTGTACTTCTACTCGAGGGTCTTCGGATTCGAGCTGGCCGATCCAATCGAGCCCGTACCCATCGAGAATCTGTAGGCCCCTCTCCCGTACCACCACCCACACGCCAATCTCGACTGCGCGGAAGCGCAAGACCGACGGCGTGCCACGGCCGATACGTTCCAAGTCCTAGCCTCTAGCGGCCCGCACGGGGGCTCTTTCTGTGCCCCCACGCCTGACACTCACCCATCCTGGGGAGATACTCGACGTAGGGTGGTGGCGCTCTGCCGCGCACGGCGGGATGTCGGCGGTATCCCACTATGCGCGGCGGCGCCCCGTCCTACAAGGAGCTCTGCCGCCTCATGAAACGGTTCCGCCTCACGCTCGCCTTTGTCGTCGCCAGCGTAATCGCGATCGGAGCTGCCTTCCTGATCGTGAACAAGGCGGTCGACGACCTCGCCGAGAGGAACGTCGAAAGGATAGCCGAGCAGGACACTTTTCAAGATGTGATGCACGTGCAGGCCATGATCGACGACAGCCTCGAGGAGACGGGGATGCCGGTCGACCGGCTGGCCTTCCCGACGCTGGATGAAGCTGCGTTCTTTCTTGCTGCCATCACGCCGGGCCTCGTTTCCGGACTGGGAGTGGAGAGGTTGAACCTGCTCGACCTTGACGGCACGATCTTGTGGAGCACGGATGAAACCATGGCGGGCGCGGACAAGCGGGATAACCCCCTTTTTGAGAAAGGCGCAGCCGGAGAGATTGCGTCGAGGACCGTACGAGGCTACGAGCTGGTCGACCTGGCCGGTTTTAGGCGCCAGACGGACGTTGTGGAGATATATCTTCCACTGCGCCATCAGGGCTCGGGCCAGATGATCGGGGTCTTGACGGTCTTTCGGGATGTCGGAGAGGAGCTCGCCGCTCATCTCGCCGCGTCGAGGGACACCCTCAGGTGGACCACCGTGACCACGATGGGAGGCCTCTTCCTCATCCTCGCAGGCTTCGTTGTGGCGGCCGACGTGATAATACACCGCGCACGGAGACGCGAGGTAGCCCTGGTCGAGGGCCAGAAGCGCGAGGTCCTGAGAAGCCATCGGGAGCTGGAGCGGACCAACCGGGAGCTCGGAGACGGGCTTGAGGAGCGCTTCCGGGTCGAGCAGAAGCTACGCCGTAGCGAATCGAGGAATCGGGGTCTCGTGGAGGCGATGCCGGACATGATGTTCAGGTTGGCGGCCGATGGGACCTTCTTGGACTTCAAGCCGGGCAAATCGGACGAGCCCACGGTGCCTCCCGAGGATTTTCTGGGCAAGACGCTGGCCGATGTGCTGCCCCCCGGGCTGGCTCAGCGTTTGACCAGCACGGCCGAGCTCGTGCTCGACACCGGCGAGACGCAGTCCATCGAGCTCGGGCTCCCCCGTGCCAACGAAATGCGCGACTTCGAGGCTAGAATCGTCGTCGTCGGGAGCGAGGTCCTGGCCATCGTACGCGACATCACGGAGCGCAAGGAGATGGAGCAGAGGATCCGGCGACTTGCCGACGAGAACGCCGCCATCGCCTCCATAGGGCGGATCATCGGCTCTGGCCTGGACATTCAGGACGTGTACGAGCGGTTCGCCGAGCACGTACGCGGCCTGATCCCGTTCGATCGAATCGTCATTACCGTCCGCGGGGCCGACCCCGGGGTGCTGGTCGCCCCCTACGTGAGCGGAATCGAGGTGCCGGCCTGGGTCCGGGGAGCGCGGATGAAGCTGCAGGGATCGGTCGAAGACGAGGCGCTCCGAACCCGCTCGGTCTGCGTCTTCCAGCCCGAGTCCGCGGACGAGGTCAGAGAGCGCTTCCCCGAGGAGATGAGCGGCTTCGAGGCGGGTGTCGTATCGACCCTCGTCGCGCCGCTGATCTCCGGCGACCAGGCCATCGGCTGCCTGGGGTTCAGCTCTATGAAGCACCATGCATACGGCGAAGCAGAAGAGAGGCTGGCCCGGATAGTGGCCGACCAGATCGCGGGCGCGGTGGCCAACGGGCAGCTCTACGCCGAGCTAAAACAGGCGGAGGAGGCGGTTCGCGATAGCGAGACGAGGCTCCGAGACCTGTTCGAGGAGGCGCCTGTCGGCTACCACGAAATCGACCCCAACGGCCGCATCACCGGGGTAAACCGCACGGAGGGGGAGATGCTCGGCTATGCGACCGACGAGATGGTCGGGCGCTCCATCTTCGACTTCATAGAGGAGTCCGATCTGGCCCGGCGCGAGTTCGCCGGGGCTAAGGCCCGCCAGCGCAAAGACGATCTGGTCCGCGAGCGAAGCTTCGTCCGAAAGGACGGCTCGCTCCTCCCCGTCCTGGTGAAAATCCGCATCCTGAAGGACGACAGCGGCGAGGTCACAGGCGCTCGTGTAACGGTTCAGGATATCGCCGACCGCAAGCGGGCGGAAGAGGCTCTGACAAAGCAGGCCCAGGATCTGGCACGCTCCAACGCCGAGCTGGAGCAATTCGCCTACGTCGCGTCGCACGACCTGCAGGAGCCTCTCCGAATGGTCAAGAGCTACACGCAGCTCCTGGCGAAGCGCTATGTGGGGAAACTCGATGCCGACGCCGACGAGTTCATCGGTTATGCCGCCGACGCCGCAACCCGAATGGGGGTGCTGATCAGCGACCTACTCACCTACTCGAGGGTGGGAAGGTCGGGTAAGGAGTTTGAGCCGGTGAACTGCGGGCAGGTGCTGGACCAGGTGCTCCTCAACCTGCAGACCGGGGTGGAAGAGAGCGGTGCGCAGGTGACCCGCGACCCGATGCCGACCATAGTCGCCGACGGGTCACAGCTGACCCAGCTCTTCCAGAACCTGATCGGCAACGCCATAAAGTATCGCGGTGAGGCCGCCCCGGAGATCCACGTCGGCTCCCGGCGCGCGAACGGCGAGTGGTCGCTATATGTTCGAGATAACGGCATGGGCATCGATCCGAAACATGCCGAGCGGATCTTCGCCATCTTCCAGCGGCTGCACACGAGAGCTGAGTATCCGGGTACCGGCATAGGCCTGGCACTATGCAAGAAGATCGTGGAGAGGCACGGAGGCCGGATCTGGCTGGAGTCGGAGCCGGGAAAGGGCGCGACCTTCCGGGTAACTCTCCCGGATCGGGAGGAGGTCTCAGCATGAACAGCGAAGCGGCCGGCGGGTCCATCAAGATCCTGCTGGTGGAGGACAACCCGGGGGACGCCCGTCTTACGAAGGAGGCGCTCGGCGAATCGGATATCCCGGTAGAGCTGAGTCTGGTAGAGAACGGAGTCGACGCCGTCGCGTTCCTCCGGCGTGAGGGCGAGCACGCGGGCGCCGCGCGCCCCGATCTGATCCTGCTCGACCTCGGGCTCCCGGGGATGGACGGCCGCCAGGTTCTCGAGGAGATCAAGGCCGACGAAGACCTCAGGCGCATCCCCGTGGCGCTGCTGACCACCTCGACGGCAGAACAGGACATCCTGCGGAGCTACAGCCTCTATGCTCACAGCTACCTCAACAAGCCTGTCGATCCACGACAGGTGCTGAGCGTGGTCGCAGATATCAGAAACAACTGGCTGTCGCTCGTAAGGATACCCGGGCGCGCTCCCCAGGCGTCACCTGGTGTCGGAGAGCGTGACCAGGCCGCAGACGGCGGATGAAACAGTCGATAGGAGGCGAGCCGCGATGGGCTCCCAGCTAACCGGAAAACCCGTGAAGATACTCCTCGTCGAGGATAACCCGGGCGACGTCCGTCTGACTCAGGAGGCCCTCAAGGACGCCAAGGTCCTGAATCGACTGAGCGTCGTCGGAGACGGCGAGCAAGCCATGGATTACCTCCGTCGCGAGAACGGCTTTGAAGAGTCGGAGCGGCCCGACCTCATCCTCCTCGATCTGAACCTCCCGAAAAAGGATGGGCGCGAGGTGCTGGCCGAGATCAAAGGGGACGAGGCCCTTAGACGCATTCCCGTCGTGATGCTGACGACCTCGGCGGCCGAGATCGACATCATTCAGAGCTATGATCTTCACGTGAACTGCTACATCACCAAGCCCGTCGACCTCGAACAGTTCATCAAGATCGTCAAGGCCATACAGGAGTTCTCGCTCACGATAGTCCAGCTTCCGCAGGACTGAACCGAGTAAGCGTCGGACGATCCGACCGCCGTCTCAGCGCCAGAGGAGCCTGAGCTCCGACCACCTCGACCCCATTCGGATTCCCCTCGCCGTTACCGCTCCTTAACCGGTTGTGCCTTGTCCTTTACCGCTTCTCTAACCATTGTTCACTCTCTTTGACCCTGAGGTGCCTCTGTTAGGAATATCGTTGCCTTATGGCGAGGCACGGGAGCGCACGGCACCGGCCGACCGAACTCTCCTGACCGTAGGGAAAGGCGAGTGGACAGGCGTTGACGATGATGATGACGAAGAAGAAGGGTCTGATCGATGGAGCGGCGAAACGATCGGTTCGTCTGCCCGGCTGAATGCCGTCTAAACCGGCTGGCCCGATGAAGGTGCTGCTCGTCGAGGACAGCCCGGCGGACGCTCGATTGATGCGGGAGGCTTTGGCCGAACAGGCTCCTGCCGAATTCGAGGTTATCCACGCCGAGTGCCTTGGCGAGGCGTTCGAGGCCCTTTCTGAAGACCTCTACGAGGTGATCCTGTTGGATGTCGGGTTGCCCGACAGTCAAGGGCTCGACACCGTCCTCAGGACT
>OZ242253.1:2855000-3653534 GCA_965206975.1 Longimicrobiales bacterium | reverse complement strand
CGACATACCTGTCCCGGCAATCTACGGGCCATCGGCGGACGAGAATCCATTCGGGTCATGACACCCCGGCACTGAGTCGTCATGCCGTCCCCGAGCATGCAGTTGTGAGTCGGTGCGACGCCTCGCTCCCTGCGGTCGACGTCGGGAGTCAGGCCGCCGGTGTCTCGAGCCAGCATCGATCCGAGCGTTCTCGTCCTTTCCATCTCGGGAATTGCTGGCGTGGTCCGCATGTGGGAGGGCACGACGTGAGCCGAATTCAGCCGGGTACCCCCTTCATCCTCTCCCTCGGATCGAACTTGGGCGACCGCTTGTCGCACCTCGAACGGGGCATTCACGATCTCGCGTGCTCAGTGTCGATCGAAGCGGTCTCGAGGATCGTGGAGTCGCCCGTCTGGCTCCCTGCCCCCCCGCAACCGGATTTCCTGAATCTGGTGCTGCGGGGCCGGACGGACCGGGATCCCCACGCCCTCCTGGAGCTGGCCCGGGCGGTGGAAAGCTCCGCGGGACGGGTCCGCTCGACCCGACGGGGCGCCCGGACGCTGGACGTGGACATTATCTTCTTCGGATCAGAGGTGATCGATTCGGCCGAGCTCCGCGTGCCGCACCCGCGGTGGTCCGAACGGCCCTTCGTCTCCCGCCTGGTCCCGGAGGTAGCTGGCGACATGGTGGATCCCATGACGGGCCGAGAGCTTCGGGGTCTCACGTGGCCTGGCCCGCTCCCGGCAAGCGTCTCTGTGGTCGGCGTGCCCCCCTCTTCCGGGTGCGTGGATACAGGGACTTCCTCACGGGGCTAGGCGAGAATGCTGCACTCGGCGTCCGGTGCGCAGACGGGGGAGATCAAGGTTACAACCTCCGCGGGCTCGTATGTGGTGCGCATCGGCCGGGGCAGCCTCGTCGAGCTCCCGGAGTTGCTCGCGAGGTGGAGCCCCGCACACGAGTATGCACTGATCGCGGACGCCCGGGTCTACGGGCTTCACGGCGACCGGGTGCAGCAGGCGTGCTCGGGCCTCGATCGGCCGCTCACGGTCCACACCTTCGAGCCCGGAGAGCAGAGCAAGAACCGCGCTCAGTGGTCCCGACTCACGGACTCGCTTCTCGCTACGGGACTGGGCCGCGACGGATGCGTCATCGCTCTCGGCGGGGGCGTAGCCGGCGACCTCGCCGGGTTCGTTGCCGCGACCTACATGCGGGGCATCCCCGTTGTACAGATCCCCACGTCCCTCGTCGCCATGGTGGACGCCTCCGTCGGGGGAAAGACGGGAGTGGACGTACCGGCCGGGAAGAACCTGGTCGGGGCCTTTCATCCCCCGCGCTTCGTTCTGGCGGACCCGGATCTCTCCCTCACGCTCCCCCGGTCGGAGCGAAGCCAAGGACTCGCCGAGGCGATCAAGCACGGGGCGATTCTGGACCCCGAGTACTTCTCCTGGATCAACGCGCGGGCCGAAGACCTCCTCGGAGGCGATCCCGGCGTCACGGTCTCGCTCGTGAGGCGGTCCGCCGAACTCAAGGCCCATGTGGTCAGCGAGGACGAGAGAGAAGCCGGGATGCGCCAAATCCTAAATTTCGGCCACACCCTCGGGCACGCCCTCGAGGCCGAGTCCGACTTCGGTCTGCCTCACGGGTCCGCCGTGGCGATCGGGATGGTGCTCGAGGCCCGTTTGGGGGAGTGTCTCGGTGTGACGAAGAGCGGCGTCTCCGAGCGTATCGCGGACGTGCTCGCCCGGGCCGAGCTTCCGACCGAGGCGAGCGATCGACCCGATCCTGAGGCATTGATCGAGTTGTCGTTGCTCGACAAGAAGGTGCGAAGCGGTGTCTCTCGCTACGTGCTGCTGTCCGAGATCGGAAGGGTGGACCGCCGGGAGGGCTGGAGCCGGGAACTCGGTCGCTCGGTCGTCGGGGCGTTTCTTGCGGGGGAATTCCCCGGCTCGGTTTGACGCGGATATGGGCTCCTTCGATACGTCTGCCGCATCCACAGTTCCGGTTTGGCCGATCTCGCCGGAGGTGACATGGTGCTCCCTGAGCGCTTTCGTGACTTTAGCGTCTCTCAACTCCTCTCCCACCGTGCAACGATCAACCCACAGGACCCCTTCCAAATCGGATGAAGCGGAAGCCTCGCCCTCGCGCAGGTCGAGCTCCGGGTCGAGGCGTTCGCGGCGTCACTCTCGGGTCTAGGGGTCGGGGCCGGGGACCGGGTCGCGATCCTACTCCCTCGGTGCCCCGAATTCGTCATCTCGCTCGTTGCGACCGCCGGGCTAGGTGCCGTCGCGGTTCCCCTCGACCCGGGAGTGATACGGGGCTACTACCGGCAGCCCGGCGAGACGTCGGAGTGCTTCACCGGGAGCGGGCACTTTCACACGGGCGACATCGGGATCGTGGACGACGACGGGTACGTGCGTTTGGTGGGTCGCCGCGAGGGCGTTATCATCCGCTACGGTTCGAACGTCTATCCGAGGGAGATCGAGGATCGGCTGCACGCCCACCCTGCGGTCAGCAAGTCCGCAGTCCTAGGGCTTCAGGACGAGTTCTTGGGGGGAAGCAGTGTGTGCCTCGGTAGTTCCCGTGGAAGGGGTGATCGTCACCGAAGAGGAGATCGGGGAGTGGTACGGTGAGAATCTCGCCTACCACAAGGTCCCGGCTTGAGTCCTCTTCCTTGAGGAATTCCCCATGACGGGAACCGGGAAGGTCCGCCGGGTCGAATTGGTGCGCCTCTTGGAGGAGGCCTGCCTTCACCCGGTCAGTTGACGCCCCGGGGGACTTCCCCGACCCGACCCTGCTCGTAAGGCCCCTTTCCTCGGGGACGACGGGGCGCGGGTGGGGAGGTCTCGCGGCACGATCGTTTCCATGCTGCGTGAGTTAAAGTCACTTAAATGAGTTTTCCCTTCTCCAAGGCTCCCCACATCGAGGGGGCCTCTCCCGCTCTGCAGTCGGGCGGTTCGCCCAACGCTGCGCTTCTCATCGACTTCGACAACGTCACGATGGGGATCCGAAGCGATCTCTCGAAGGAGCTCAAGACGCTCCTCGGCTCCGACGTGATCCGCGGGAAGGTCACCGTCCAGCGGGCGTACGCGGACTGGCGCCGCTACCCGCAGTACATCGTACCGCTCTCGAAGGCCTCGATCGATCTGATCTTCGCGCCTGCCTACGGGAGCAACAAGAAGAATGCCACCGACATCCGGATGGCGATCGATGGGATGGAGCTCGTCTTCACGCGTCCGGAGATCGGCACCTTCATCCTCCTTACCGGTGACTCGGACTTCTCCTCCCTCGTCCTCAAGCTCAAGGAATACGGGAAGTACGTGATCGGAGTGGGGATGCAGGAGTCGTCGTCGGACATCCTCGTTCAGAACTGCGACGAGTACTACTCGTACACGTCGCTCTCTGGACTCACCAAGGCGGACGAGGGGGCCGGCGCGCCGGCCGATCCGTGGAAGCTCGTCGAGCAAGCCATCGAGCAGATGGGCCGGCGGGGCGACGTGATGCGGTCGGATCGCCTGAAGCAGGTGATGCTGGAGCTCGACCAGAGCTTCGACGAGAAGGGTCTCGGATTCGCCAAGTTCTCGAAATTCATGGCGGAGGCGGCCGGGAGAGGTATCGTCGCGATCCAGAGGATGGAGAACGGGCAGTACGAGATTCTGGACCCGGCGCGTGGGAAGCGCGGTGAGGGGCCGACGCGGGGACGCGGACCGCGTGAGGAGAAGAGGCCGGAGGCGCGGCGCGCCCCCCGGGACGCGAAGCCGCCTGAGGCTCAGGCCGAGGCGGACGATGCCCTCACGGGCGCAGATGGAGGAAGCCCCACCGCCGCGACGCTGGAGGCCGCGTACGACCTCCTTCGGGAGGCTGCCGGCGAGCTCCTCCGGGATGTGGAGGGCGATTCCGCACGCGACTCGGACGTGAAGCGCCGCATGCTGGTGCTCCAGCAAGGGTTCAGCGAAGGGAACCTCGGGTTTCCCAAGTTCTCGAAGTTCCTGCAGCGCGCAGAGGCGGACGGTGTCATCCAGCTCCGGAAGGGTGAGGACGGGATCCTGCAGATCGCACTGGGCTCGACTGCGGTCGTTGATCCCGAGCTTCTTCGCCTCCCCTCGGGCCGGGAGCCGATCGTCAAGTACCTGAGCAACTCCTACGGTGGCGTCGGGAAGAGAACGGCCGAGACGCTTGTGGATGCGCTTGGCGATGAACTCTTCCACGTACTCGAGACGAACCCGTCTCGCGTGGCGGAGATCCTACCGCCCGCTCGAGCGGCGCAGGTCCTGGCCGGGTGGAGGGCTGACCATCAGCGCCGGATCGAGCGTCACGGCCCGGCGCAGGATACCAGCGAGCCCGAGGTTGCGGCCTCCGCCTCCGAATCCACACCCAGTGAGGCCATTGAGGCTGTGAAGCCGCGCGGAAGGCGGGGGCGGCGGACCCGGAGCGGGAGCGACCTCGAGGGCTGATCCACAGCTGGCCGCACCTCGACTTCCAGCGTCGAGGCGGGCGTGACCACTCCGCCTCGCGATAGCTGGAGATCCCTCGTCCCAGGGGGAGAACCGGCGGGATCGACGATGCTCGCGGGAGGTGCGGAGAGGGCGGCGCGGGAGCTTCTCGGCTCGTACCTGATCTCGACCGTCCACGGCGTTGTCGTCGGCGGGCGAATCGTCGAGACGGAGGCGTACCTCGGCCTCTTGGACCCCGCATCTCACGCCTCGGAACGGATCGGGCGGACCCCTCGGAATGCCCCCATGTTCGGTCCGCCCGGCATCGCCTACGTGTATTTCATATACGGCATGCACTGGTGCTTCAACGTCGTGGTTGGGGAAGAGGAAGATCCCCAGGCCGTCCTGATTCGGGCGATTGAGCCCGAGTTCGGGATAGGTCAGATGCGCCTTCGCCGAGGGCGCGAGAGGGATCTGACGAATGGTCCGGCACGCCTCTGCGAGGCGCTCGGGATCGATGGCACACTGAACTGGCACTCTTGTGAGAAGGACCCCCTCCTCCTCGTCCGAGTCGAGCGTCCTGCCACCGGCCGGGTCGTCGTGACGGGTCGGGTCGGGATCCGGGAGGCGGCGGACTGGCCGCTCCGGTTCTATCTCGAGGGCCACCCGGACGTCTCGAGGGGAAGAGCCGCAAGCGCGGCATCGCGCGAAGTGCTCCCGTGAGCGTGGCGCTGTGGACCCCCCGTCCCCGAGGTCCGTTGCGGCTGCACGGTGGCACGGGCATATCATCAGGGGCCATGATAGCACGCCGCGCTGGCGGAGCTGGTCGTGGCCTTCGCCTCCGCTCCGGCGAGCATGGGGGAGCAGTTGGGCACCCGCGGCGTGACGACACCAGCCGCTGACGGTGGCGCTCTCGGCCGCATCGACCCCGGTGGATGATGGGGAGAGCGGTAACGTGGCGGCGGTGCGGTCCCGGGCGCTGGGTGAGATCGCGACGGTCCCACCCGTCCTCACTCCAGACACGGCCAAGGGTGGCTGCGGTGCGCTCACGGGTGTTGCGATTGTGAGCGGTGAATTCCGCGGCACGGGTCAGGCGAGACGAGGTAGAACGCAGACGAGGACGACGAAACCTTTACGGTGGCGCTCGGGAGTCGCCCGCGCGGGGTGCCGGCGGGACGTCCGTAGCCGGTGGGCATGACGATGACGGATGACGGCGGGCCCTAGCAGCCCGTGGAAAAAGTCCTTCCTGTAGCCGTTGTATGAGTGAGTTAGATTCCAGGTGAACCGGGGTCTGAGCGAGGGAGGACGGCGATGGCGATAGGCAAGCGGCGCAAGGGGCGACAGCAGGAGTTATTCGTGGCGGCCAGCGAGATCCGCGCGCTGGGCAACCCCTTCTACCGTGCGCTGAACAGGCTGCTTGAGGAGGAGGGTTTCGACGACTTTGCGGAAGAGACGTGCCGGGAGTTCTATGCGGAGAAGCGGGGCCGGCCGGGCATTGCGCCCGGGGTGTATTTCCGGATGCTGATGGTGGGGTATCTGGAAGGGATCGGCTCGGAGCGGGGGATTGCGTGGCGGTGTGCGGACTCGATTTCGCTGCGTGAGTTTCTGGGCTGCGGGCTGGCGAACAACCCGCCGGAGCATTCGAGCCTGTCGAAGACGCGGAAGCGGCTGAGCCTGGAGGCCCACGAGGCGGTGTTCGCCCGGGTGCTGGAGGTGCTGCGGGCGTCGGGTCTTCTGAGCGGCAAGACGCTGGGCGTGGACGCGACGACGCTGGAGGCGAACGCGGCGATGCGCACGATCGTGCGGCGCGACGACGGGACCGGCTACGAGGAGTGGCTGGAGGGGGTGGCGCGGGCGTCGGGGATCGAGACGCCGGCGCGGGAAGACCTCGCGAAGCTGGACCGGAAGCGTCCGAAGAAGGGCTCGAACCAGGAGTGGGCGCATCCGCACGACCCGGAGGCGCGGATCACGAAGATGAAGGACGGCAGGACGCGCCTGGCGCACAAGTTCGAGCAGGCGGTCGACCCGGATATGGAGACCGGCGCGGTCGTGGCGGCGACGGTTCAGACGATGGACGGCGGAGACACGGCCTCGCTGCCGGTGACGCTGGACGAGGCGGAGCGGCAGCTGGCGGAGGTGGGCGTGGAGCCGAGGGAAGTGGTGGCCGACAAGGGCTACCACTCGAACCAGACGATGACGGAGCTGAGAGACCGGGGGCAGCGGAGCTACGTGAGCGAGCCCGACCGCGGCCGCCGGAAGTGGAAGCGGAACCGGGACGCGCAGAAGCCGACCTACGCCAACCGGCGGCGGATCCGCGGCAACCGGGGAAAGCGGCTGCTGCGCCAGCGCGGCGAGAAGCTGGAGCGGGGGTTCGCACACATGCTGGGGACCGGAGGACTCCGCCGCGTCCACGTCCGTGGGCAGGAGGAGATTCGAAAACGGATGCTCCTTCAGGCTGCCGCCTTCAACCTCGGGCTCCTGATGCGCAAGCGTTTCGGCTTTGGCACCCCCCGCGGCCTGCAGGGCGCCGCACTCGCATGCCACGTCAGCACCACCGTCTTACCCATTCTTCGCCGCTTTTGCCGCCAGATCGGCCCGTTCGGCCCAATGGTCGGGTCTTTAGGCTACAAGATCCGACATCGGCACACACTCACCCCCGCCTCGGCCCTGGTCCCACTCCTTCACCCGACGCTCTGGAAACCCACTTCTTCCACGGGCTGCTAGGACGCCCTTCGTCGCACGCGGCGGAGACGCATCCCGCTGGGATCGAATAGCCCCCGGCGCCGCCCGGGTCTTGAGCACGCAGTGCAGATTGAGGACCCGAGCGTATCCGGGATGAGTTCAACGGCCATGTCGGGGCGTGCGGGATCGCCGCACTGTGAGGACAGACTACCCGTGAGCTGAAGCAGGCCGACACGCTCAGGCCTTGGCCCGTTGGTGACCGGGATGTGGCCGAGATCGGGGCGCGCCTCCCTCTCCGGCGGGCGAGTGATCGCTTGTCGCGACCCCAGGCTACGGCAGGGCTGCCTCGGAGGGTCTCCCACCCAGGTACGAGACGGGGTCCACCTGCCGCCCCGCCTTCCAGACCTCGAAGTGGAGGTGTGGGCCGGTCACGAGTCCCGTACTCCCGCTCATCCCCACCAGGTCGTCGGCTCGGACCGTACTCCCCACTGTGACCTCGATATCCGATAGGTGCGCGTAGACGGACGTCACTCCGCCGGGGTGATCCACCCATACAACATTCCCGTATCCATCCATCCATCCCGCGTAGCGAACCCGGCCATCGGCCATCGTTCGAACGGGCGTTCCCTCCGCGGCCCGAATGTCGACGCCGGCATGGAGGTCGGGCAGGATACCGTCCCACCGAAGCCCGAAGGGTGAGGTGAGCAGGTCTTGGACTGGCCAGCGAGGCACCATGCAGCCGGCCGTGCCGAGTGCGAGGAGCGAGGACAGAAGAAGGCGTGGAAGGCCGTTCTGGTGATGTGGCCTCCGCGGATCTCTTCGTCCACTCATTGGGCTTTCCTCCTCACCGTCACCAGGCCCGCGTCACGGTGCGGCGCTCCAGGCAACGTGGGGAAGGAGAAGGACCGGGATCCGCTCCCCGGCCTGCACCTCCGGGGTGCCGGCACCGACGAAAGCAAGGCCATCGGCGAGCGCCATGCTTCGGATCACGCCTGAGCCCTGATCAGCGGGGAGGTGGGCCGAAGCGCTGCCCGAGTGCTCCGGTTCTAGCCGGACCCGAAAAAAGCGGGTCAGCCGGGCCGGGCCGCCGAAACCGCACTTCGCAACCGCCTGAAGGCATGGGAGATGAAGGCGGAGATGCCCCCCCAGCGCGCGGATGGCCGGGTAGGCGAGCGTCAGGAAGGTGACGAGGGCAGAAACGGGGTTCCCCGGGAGGCCGAGCACGGGCACGGGGGGCCGGTCCGTGGATCCGGGGAGGTGCCCGAGACTGACCGGACTCCCCGGCCGCATCAGGACCCGCCAGAAGTCGAGCTCGTAGCCCAGGTCGTCGAGGACGCGCTTCACCAGGTCGGCCTCACCCATCGAGGCCCCGCCCGTGGTCACGATCAGGTCCGCCCGGCTCGAGGCCTCCTTCAGGGCCGTTTCGAGTTCCCGGACGTTGTCTCCCACGCGCACCGGTGCAAGAGGGACGGCACCGGCACTCTCAATCAGGGGCGGGAGGGTGGGGGAGATGATGTCGGCCCGGAAGATGCCGCCCCGGAGCGCCGCCGGGTTGCCCGTCTCGACCAGCTCGTCTCCGGTTACGATCAGAGCGACACGCGGGGCCGGATACACCCGCACCGCGGGCTCTCCCGTCGCGGCCAGGAGGGTGAGGAGGTGCGGGGTAATGCTTGCTCCCGCGTCCGCGAGCAGGTCTCCAGCGCTCATCTCTTCGCCGGGGGGGCGGACGTATCGTCCACGCCGGACGGGCTCCGCGCCTTCGGGCCCTCCCTCGATCCGCACGGATCCGGGTGCCGTGAGCTCGCGGTCCGTATCCTCGACGGGAGCGATCGTGTCCGCACCAGCCGGTAGAAGAGCTCCAGTCATGATGCGGACGGCTTTCCCCGGCGGAAGTGCACCTTCGAAGGGGGTACCGGGCCGGACCGATCCGAGAACATCGAGAGGCTGTGAGCTCCGCGACCCGGGAAGGAAGGTGACATCCGCCGCCCGGAGCGCGTAGCCGTCCATATGCGACGTCGGCCCCGGGGGGAGCGTGAGTCGGGCGACGACTTCCCCCGCGAGGGCGAGTCCCAGAGACGCGCTCAGGGGCAGCTCCACGGGAGAACGGGAAGTGGAGAGTGCGCCCATGCGCCGTAGTGCCTCCGGAAACGGGAGCCAGTCTGGCTCGAGGGTCTCGAAGTTGGCCATGGCGCTCCGGGTTCAGAAGCGGTAGCTCGCCTCCAACGTGAACGCGACCGGACCGCCCCACTCCTGTTCCGGGAGCGGCGCATCCAGATCTGCCTCGATGTCCCGAAAGCCGATCGGGGTGCCGAGCTTCCAGAGCCGGTAGCTGGCCTCCCCCCGGAGCTCGACCCGGTCGGTGGCGATGATTCGAACTCCCGCACCGGCGACGCCAAGGAAGGACGGGCCGAAGTTGAGGTGGGCCTCGGGTACGATCTCTGCCTCGATCGCGGGCGGCCCGGCCAGATCGCCCACGATTCCCCCGCCCAGCACGATGAATGGTGCCATGCGGTACCAGGTGCGGCGTCCGGTGACCGTGAAGCGAAGCCGAGCCTCAAGCCCTACGAGGAGGGTGTTCACGGGCCCGATCTCGACGAGGCCGGTCTCCGCCACGGGCTCGAAGACCGTCCGGTCCGTTGAGACGAAGAAGCCGTGGACGTCCATTGCGAGCGGGCCCCGAAGCTCGATCCCGTAGCGTCCGGCAATGAGGGTGCCCCCGCCCGGTCCGGTCCCGAGCTCGCCTCGTGCCTCCCCGATCGTCCCGACAACGAGTGCGGCGGTGTGAGTCCCCGAGATGAACTCGTACGGGGAGCTGATGCGTTGCGCGCCCGCCTCCCGAGCCGTGGGGGCAACGAGTGCGAAGAGAAGCGCCAAGCCTGCTTCCAGCTTTCGACGACGAGTGACCCGCACGCGACCCCAGTGTCCACTGACAATGAATGGGAGGCCCCAAATGTGGTGGGAAGCTATCCGAATTCCCGGCGAGACAGCAACCCCGCCGCCCTCTCGACGAATCTTTCCGCGCAGCCGGCCGTATTGGAGGGCGGACGATGCACACTCGACAGACCGAGTCAAGCCGGGGAATGCGAGCGATGTACTGTTGGTCGTGCGGAGAGGTGCTTCCGGAGGGGAAGCAGGCTTGCGTGTCGTGCGGTGCCCCACCCGCGAACGCCCTCGGCCTCCCGCGCCCGCCGACGGGCGGTTCGGCGGTCGCGGACGCACCGCCCCGGCGCCGCGCCTCCCCGTCCTCCTCCCCGGTTGGCTCTGGCGGGGTGCGGATGTGCCCGAGCTGCGGGTACGTCGGGGACGGCATCCCCTACTTCCGCCGGTCCGCTGCCGCCGCCCGGCTCATCGGAGTCGGCCTCATGACACTCGGGATCGGGGCGCACCTCTTCTGGAAGATGAAGCGGAACTCCCTTGCCTGTCCCTCCTGCGGGGCGTCCTGGGAGCGTACCCGGACGGTGCAGGGGCTCCCCGTGAGGAGTCCCGAGACGGAGTGGGACTTGCGCCTCCCACCCCTCACCCGGAGCTCTTTCGGGCTTCCGCGAGGCGGGCTCGTTCGGCGGACGCTCGGCGTCATCGTGGTCCTCCTCTCGTTCGGCTTCTTGGGGGTCGGGATCGGCGAGGCCAATCTTCAGGTGGTCGTGTTCGGAGTCTTGGTAGGGATTCTGGGAGCGTGGTCGTTTGCCTCCGGGTGGCAGGCGCTGCAGCTTCGGCGGGCGCGCCTCCTCAAGTCGCTGCAGGCCCGTGCACTCGGGGTGGCGGAGGTCCGAGGCGGTCGGCTGACCGTGACGGAGCTCGCTTCCGACTTGGACTTGTCCCTGCCCGCGGCGGAGAGGGTCCTCTTCTCCATGGAGGACAGAGTACGCGTACGCTCCGAGTTCACCGGAGAGGGGCTCTTGGTCTTTGAGTTTCCGGAAATCCTTCTACGTTCTCTCTCCGACAGGGAAGCGTATCCGGATACCGAGTGGATGGAGGAGTGATGCGCCCGGTTGCACGAATCGATTCTGAGGCGGGTCCCGAGACCCGATTCCATCGAGAGTTCGAGGACGAGCGAGGGGTGACGTGGTTGGCGGGGGCGCGGGAGCGTCCGGGTCTCGACTTCAAGGGGCGATTCTACTTCGCTGCCACGCGGAAGGACGATGCGTCGTCCCGGGCCGGGCCGGACGTCTGGCTCGGGGACGTGTGCTGGAACAGCGAGGCTACCGCCCGCCGGACGCTCGAGACGATGTCCGGAGTCGAGCTGAGGAGACGGTTGAGGGAGGCGAGGGGCCGAGCACGCGGCCGTCCCTAGCTGCACTCGGTGGCGGAGGAGGCCTCCGGTGGTCGCGAGAAGGAGGCCAGCTCGATCCCGATCGCGTCCTCGATCCGCTTCGCCCGGAAGGAAGAGGGGACGTTGTTCGAGAGGATGCTGAACAGCACCGGCTCGCCGTCCGCAGTCCGCACGATTCCCGAGAGAGCCGAGACCCGGCGGATCGTACCGGTCTTCGCCCTGAGGTTCCCGGCCGCGGGGCTCTGATTCATCCGCCCGAGCCCGCCTCCCCGCCCCGCCTCGGGGAGTGACGCCCAGAAGGGCTCCGCGTACTCCGAGGATGCAACGTGGCGAAGGAGCTCGACGTAGGCCGAGGGCGTCGCCCGGTTTTGGGCGGAGAGCCCCGAGCCGTCCTCGATCCTGACATCCCCGGCCTCGACCCCGACGACGTCGGTGAGGTAGCGCTGGAGCGCCGTCTTCCCGCCGGCCAGGGACCCGTTCCCCGAGGTGACACGTCCGAGCGTAAAGAGAAGGATTTCCCCATAGAGGTTGTGGCTGACCCGGTTTAGGACCCGGATCAACTCGTGAAGCGGGGGCGAGTAGTGGACGGCGAGCGTCTGGAGCCGGCTTCCCCCTCCTTCGGCGAAGGCGGGGGCGAAGGTCGCGCGCTTGCCGAGGTCCGAGTCTCCGGGCGTGCGTACCTCGGAGACTCCGCCCTCGATCCGGATCCCCTCTTCCTCGAGAACCGTCCGTAGTACGGAGACCGCGATCCGGGAAGGGTCCGGCACGGTGAGGACCCTCGAGAGCTCGCCCGCCTCCGTACCGATTTGCCCCTCGAGACGGATGATCCCCCGTTCGTCCCGGACGAGGAAGAGTCGGCGGCGCGTGTTGCCAGGGACAGAGACGGTGCGGTTGAGCACGTCAAGGCCGGCGCCTGCGGGCTCCACGCTGAGACGCGCCGGGGCGCCGAGTGCACCGCTACGCATCCGAAGCGTGACGACGTTCTCCTGGAAGGTGAGCGCTGAGACGGGAGCGGCGTACCAGTTGTCCAGGTAGCGCTCGTTCCAGGAAGGGCTCCGGTTCGGTCCGGTGAAAAAGGTGTCGTCCGCCCGGAGTTCTCCTGCCACGGTGTGGATGCCGGCCTCCCTGATCGCTTCCGCGAGGCTGAGCCACGCAATCCTCGGAGAGTCAAGGAGCCGGTCCGAGATCGCCGGATCTCCAGTCCCGTAGAGGATCAGGTTCCCGTAGAGAACGCCGTCGACGACCTCCCCGTCGGTCAGGAGGAAGGTCGGGAAACGGAAATCGGGTCCTAGGTGGTGGAGCGCCGCGGCGCTCGTGAAGAGCTTCTGGTTCGAGGCAGGGGCGAGAGGAGCATCGGGGTTGTGCGCGACAAGCGTGTCCCCGCGCTCGAGGGAGATGGCGAGGATTCCCCACTCGCTGCCCGTCCACCCCGTGTCCCGGATCAACTGCAGAACCGCACGCTCGAGGGACTCCCGCCCGGTGGATCCGGCTTGCGTGCCGGAAGCGGCGCTCCAGAGCGCGGAGACCAGTCCGGCGGCGGCCACCGCCGGGAGGAGCCGCGCTCGGCACGCTCGGTTCAATCGGTCCTCCGCTCAGGGGATCGAATCATCGCACCCGTCCCCGAAGAAGATGAGAGGGGCGGCGGCGGGGAGGCAAGATTCGGGGAGAGCCTGGCTACGACCCCTCGGGGGGGTACGCGGGCGGGCGGGGTACGAGCCATTCGAGGGCGTCCTCCGCCCCCTCGCGCGTGAGGATCACTCCGGGATTGAGGATGCCCCTCGGATCAAGCGTCGCCTTGACCTGGGCGAAGGCTCGCACCCATGCGGGAGACCAGATCCGAGGTAGCATCGGAGCCCGGAGGCGTCCGTCCCCGTGTTCGCCGCTCAGCGTCCCGCCAATCGAGGCCACGAGCTCGGTGACGGCCTCGAAGGCCTCGCGTACCCGGGCTCTCCAGTCTTCGTCCTGGGTGGGCACGAGGGGGTTTGCGTGCACATTCGCGTCGCCCGCATGCCCGAATATGACGGCATCGAGACGTACGTCGTCCAGTATGCGTTCGAGTTCGACCAAGTAGCGGGCGAGCTTGCCGGGAGGGACGACCGAGTCCTCGATGAACTGCGTCGAGAAGCGACCGGCACCTGCCTCCCGGGCGATGATCGGGCTCGCAGCGTGGCGGAGCGCCCAGAGGCGCGCCGCCTCATCCGCGTCGCGGGTGACGAGCGCGTTCCGCCCGTTCCGCCCACCCGCCCTGGTGAGCGCATCCAGCTGCCCGGAGACCTTGCCGGGCGAGCCGGTGGCCTCGAGCATCACGAGGGCAAACGCCCCCTGCGAAAGATCGCGAAGCGCCGCGTCGAGCCCCGACCGGGTGAGTTCGAGAAAGCGTCGGCCGAGGAACTCGCACGACGTCGCACCCACGTCGGCGGCGATGCGCGCCATCGCCTCCAGATCTTCGGCGGAGGAGACGGGGAGGACGGCGACCCCGCGCGCCTCGGGGAGGGGGGCGAAACGGAGCTCGATCGTCGTGAGAATCGCGAGCGTCCCCTCGCTTCCTACGAGGAGGTCTGCGGGATCGCCCGAGGGGATAAAGCGGTCGAGTGCATAGCCGGAGGCGTTCTTTCGGACCGAGGGCCAGCCCTCCGGGAGAGGCCTTCCCTTGGGCGACAGAGAGGCCGTAAGGGAGTTGTGCAGGCGGTCGAACGGCCCCACGGCTCGCCCATTCGATCCTGTGCGAAACGGCTCGCCCCATGCGAAGTAGCCCTCGATCGCCTCGACCCAGGCGTGCGTCGCGCCGTAATGGAAACTCCTCGGGCCGGCGGCGTTGTTCGCTACCATCCCGCCGACCGAACACCACCGGCTCGATGAGGGAAGAAAGGGGAGGAATCCTCCGCACTCTCTGGCGGCGCGGTCCGCCTCCCGCCCGGTTGCGCCGACTCCCACTCGAATCCGTCCGGCCCCTTCGGTGCCGGACCGGAGCGCCTCGACTGCCGAGAAGGCCCGGCCGGTCTCGACGACGATGTCGGAGCCTAGGTTCCCGCCCGGCATCCCCGTTCCCGCCCCTCGGGGGATGAGGGGCACCGAGTGCTTCCATGCCCAGCGGAGGAGAGCTGCCAGGCTCTCCTCGTCGTCAGGGGTTAGGTATGCGGGCGGAGTTGCCCGGAAGGGTCCCGATACCTGGGAGGCCTTCCGGGTAGCATCGTCCCCGCGAAGTACCGACCCGCGGAAGTTGGGGGGAGATGGGGGTGCGTCGCGGGTCAGAGGGAATCCACGAGCACGGACTCCTCCGCACAACCCTCGCAGTGACCCGTCAGCTCAAGGCGGAAGCCGGTGACCTGGAAGCCGCTGAGCCCCCGGCTGACGGAGGCCACTTCCCGGGGCGCGTACCGGTCCGGAAGATCGAACATACGCGAGCAGACTAAGCAGCGGGCGTGATGGTGCTCGTCCGTGCGGCCGTCGTAGCGGGCGGAGCCGTCCGCGTAACCCAACTTCACGGCAAGGCCGCACCCGACCAGCGTCTCAAGGGTGTTGTAGACCGTCGCGAGTGAAATAACGGGCTCCTCCCCGCACACGGCAAGGAAGACCTCGTCAGCCGTCGGGTGTTGGTCCGTCGAGGAGAGGAAGCGGTATACGACCGCTCGTTGCCCTGTGAAGCGCTGGCCGTTCGCTTCGAGTGCCTCGCGGAGTATGTCGTCGGGCGACCGCCGCTGCACGGGCATGTTGGATTCCACCTGAGGCAGGTAACGGAACACAACCTTCCGGTGAAAAACTACCGTGTGCCAAAATAGCGTGTCAAGCGATCTCCGGGCTGGATTGCACCGGGAGTCCTCGTTCCCCGTGATCATGGGGTGAACTCTCCCGGCACGCTGGCTCCTCACGGAATGTTCAAGGCGCCCCCGCGGCGCATCCTCCGTCTCCTGCCAACCCCCGCGGGGGTTGCCGGCGGGCGGGATACACCCGTATCTCATTCGTCCTTGAACCGCTCGGAACCCAACGTCAACGGAGGGTGAGTATGACGCCCTTGGACGGTACGCTTGATGACCTGCTTCGCGAAGACCGCACCTTTCCCCCCCCGGAGGCGTTCAGGGAGTCGGCCCATGTCACCGACGATCGCCCTCGGGACTCGGCCGGGCGCGATCTCGACGCCTATTGGGAGACGTGGGCGTCGGAGCTCCACTGGTTTCGCCGGTGGGATACGGTAGTCGAGTGGGAGCCGCCGCACGCCCGCTGGTTCGACGGAGGCCAGATCAACGCGTCGTACAACTGCCTGGATCGACACATCGATGCCGGACGGGCAGAGAAGACGGCGCTGATCTGGGAGGGTGAGCCGGGGGACATGCGTCGCTACACCTACGCCGAGCTCCGGGATGAGGTTGCCCGCTTCGGGCAGGCGCTCCTTGATCTCGGCGTTCGGCGCGGGGACCGGGTCGCGATCTACCTCCCGATGATCCCCGAGGCTGCGATCGTGATGCTCGCGTGCGCGCGCATCGGCGCGCCGCACTCGGTTGTCTTCGGCGGGTTCTCCCCCGAATCCCTCGCCGACCGGATCAATGATGCCGGGGCGAGGATCTTGGTCACGGCAGACGGTGGCTACCGCCGGGGAAGCCTCGTTCCCCTGAAGGCGAATGGGGACACGGCCGTCGCCTCCTGCCCAACGATCGAGCATGTCGTCGTTGTGGCACGGGAGGGTCGGCCCTCCGAGGCGAATCCGGTGACGATGGCGGCCGGCCGCGACCTGTGGTACCACGATCTCCTCGACGGGGCCCGTAGCGGCTGCGAAGCCGAGACGATGGAGGCCGAAGACCTCCTCTTCATCTTGTATACCTCCGGAACCACGGGGAAGCCGAAGGGGGTCGTGCACACGACCGGGGGCTACCTGACGCAGGTCTACGCCACGACCCGCTGGGTCTTCGACCTGAAGGAGGAGGACGTCTACTGGTGCACCGCCGATGTCGGATGGATCACCGGGCACTCCTACATCGTCTACGGGCCGCTCGCGAACGGTGCGACGATCCTTATGTATGAGGGCGCGCCGGACTACCCGGATCGGGGGCGGTTCTGGGAGCTCTGCGAGAAATATGGGGTGACGATCTTCTACACGGCCCCGACGGCGGTCCGGGCCTTCATGAAGTGGGGGGAGGAGTGGCCGGCCCGCTCGGACCTGACCCGGCTTCGTCTCCTGGGGACCGTGGGGGAGCCCATCAATCCCGAGGCGTGGATCTGGTACCACCGGCACATTGGGGGCGAGAGGTGTCCGATCGTGGATACGTGGTGGCAGACCGAGACGGGGGCGATCATGATCACCCCGCTCCCTGGGGCGACGGAGGCGCGCCCTGGGAGCGCGACGCTGCCCTTTCCCGGGATTCACGCCACGATCCTCGATGACAGCGGGAGGGAGGTGGACGCGGGCTACCTCGCCCTGACCCGGCCGTGGCCATCGATGTTACGGACGATCTACGGCGACGATGACAGATACCGGGAGACGTATTGGTCGAAGTGGGACGGAGTGTACTTCGCGGGCGACGGGGCGAAGCGGGGGGAGGACGGCTACTTTTGGGTGCTCGGGCGGGTCGACGACGTCTTGAACGTGGCGGGTCACCGGATCGGGACGATGGAGGTCGAGAGCGCGCTTGTGGATCACAACGCAGTCGTCGAGGCCGCTGTGGTCGGGAGGAAGCACGATGTCAAGGGCCAGGCGATCGCCGCCTTCGTGACGCTCAGGGAGGGAAGGGAGGGTTCCGCGGTGCTTGAGGCCGAGCTCAGGGCTCACGTGGCGGAGAAAATCGGCCCGATCGCCCGGCCCGATGACGTGATCTTCTCGGCCGACCTGCCGAAGACGAGATCGGGGAAGATCATGCGCCGGCTCCTTCGGGACATTGCGGACGGGAAGGCGCTCGGAGACACTACGACGCTCGCTGACCCGGCCGTGGTCCGAATCCTGAAGGAGCGATACGAGGGGCAGGAGGGCTGAGCCCAGGGCTCCTGCCCGGAGCGGGTCAGTCTGCCGCGAGCGGATCCGGATAGGCGGGGCGGCGATTGATGCTCAGATCCTTCTTCTTCACGGGCCGGGCGGGGATGCCCACATGCACGTGATGGGGCTTGGTGTCCTTGGTCTGAAGGGCCATCGCCCCGACCATCGAGTCGTCGTCCACCTTGACCCCGGCGAGGATCGTGGCGTGGTACGTGATCCGGACTCCGTCCCCGATGATCGTGGCTGGGGTGCTTACCAGGGCCGATTCCTGGATGTCGTGGGAGTGGGAGTAAATGTTGGCGAAGTCCGACACGCTAGCTCCGTTTCCGAGGCGGATCCCGCCGCGGTCGTCGAGGAGGACGTGCCGATGAATCACGACCCCATCGCCGACCTCGAGGTTGTATCCGAAGGAGACCTTCACGAAGTGGAATGCCTTGAAGTTCTTCCCGCACTTCTTGAAGATCCGCTTCGCGAGGATCCGCCGGAACCGGATCCCCAAGTCGATGTTCTCGCCGAGCGGGCTCTTGTCGAACATTTCCCAGAGCCAGATGAGCGGCTTGACCCGCGCATACCGCTCCACGTCGATCTCGTGATAGTATTCGGGCTCTAGCGTGACATTCCGTGGATCCATCTGCATGAGAGCGACCCGCGCTTCGGGGCTGAAGCTCGCGGGGTCACGCTCCGAGAGCCCCGGATAGAAGACGTCGGTCAGGATCCGCCGGCAGAGTTCGTTACGGTCGCATTCGGGGCGGTCGAGTTCCCGGTCCAGGGCCTCGATCCACTCGACATAGACCGTCGTCGCCGCGCCAGGAAGCTTGACTTCTCGCAGGGGGTAGTAGGGCATGACAAGTGGGCTCAAGGGTTCAGGTCGCCGGGCCGAGGCTACCCGGCACCCGCTCCGGAGGTCCGGGAGAAGATGCGCGCGCGGCGCGAAGGAGATCCGTTTCGCCCGGCGGACGCACGTCGCGCCTAGTTGGACGTGCAGGGAGAGCGCGCGGAAGGATCGTGCCGCGCCGGGGAGCGGGTGAACGATGGGAAGTGTCAGATGCATGAAGCGTTGCGACGAAGGATCCTGAGGAAGCTCGAAACGCTCCCGGAGGCCAGACTCTATCAGGTGGTCGACTACATCGAGTTCCTGGAGTCCCGCTATTCGGAGGGGTCGTCGGAGGAGACGTCGAGCCTCCAGAAGCTCGCCGAGCGCCTCGAGGACGGTCTCCGGGGCCGTACCGTGAGTCCCTCACGGCTTCGCGAGGCCTTCCAGTTGATCTCTGCGGCAGACCGTGTCCTGAGCTCGATCTCGGAGGCGGGCCGGGAGATCTTCTCCGATCTCGGGGATGGGGGCGCGGACGGCGACCCGAAGGGTTCGGGGGAGGCGGGTCGGGACGACGCCGAGGCTGGGCCGGGCCCCGCGGCGGCCCCGGCTCCTCGCCGAAGGGAGGGTTGACACCCGGTGCGGTCGCCGGATAAGGTGTCTCATGGAAGGAGCGATTCGCCTCCGGGCGGTCCAAGAATGCGTCTGCCGGGTGTTGCCCCTGCGATGGGGCGCAACCCGGGCAGGCGCCTTGCTTTTTTTGTGGGCACCCCTTCGCTTACCGAAGGCGCTCTGAGAGGGGAGTTTCGTGTCGGAAGCTGGCCAAGACGCTCGGCGCATGAGTGAGGCCCTGACCTTCGATGACGTCCTCCTCCTTCCGGGTCGCTCGAGCGTTCACCCGAGAGACACCAAGGTCGAGACGCAGCTGACAAGGGGCGTCCGATTGTCAATCCCCCTCGTCGGCGCGGCCATGGACACGGTGACCGAGTCCGGGATGGCAATCGCGCTTGCCCGTGAGGGCGGACTCGGGGTGATCCACAAGAACATGTCGGTCGCGCACCAGGCCGAGGAGGTGGACCGGGTCAAGCGCTCGGAGAGCGGGATGATCCTGAAGCCGATCACCCTCGGACCCGAGGCGACGCTTCAGGACGCGCACGACCTCATGTCGCGCTTCTCGATCTCCGGTGTCCCGGTGGTCGAGTCCGACGGGCGGCTCATCGGGATCGTAACGAATCGCGATCTCCAGTTCGAGTCTGATCTGGATCAGGTTGTCCGCGACGTGATGACTGCAGAGGGGCTCATTACGGCGCCGGTCGGGACGACGCTCGAGGAAGCCCAGGAGGCGCTTCACGCTCACCGGATCGAGAAGCTGCCGGTCGTCGACGAGAACGGGATTCTCGCCGGCCTGATCACCGTGAAGGATATCGTCAAGCGTAGGCAGCACCCTAATGCCTGCAAGGACGAGCGGGGTCGGCTCAGGGTGGGCGCGGCGATCGGGGCATCGGCGGGGGACCTTGACCGCGGGCGCGCGCTCGTCGAGGCGGGCGTTGATGTGATCGTGATCGATACCGCGCACGGACACTCCGAGGGCGTCCTGGACGCGGTGGCGCGTATGCGCGAAGGCTTCCCGGACCTGCAGATCATTGCGGGGAACGTGGCGACGGCAGAGGGAGCGAGAGACCTCGTCGAGCGTGGAGCCGATGGTGTGAAGGTCGGGATCGGGCCGGGTTCGATCTGCACGACCCGCATCGTCACGGGGGTCGGCGTGCCGCAGATGACGGCAGTCATGGAGGCCGTCGAGGGCGCCGCTGGGGAAGTCCCGGTCGTCGCGGACGGGGGGATCCGTTACAGCGGAGACCTCGTGAAGGCGCTCGCTGCGGGCGCGAGTTCCGTCATGATGGGGTCGATGTTCGCCGGCACGGAGGAGGCGCCCGGCGAGAGTTTCCTCCTCGAGGGGCGACGCTACAAGATGGTTCGGGGGATGGGCTCCCTCTCGGCCATGGAGGAGGGGACAGCGGACCGCTACTTCCAGGAGGATCGCTCGGCCCGGAAGCTCGTTCCGGAGGGGATCGAGGCACGGGTTCCGTACAAGGGCCCGGTCGCGGACACGGTATACCAGCTAGTGGGCGGGGTCCGGAGCGGGATGGGGTACTGCGGCGCCGGGGATCTCCCCGCGCTGGTGGCGAAGGCCCGCTTCTGCAGGGTCACACCCGTCGGGCTCAGGGAGTCGCACCCACACGACGTAACGATCACCCGGGAAGCGCCGAACTACCGGATGTAGGTTACCCCGACCACCGGGCTCCGCTCCACGGGCCGACCACCGACGCGCGGCGTGACTGCACCGTGCGCTTGTCGGCTCAAGGGCGCACGCAAGGGAGCTCCGACCGGCGAGGGCGGCCCTCACTCGAGAACCCGGACACTCCAATTCGATGGTGTCCCGCTGACAGTTGAAGGTGGTGGCTCCGGAGAGTCTCTTGGTTAGCCTGCCTTTCTCATTTCGGCAACCGGTTCATGGTCGTCGAGGTGGGCCCTGAGCATCCAGAGCTGGTCGTAGCCGATGATCCTCCGGTAGCTCTTCTCGGTCTCCACGAACGAGGCCGCGGCCCAGCGCAAGGCCATCGCTCCGTTCTTCCAGTTGGTCACCCTGCGGGTCTTCCGTCTTACGCCCGAGTGGGTGCTGTCGATCAGGTTGGTCGAGCCCAGGCACTTCCTCAGCCGCGGCGGGAGGCCGAGCCGGTTGATCGTGAACATCTCGCTGAGGCCTTCGCGCAGGCTGGCCGAGGCCGAGGGGTGGTCGCGCTCGAGCCATCGGGCGAGCTGCTCGAGCTTCTGCTCGCCCTGCTTCGCGTCCAGCTTCATCGCCGCCCGGAACGCCGCCTTCACCTGAGGATGCTGATCCTTCGGCAGATGACCCAGCACGTTGCGGAGCTTGTGGTTGCGGCAGCGCTGGATGGGGTGACGTTGGCCGAACACCTTCTCGATCGCCTTCCTGAGCGCTTTCGAGCCATCGATCACGAACAGCCGCCGCCTGCCCGGGTCCAGGCCGCGCTCGACCAGATCCTCTAGGAGCGCGCTGGTCACCTCGGCGTTCTCACTCGCTCCTTCCCTCACGCCCAGCACGTGCTTCTTTCCGTCTGAGTCCACGCCTACCGCAGCAAGCACGTGGTGCGAGCCCATCCGGATCCCGTCCAGGTAGATCACCAGGAGGTCCCACGCATCCAGCCGGCGCTCCATCAGCTCCTTCAGCACGCGCTCAGAGGCCTCGACCGTCTCACGGCTCACCGCCGACTTGCTCACCCCGACCGTGTCGGCCATCTCACCGATCACACGGCCGTACTTCCGCGTGCTCACCCCCGCCATCAGGACCTCGAGCATCCGATCCGCCACGGCGCCCGGTCTCCGCATCGCTGCGTACGCCGGCACCTCGACCTCGCCACCCTCCCCGGCGCCCCGGCGCCTGAGCCGTGGCCGCTCCACACGCACCTTCCGGTCCGACAGGTAAACCACACCACCCTGCCGGCCATACCACGCCGTGTCGTCTTCCGCTCGTGACCGACCTGCCTGCTTCACGCCTGCCACACCCTCGGCGCTCATCTCCAGCACCGCTTCGATCGTCGCTCGTCCCATCACCTGGATGACTTCGTCGATCGCGACCTCCGTCTGCTCCACGAGCTCAAGCAGCGGAAGCAGAAACTGCCCCTCCCGCTTCAGGAACTCCCTGATCGCGCGCTTGTCCGCCCGATCCCTTGCCTCGTACGTTCTCTTCATCGTGGTGGCTCCGTGTTGGGGTTTTTGCCTACCCGAGCCTATCGGCCCGGGACCCCCGGGGCCACCACTTTTCTTTCTCCCCTTTCAGGAACCTTCAACTACGGTTGGGACAGCTTCCAATTCCAAACCACCGGATGTCTTCTTCGGCTTCGGACCTTTCCGTCTCGAGGCTCGTCCCTCGGCTCCTGCTTGGGCCCGGTCCGTCTCCCGTCTCGGAGCGCGTTCTCGGGGCGCTCTCGCACCCGCCGCTCGGACATCTGGATCCCCAGTTCCTGGCACTCCTGAACGATGTCTCCCGGCGGCTCAGGGATATCTTCGGGACCGGGAACGCGACCACCCTCGCCCTATCCGGCACGGGATCCGCCGGGATGCAGGCCGCGCTCGCAAATCTCCTCCAGCCGGGAGAAACGGCAATCATCGGGACCCATGGGTTTTTCGGCGGCCGGATGGCGGAGATGGCGCGTCGGCTCAATGCGAAGGTGGTCACGGTCGACGCGGAGTGGGGCGGGGTCCTCGATCCGGAGCAGTTGATCGATGCCCAGCGCGCAAATCCTAGTGCCCGCATGCTAAGCGTCGTTCACGCCGAGACCTCGACGGGAGCGAGACAGCCACTCGAGGAGATCGGTGCCCATCTTCGAGGCACAGAAACCCTGTTCGTGGTCGACGCCGTAACCTCTCTCGGCGGAATCCCGGTTGAGGTGGACGCGGTCGGGATCGATGTCTGCTACTCGGGAACCCAGAAGTGCCTCGGTGCGCCGCCGGGTCTTGCCCCCATCACCCTCTCGCCGAGAGCGGTCGAGGCGGTGAGGCAGCGGAGCGTGCCGGTCTCCAGCTGGTATCTGGATATCGGGCTCCTGATGAACTACTTGGGCGTCGGGCACGTCTACCACCATACCGCCTCATCGAACCTCTTCTACGCGATGCACGAAGCGCTTCGGGAGATCGAGGAAGAGGGCGTGGAGGCCCGCTACGACCGCCATCGCCGGATGGGGACCCGCCTTCAGGAGGAGTTGGGCGCGCGTGGGTTCGAGCCGTTTACCGATCCCGCCCACCGGTTGCCCGAGCTGACGGCGGTTCGCCTCCCGGGAGGCTTGAATGAGGCGCGACTGCGGCGGGCGCTCCTGGAGGAGTACGGTATCGAGGTGGGGGGGGGTCTCGGCCCAGCGAGCGGGACAGTGTGGCGGATCGGACTCATGGGCCACGGGGCGAGGGAGGCGTCGATCGAGCGGCTCCTGCATGCGGTAGACGAGCTGGGGATCGGGGCCGCCTGAACCGGCGTCTCGTGCCCAGGCCTCGGTGATTCGCGTCTTGGCGCGACCTAGTCGCCGGGACCCCGGACATCCGCCCTGAATGTGCCGCTTCGTCCGCCGGCCTTCCCGGTGAGGTGGATTTCCCCGAGGACCATCGCCCGGTCGATCGCCTTTCCCATGTCGTACAGGGTCAGGAGCGCGACGGAGACGGCGGTGAGCGCCTCCATCTCGACCCCGGTGGATCCCTGCACCCGGGCGACCGCTCGGACGCGGAGTCCGGGGAGATCCTCGTCGGGAGTGATCTCCACCCCGACCGAGACGGCGGGGAGGAGATGGCATAGCGGGATAAGGTCGTGAGTGCGTTTCGCTCCCTGAATCCCGGCGAGCTCGGCGACGCGAAGCGCGTCCCCCTTTGGGCCGCCCCCGACCAGCTTCGCAAGCGTGCCGGGCATCATCCGGATCGAGCCTTCCGCCTTCGCCCAGCGGTTGGTGACTTGTTTTCCGGAGACGTCCACCATCTTTGGTCGCCCCTCTCTGTCCAAGTGCGTGAGCGGAGCGTCCCCTTCGTGGGCGTCGGTCATGAGTCCTCCTGCGGGACGGGGAGGGTTGCCGCTCGGAAGCCCGCGTGAAGGTCGGCGAGGAGTCGGCACACGATGAGCTGGGGGTTCAGGTTGCCGGACGCGAGGTGCCTTGCCTCTTCCACATAGCGTACGCACTCGGCGATCCGGGACGGCGACATTGGCGGTCTTCGAGACAGCGTATTCAGGAGCCAGTCCCGCGCCCGGTCGTCTCCGTTCAGGGCGGGGGTGTCCTCGGCGGCTGCGAGTGCCGCAAGGTCCCGCAGCCACGCCCCCAGCGCGGCGAGTGTCGGGTGGAGTTGCCGCGCCTTCGCCGGCGGGTGCTCGAGCGCGTGCCTGAACCGGGCGGCGGGGCTCGGGTCGAGCGCCGCCTTCATGAGGTAGAATGCGTCTTGGCGGCTCTTTTCAAGCGGGCCCGGCTCCTCTTCAGTGGAGAGGAAACCTAGGGCTCGCCCGACCGATCCTTCTGAGAGGCGGGTGACCTTCCGGATCTCCTTCTCCGTTGCGGGCGTGTGCGCCCTGAGGAAGGAGAATACCTCGGACTCCGCCACGGGCGGAACGAAGACCCCTGTGGCCCGTGACCGTATCGTGGCGAGAACGCGCCCGGGTTCGGAGGAGGTAAGGAGGAACCAGCAGTCGGCGGGCGGCTCCTCGAAGAGCTTGAGGAGCGCATTCGCGGCTTCCTTGCTCGATTCCTGCGCGGCGAGTTCCTGGGCTTCCGCGACCACGAAGACGCGTCTCGTGGCGATCCCGGGGCGGCGTCTCGCCTCCCGCTTCAGGTTTCGAACCGTCGCGAAGTGGATCCCGCTAGGTCCTTCGGTCGTGACGGGGCGGAGGGGGTCTCCGCGGATCTGCGCGAGGATGTCGAGGCGGGTCCCCTCGAGGAGCGTCTCTTCCCTTTCGCGGGAAGGAGCGCGCTTCTCGGGGCGCTCGATCGGGAAGTACCAGAGGAGATCCGGGTGTTCAAGGCGAAGGGCGCTCCGGCAACCGAGGCAGTCGCCACACGGCGCCGCGTTTGCCGGCGAGTTGCAGAGGAGGAGCTGTGCGATCCAGAGCGAGAGGCGCTGCTTTCCGACGCCTCTCCGGCCACGTAGGAGGAGGACTTGGGGGAGCGCGAATCGTTCGAAGGCGCCCCCGATCGTACGCATGAGCTGATCCCGTCCTACGAGGGGCTTCAGGCTCATGGGATGTCGCGCGAGGTGAGGCTGGCCGCGAGCCTGAGCGCCTCCGCGAAGGAGGTCGGATCGGCGCTCCCCGTTCCCACTCGGTCGAAGGCCGTCCCGTGGTCGGGTGAGGTTCGGGGGAAGGGGAGTCCGAGCGTCGTATTGACCCCCCTTCCGAAGGCGAGAGTCTTGAAGACCGCCATCCCCACGTCGTGATAGGGGACGACGACGGCGTCCACCGTACCTTCCACCATCTTGAGGAAGACCGTGTCCGCGGGGTGTGGACCGGTGGCGCCGATGCCCACGCACCGGAGCGACTCGATGGCCGGCTCGAAGATCCTCTCCTCCTCGTCGCCGAAGAGCCCACCGTCCGACGCATGTGGGTTCAGCGCGCAGACCGCGATCTTGGGCTCCTCGATTCCCAACCCGCGTGTAAGGTGCGCCGCAAGGAGCTGGACCTGATCCACGAGTAGCCCGGTGGTGAGCAACGAGGCGACGTGGCGAAGGGGATGGTGGGTGGTTCCAAGGAGTATCCGGAGTGGTCCCCTAGTCCGCGTCGACTCGGCGTGCATGAGCATCCCCACGCGGCTCGAGGCTGTAAGCTCCTGCAGGAGCTCCGTTTGCCCGGGGTGCTCGACTCCTACCGCGTGAAGCGCGGGTTTGTGGACCGGGCCGGTGACGAGCGCATCCGCCTCGCCCCCGAGCGCGAGTCTCACCCCCTCCTCAATCGCACGGAGCGATACGGATCCGGCGCTCTCAAGGCCGCCTGTGAAGCTTCCGACCGGGACGCGCCGACACTCCGCCGGGAGACGGGAGAGGCTCTCCGCATCACCCAGCGCCAGGATTTCGATGCCCCGCCCGTCCGCGAGAAAATCGCGAAGGGCGGCGGGGAGGATTTCAGGCCCGATCCCCCGGGGGTCGCCCACGGTGACGGCGAGCCTCTTCGGCTCTCCTACCAACGCACGTCGACGTGGATCTGGGTCCGCAGCCGGTTCAGCAACTCCTCCTGGAGCCGCTCGTCCTGGAGGACGCCCCGGATCTGATCTCTCACGTCCTCGTAGGTCAGCACACCGGCCTCGCGGACCTCCTCCACGCGGACGACGGAGTACGCCGGTCGGTCGGGCTGCGCCTCGACCTCGATCGGACCCAGGACCTCGCCCTCGCCGGCGCGGTCGAGCGCTTGAGCGAGCCCGGACGGGAGTTGCCCGAGCCGGTCCCGGGGGAGCGTCATCGGGTGCGGGAGCCCGATCTCCTCCCCCTCATCGTAGAACCTGGAGAGGGCAACGCCCCCTGCGACCGCGGCATGAATTTCGAGAGCCCGCTCCCTCGCCGTCTCGATATCGCCCGGCGTGGGCTCCGTTGCAATCAGGATGTGACGAACCATCCGCTCGGGGCCCCGGATCCGCTGCACCTGCAAGATGTGGGAGCCGAACTGGCTGTCTACCACATCGCTGGTCTCCTCGCGGAAGAGGCCGAATGCTGCGTCCTCAAACTCCGGGACCATCATCCCCCGGCGGATCCACCCGAGCTCTCCTCCCCGCTGGGCGGAGCCGGGATCGTTGGAAAATCGGCGTGCCAACTCCCCAAAATCCTCGCCCTCTTCAAGGAGGGCGAGGAGCTCTGTCGCCCGCGCCCGCGCCCGCGCCTTGACGGGATCGGAGGGTACCGGGGAGAGGAGCACCTGATCGAAGGTGATTGTTGCTGGCCGCTCTCCCAGGCTCTCCCGTTCCCTCTCGAAGAAGGCCCGCATCTCCGCCTCCTCCACGGGAACGATCCGGGCCTCGCTCAGCTCCGTCTGCACGAACCTCTCGCTGAGTAGGCCCTTTCGGATCTCCTCGCGGAGCGAGCTCCGGTACTCGGCGATCGTAAGCCCCTCGCTCTCGAGGGCTTGGATCATCGTCTCCTCCGAGCCGAAGCGCCGTAGCGCGTCCTGCCATGCCTGCTCGGTCTCCTGGTCGAGGCGGCCCTCCGGGACCGTCATCAGCGTATCCTGCGCCGCAGCATTCAGGATGAGCATCTGGTTCACGACTTCGTCGAGGACCTCCCTCTCGAGCTCCCGCTGCTCCTCCGGATCCTCGGGCACCGGCATACCGGACGCGCGCAGCCTGAGGATCTGCTCCTGCACCTGGGAGAGGAAGACGGCGGAGTCGCCGACGGTGGCTACGACGCGGTCCACCAAGTTGCTGTCGAGCCCGGGGCTCGGGAGGAATTCGGGGGTCTGGGCGGCAAGCGGCTTCCCCGGGCTACTTGCCAAGGCGAAGAGAGAGAGCCCGACGAGGGCTCGAACTCCGAATTGGCGGGGATCTCGCCGCACGCTAGACTCCATCGGAGGATGACGCGCAAGTGGGGCTCGTGAAGAGTACCGCCCCTCCAGGGCGACGGTTCCAGGCGGGCGGATTGCTCATGGCTGCGAAGTCGGCCCCGCACCCTCTGGCGCCGCCGCCGGCTCGGCGGGATCCGGTGCTCCCAGGAGAGCTCCAGTGCCCGCTCCCCCCCGAAGCGCATCGACCCGGGCCACGACGCGGAGTGCCGCATCGTCTGCGAGCCGGTAGCGGTAGCGGTTCCGAAGGGGCTCGGCGAGGCTCCCGAGCGGGATCAGGTCCTGCTCGGTTGCCACCACGCGGCGCATCAGCTTGAGCACTTCCCCCTCGACCGTCTGAGCGAGCGTACCGCCGTCCGCTACCTCGAGAGAGTCGACGCCGAGGAGGTTTGCGATCATCCGGTACTGGCCGACGACCTCGCCCCGGAGCGTTGCCCGGTCCGCCGTGGAGAGTTCAATCCCGAACTCACCCGCCGCGTTGATGAGAAGATGGTCCCGGGCGAGATCGTAGAGGAGGACCTCGATCTGTGCGTCCGCCGCGCTCGTGATCTGCGCGCGGACCTCTCCCGGCTGGCCGTCGATGAACTCCCTGTAGTCCCCGGCCGTGTACTCGCCCCGGACCCAGCTCACAAGCACGGTTGCTTCCTCGTTCCCGGCAAGATCCTCCTCCGGGTCTTCGCTGATGCGCCGGACGAGCCCGACCGCCGCCTCCTGAACCTGTATATTCGCCGGGTCCTCGAGCTCCGCGAGGTACGTTGACTCCGCCACCATGACGCGCTCCCTCTGGAGTTGCGCTCGGTACTCCTCGGCGATCCCGGAGAGGGCGGGGAAGTGGCGCTCCTCGAGGCGAATCACGTGGAGGCCGAAGTCGCTCTCGACCACCCCGGAGGTCTCTCCCGGCTGGAGCGCGAAGGCCGCCTCCTCGAAGGGCGGTACCATCTCGCCCCGGCTGAAGAATCCCAGATCCCCCCCGGCGGCCGCGGATCCCCGGTCGTCGGAGAACTCCTCTGCCAGGAGGGCGAAGTCCTCCCCCCCCGCGGCCCGTGCCCAAACCGCCTCCGCGAGCGAGCGTATCGAGTCCCGCCGGTTCTCGGGGAGGCCTGCTTGCGTCGAGAAGAGGATGTGCCTCGCCCGGACCTCCTCACCCGGCTGCTCAAGCTCGAAGATGGCCTCGAGTTCCTCGTCCGTGATCGTCGTATCGAGCTGGATCGCCGCCTCCCGAAGGCGGTCGACGAGGAGGCGGTTCGAGGCATCCTCAAGGATGGCGTCGAGATCGAGCCTGTCGAGCTCCCCCCGATTGACGGCCCAGGCGAGGAGGACGTAGTCGATCCAGATGTTGAGCGTCGCATCTGCCACTGTGGGATCGTTCGGAAGCGCGGAGACCGGCGCGAGGATCGAGGCGGCCGCCTCGACCTCGAGCTGGAAATCTCCCGCCCGGGCGGCTGCGCCCGGTTCGAGGTCGCGCCCGCACCCGACGGCGCCGAGTAGGAGTTGAGGCAGGATGAAGACCCTTCGGAGACGGCCCATGTGACTCTCCCTCTTCCCGTTCCCGTACATCGCTAACGCTGCGGGCCCGGCTCGGGCCCGGCCGCCATCGCGTCGAGCGCCCGGATCAGTGTGAGTGTCAGTGGCTCCGCCCCCACCTGCGTCAGGGAGAGCGAGAGCGGGGCCATGCGTCTCACCCCCACCTCGATCTGCCGGTTCTTGAGCGGTGCCTCGAGAGCGTTCAGCCTAGGGTTCGCGTCGGTCCGGAAGCTGAGGCGTCCCTCGCTCCCCTTGACGAAGATCCTCTCGATCCCGAGGCGCTGACCGAGGAGGCGGAGAAGCCTCGCATCGACGAGCCGCTCGACCTCATGGGGGAGTGGTCCGAAGCGATCCCGGATCTCATCCCTGAGCTCCGCGATATCTGACCGATTCTCGAGCTTCGAGAGTCTCCGGTAAAGATGCAACTTCTGGCCGGCATCCGACACGTAGTCGTCGGGGATATAAGCCGATCCCGGGAGAGCGACGTCGGGTTCGGGGACCGCCCTGCGGTCGTCGGGTCCGCACCGGATCCTTCGAACCGCCTCCTCGAGGAGGCGAAGATAGATGTCCATCCCGACGGCGTGGGCGAACCCCGATTGGTCCTGTCCGAGGAGGTTACCCGCACCCCGGGTCTCCAGGTCCCCGAGCGCGACCTGGTATCCGCTCCCGAGCTCCGTGTGACGCTCGAGGAGCCGGACTCGCTTTTCGGCGTCCGAGGTCATTCCCTCGGGGACGACGAGGTAGCAGTAGGCGCGCCGGTTCGACCGGCCGACCCTCCCGCGGATCTGATAGAGCTGCGCGAGTCCGAAGCGGTCGGCCCGGTCCACGACGAGTGTGTTCGCATTCGGGACGTCGAGCCCGTTTTCGACGATTGACGAGCAGACGAGGATATCCACCTCGCCACCGATGAAGTCCCTCATGACGTCGTCGAGCTTCAGAGCGGGCATCTGCCCGTGGGCTACCGTGATACGCGCTTCGGGGACGATCCGCCGAATCCGCTCGGCCACCGTCTCGATCGTTGCGATGCGGTTGTGGAGAAAGAAGGCCTGGCCGCCCCGGTCGATCTCGCGGCCTAGGATCTCGGCGATGATCGTGTCGCTCCATGGGATTGCCTGCGTAATGATGGACAGGCGGTCTCTCGGCGGGGTCCGGATCAGGGAGAGGCTGCGGACGCCCGCGAGAGAGAGCTGCAGGGTGCGGGGGATTGGGGTGGCCGTGAGGGTGAGGACGTCGACGCTCGCGCGAAGGCGCTTGAGCGCCTCCTTGTGCTTGACGCCGAAGCGCTGTTCCTCATCCACGATCAGGAGCCCGAGGTCGCGGAAGCAAAGATCGCCCGACAGGAGGCGATGCGTCCCGACGATGATGTCGACCTTCCCCTCGGCGAGCTCCGAGAGGACCTGCCGCTGCTCGCGGGCGCTCCGAAACCGGGAGATCGATTCCACCCGGATCGGGAAGTCCGCGAGTCGTTCCCCGAACGTACGCTGGTGCTGCTCAACGAGGATCGTGGTAGGCGCGAGGACGGCAACCTGCTTCCCGTCGTGGACGGCCTTGAAGGCGGCGCGGATCGCCACTTCCGTCTTCCCGAGCCCCACATCCCCGCAGATCAGCCGATCCATCGGTCGGGGCAATTCCATGTCGCGCTTCACCTCGCGCGTCACCCTCCGCTGGTCCGGCGTGTCCTCGTAGAGGAACCCGGCCTCCATCTCCGTCTGCCACTTCGAGTCCATCGAGAACGCGAATCCCTCGGCGACCTCCCGCTCCGCGTATAGCTCGAGTAGCTCCCGGGTCATCTTCTCGATCGAGGCCTCGGTCTTCCCCCTGAGTGCCTTCCAGCGCCGCCCCCCGATCCGGTGCACGGCGGGCGGCTCCGCTTCCTCGCTCTCACCGACCCAGCGCTCGATGAGGTCGAGGCGGTAGACGGGGACGTTGAGCGTCTCGCCATTCGCATACCGGATCACGAGAACCTCGAGGCTCTCGCCGTGGATCTCGATTCGCCTGAGTCCCTGGAATCGCCCGATTCCGTGCTCCATGTGGACCACGTAGTCGCCGGGGGAGAGCTGTGCCACGCTCTCGAGCGCCATTGCACCCCGGAAGCGGCGCCCCGAATGGACCCTCCTTCGCCGGCGGAAGATCTCGTGGTCGGTGAGAACGTTCGTCAGGGCGGCGCCCGCGATGAGGAATCCGGCCTCGACCGTGCCGAGTCCGATCTGGACCCCTGGGATCTCCTCGCCGGACTCGGAGAGGATCTCCTCGAGGCGCTCCACCTGCCCATCGTTGTCGCAGAGGATGAGCGTGCGGGCACCGAGCGCCGCCTCCCCCCGAAGGAAGTCGACGAGCCGCTCCATCTTCCGCTCGATGGCGGGGGGTGGTGTCGCCTCGAGGGAGAGCTCGTGGTCCGTCTCCGCGGTGAGGAGGAGGCGCGGGAAGCTGCGGACGAGCTCCCGGGCCTCCCCCGGGGGGATGAGGAGCCCCTCCCGTGGGCCGGCCCCGCTCTCCCCCCTCGGCGAGGGTTGGCTCCCGAAGCCGTGCTCCCAATTCGCCTCTCCGAGCCCGACGAGGATCGCTTCCGAGGGGAGGATCTCGAGGAGGCTCCTCGCGGAAGAGGCCCGTTCCACACCCGCGTCGTCTCCGGTCGAGAAGGCCGCCGGGAGGAGCCGAACCACGGGCATCTCGCCGGTCGACCTCTGATCCGTGACCTCGAAGGAGCGGATCGTCGTGATCTCATTTCCGGAGTACTCGATCCGGATCGGGTCGGCGAGACCCAGGGAGAAGATGTCGACGAGTCCCCCCCGAAGCGCGTACTGCCCGATCTCCTCGACAAGAGGAGCTCGCTCGTACCCGGTCGACTCGAGCCTTTCCACGAGCTCGGAGAGGCGGAGCCCTTTGCCCGCCTCGAGATCCAGGTGGAGCTCGGCCAGCCGGTCGGGGATTGCCATCCGCTCCCCGAGGGCACGAGGTGTCGTCACGAAGAGGCGCCCCCCCTCGGCGAGGAGTGCCTCGACTGCCTCGACCCGAAGGGCGTCGATTCGGGGATCGAGGTCCTCCCGTGTCTGCGTCCGGTTCTCGTACTGTGGGAAGAGGTAGGCGCCGCCGCTCCCGAGGAGCGACTCCAGGTCGGCCTCCACCCGGCTAGCTGCACCTGGGTCCGGCGCGACGAGGACGAAGATTCGCCGGGGGTGTGTCGCGTAGAGGGTGGCGACGAGCGCAGTGCCGGCGGAGCCCGCGATCCCGCCGATTGTGGCCCGCTCTCCGACCCGGGGAAGTCCGCCTCGAAGCTTCCTAGCGAGCGGCGTGCGGTCGATCGCCGCGAGGATGGGGTGGGCCGGCGTCACGGGGCCTGTGCTTCGGCGGGCGGCCTCGAGGCCCGGGTGGCGCCCGTGCCGGCGGAGGCAAGCCACCCTTCCGCGATCAGGGCGAGGAGGAGGGCTACGAGGAGTGGGCGGGCGACCTCGCTCCCGTTTCGGTCGCGGAGGACCCCACCCGGCCAGGGCTCGCCGGACTCGGCTCCCGGCCACTGTTCGGAAAGGAGCCGCGCCGCCTCCTCGGCGCCAACGCTCCCGCCGGGCGGCGCGGTCGCGTTGACGGCTACCCGGGCGAGGATCGAGCCATCGGACCCGAGGACTTCATAGATGCCCCCGGTCTCCGTTACCGCGTAGGCGGCGAGTCCGGAGACCGGGTGTCTCGTCCCGTCCGGCCGCGTCACCGCCTCGGCGCCGTCCGGAAGGGGGAACGGTTCGCCCGCCGCGATGCGGGTCGTCTCTAGCGAGCCGGGTGTCCGGCCGGTAACGAACTCGAGGATCGGGAGCATCGATGTGGAGACCGGGAGGTCTGAGGCCCCTTCCGTCACCGGTGAAGCGAGTATGACGACGGGCCTTCCCCCGCTCTCCGCCTCGACGAGCCACGCGTCCCCGTTAGAGAGGGTGAGGAGCGGGGACCACTGCCCTGCATCCTCGGGGATCCGGAGGCTGTATGTCTCGCGTACGCTGAGTCGGGAGGGGAGGAGGTCGATGAGTCCTCCCCCGTCCACTTGCAGCTCCGTGCCCGCCGGGCGCGGAGCCGGCTCAAGGCTCCACCCCGGGAGGAGGCGTCCTAGCTCCCGGTTGAGGGAGGGGAGGAGTGCTGCCTCGTCCGGCGGGATCAGGATCACCGCCGCCTCGTCGGCCGGGGGCTGGAGCGAGGCACCGCTCAGGACCTGGACCGCTGCCGCTTCCTCCTGCACGAGGCGAATCCGGCCCGCCTCGTCCAGGACGGAGAGCGCTTCCTCGACGAAGGGCGCGAGTTGGCCGAGGCTACTTACCGGCGGCGGCGGGATCGTCCGGAAGGCGAAGTGGACGACGTCATCTCCGCGGAGATCGTCGGGCTCGATCTCGACACGGCCCTTGACCCACCCGACGGGGAGGCGTGGGAGGGTGAGGACGGCCGACCCGTCCGGGCCCGCCGTCGAACTCCCGATGAGCCGGTCCTCGAGGTAGCCCCGGACGGTGGAGCCTCCCGTATCGGACCCGGAGAGGGAGACCTCGACCTCTCCGAGATCCCCGGCTCTCGGCACGAATCCGCCCGAGATGAGGAGCCCACTGATCCCGCGGTTTCCGGGCGGCCGACTCGGAGGCGGCGCGATCACGAGCCGCTCCGCGTGTGCCTCGGTCCCGGGTTCCCCGACCTCGAGCGCGGCGCGCTCGAGGTCGGAGATGAGAATGATCTCCCTCGTCTCGGGTGCACCGGCATCGAGGAGATCCGTCGCCCGTTCGAGCGCACTCCGGAGGTCCGGTGTCACGTGAGTGGGGGTGAGGGCGGCGAGCCGCGCGCGTGCTTCCTCTACCGAGAGGGGAAGGGATTGCCTTCCGGGGGCCCCGGCCTCGATGAGCCAGATCTGATCTCGCGGTCCAGCGCGCCCGATCGCCTCGCCCGCCCGCGCCCGGATCGAGTCCAGGAGCCGGCCGTCTCCTACCACGGTCCCCGAGGTGAGCCCGTTGTCCACGACGATCGCGAGTCCGGCGGGAGGATCGTCCCTCCCCCCGAGGGGGAGGACGAGCCGGGCTCCGGCGAGAACGGCGAGGAAGACCGCCGTGATCCGAAGCGCGAGGAGGAGGAGCTGTCGGAGGCGCACGATGCGCGCGTGCTCCCTCGTGGTTCGCTTGAGATAGCGGAGGGCCGGAAAGACGAGGGTCCGTGTCTCCCGCCGCCTGAGGAGGTGGATCAGGACAGGAACGGCGACCGCAGCTGAGGCGAGGAGGAGGAGGGGGCTCAGTACGGTCACTTCCGGCCTAGCCCAGGTGCTCTCGTTTCCTGAGGAAGGCGCGGAGCGTTCCAGCGAGCGGCGCCGAGGTATCGACCAAGAGGTGATCCACGCCGGCCGGGCGAAGCGAGCGCTCCCACTCGGTGAGCGCTCGCTCCACGGCGTCGCGATAGTCTTCGCGCACCTCGGCCAGGTCGACGAGGAGCTCCTCGCCTGTCTCCGGGTCGCGAAAAACCGCGTCCCCCGTTCCCGAGAGATCCCGCTCTCCGGGGTCCAGGAGGTGGAAGACCATGACCTGGTGCTTCCGGTGGGCCAGGTAGCGGAGGGCGCGGATCGTCTCCTCGGGGTCGACGAGGAGATCGGAGATGAGCACCACCAGCCCGCGACGATGGAGCCTGAGAGCGACCTCGCGGATCGCCGTCGAGGCGTCCGTCGACCCGAATGCGTTCAGCTCTTCGAGGTTGCGGGCGAACTCGATCCAGTGGCGGCGTCCCCCCCGTGCCGACACCCAGCGCCGGATCCGGTCGTCGAAAGCGGCGAGCCCGGCGCGGTCTCCTTGCCGGAGCAGGATGAGTGCGAGCGCGGCTGCGAGTGAGCTCCCGTACCAGAGCTTGGTGGGGAGCGCATCCGGTCGGGAGCTCCACCCCATCGAGGCACTTACGTCGAGGAGGAGGTGGGCGCGCAGATTCGTCTCCTCCTCGAACTGCTTCACGTAGTAGCGGTCCGAGCGGGCGTACATCCGCCAGTCGATGTGTCGGACGTCGTCCCCTGGACGGTACGCGCGCGACTCCGCGAACTCTGCGGAAAAGCCCCGGTACGGGGAGCGGTGGAGGCCCATGAAAAATCCCTCCACCACGGCGCGCGTACGCACCTCGAGGCCTCCCAGCGCTGCGAGGTCCTTCGGACGGAGGAGCTCGCAGCGGGTACGCTCTCGGGTAGGGGTGGAAGGGTTCATCTGGCCGCCCGAACCTACCTAGGGAACGTTTTGTCTGCAATCGCCATAGGAGGAACACGTGCGGCGGGCGTCCGCTAGGGGCAGAACGGGCCCGGCCCGGGCCCGGGGAGGAGGCTGGAGGTGGTACGATCCATGGCAAACGCTGGGACGTGATGCGCCTTCCGCGCGCAGAATCTCCGGTTCCCCGGGTGGCCCGCACGCTGGTCGCGGTCCTCGCTGCGGGCGTACTCTCCCCCCTCGTGCTTTACCGCCTCGGTGCACAGGAGAGCCTTCCGACGGCCGGAGCGCCTCCCTTCGAGGCGAGAATCTGGCTCGACCGCGGGGTAGATCCCGTCTTCGCGCCGGGCGACCGCGCGAGGGTGTACTACCGCTCGAGCACGGATGCGCACCTCCTCGTTCTTCACATCGATACCGATGGCGTGCTCAGGGTGATCGGCGACGGCGTAGCCCGCGGAGGCCGCGACTACCGGCTGCTCTTCGCGGATTCGGATGAATGGGAGGTGGAGGACTCGCCCGGCGTAGGCTACTTCTTTGCCCTCGCGGCCGCGGAGCCGTTCGTGCTTGACCGGCTGCCGGATGCGGGGGAAGCCGGGGCGCAGGGCTGGGCTTCCGCGGGTCGGCGGATCCGCTCCGATCCCTACGTGGCAGTCGACGACCTCCGCAGGGCCCTCCTGCCGGGCGTCGGGGACGCGTACGCGATCGACTTCACGACGTACCATGTGGGGCAATCCTACTCCTATCCGCGCTTTCTCTGCTTCCAGTGTCATACTGAGCGGCCCTTCGAGGAGTGGAACCCCTACCACCGGACGTGCATGGACGTGCGGGTCGTGATCTACAACGACCCCTACTACTACCCGGGCACCCGCTACAGGGGCGATCAGGCGATGTACGCCCGCCCGCCGGATCCGGGACTCCCGCAGTACGCCTTCGCGCGGCGGATCCCGGGAGAGCCCGGGACTCCCATCGTGCGGAGCCGAACGCCGGTCTCCGCGGGGGTTCGCCTCCCCCCACCGGGTGCGGCGGGTCAGGACCAGCTCCCGGTGCGGGGCGACGCGGGGCTGGGGATCGTTCCGGGGAGGCTGATACCGTCGAGCGATGCGGCTCCGCGCGGTCTCCCGGCTCTTCCCGATTCGCCTGCGAACTCGAACCGGCCGACCCTTCGGCGTCGTTGATGGGTGCGTTGCCAGGTGGCGTCCGTGCGCCGCATTCTGGTGGTTCCCCGGGCCAGGAATCGGGCCGGTCGCTCGGCACGCAGCCCGTCTGAGACGGAAGCCGGCCAGGGTCTCGGCGAGGCTGCCCTGTCTGTCGCCTTGGGAGGAGTGCTGGCCGGGGCGCGAGTGGGATGCTTGCCGAGCGCAGACGTCGGAGTCGAGGTCGCTTGCGCAGCCATGGCCCGGTACCGGGCGGGGGGTCCACCTCCTCGCGGCGTGGCGCTTGGCCCGGTGAGTGCCGGATCCGAGCATCTGCGCGACGCAAGGGCACGGACCCCAGTGCCCGGGGCTCCCCCCGCTCGGCCCCCGATCCGGTGGCCGATACTCCGGCTTGCGTGGGACCAGACTCGATGCTACGACTTCGCAATCGTGCCCGGTCTCGGCGATTTCGCGATACACTCCGTAGCCGCAGTGGCCGGATTCGTAGCAGATGCCCAACGGCTCTCCGTCCGATCCCGCCAGGTTCTGGATCAGACGCTGTAGCGGAGAACTCCGGTTCGGGAGGGTCCTCGACATTCCGGCTCTTCCCGCCCGGCCCACACGACTCCAACTGCGATCGTGTCCTTGTGCACGTCCAGCCCCACGAATGCTCTAAACTCGGCCATGACCTGCTCTCCTCGACCTAGCTCTGCGTCCGGATGAGGAGCCTCCCGCGAGCGCGCCGCACGATGCTCAAGGCAGGGCAGGTCAATCCATGATCTCTGGAGGGAGACGGCTCCATGTCTGAGCAGCATACGGACCCCCCCGCGTATCCGGCCCGACTGGAAATCGACTATCCGGCGGCCGACCTGAGCCGCGCCAAAACCGCGTTTCGTCTGATCCTGACGATCCCGATCGCCGTGATCCATGCGTTGCTGACCAGCAGCGCCACCGACTGGACAATCGAGGATGCCGGCCCTTGGTTGGAGTTTTCCGCGTTCACGCTCTCGACCGTCGGCTTCGTCGTCGTGCCACTGCTGCTCATGATCCTGGTCAGGCAGAAGTATCCCCGGTGGTGGTTCGACTGGAACCTCGAGCTGACGCGCTTCGTGACCCGTGTCGCCGCCTACATGGCTCTGCTCCGTGAAGAATATCCCTCCACGGACGAAGCCCAAGCCGTCCACCTGGAGATTGACTATCCCGATGCCAGCCGTGACCTGAACCGCTGGCTCCCGCTGATCAAGTGGTTCCTTGCGATTCCGCACTACGTAGTGTTGATCCTCCTTGGCCTGGTCGCCGCCGTGCTGCTAGTGATCGCTTGGTTCGCCATCCTCTTCACGGGCCGCTACCCGCGAGGGATATTCGGTTTCCTGGTCGGATATTTCCGCTGGGTGCTACGCGTGCACGCGTACATGTTCATGCTGGCGACGGACCGGTACCCGCCGTTTGTCCTCGATCCTTGGCACGAATGACGAGCGGCCAACCCGTCGCCGCAACGATGGCGAGTACGCCAGCCGACACGGTTACGAGCAACGCCGGGCTAGCGGCTCGGGGGGAAGCTTTCACCATTGATTCCATCGCGACGAAAGCGGGTCAGGGGCCATCGACGAACAGATGCGGCCGTGCTCGCCCAGCGCAACTGCTCACCTCACCTTCCGGCGTCGGCCTGCGTCCTCCGGGGCTGAGTCGGCAGCCTTCCCGGTTTGCATCATCCGCCGCGTGCCGGGCAAGCACGCTGTCCGACGGTACGCCGGGAGGCCCGCGCCCCCGCTCCGGAATGGTCCTCGGGACTCGCGTCCCGCACCCACGCGCCGAGGATTGCGAGAGGCCGCGAACCCGCGGCGGTCGCACCCTCCGGCAGCGGCCGTCAAGCCTCGATTGATCGGGATTTTTCCCGGGGTTAGCTTACGCCATCCCCTCCTCAGACGCCGACCTTCGGGAACGCGGACCCCGTGCACAACTTGAATATCCGAAATTTCTGCATCGTGGCCCACATCGACCACGGGAAGTCCACCCTCGCGGACCGACTCCTCGAGGCGACGGCGACGCTGGATGCGAGGAGCATGCGGGCACAGGTCCTCGACTCCAACGAGCTCGAGCGCGAGCGCGGGATCACGATCAAGCTCCACGCGGTCCGGATGGACTACGTGGCCCCAAACGGGCGGACCTACGGGTTCAACCTGATCGATACGCCCGGCCACGTGGACTTTACCTACGAGGTGTCGAGGTCGCTCGCCGCGTGCGAGGGGGCGATCTTGGTCGTGGATGCGAGCCAGGGGGTCCAAGCCCAGACGCTCTCCAATCTCTTCCTCGCCCTCGATGCGGGGCTCGAGATCATCCCGATACTGAACAAGATCGACCTCCCGGGCGCTGAGGTGGAGCGGCGGGGGAGGGAGCTCGCCGATCTATTGGGGGTGGAGCCCGAGACGATCCTGGCCGTCTCGGCGAAGGACGGTGTTGGAATCGAGTCCGTCCTCGATGCGGTCGTAGCGGGCGTCCCCCCGCCCGCGGGTGATCCGGATGCCCCCCTACGGGCCCTCGTCTTCGACTCGTACTATGACCAATATCTGGGCGCCGTACCCTCGATCCGGGTCTTCGACGGGAGGCTTGAGGCGGGGATGATCGTCGCCTTCGGCTCTCACAGAGAGACGTATGAGGTCACAGAGGTGGGAATCCAGCAGCTGAAGCGCATCCCCCGGCCGAGCCTCGGGCCGGGAGACGTGGGCTACCTCGTGGCTGCCATCAAGGAGGTTTCCCATACCGCGGCCGGAGACACGGTCCTCGATGCGGGGAGGAGGGCTGTGGAGCTCCTTCCGGGTTACCAGCGGGTACGGCCTATGGTTTTCGCGGGGCTCTACCCCACCGACTCCGACGACTACGAGGAACTCCGTGATGCCCTCGATCGCCTCAAGCTGAACGATGCCTCCCTCCAGTCCGAGCCCGAGACATCGGCAGCCCTAGGGTTCGGGTTCCGCTGCGGATTCCTCGGGCTCCTCCATATGGAGATCATCCAGGAGCGGCTCGACCGGGAGTTCGGGGTCGATCTCATAGCCACGGTGCCGAATGTGGAGTACCGGGTGTACCTGACGAATGGTCAGATGGTGCTCATCGAGACGCCGACGAAGCTCCCCGACCGGGGCGTAGTAGACCGCATCGAGGAGCCGATCGTCGCCGCCCGGATCGTGTGCCCCGCCGAGTACATCGGGAATGTGCAGAAGCTCGCTCACGAGCGGAGAGGCGTCTTCAAGGGGATGCAGTACCTGGACGCAGAGAGGGTCGAGCTCGCCTACGAACTTCCCCTCGCGGAGATCGTGCTCGACTTCTACGACCGCCTGAAGAGCGGGACGCGCGGCTATGCGGGCTTCGACTATGAGTTTTTCGAGTACAGGGAGGATAACCTCGCGCGACTCGACATCCTGGTGAACGGGGATCCGGTGGACGCGTTCTCCGTGATCATTCATCGGGCGAAGGCGGAGTCCTACGGCCGCGACCTCGTTGGCCGCTTGAAGAGGCTGATTCCCCGCCAGCAGTACGAGGTGGCGCTCCAGGCCGCACTCGGGGGGAGGATCGTGTCCCGCCAGAACATCCGGCCCGTTCGAAAGAATGTCACGGCGAAGTGCTACGGGGGCGATATCACCCGGAAGCGGAAGCTCCTGGAGAAGCAGAAGGAGGGCAAGAAGCGGATGAAGCAGGTCGGCGCGGTCGAGATCCCGCAGGAAGCCTTCCTCGCCGTGCTCTCGTTGGATGGTTGACGTCACCGGCCGGCCGGGAGCGGGGGCGCAGGACAGTCTTTCCCTGGGCGTGGTCGGAACGCTGGTGTGGGACACGATCTCCCACGGCGAGCCGGCAGCCAGGACGCTCACCGGATGGGGCGGGATCGGCTATGCGCTCGAGGCGCTGACGGTCGCGCTTCCCGAGCCCTGGTCCATCCTCCCGCTTGTCAAGGTCGGCCAGGAGCGTGCGGAGGAGGCCTTCCGCTTCCTTCGGTCACTTCCGAGAGTCCGGACGGAGCCCGGCGTCGTCGTCGTTCCCGAACCGAACAACGAGGTGGAGATGCGCTACGCCGGGCACGTGCGGGTGACGGAGAGGCTGACGGGCGGGGTGCCCCCCTGGGCGTGGGACGAGCTCTCGCCTCTCGCCGGGCGCTGTGATGCACTCTACCTCAACTTCATCTCCGGATTCGAGATGGACCTCGGGACCGCACAGCGCCTCCGGGACGAGTTCGCGGGTCCGACGTATGCCGATCTCCACTCTCTCTTCCTCGGACTCGGTCGGTGCGGGGAACGGACGCCGCAGCGCCTCCCTCACTGGGCCGAGTGGCTCCTGTGCTTCGACGCGGTCCAGATGAACGAGGCCGAGTTCGAGCTCCTCGGTCAGGCGCACGGCGATCCGCTCAAGCTGGCGGCCGATGTGGTCGGGCCGGAGCTGAAGCTGATCAACGTCACCCTCGGTTCCCGCGGCGCCGCGTACGTCGCAAGTCCGTGCTTCGCCCCCGATCCCTTCACGTGGCCCCTGCAACGAGGGGGGCTCGCCGCCTCGGGGCCCGTGCGGAGCGCGAGGGTGGCGGGCCAGTCGGTCGTCGGCGAGGAGGGGGATCCGACGGGGTGCGGAGACGTCTGGGGTGCCTCGTGCTACAGCGGGCTCCTTGCGGGTCGCTCCCTCGAGGCCGCGATGGTGGAGGCGAACCGGCGGGCGGCAAGGAACGTCGAGCATCGAGGTGCTCGGGGGCTCCGCCTCCACCTCGACCGGCAGATCGATCCGGCAGCGGGGGCGAATTGAAGGTCATCCCGATCCCGAGCTCGCTCGACTACCGGAGCGTCGACGAACTCGTGAGGCTCGCCTCGGGGGTCGCGGAGGGGAGCGTCCTCCTCGACGCCCACCGCCTCCGGTGGATCGATCCCGTGGGGATGATTGGCCTCCTCTCGCTCGGTCGGGTGCTCGGAGAGCGCGCCGGGCCGGCGCCCGTGCTCAAGCTCCCTGACGGGGGCGAGGTCCTCTCCTACCTCGGGAGAATGGGGTTCCAGGCGGCGGCGGAGGGCGTCTTTCGCGAGACGCTTGCGCCCGCGAGGCGGCAGGCGAGGGGCTCGGACGTCCTCCTCGAGCTCACGAGGATCGAGGAGAACCGGGACGTTCACGAGGTCGTAGACCGGGTCCACGACCGTGCGGGGAAGATCCTCGCCCACACGCTCCGCTATCCGCCCACGGCGGTCGTTCAGTTCCCTGTCGTCCTCTCGGAAGTATGCCAGAACATCCTCGAGCACGCCGGGGCGCCGGGGTGGGTCGCGGCGCAAAGCTATCTCTGGAAGAAAAGGCTCGGTCGGGAGGTCCTGATGATTGGGGTCGGTGACGTGGGTCGCGGCTTTCGCGGCTCCCTCGAAGGGGAATATTCCGGCCGCTACGGGGAGCGGTGGGGCGACGCCCCTGCGCTCGAGGCCGCATTCATACATGGGCTCACCCGTTTCCCCGATCAGGGCCGGGGCCACGGGATCCAGCAGATTCGAAGGCAGGTCCGGCGGTGGCACGGCGCGATCTCGATCCGAAGCGGGACAGCGCGTATCGCCGACGTACCGGATTGGGAGGAGATCGCGCCGCTCGAAGACGGCCTCGCCCCGTTTCCCGGTGCCCAGATCACGATCATCCTCCCGGCGAGGCCCGAGCCATGAGACAGCGGCGGAGCGTCGACGGATTCGAGCTCGATGCCTTGGCCGTGGACGTGCAGGAGCTCCTCGAGCGGAGCGTGACGAGTCTCTACTCGCACCTCGTGACCCGTCCGACCGGGCGGGCCGTGCGGATCGCGATCGAGCGTCAGCTCGACGAGTTGGGCGCTCCGGCTCTCTCGCAGGTGGACCTCTCGTCGGTCGCGATCCTCGACTACTCGTGTGCGGACGAGGTGGTCGCGAAGCTCCTCCTGCGGGAAAGGGGGCAGGCCGCGCCCGCATTCTTCGTGCTGATGGGTGTCAAGGCGCATCACCGGGACCCGATCGAGGCGGTGCTCGAGCGGCACGCGCTCGCCGTCGTGGCCGAGACGGCGCCGGGGTGTTTCGACGTGATGGGGGTGGGCTCAGATGGGGAGCGGGCGCTCTGGTCGAGGGTGGAGCGCTCGGGGTGCGTCAGGGCCGGAGAGGTGGCCGGACTCGTGGCATCGCGGGGAGGGCGGCGGGACCTCGACGGACTCCTCGCCCGGCGCCTCTTATTTCGGCACCCCGTGAGCGGGGATGTCCACGCCCTGAGTGCGCTCCTCCGCTCTTCGGCGTGAGGGCGAGGGGGGATCGGGTGGAACCGACGCTGGCGTTGGGGGTTCTCAGCGCATGGCGCGATGTCGGATTCGAGGAGGAGCCTCGTGTCAAAAGAGCACCAGATCATGGAGATCCTCGATCAGATCCGCCCGGCGCTCCACGCGGACGGTGGGGACGTCGAGTTTCTGGGCTTCGAGGAGTCCGAGGGCATCGTGCACCTCCGGCTGATGGGAGCGTGCGAGTCATGCCCCATCTCGATGTTGACGCTCAAGGAGGGGATCGAGCGGCGCATCCGGAGCACCGTACCGGAAGTCACGGAGGTCATGGCGATCTAGATGGGCGGGCACCGGGCGAGCGGGGTGTCGGGACCGCTCCGGTGCCCCTCCAGGCGGCGCTTCCTCGCGAGGGGGGGCGCCCCTTTTTTTGCACGGCCGGGGAGGGGGCGGACACCTGATGTCACCGGAGGATCTGAAGCGTTCCGTCACGGAGGCCCTTCGTGCGGTCGTGCACCCGGAGACGGGGATGGACGTGGTCGCGAGCGGGCACGTCCAAGAGCTCCACGTCGACGAGGCGGGGAGCGTTCGCTTTTCCTTCCATCTGAAGGGTGCGGTGCCGGACGGGCTTGTGAAGGCGGCCCGCACGGCGGTGGAAGCGCTCGAGGGCGTGAGCCGCGTCCGGGTCAACCTTCAGCTCCCGCAGCCGGCCCCCGACCGCCCCGCCCCGCCCGCCCGTGGTCGTGGGCGCGGCCGGGGGCTCCAGCCGGGCTCCACCCCGGCCCCGACGCCCGACCCGCGCCTCCTCTCCGATGTCGACCACGTGATCGCGGTCTCGTCGGGAAAGGGCGGGGTCGGGAAATCTATGGTGGCCACGAACCTAGCCGCCGCCCTAGGGCTCGCTGGGCTCAGCGTGGGGCTACTGGACGCAGACATCTACGGCCCGAATATTCCGAGGATGTTCGGGGAGACGAGACGCCCCCGCGTCGCCGGCGCGAAGGGCAGCGAGATGATCGAGCCCCTCGAGGCTCACGGCGTCCGGCTGATGAGCCTCGGCTTCCTCCTTGAGGAGCAGCAGCCCGCGATCATGCGGGGTCCTCTCATCTCGGGGATTCTGAAGCAGTTTATCGAGCAGGTGAGTTGGGGGTCGCTCGACCTCCTGATAGTGGATATGCCGCCGGGGACGGGGGATGCCCAGCTCTCCCTCGTCCAGACGATCGACGTGGACGGGGCGGTCATGGTCACCACCCCTCAGGCGGTCTCGGTGGGTGACGTGCGTCGTGGCGTCAAGATGTTCGAGCGGGTGAATACGCGCGTCCTCGGGATCGCCGAGAATATGAGCGGCCTTGCGTGTCCGCACTGCGGTGAGATGATCGATGTCTTCGGGAGCGGGGGAGGCGAAAGCCTTGCGCAGGAGATGGGCCTCCCCTTTCTCGGGTCCATTCCGCTCGACCCGGCCGTCCGGGCGGGCGGGGACAGCGGGACACCGATCGTCGTGTCGGCCCCCGAGTCTCCCGCTGGAGAAGCGCTCAGTAACCTAGCGGAAGAGCTGCTTCGCTCCGTTCGACTCCCCGTCACAGAGGAGGCGTAAATCAAGATCCCCTTCCACCCAAGGCCGACTCGGGACGAACTCTTCACGAGCCCGCTTCATATGATCGCGCGTGACTTTCCGGAGACGCTCGCGGAGTTTCACGCGCACGGCGTCTCCCTCGAGCACTTCGGAGACCGCACGCTGCAGGAATTCGAGGATCCCGAAGCGATCCTCGATGACTTGGAGGCGTCTACGGCGTGGCGGCCCGGGTCGGCTTCCGCGTAGCGATACACCATGGCGCGAGTCACGCTCTTGACGGACTTCGGGACCTCCGACGGCTACGTCGGGGCGATGAAGGGGGTGATCGCCGCGATCTTCCCTGGGGTCATGCTTGATGATGTGAGTCACGAGGTCCCGTTCGGCGCAGTTGGCGCAGGAGCGCTCGCCCTCTCCCGCTACTGGAACCGGTACCCGCCGGGGACGGTGCACCTCGCAGTCGTCGATCCCGGAGTGGGCACCGACCGGCGAGCATTGGCGGCTGAGGCGGACCGGAGATTCGTCGTCGCACCCGACAACGGGATCGTGAGCCGCGTCCTCGATGCTGCGGCCGCGTTTCGGGCCGTCGCCGTTGAGAATCCCGCCTTCCTATCCGCAGAGAGGAGCGCGACCTTTCACGGGAGGGACATCTTCGCGCCGGTCGCGGCGTACCTCGCACGCGGTGCGCACTTGTCGCGGTTCGGACCCGAACTCGCGGACCCGGTCTACATACCGGAGCCGGGGGTCAGTTGGGAGGGGGAGGCGATCGTTGGCGAGGTCGTCTCTATGGACGGCTTCGGAAACCTCGTCACGAATCTTCCGGGCGCGAGTGTGGACGACGTCTCCGGTGTCGAGATCCAGGGGAAGACGATCCCCGTGGTGCGCACCTACGGAGACCTTCCCCCCGAGAGCCTAGCGGCACTCGTCAACTCGGACGGGCGGGTAGAGGTGGCCGCGAGGGACAACTCCGCTGCGGAACTCCTGAAGGCCGAGGTGGGGACGCCCGTTCGGATCCCGAAGTAGGGCCGCAGGGTCGGCTTCTTACTTATCCCGTCCTAGCGCCTCTCCTCAAGCCAGGCCTCGTCCGCAGCCGTGATCCCGCTGGCGGACTCTCCGCGGTTCAAGAACTTGAGGACGACCCATCCCAGAAAGACCAGCGGGGCGACCTTGAAGAGGAGGAAGGACGCGAGCCCGAGCGCCAGCGAGAAGGCAGCTCCCAGGGCGGAGAGGACGAGGCCGAGCGCGACCAGCGCGATCAGGCCGATGGCAAAGAGCTTGGCCAGCGTACCGAGCATGGTGCCTCCCGTGAGTGGGCTGGGGGGTCCAGTGCTCTACACTACCGGTCCCGGCAGCGAAAGGTCCACGTGTGGTCTCTCGCTCCGGGCTGGAGCGTTCAGCCCGGGTGATCGGTGTAGGAGTCGGTGCGCACGGGGCTCGTGGAGGCGGATCCGGGGCGGCCGTCGTGCCGCGGGGTTGGGGCGGGCTCGTGCGTCGAACCGATGAGAGCTGAGGGGATATTTCGTGGCGACTGGAACCCGTAGCGGAGCGGATGGCGACCCCGGGATGGGCCGGAAGATTCAGACGATCTTCTCCGAGATCGCTCCCCGGTATGATTTCCTGAATCACCTCCTGAGCGTCAACATCGATCGCCGCTGGCGGCGCCTTGCCGTGGATGCCCTTGGGAAGCGCGCCGCAGGCTCCCGGACGGTACTGGATGCCTGCGCGGGGACCTTCGACATGAGCCTCGAGTTGGCCGAGCGACCGGGGTTCTCGGGCTGTGTGACGGCGCTCGACTTCGCACTCCCGATGCTCACGGCCGGTCGACTCAAGCTCCGCGGGCGCGCCGTCGTCCCCGTCTGCGGAGACAGTCTCCGCCTTCCCTTTCCGGATGAGAGCTTCGATGCGGCAATGGTCGCCTTCGGAATCCGCAACCTGGCGGACCTCGGCTGCGGGTTCCGGGAGTTCCGGCGGGTCCTCCGGCCGGGGGGACGGCTCGTGGTCCTCGAGTTCACCACTCCTCCGAACCGCTTCGTGAGGGCCAGCTACCTCTTCTACTTCCACCGGGTCCTGCCGCGGATCGGGCGTCTCGTTTCCGGGCACCCGTGGGCATACTCGTACCTTCCGGCGTCCGTCGAGGCCTTTCCGGCGCCCGACGCGCTTGCTCGGAGGTTGAAGGAGGCGCGCTTCGAGCACGTCGCGTGGTCGTACCTTACGGCGGGGATTGCGGCCCTCCACCTTGCGGAGCGACCGGGCTGACCCAGCGGCGGTAGCTCCCGTCTGGCCGCAGTTCGTACACGGGGCCGCCTCCCTCCGTCCCCAGGGTGAAGCGGGCGGGATCGCCGAGGATGAGAGCCGTCATCCGGCCGGGGTGGAGGTGTCTCCGGATTACCTCGGCGACGCTTTGCGCTGTCACCGCCTCGACACCTTCCCAGTACCGCCAGAGCCAGTTGCTTGGCAGTCCCTGCGCGCGGTACTGCATCTGGCGCGCCACGATCGCTGCTGCGGACTCGAAGGCGAAGACGTAACCGGTAGTGATCTCTTCCACCGCCCGTCGAACGTCGGACTCGGAGGGCGGGGAGCGCCGGTACTCTTCGAGCACCTCGAGGAGGAGGCGGAGCGCATCCGGCGTTGCTTCGGCGCCCGTGGCCGCGTACGCCCCGAGCAGGCCGTCGTGGCGAAGCGGAGTGGTCCATACCGAGCTGGCACCGTATGCGAGCCCCTCCTCGGTGCGGATCCGCTCCATGATCCGGGATCCGAAGCCGCTTCCCCCGAGAACGTGGTTCGCGATCCGGGCGGCGAAGTACTCCCCGGAGTCGCCTTGGTGCACCGCGCTCGGCTCGGCGATGATCACCGTACTCTGCTCGATTGCCTTCGGAAGGATGAAGATACCGGGCCCCCGGCGGACCACGGGCTCCGGGAGGGGCGGGAGCGGCGCTCTGCACTCCGGCCATGGACCGAGGAAGCGCCGGACGAGGGGCTCGGCTTCCTCCCACGAGACATCTCCGGAAATCCCAAGTATGAGCCGGGTGCGGCAGGCCATGACGGGGTGGAGCTGGCGAAGCGTCTCCCGGCCCAGCCGTTCCGAGGAGAGATCCCCTTCCTCGAGAACCCACCCCACGGGGTGGTCTCCGTACATCAGACGGTTGAACTCGGAGAAGGCGAGGGCGCCGGGAGTGTCATCCCTCCGCCGGATCCTCTCCCGTGCCTGGCCGCGCCAGACCTCAAGCGCGAGTGAGTCGAGCCCGGGCGCGATGAGAAGTTCCCCGAGGAGGCGCATCGCGGGCTCGAGTGTTTCCTTCAGGGAGTTCATCCGGAGCCACATCCCGCCTCCGCCCGCGCTCACCGAGAGCTGAAGTGCGAGTTCGTCGAGGGTGCGGTCGACGGCATCGGGGGTGCGCGTCCGCGTGCCCCCCGTGCGGAGGACGAATGGGAAGGCGGAGACGGCTGCGAACTTCTCCCGGGGGAAGTTCCCAGGGCCGCCGATGAGTTGAACCTGCACATCGATGAGAGGCAGGAGCGGGTCGTTGAGGTGGAGAACCGTTACGCCCTCGATCTCGTATGCCTCGGGTGCGGGCGGATCGAATTCGAGCGGGCCGAACTCGAGCACCTCGACCGCAGATTTGCCCGTGAGCGTGCTTCCCTCTCCATGTACCGCGTCGATGGTATCCGTTCGGGCTTCCTGGAGCTGACCCGAGGCCGAGGTGCCGAACCGACCGCCGGCACCGAGCGTGGACCCCCCTCCGGGCCCGACGAGGGAAAGAAGAACGAGCAGGGGAAGTAGCGGCACGGTGCTCGCCCTACGGCTCCTGTGCCGGGCGCAGGATGGCGACGGTCCTTCCCTCCGGCCGGAAATACTCTTCGACCACCCGGACAATCTCCTCCCGGCCGACCTCCCGCATCCGTTCCTGAAGGCGGAAAGTCTCCCGCCAATCGCCCCAGATTGCCTGCGAGGAGGCGAGCTGGAAGGCCAGCCCCTGCGAGGAGGCGAGCCTCCGGATGTCGGCAGCGAGCAGGTTCGTTCTCACCCTTCTCAACTCCTCCGCGGTGGGCGGGACCCTCCGGAGCCGATCGAGCTCGTCGTAGATCGCTGCCTCGACCTCTTCCGGCGCATGCGGTGCGAGGGGGGCGGCCTGTATCGTGAAGAGGCCCGGATGGAGCTGGCCCGGGCCCGTTCCGGCGAAGACGGAAGCGGCGATCCGGTCGTCACGCACGAGCCGCTGGTAGAGGCGCGCATCCCTCGATCCGACGAGAAGGTTTGCAAGGACCTTGAGCGCCGGCGCCTCCGGCGCGAGTTCGGAGGGTACCTTCCACCCGATCCGGATCGCCGGCTCGGCGTCGTAGCGGATCTCGATCCGCCTCGGTTCCCGCTGCACGGCTTCCGATCGCGGCATAGGCGGAGCGGAACCGTGGGGCTCGAGAGGGCCGAAGTAGCGCTCGGCCCAGACGGCGGCGGAGTCCGCCTCGAAGCGGCCCACGATCGCGACCGTCGTCTGCGCCGGCCCGTAGTACCGCTGGTGATATGCCTCCACTTGGCGTCGGGAGAGGCCGAGGAGGTCCTGGCGGTACCCGATCGGGGGCACGCCGTAGGGGTGCTCCGTGAAGGCGGTGCTGTGGTATGCGACAGAGAGGAGCCCCGCTGCGGAGGCCTCCGTTCGGAGGCGGCGTTCCTCCATCACCACTCGGCGCTCGGTGAAGAACTCCCTTAGGACGGAGCTTCGCATCCGGTCCGATTCCAATACGAACCAGAGCTGCGCCCGATTCGAGGGGAGCGATACGTAATAGGTCGTCGCCTCGTAGCTGGTGGTCGCGTTCGGACCCCGGGCACCGTTCTCGGAAAGGATTCGGTCGTACTCATTCGGAATGACGTACGCGCGAGCCGAGTCCTCGAGTGTCTGCAGCCGCTCCTCGAGACGCTCCACGATGCCCAGCGCCGGGGGCGGCTCCGAGCGCGTCCGTACGATCGAGTCGTGGACGGCGTCCGCCGTGGTAAAGTGGGCGCGCTCCGCCTCCAGATCCGTCGTACCAATCGTCGTCGTGCCCTTGAAGAGGAGGTGCTCGAGGAAGTGGCTGATCCCCGTTTGGCCAGGTGGCTCGTGGATGCTTCCCACTGGGACGTGCACGACGAAGGAGACCGTTGGTGCGCCCGGGCGCTCGAGGAGGAGGAAGCGCATCCCGTTGCCGAGAACGAGCTCCTCGACGGGGAGATCCCTCCCGTCCGCGATCTGACCCAGATCCGCCGTGGGTAGGGGCGCAGCCTGAGGGGCCACAGGCGTCGCGGGGAGGAGCCCGGCCTGAAGGCATGCCACCAGGACGGCAAGGCGTGCCCAGCGCTGCCCAGTCCTGCCACGGCGGCCGGGAGGGTATCCTGGACGTCGGGGTGATACGCTGGGAGTCATCCGGCTATCCGGCGGCTGGCACCGTGGACAGTGAAAGGCGGAGCGGCCTCCGAAGCGGATGCGGAGGATCGTGCTCCCGCACCTCCAACACGGCTGGCCCTCCCTCCCGTATACCCGGAGTACGTTCCCGTAGCTCCCCTCCCCTCCCTCGGGAGTGCGGTAGTCGCGAAGCGTCGTTCCCCCGGCCTTCACCGCCTCGCGGAGGACGGAGCGGAGCGCGCGGTGGAGCCTCCGGCCCTCATCCCCGGAGAGGCTCTCCGCAGCTCTCCCGGGGTGAATGCGGGCTCGGGCGAGCGCCTCGTTCGCGTAGATGTTTCCCACTCCTGCGATACGCCTCTGGTCGAGGAGCCAAGAGCGAACCGGGGAGCGGGAGCGGGACAGGCCCTGGATCAGGTGCCCGGCCCGGAAATCCCGGGCGAGAGGCTCCGGCCCGAGGCCTAGGGACCACTCGAGGTAGGCGCTCGGCGAGAGGAGGGTGAGCCGCCCGAAGCGCCGGACATCGTGGTAGACCAGGACCGAGCCGTCGTCGAGGTGGAAGCGGATCCCGGGGTGAGACGGTAAGGAGCTTGGATCGCGGACCCGCCGGTAAAGGAGCCTTCCGGACATTCCGAGGTTTACGACCAATCGGTGGGGACCGCCGTCCGGCGTAGCTCCGGGTCCGATCTCTAGGACGACGTTCTTTCCCCTGCGGCCGATGCCAAGCACAGATCCGTGGCGGAGCGAGGCGGAGAACTCCTCCTTCGGGACGGAGAGGAGATCCTCCCTCAGGACCTCTACATCCTCGATGGAGCGGCCGAGGAGAGGGGGCCCGAGTCCCCGGGCGATCGTCTCAGCTTCCGGAAGTTCGGGCACCGGATGAGAAGGCTCGCAATCCGATGTCCCGCCGGAGCGTCTTCCCCTCGAAATGGATTTCGTCTGCGCCCGCCAAGCTCCTCACCCTCGCCTCCGCCAGCTCACGGCCGACACCGACCACGGAGAGGACCCGGCCCCCGTTCGTTCGAAGCCGGCCGTCCTCTTCCCGCGTTCCGGCGTGAAACACGAAGAGTCCCTCGTCCCCGTCCACCTCGGGAGGGAGCGTGATCTCCTTCCCGTTCTCGTATGGGCCGGGGTAGCCCTCCGAGGCGAGAACCGTATTGAGGGCCGCTCCATCTTCCCACTCGCAAGTCGCCCCCTCGATGCTCCCGCCCCTCGCGATGGGGATCATGAGGTCCAGGAGGGAGGCCTTCATCAGGGGGAGGAGCGCCTGCGTCTCGGGGTCTCCGAAGCGGCAGTTGAACTCGACCACCCTAGGCCCGGAGTTGGTGATCATGAGACCCGCGTATAGGAGTCCGCGGAAGGGTGCACCAGCTTCCCTCAGTCCGTTGAGCACCGGGGCGAAGATGCGATTCCTGATCTCGTAGACAGTGTCAGCCGTCGCGATGGGCACCGGCGCATAGGATCCCATGCCCCCGGTATTCGGGCCCGTGTCGCCCTCGCCGATCCGCTTGTAGTCCTGCGAGGGGAGCATCAGAACCGTGTCGCACCCGTCGGTGAGGGCGAACACCGAGAGCTCCTCTCCGTCCATGAACTCCTCCACCACGATCTCGCAACCGGCAGGCCCGAAGGCACCCTCCATCAGCATCGTCTTCGCGGCCGCGAGCGCCTCCGCGGTGGAGGGGCAGACGATCGCTCCCTTCCCGGCGGCCAGCCCAGAGGCCTTCACCACAATCGGCCCGCCGACCTCCGAAAGATAGGCCTCCGCCTCGGGCCAGCTCGTGAAGGTTCGGTGAGCGGCCGTTGGCACACCGGCCCGAACCATGAGTTCCTTCGCAAACGTCTTCGAGGACTCGATGCGCGCGGCCGAGGCGCTTGGGCCGAAGACCGGGAAGCCTCGTTCCCTCAGCGCGTCGCCCAGGCCGAGCGCGAGCGGCACCTCGGGACCGATCACTGTGAGGGCTGGCTCGGCTCCCTCGGCCCATGAGGTGAGTCCGTCGATGTCGGTGGGTGCGAGATCGACGCCGGTAGCGAGTCGGGCGAGACCGGGGTTCGGGCGGGTGGCGAAGAGCTTCGCCGTGGGGGCATCCCGCCTGAGCTTCCAAGCGAGAGCGTGCTCCCGTCCCCCATTTCCCACGATCAGGATCTTCACGGGCGCATCCTACTCCGGCCCATGGGCGAAGTCAAAGGACTTGGGTGGCGCATCCAGCGGCCCGAGGCCTGCCCCGGTGTAGGCGTACACGCTCCCGGTGGGGGAGGGGCGATCCGCATCGCCCCTCCTGTATCAGGCCGGCCCCGCGCCCTCGCCTCCGAATCAGTCCACCTGCGCTCCTGCTATCGGTCCCAGCTCAAGTTGAGGCGTGTGTAGTGATACTCCCCTGCTCAGACCCCACGGCGTGAACTGGCTGTACGGCAGTCCAAGCGTGTTGGCAAACAGATCCATTCGCTCGGACCAGGTATCGAATACATTGTGGCGTCGACCGCTAGGGTGAGGTTGCGGCGAATCGGGATGCTGGCCGCCAGATCGACGACATAGCGGCCCTCGAGAAGCTGCGCGTCGACCCCGCCTACGTAGCGGGCGTCGACGTGATCGGCCCAAGTGCCGTAGTAGTTCAGGCGTCCGAGGAGGTCCATGCGTCCGAGCCCGTGGTCGACGGCGAAATTCCAGCGCATCCTCGGCACCCCTCGTTCGAGTCCGAGCACGTCACCGCAGGTGAGAAGCTCCGATTCCTCCGCGATCTCCGTGTGGGCGTAGTTCAGCGCGAAGCTGAAGGCAGTACTCCCGCCCAGCGCGAGTGGCCGATAGGTCGAGACGAGGTCCACCCCCGCGTTCGACTGAGAAGTCGTTGATGAAGAAGCGAAAGAACTTGAGTGTGCCCGCCGAAGCGATTCCTTCTGAGCGGAGGAGCGCGAGCTCGTCGTCGGTGAGGGTGAAGGTCTGTGAGAGGGCGGGGCGGTTATCGAGTTCCACCCGGAAGTAATCCACAGTCATCGTGGAGAACCCGGTATCGATGACGCCGCAGCCGGTCGCCAGCGTCACGACGAGAGCCACCCCGCCAGAGATGCGCCCAGACCGCAACTTGCCTTCGCACCCATCGTCTTCGTCTCCGCATGGAGGCGCAATCACGGCTCACGAGGAAGCTACTCTTCTCAGTTCCAGCAATACAGGCACGGGGCCCGCACATAGGGGCAGCACAATCGTCTGCCGGACGTGGAGCTGCTCTGTAGAGAGCACTCGCCCACTTTGCGCGAGAGCGCCTCCACGCACCGCGGGCTGCCTGCGGGACGTTGGTGGATCGGATTTTACGGCCTCCTCCTCCCGGATGTTCTCGGTGGCCCTGAGAGCAAGGTTCACGGGGGTGAGGAGCCGCGGTAGCGAGGCACGGTTCGCGATGCCGATCTCCGCACGTGGACACGCGTCCGAATGGGGTCCAGCACGAGTAGTCCCGGGTGTCACCGCGCACGGGGATACAGGCACACCGGCAGGGATGGATGGGCCGAGGGTGCGAGGCGAGACTCATCGGCCTCATCTCTATCCACGGCCACGCGAACACGTGAGTTCAATTGCGGAGGCGGGACCGGCTCACCTCCACGAATGGGCCACCGTCACGGAGAATCTCGATGAACCCGGCAAACCCCCTCGTCACGCTCAGACGTTGGCTCCTGCGCGCCGTCAACGGACTCGGAGGACTCGAGCCCCTGTTCGACCTCTGTGGACTGAGCTTCCCGAAGAAGATCCGGGTTCGGGTTGCAATCCTTCGCGATCCAGGGCGGCCGCTCGGTATGACGACGACACCCTCGGCAGCACAAGGTCCATTGGACGAGCTCCAGAACATCTTCTGGAATGAGGCGCACGTCACGCTCGCCGGGGGTGATGACCAAGTCCGGGTGCTCGAGGATCTTCCCCCGGAGTCGGCACTGCGCGTGCGCCGGAGCCCCGGTGGCCTCGGGGGAGCGGACGCGTACTTCAGAAGTCATCTGCGCTCCGACCGTGGCGCCGCGTGGGGCTACGCGGAGCCCGTGACCGTCTTCATCGTCAACGAAGTTGCCGGCGGCGCCTGTGCACCGTCACCGAGCTACGTTGTCCTGGAACGGGCGTTGTTCGAGAAGGGGAATCGAGCGCTAGCGCATAAGATCGCTCACGTCTGCGGGCTCCGGCACATCGGGGACGAGGGCAATCTCATGGCCCCGAGGCGGCACGGGAGAGAGCTTCGGAGGTGTCAAAAGGTCGTTCTCCGCAACTCACCCCACGTGACGCACTTCTAACGTCGGGCAGTTGCGGCCCGGCTTGGGCGCGGAAATCCCGCCGGCGCCGCAGTACGGCGCTTGTGAACGGCAACCCCGCCCGCCCGGATGATTGCCGGCCCCACCTTTTGCCTCCGGGAACTTCCCCACCCCGCCCAACGCGGCAGCTTCTTCTCCTGCGAGCATCGATGTGTCCGGCACGCCTTCAAGCGAGAGCGGCGTCCGGCAACAACCCGGTATCACGATGGAGTGCCATGACCCAGGCTGCCCAACGCGCAGGGCCCGCGAAACCAATTGGAAGCGATTCGAGGCGACTCTCTCCGCCTGTGAAGACACGGATGCCGGATACGCGCTCCCGGCCGGAACTCTTTGCGGTGGCCGGCTACATGGCACACACGGCCGATTCCGTGGATTGGTTCGTGGACGGTGCGTGCGGGGAGGGATGGGACGTGGGCTCCGGAACCACGACTGCGATGGTGAAGGCTGTGGCCAGGCTAAGGTCTGGCTCGCCCGGGCCTTGCAGAATGCAATCTCGGTCGTGGGCTCCGCGCCGGACACGAGCCTCCTCGACCATTGCCCTGCAGCATCGCGGGGCGCTCGCGCCTACGCCCGGCTCCTCGGGAAGGCGCCGCCGCGGGCCTTCTCGGGAACGGCCCTCTCTGCCGCGTCCCTCGCGGCCCGCATCCGCTCTTGGCAACGTCTCTTGGGGAACGGATCGTTCGGCTTTCTTCATGACGCGGTGGTGCGGTAGCAAGTAGCCGATGCGCGGAAGCCGGGGGGAAGTGCGGCAGAGCCGGCGGAGACCCCGAGCCGACACACTTCAGCCAACTGATTCCCTCACTCGCCCTCATCAAGCCGGGGAGCGGCGAGGCCGGATTGAGCGGTTGGCGACCACGGGGGCGGCAATCCGGTCGGCCGCGCTCGCAAGGGAATGCGAAACGGCCCGGCGCCCACATTCATCGGAAGGCGTCACCCGCACCGCCCGGGTCTCGGCCAGATGAAGCCGCGGCGAAGCGGTTCCGCTCCGGGCCGGAATCCCGCGTTCCCCGCCACTGGAAGGTGGCGTGTCGGCACAGACGTCTGCGGAGATTGCCGTCTTACGGAGGTGCGACACCGTCGGCGGTTCCTCAGCCGTTCCCGACGCGCTCACGTGCATCCAGGGAACGCCGCCATCCCGTCGCCCGCGCGGGATCAGCGAATCAGCCCCCGCTCAATGTCGCGACATTCCCCCTCCAGTAGTGCCATCAGCCGGTCGATGTGACCGTCAGTCGTTCGGTAATTCACAGCGCAGGCACGAAACCATGTGTGGCCCTTCAGCCGGGTCGTCCCGATCCAGAAATCTCCGCTCTCCTCGACTCTCTGAACCGCCTGGCAGTGAAGGGCATCCAGCTGCTTCTCAGTCAGATCCCCGTCCGGAAGATACCGAACGCAGGCTGCGCTCATCGGTGGCTCGACAGCCGACGCGAACCGGGGGCTTGACTCTGCGATCTCGTGCATCCTTCCGGCGTGTCCGATGTTGGCGTCCACCCACCGGCCGATCTGCTCCGTCCCGTAGCGCTTGAAGCTCATCCACACCTTGAGCGCACGGAACCGGCGGCTCTGCTCGAGGCCGTGGACGTAGTACTGATAGCGTTCCCCGGCGGCGTCGGAGTCATCCGTAAGGTATGGCGGCTTCAGGCCGAAGGAGCGGGAGAGCGCCGTCTCGTCCCGAACGAGGACCGCTCCGGCGTCCACCGGCGCATAGAACCACTTGTGTGGATCGACCGTGACGGAGTCGGCGAGGGCGAGTCCGTCGAGGAGGTGGGACCACGTACGTGAGACGAGAAGCCCGCCCCCGTATGCCGCATCCGCATGAAGCCACACTCCGTAGCGGTCTGCGAGAACGCGGAGGGCAGCGAGATCATCGATTGCGCCGGTGTTCGTCGAGCCGGCCATCGCGATGACGCAGGCCGGCCGGATCCCCGACATCATGTCGACCTTAATCGTGGCCTCCAGCACATCGAGGCGGACGCGGAATTCATCGTCCGTCGGGATCGCGCGGACCGAGGCTCGGCCGAGTCCGACGACGTCCGCCGCCTTGTCGATGGAGACGTGCCGCTCCTCGCTCGTATAGACGCCCCACTCCCCGCTGGACCCTGCCTCCTGCGCTTTCTCCCCGCTCGCATGGTCCCGGGCGAGCTTGAGCCCGATGAGGTTCGCGAGCATCCCCCCGCTTGTCAGGTTTCCGCCGGACCCCGGGCCGTATCCTACCAAGTCGCAGAGCCAACGAATCGTTCGCCGCTCGACCGAGACCGCTCCGGGTCCGATGGAGTAGGTTCCCAGGTTTTGGTTGAGAGCGGAGGCAATCAGATCGCCGATGACTCCGATCGGAAGCGGGCTGGCAGTGATGAGCCCGAGGTATCCGCCGTGGCCAGTGTGCACCGAGTAGGGGAGGAGCTTTTCTCTGACCTCCCGAAGGACCTCGTCGCCCGGCGATGGAGCCTCCGGTAGGCGCTCGTCGAAGAGGGCCTCGAGGTGTGCCGGCTCCACCGCCGGGAAGACCGGCCGGTCCTCGATTGAGTCGAGGTAGTCGGCGAGCTCATCAATGACATCGTGCCCTAGGCTCCGAAACTCGCGAGAATGCATTCGCAGTGCCTCTGTGTCCGCTGGTAGATCTTTCCGGCGGCTCCCACATCGGACCCGAGCCGCAGAATCCCCGGTGCCGCGGGTGCCACCGCTCTGGCGAGCGCCACGGTGCGGTCCCATCGGTCCTGCCCGTCGCCGGCACGCTTCGGCCGAACGATCGTACGAACGAAGCGCCCGGCTGTCGACCGTCCGCACGTGTTCCGCGAGAGACCATTCTCTTCCGACCGGGCCACGCGTACGTCTCGACGGCTCCCCTAAAGCACCTTGGTAAGGAAGAGCGTGTGTGCCGCCTCGGGGGCTGGGGGGGCCGAGAATCCGAAGCTCGAGTAGAGGTGCATCGCCCCCCGGTTGTCCTGTCGTACCTCGAGGGTGACCCGGCAGCATGCTAGACGTAGGGCTAGCAGCCCGTGGAAGAAGTGGGTTTCCAGAGCGTCGGGTGAAGGAGTGGGACCAGGGCCGAGGCGGGGGTGAGTGTGTGCCGATGTCGGATCTTGTAGCCTAAAGACCCGACCATTGGGCCGAACGGGCCGATCTGGCGGCAAAAGCGGCGAAGAATGGGTAAGACGGTGGTGCTGACGTGGCATGCGAGTGCGGCGCCCTGCAGGCCGCGGGGGGTGCCAAAGCCGAAACGCTTGCGCATCAGGAGCCCGAGGTTGAAGGCGGCAGCCTGAAGGAGCATCCGTTTTCGAATCTCCTCCTGCCCACGGACGTGGACGCGGCGGAGTCCTCCGGTCCCCAGCATGTGTGCGAACCCCCGCTCCAGCTTCTCGCCGCGCTGGCGCAGCAGCCGCTTTCCCCGGTTGCCGCGGATCCGCCGCCGGTTGGCGTAGGTCGGCTTCTGCGCGTCCCGGTTCCGCTTCCACTTCCGGCGGCCGCGGTCGGGCTCGCTCACGTAGCTCCGCTGCCCCCGGTCTCTCAGCTCCGTCATCGTCTGGTTCGAGTGGTAGCCCTTGTCGGCCACCACTTCCCTCGGCTCCACGCCCACCTCCGCCAGCTGCCGCTCCGCCTCGTCCAGCGTCACCGGCAGCGAGGCCGTGTCTCCGCCGTCCATCGTCTGAACCGTCGCCGCCACGACCGCGCCGGTCTCCATATCCGGGTCGACCGCCTGCTCGAACTTGTGCGCCAGGCGCGTCCTGCCGTCCTTCATCTTCGTGATCCGCGCCTCCGGGTCGTGCGGATGCGCCCACTCCTGGTTCGAGCCCTTCTTCGGACGCTTCCGGTCCAGCTTCGCGAGGTCTTCCCGCGCCGGCGTCTCGATCCCCGACGCCCGCGCCACCCCCTCCAGCCACTCCTCGTAGCCGGTCCCGTCGTCGCGCCGCACGATCGTGCGCATCGCCGCGTTCGCCTCCAGCGTCGTCGCGTCCACGCCCAGCGTCTTGCCGCTCAGAAGACCCGACGCCCGCAGCACCTCCAGCACCCGGGCGAACACCGCCTCGTGGGCCTCCAGGCTCAGCCGCTTCCGCGTCTTCGACAGGCTCGAATGCTCCGGCGGGTTGTTCGCCAGCCCGCAGCCCAGAAACTCACGCAGCGAAATCGAGTCCGCACACCGCCACGCAATCCCCCGCTCCGAGCCGATCCCTTCCAGATACCCCACCATCAGCATCCGGAAATACACCCCGGGCGCAATGCCCGGCCGGCCCCGCTTCTCCGCATAGAACTCCCGGCACGTCTCTTCCGCAAAGTCGTCGAAACCCTCCTCCTCAAGCAGCCTGTTCAGCGCACGGTAGAAGGGGTTGCCCAGCGCGCGGATCTCGCTGGCCGCCACGAATAACTCCTGCTGTCGCCCCTTGCGCCGCTTGCCTATCGCCATCGCCGTCCTCCCTCGCTCAGACCCCGGTTCACCTGGAATCTAACTCACTCATACAACGGCTACAGGAAGGACTTTTTCCACGGGCTGCTAGGGCCTCAACCTCGGACAGGAGACCGCGGCCTATGCCCATGCCGCGGTACTCCGCGTGCACGACTAGGTCGTGGAGATTCAAGAGGGGACGGGCCTCGAAGGTAGAGAGCCCGAGGAAACAGACCGCTAGCCCCACGGGCACCTCTCCGTTCCACGCGAGAAGCACCCGGGCCGTGGGGTGGTCGCGAAGGGCGGGGATCAGCCGTCTGCGTACGGCGCGCCCGAGCGGTGCGCCCATACCCATCGGCTCACGGGCATAGGCGTCCATGAGAAGGAGGATCGCTCCGCAGGCCAGATCGTCCTCGAAATCGACCTCAAATACCTCGATTCGGTCGACCATGTCCGTGTCGCCTGAAGCGCGTGGGGCCGTCGGGTTCGTTTGTTCGAACTCGGGCATCTTCCGGTGCTTCGAGTACCCTCCTAAGCGGCTCGGTTGTGCGTGCACTCGATTCCCCGCTCGTCGAGGCCGGACGATGCGGCCCGATCTCCAGCCGCAGCCGTCTTCCGGGACCGGGTGCACGGGCCATAACCATACGGTGGCTGGTCTGCGAGACACCTGCGCGATGCGGGACCTCACTCTTTGGATCTCCGGTGACCTGCGCAGCAGGAGCCGGCCCCCGCAGACGCTTTACGGGTACGCGTGCGCCTCGCGCGATCTGAGCTCTCGTACCTGATCCGGGGCTGTATCAGCTGTATAAACATTCTTATAAAACATTTATATAATTACACTTACGAACGATCAAGCCGCCCCGATCCCCTCATTGCACCCCTCTTTTCAACGGGAGTCCACCGAGCCGTTGAAGACATCCGCGGACAGGTTCGCCGGCGATCAACCCTGGAGTCCGTGAATCCGAGGCCATAGAGCGGGGCAGCACGAATCCGCGCCCTGCCGCGGATGGCTACCTCGGTGAGGACGGGCACGTTACAACGGCTTTCCGTATGGCCTGTGGAGACGACTTGACGGCGCAGGCCCGGCCGGAATGTTGTGCCGGAAAAGGGGCTGTCGGTGTACTTCGTAGTCTTGCCACACGACGGCGCCCCATGTCAGGCACAGGGGCGACCCCCTCAGAACCAGCGGTACGTCGTCGCCAACTTGATCCGCTGGCCCTTGGCGCTGTGGGTGAATCCGTCGAAGGACTGCTCCCACTTCACGAAGGGCGGCGCGACGCCGGTCAGGTTGAGGAGGGAGAGGGAGATACCGATCCCTCTCGAGGGACTCCACTGCGCGGTCGCGTCCAGGGTCACGAAGCCGCCGATGTCCTCGTACTCCGTTCCTGCCTCGTCATGGTCGGTGTAGGACGAGATGTAGTTCAGGTACCCGGCCACGTTGTAGTCCGACCAGCTGTAGCTTCCGAAGAGCCTTCCCTTCAAACTTGGCAGGGGCGGAGCGATGGGATTGTACTTGTTCAGGCCCCCGGCAGCTTCCGTATCGGGCATGAGATCGACGCCCTCGACATTCAGCGCTTCGATGGAGTACTTGTTCGTGTAGGTGGCCTCCAGACCGGCGTTCACGATGCCGCTGCCAACCTGGGAACGGGCGGTCAGCTGAACATCGAAGCCTGAGGTCTTGACGCCCGGCCAGTTGATGAGATCGACATCGATACGCTCGATGCCCGTGACGTCACAGGTGCCGGTGCCGCGGCCGTCCGAGCAGGTCACGTAGCCCTGGACGGCCTCCCGGGCACTCCCGCCCTCGTGATAGAGCCTCGTGACCGCATTGTAGGGCACGACCGCGATCACGTTCTCGAAGTCGTAGCTCCAGTAGTCGGCGGTCAGCCGGACCGGGACGAAACCCGATTCGTCCGCGATTGTCACGATGAACCCGGCGTTATAGGTGAGGGCCTGCTCGGACTCGAGCTGCTTGTTTCCGCGGGTGTCGACCGCCTTGTAGACGCCCGCCTCGTTCACGTATGCGAGCGCGGTCGTACGGCTCTCGTTCAGGTCGTCCACCGACGGGGTGCGGAAGGTCGTCTGGAGCGAGCCGCGCAGGGCGAATCGGTCCGTCAGGTTCAGCCGGGCCGCGGCCTTCGGATTGAAGTTGCTCGCGACGCTGTGGTACTCGTAGTTCGCGGCCAGCTGCATGTTCAGGCGTTCCCCCATGCCCTGCAGCGGGACTTCCGTGAAGAACCGGTGCACCGTCTGGGCGGCGGAGTAGGGGTAGGTCCCGGTCGTGAAGGTGAACGGGCCGGCCTGCTCGAGACAGGCCCGGCTGCCGAGGACCGAGCACGGGTTCAGGTTCAGGTTGCCAGGATCATTCGGGGTCGACGAGACGTCGAACCGGCGGAACTGGTAGCCCAACGCGTAGTTTTCCACCGGTCCCGCGCTGCCCGTCAGGGTGGCATCGGCGACCAGCATGTCGGCGGAGCTCTCGACATCGACCTGCTCGTTGATCCAGGCGAGTAGCTCGGGGTCGTTCGCCAATTCGGCGGAATAGTCGGGATTGGCCGCGGTAGAGAAGCGTGCACCGGGCTGCTGGGAATACTGCAGGGCACTGCTGAACGGGTTATAGAACTGGCAGCTGCCCTCTCCCGCAATTTGTCCGCCCGTCGGACCCAGCGACATGCCCGAAGGCGAGTTGGCGTCCGCCACCACATCCACCCCGCAGCCGGGCCCGCCGTAGCCGCGGAAGGCGAGATACTTCCGATAGGCATACTCGGCCGGCTGGTTCACGTTGCCCGAGGCACGGGAATAGCTGAGTGCGACATTCAACCGGTTGTCGTGCCCCTCGAGGAGACCGACGCCCCCGTCCCAGGAGGCGGACAGCCGCTGAGTCCGGGAATTCCGCTCCAGGGTCCGGCCGGGCCCGGAGTGTCCCACCAGCCGTCCGAAGAAGTACCAGTCATCTTCCAGGCAGTGGGCGCTGGAATTGAAGCCCACGTTGGAGGCGTACTGTTGGCAGAAGGCCTGCCGGCCCGGGTTTTCCGTGGGCACGACCTGCAGGCCGTCGTAGGGCTTGATGGGCGGGAAGGACGGCGTCGTCACCCAGGCCGGCGTTCCTGCCTCGGCCCACAGGCCTTCGATATGGTAGTTGGAGTCGTCGCCCAGCTCGCCGTTGAGTTCGGCGAAGGCGCGGAAATGGTTGGACTGCTCCAGCAGGTTGTCCCAGGGCTGGTAGCGGAACCTGCACGTGAAGCTCTCGAGGTGGCCGCCGAACTCCTGGCAGCGCGGATCGATGAAGATGTCGTCGTCCGAGAAGTGGGCGTCCGCCAGCCTGGAGACGAGGTCCTGGGAGCTCTCGCTACCCGCCGCGGATGGCATGAGAAACGCCCCCGGGTTGCCCGTCCATGACCAGGCGCCAGCACCTGGGATGTAAGGATGTAGCGCCCAGTCTCGTTCCTCCGGAGTCAGCTGCTCGCGGGTCAGGTATTCGGCGGATACGACCAAGTTCGTGCTGCTTCCCAGCCGTCGGCCCCAGATACCGCCGACGTTGGTGTCGCCCCCGCCCGCGAAGTACTCGTGGGAGCCGGTCATCTCCATCCCCTCGAAGTCGCCGCGGGTGAGGAAGTTGGCGACCCCGGCCACGGCATCCGATCCGTAGATGGCCGACGCGCCCTCCTTCAGGATTTCGATCCGGTCGATGGCGATCGACGGGAAGGCGTTTACGTCGACATAGCGCCCGCCGATCAGGCGTGCGGGAAGGTAGACCTGGCGGCGGCCGTTGAGCAGCACGAGGGTTCGCGACGCGCCCAGGCCGCGCAGGTTCACGTTGGCCACGGTCTCCGGAACCGCGGCTACTTCGTTCGCGTTGTACCAGCTCTGCCGTTCACCGACCACGCCGTGGCTCAAACTCAACGCCTTGATGAACTCCACGACCAGTGGAGAGCCCTGCTGTTCGAGCTCTCTCCGGGCCACGACCTCCACCGAATAGGGCAGGTCCGCGGCCGATGCCTCCGCGCTGGTCCCGGTCACGACCAGCTCGTCGAGCTCGAGGGCGGTGAAGCTCAACTGCAGGTCGGCGGTCGCGACCTGTCCGGCAGATACGGTGACATCGTCGGTCGCCGTGAGGTAGCCGACGATTTGGGCGGAGAGCTCGTGCGAGCCGGCCGGCACATCCGCAATCGAGTACTGCCCCTCGGCGTCCGTGACGACTCCGAGGCCCAGCGCCTCGATGAAGACCTGGGCACCCGCGATGGGCCGACCGTCGGCCACGTTGACCACGGTGCCGTTGATTGTGCCGGTGGACTGTCCCAACGCGGAGCCCGCGGAAAGAGCGCCGTACAGCCCCAGCAAACTCAGCAACAACGGGAGTCTCGAGAACCATCCACCCATTCCGGCACCCTCCCTCTCAGAGCACAGTCGTTTCATACGGGACTGCGTCGCGCTCATGGCCCGATGACTAAGGAATTGGCAGTATTGCACTACAATGCGAATCAGCCAACCGGCGCGCAACGATTCCCTTCCCCTAGGTATACGGGTTTCTTGTGGATGCGGTGTGACACCGGGCCGTAGCGTTCTGCGAGGTAGGATCAAAGGCATCATAGGGGCATGGCGACCGCTACCGGTACCGATCAGCAGCGAAGCAGCCCGAAGACGAAGAGGCGTTCTCCTCCGGGAGCGGGTGCGCGTTCATCATTATTCGCGCAAGCAAGCAACCCAACCCGTCCTACCCAAGAGGAGGATGCCCATGGAGAGGTATATCGGACTCGACGCACACGCGTCGAGCTGCACGCTGGGGATTGTAGGCCCCAGCGGCAAGCGTTTGGGCTCGCAGGTGGTGGAGACGAACGCGCGGGCGCTGATCGAGGTGCTGCGAGGGATTCCGAGGAACCGGCACTTGTGCCTGGAAGAAGGGACGCTGTCGGGGTGGCTGTACGAGGTGCTGAAGCCGCACGTGGAGGAGCTGACGGTGGCGGGGGTCGGCAAGAGCCGGGGCCCGAAGACCGACAAGCTGGACGCCTTTGCCCTGGCGGAGAAGCTGCGGATCGGATCACTGGAGACGAGGGTCTACAAGAACCGGGGCCAGTTCAGGCGGCTGGGGGAACGGGCGAAGAGCTACGACTTCCTGGTCGGCGACACGGTGCGGGTGAAGAACCGGCTCAAGAGCGTGCTGCGCTCGAGAGGAGTGGCCTACGGCGCGGGGCGCTCGGTCTACTTGAAGGGCGAGCGGGAGGAGTGGTTGGCCAGGCTGCCGGAAGCGGGCAGGGCGACGGCCGGGTTGCTGTACGAGGAGCACGACGCACTCGTGGCGTTGAGGGCGAGGGCCGAGAAGGCGTTGCTGGCGGAAGCACGCAAGCATCGAGAGTGGCATGTGCTGAAGACGTGCCCGGGTCTGGGTCCGATCCGGACGGCGGAGCTCCTGCCGGTGGTGGTGACGCCGTACCGGTTCCAGAGCCGGAGCAGGTTCTGGGCGTACTGCGGACTGGGCGTGGTGATGCGGAGCTCGTCGGACTGGGTGCGGGGTCCGGGTGGGCGGTGGGTAAGGGAAGCGGTACAGCAGACGCGGGGGCTGAACCGGAACTTCAACCACACGCTGAAGCGTGTGTTCAAGGGCGCGGCGACGACGGTGATCGGTCGGGCCGAGGACGAGCCCTTGTACCGCCACTACGAGCGACTCCTGGAGGGGGGCACGAAGCCGAATCTGGCGAAGCTGACGATCGCGCGTCCGCTCGCCTCGATCGTGCTAGCGGTGTGGCGCACGGGCGAAGCGTACGACCCCAAGAGACTGGAAGCGACGGAGTAAACCGGCCTGGGATCGGCGAGCGTGGGGTCGAAAGCGGTCACAACATGGGGTCCGACGAAACGGAAGCGAACCGGTTACAGGGGACAGCATCCATACACACCGTGGGCCGGGGCAGAGAGCCCAAGCCCCCAATCAAAGGCTATGCACCCCTGGAGAGCCGAACGAAGCGATGGGCCACAGAGTCCCAGATAGAAGGATGGTTCCCGCTCCAGAGCGGAGAACGCGACGGCTGTAAACGTCTTCCGGACTGCGATGCGGACCCTGCGAGCGCACCCCTCCCCACCCTGAGTCGTCGACCGGGCAATCCAAACCATGCGGACGCCGGCGGTCAAAAAATAAGCCGACGGCGTGGGGGGAACGTGCGTCTTGACCGCCAGCCCCATAGAAGAGTGTGTAAAAAGAGAGGCGACGCACCTTTCGGCTGAGGATTAAACCAGCGAGCCCGGGTGACAGCCCGGGGAAAGGAACGTCGCCTCATGAGAGAGGATATCGCGGGACGGGAGTGTGCGTCCAGCAGGCGGATGTGGGAGGTGCTGGAGGGGATGGTGCGGGAGAAGGCGCAGGAGTTCATCCAGGGCATCCTGGAGGAGGAGGTCACGGATCTGCTGGGTCGGGAGAAGTCGGAGCGGCGGGCGGGGATCGATAGGCCGGAGGGCTACCGCAACGGATACGGCAAGCCGAGGCGGCTGGCGATGAGCTCGGGAACGATCACGCTCCGGCGTCCCCGGGTTCGCGGAGTGGAGGAGCGATTCCAGAGCCGGGTGCTGCCGTTGTTCGCGAGGCGGACGAAGGAGGTGGGCGCTCTATTGCCGGAGCTGTATCTGCACGGTCTGGCTGAGGGAGACTTCGAGCTGGCGATGCGGGGACTGCTGGGGGAGGGGGCACCGTTGTCGAAGTCATCGATCCGGCGGCTGCGGGCGGGGTGGGCAGCGGAGTTCGAGGCCTGGTCGAAGCGTTCGCTGGCCGATCGAGAGGTCGTCTACGTGTGGGCGGACGGGATCTACGTGAAGGCTGGGCTGGAGCGGGACAAGGCCGCGCTGCTGGTGGTGCTGGGCACGATGCGAGACGGGACGAAGGAGGTGTTGGCGCTGAGACCGGGCTACCGAGAGTCGGTCGAGTCGTGGTCTGAGGTGTTACGGGAGCTGAAGGCACGCGGCATCGAGGCGCCGAAGCTTCTGATGGCGGACGGCAACGCGGCGATCTGGGGGGCGGTGAGGCAGGTATGGCCTGAGGCCGGTGAGCAGCGGTGCTGGAACCACAAGATGAGGAACGTGCTGGACCGACTCCCTCAGCGCGAGCAGAGCGAGGCGAAGGATCTGCTCAGGGTTGTGGTCTATGCACCGAGCCGGGCCCAGGCCGCGAAGGCCCGTCAGGCGTTCGAGAAGCGCTACGGGCCGTGGTATCCGAAAGCGGTGGACGTGCTCGAGGACGACTGGGAGCGGATGGTCAGCTTCTACGACTTCCCCGAGGCCCACTGGAAGCATCTGCGCACGACGAACGTGGTCGAGAGCCCGTTCGCCGCGGTACGGCTCAGGACCAGCGCGGCGAAGCGGTTCAAGAAGGTCGAGAGCGCCACGGCCCTGATCTGGAAGCTCCTGACCGTGGCCGAGAAGCGCTTCAGAAGGCTCGACGCTCCCCACCTGCTCAGCGATGTGTTTGAAGGAAGAAAGTTCGAAGACGGAAAGCCCGTCTCAACCCAACAGCGGAAGGCTGCCGCCTGACACGTTTACACACTTATTGACCCGACCTCCGTTCTGCAACGTCAAGCATTTGTTGCAGGTGCCGCAGACACTACGGAGCAGTTGCAGGTTGTCGAGGTGATCTCTCCGGGCAGCTTCAAGTCCGCCAGCATCGCCCGCAGCCGCTCCCGCCGATCCCTCGCCCCCGTCTTCATCGAACCGCCTCCGAGTAGACCCGCAACGTCATCGATGTTCTGCCCGTTCCGGGAGTGACCAGAGTTGTACGCGGCGGCGGGCGCCTATCCAGACGCCGTGAGGGAATTCGTAACCTGCCCGGATGGGCCGGGGACCGGCACCCGCGATGTGTCGGCTGTCGAGCAAATCAGGGTGGAGAACGTGAAATCGCCGGGGATCCAGATGTCCGGGATCGATCTCCACCTCAGCACGCGCCTCCCGCTCGGAGCCAGCGTCGTCGCCATGGGCATTGACGGCACGTACGTCCGGGATTTCCTCGTGAAGGCGCTGGACCTCAACGGGGCAGAGATCTTCGAGGCGCAGGACGCTGCCGGCAAGCTCAACTGGAACAATCCGATCGCACCTCCGCTCCCCCGATGGAGGGCCCGGTACTCGACCGGATTTCATGTGGATGACTACAGCTTTGTGAGCTACGTCAACTTCGTCTCAGGATATACGAACGAGGTATTCGTCGACACCGAATTCGAGGAGATCGACCGTTTCGTCACCTGGGATCTGAGTATCTTGCGGCATACGGTGGGCGCGGTCGATATCGGGCTCTCGGTTCTCAACCTGCTTGACAGCGATCCGCCGCTCGTGAACTGGGAGCAGTCCGACGACGGCTTCAGCCACAACCCCAAGGGCCGGCGCATCAAGCTTTCGCTCACCTACCGCCCCGGAGGCTGAGGCCCTCGCGAGGGAGGGAGGGGATTCGGCGGGCCGCCGCCGTCGGAGTATCGTTCGGAACGCCTTCCGACGGGCGCCTCGCGGCAGACGCCCACCTGCGCCGTCTGCCGGAACCACCGGCCCCGCAGGTCGACCCCTGCCGCTTTGCCCGGGTCGAGTGCCTGGCCTACATTCTTCCTTTACAGTGCGAGAGGTGCGCCTCTTTCGGGGCCTAGCGTTTCGACCAGCGGTCCGAGCCCAGGGCACCTCCCACCCCAACGGGCTCTTGGTGTCTGTCCTGGAGGCGAGATGAAGCGGCTTCAAACCAAATGGCACCCCGCGCTGGCGGGACTCGCGTTTCTTCTACTCCCGTTTCTCGTGGTTGCATGTCAGGCGCCGGAGGAGGCCACCATGGCCGATGCGGGGGCCGACATCGGTGGCGCGGTCATCGGACCGGCCGGGCCCGAGGCAGGCGTGTGGGTCATCGCCGAGACGGAGGACCTTCCGACGACGTTCGCCCGCATCGTGGTGACGGACGATGAGGGTCGCTACCTGATCCCGGATCTCCCCGAGGCCAACTACCAAGTGTGGGTCCGGGGATATGGGCTCGTGGACTCCCCGAGAGTTGAGGCGGTCCCGGGCACATCGCTCGACCTCACGGCGGTTCCGGCGCCGGACCCCGTGGCGGCGGCGCACTACTATCCGGCGGGTTACTGGCTCTCCCTGATCGAGGCCCCCGGGAGGGATGAGTTCCCAGGGACGGGGCCGGATGGAAACGGGATCTCGCCCGAGCTCCGAACGCAGGCCGACTGGCTTCGGCGAATGAAGTCCGGGACGTGCATGGCATGCCACCAGCTCGGGGGCCTCGGTACGAGGATGATACCGGAGGCGATCGGTCACTTCGAGTCGTCCGTCGATGCGTGGGAGCGCCGGATCCTCTCTGGCCAGGCGGGCCAGGGGATGATGAACGGGATCGCGCAGATGGGAGCCCGGAGAGCGCTCGAGATGTTCGCGGACTGGACGGACCGCGTGGCCGCGGGCGAGGTGCCTCCAGCTCCCCCGAGGCCGGAGGGGATCGAGAGGAACGTGGTGGTCACCATCTGGGACTGGGCGGATCCCACCGCATACCTCCACGATGTCGCCTCCACGGATCGTCGCGATCCGACCGTGAATCCGTACGGTCCCGTCTTCGGGGCGCTCGAGCTGAGCGCGGACTACGTCCCTGTCCTAGACCCGCGCAGCCACACGGCGTATGAGGTGCCGTTGACCGTCCGCGACCCGGAGATCCCGCCCGCCTCCACCCAGGCGATGGCCGCCTCTTCTCCGTACTTCGGCGATGAGCCGATCTGGGACGGGAAGACGAACGTCCACAACCCGATGCTCGATGCCGAGGGCCGGGTGTGGCTCACGGCAAGGGTTCGCGACCGGCCGAATCCGGACTTCTGCCGGGAGGGTTCGGATCATCCGTCTGCCCAGGCCTACCCGGTCGAGAGCGCGGGGCGTCATCTCGGCGTCTACAACCCGAGGACGGAGGAGTACACGCACATCAGTACTTGCTTCAGCACGCACCACCTCATGTTCGCCATGGATGACGACAATACCCTCTGGACGAGCGGCGGGGGACAGGTCGTTGGGTGGCTGAACACGCGGATGTTCCTCGAGACCGGGGACGAGGAGGCGTCGCAGGGGTGGACGCCCCTCGTGCTCGACACGAACGGGAATGGCGTGCGGGACGAGTACGTCGGCCCCGACGATCCGGTCGATCCGGCGGTGGACAAGCGGATCGTGTCTGGGTTCTACGCCGTCGCACCGGCCCCCGACGGCTCCGTTTGGGCCTCGTCCCTCGGATACCCGGGTGCCGTCGTGCGGCTCGATCCGGGAGAGCGGCCCGAGGAGACAGCGCTCGCCCAGATCTATGAGCTCCCACTCGACGCCAACGGGGAGCCGGTCGAGGGCTTCTCGCCGCGGGGGATGGACGTGGACCGGGACGGCGTCGCGTGGGTAGCGCTCGCGAGCGGGCATCTCGGCCGCTTCGACCGGAGGGAATGCACGGCGCCGCTGAACGGGCTGCTGGCGACGGGTCAGCACTGCCCCGAGGGGTGGAGCTTCTACACCGAGCCTCTCCCGCAGATCAGGGGAGTCGAGACGCCGGGGAGTGCGGAGGCGAGCTACTACACGTGGGTGGACTGGTGGGGTGCCCTAGGGCTCGGCGAGAACGTCCCGATCAACACCGGGAACTCCTCCGAGGGGCTTCTCGTCTGGAACGACGGTGAGTGGGTGGTCCTTCGTGTCCCCTATCCCCTCGGCTTCTATACGAAGTGGATGGACGGGCGGATCGACGACCCTTCCGGCGGCTGGAAGGGTCGTGGACTCTGGACCACAGTGAGCACGCGCGCCCCCTTCCACATGGAGGGAGGCCAGGGGACTACGAGCAAGGTGATGAAATTCCAGCTCCGCCCCGACCCGCTGGCCAACTAGCGAACCGGGGTGCCTCGGACGCGCGAGGTGAGGGTCGGCACTAGGCGGGCCCGCACCTCGCCGAGGTGCCCGAGAGCCCCCCCGGGGGAGCGCGGACGGACCGACTGCCGCTCTGCGTTCCTCGCGCTCCTAGGCACCCCCGCCCATCCAGAGGTGCGTCGTGTTGACCGGCTTCCCCTGGAGCTTGAGGTAGTAGAAGAGCTGGCCCTTGTGCTGCGCCAGGTGCCAGATCATCCCGCTACAGTGCTGGAAGAGGGAGAGCTCCGGGCCGCCCCACGGGGCCGTGCTCCGCTCGTTTGCCAGACGTTCCGCGCTCACCTCGGAGAACATCTGCGTCGCAACCGCCTTGTCCTCTGCCAGTAGCCCGAGCGCCTCCTCCGCGCTCGCCACGCTTGGCATCTTCTCGGCACTTGGGAGCATCTCGTCGGCCGGCATCTCTGAGGGGTCCATCCCGTCCGGCATACCCCAGTCTCCGGTCACGAAACAACGGACCGTCATCCCGCACGCATTCGTCAGGTGCCTCAGGAGTTGTCCCGTCGTCATCCAGTTGCTCCCGGTAGACGGCTTCCACTGAAGCGTGTCCTCGTCCACCAGCCGTATGAGCGCCTCCGTCGCACGGTAAACGTCCTCCGCGTCTTCCCTGAGTATCTCATTCAACGTCACGGTCATTCCTCCCGCCGAAGGGTTGAGCCTTCCTCGGCTGCGCTTGTGGTAGGGTGCCCGAGCCGCCCTCCAGCACCGCTTGATGCGACCGACGTTAGTGGATTGCACGGTGACGGGAAACCGGCGGGTGGGGCGGCGGATTCGGGGCCAGCTGGCCGGAGTCGGCGAGTGTCTCACGGACGCCTCTGGCCGAACGTCCGAAGAGACCATACTATGATGACCACACACCGTGGGCGTGGTCTCACCCGGATCCTCGCGGGATCTCAGCGAGGGGTCCGGGTGCGCTACCACTGGCCGTTTACCGCTCTTTCTTGCGAGGGAACCATGTCTGCATCTCTTCGTGGCATCTCCAAGCCGCCGCGTTGGATCGCCGCGCTCCTCTTGGCGGCTGTCGCGGCGCCGACCGTGGCTTGGGCCCAAAGCGCTCAGGAGCGCCAGAATCCGGATGGGCAGTGGCGCTTCCAGAGTGCGGATGCCTGGGGCACCCGCTACTCCTCAGCCAACCAGATCAATGCCTCAAACTTCAACGACGTCGAGGTGAGCTGGATCTGGCGGGCGGACAACTACGGACCGGTAGAGGAGCTCCAGTTCAAGGCGACTCCGCAGTACATCGACGGGACGCTCTATACGGTGGCGGGTCACCGCCGGGCGGTCGTGGCGCTTGATCCCGCGACGGGCGAGACACTCTGGACGTATCGGGAGCCGAACACCGAGCGCTTCGAGCGCTCGATGCGCCAGAATTACGGGAAGGGCGTCGCCTTCGCGGAGTTGGACGGGCGGCTCGTGATCTACTTCAGCTCGCCGGGATTCTTCCTGCACGCGATCGATGCGGCAACGGGACGGCCCCTCGAGGGTTTCGGCTCGCCCGTGCCAGTCGACGGCTTCCCGGCAGCGGGTGTGGTCGACATGCTTCCTCCCCTCCTCGACGGGTGGGGGCCTTGGGAAGACTGGGACCAGCCGTACGATCCGAACCACGGTGTGCCCCGCGAGCTCGGCTACATCACCACCTCCTCTCCGCCGATCGTCGTGGACGGGGTCGTCGTGGTCGGCAACTCTGCGGAGCAGGGCTACAACCAGACGCGGGTCGAGAACATCCCTGGAGACATCCTGGGGTTCGATGCCCGGACGGGTGAGCACCTCTGGAAGTTCCACGTGATTCCGAGGCCAGGCGAGTTCGGCCACGAGACGTGGGAGAACGACGCCTGGCAGTGGACCGGCGACATCTCTTCGTGGGCTCCGATCTCCGCCGACTACGAACGGGGCATCGTGTACCTCCCCACGAATCCTCCGACGATCGACTACTTCGGGGGCTTCCGGCCCGGGGCCAACCTCTTTGGGACGAGCACGATCGCCCTGGACGTTCACACGGGCGAGCGGGTGTGGCACTTCCAGACCGTGCACCATGACGACTGGAACTACGACCTCCCGAACGTACCGATCGTTGCGAATCTGAACGTGGACGGCGAGGAGGTCCCGGCGGTCATTCAGACGACGAAGCAGGGTCTCATCTTCACCTTCAACCGGGAGACGGGAGAGCCGGTCTGGCCGATCGAGGAACGGCCCGTCCCGCAGACCGAAATCCCGGGGAACTGGTCGTCACCGACACAGCCCATACCGACCCGGCCGGAGCCGATGGAGCCGCAGGGCTTGGACGAGGACCGGATCATCGACTGGACGCCCGAGCTCAGGGCGGAGGCGATGGAGATCGTGAGCCAGTATCGCATCGGGGGCTCGTACATGCCCTGGATGCACGTGGGCAACGACTCCGATTGGGCGGGGAACGTCCGCTGCGACGGTGGGCTGAATATCCCGAGCCCGGGCGCGCTCGATCCGACGACCGGGATCATGTACGTCCCCTCGGGGCCGCGTTGCGGGGGCGGGATGGTCATGCCCGGAGCGGAGGCGGACATTCCCGACGACCCGGCCACGACGGGCACCACGATCTCCGAGTGGGTTGCGGGTCCAGGCGGCGGTCTTCCGAGAGTCGACGGGCTCCCGATCTTCAAACCGCCTTATCGGCGCATCTCCGCCTATGACATGAATACGGGGGAGAGGCTCTGGTGGGTGCCGGCGGGGCAGGCTGAGGACAACGTCCGCAATCATCCGGCGCTCCAAGGGGTGGATACCTCCAACTTCGGCGGCGGCGGGAACTCGATCCAGCTCGTGGCCGGGGACCTGCTCATCGCCGAGCACGACGGAGCAGACGGGCCTGCGATCCACGGGTACAACAAGCTCACCGGGGAGAAGATCGGCGAGGTGCCCATCCCCGGTCCCGGTCAGTACGGGATGATGGCGTACATGCATGAGGGTAAGCAGTACGTGAGTGTCCAGGTGCAAAATCCCGCCCGACTCGTCACGCTGAGTCTACCGTAGGAGGGCTGTAGTCCTCCGCTGCGGACTACGTGCGAGCGGAGTAGGGTTCGAGTGGGTCCCTCGGCATCGATGAGATGCGGAAGGGCCCACTTGTCCGTTGGGGTTGGCGCGCCCGAAAGGCCAAGCCCGGGCCGCCGGTTATTGCGTGAACGGTGAAATCGTCCGCACTATAGCGCGTCTGTCGCAGGCCGGGATCTTTGACTGTAGGCGATTTGGAGTACACCTAGACATACGCCCCCGCCTCGGTGAGGAGAGAAATCAGAGCTCTGGCACTTCTGATCGCGGTTGGACTTGGACTCCTCGTCCCGAACCGCGCCAAGGCCTTCGCTCCGATTGCCATCTCGGCATCGCCACTGCAGGCCTTGGCGCCCGCGGAGCCCGCCGGGCGTTCGATCACCGAGGCTCCACCTCTAGAGTTCGCGGTCGCCCTGACCGACGAGCAGCGCATCTACTACCGGATGCAGAGGATCCTCGACCGGGACTTCGAGGCGATGCAGATACACCGTCCCGGCTACTCCTTCTGGCAGCACATTTACGCGATCCCCGATGGCTCGGTGGCCTTCGGAAGCGCGGAAGACGGTCGGCTCCTCGGAGTCTTTCCGACTCGAGGTACCTGGCCCCGGAGCGGACGGTGGATCGAGCCTTCCCTCGAGAGTGCCTTGGCGGGTGCGAGAATCGAGGGTCGGCTGAATGAGCGTCGCAATCGGATGGAGCTCCTTCTCGAGCCCGTAGTGGGCGCAGTCGTACACAACGAGACGCGGGGCGAATTCCTGCGCCCGAAGGCCGAGCGCTACGGAAGCTTCCTCCGGGAATGGGGGGCGATCTACGAGCGCTTCGGGGTCCCGTCCGAGATCGGGCTCGCACAGGCCGCAGTGGAGTCGGGCTTCGATGGCCGGATTCGGTCAGAGGCGCGGGCCCTGGGCCTCTGTCAGTGGCTCGAGAGGAACTGGAATCGCTTGAAGCAGCTCGCTCACTACGTCATCGAGGGGTACAATCAGGCGACGCAAGCCCCGTTCTGTGCCGCGTACCTCGTCGTCCTCGCGAACCGGTACGGCTCCTTTATCCCGGCACTCTCCGAACATCACGCGGGGGGTACGAACATCGGGCGGCGCGTGATCAACGGGCAGTGGCTCGGCGGCGAGGACACCCGGGAGCAGTACCTCCTTGGCTCGCGCTTCGCCCTCGATCTGAGGGAGCTCTCCACTCGCAGGTACCGGGATCTGGTTCGGACGTACGGCCCCCGGTCGTATCGGTACGCGGAGATGGTGTTCGCGAATACCGAGACGGTCCGCGCGTTCATGTCCGAGATAGAGCAGGAGCCGATCTACGCGATGCGGGCCACACGGGCGATCCCGCTTGAGGAGGTCGCGGCGAGGACGGGCCTGTCGGTGGACGAGGTCCGGCGCTTCAATCCGGCCTTGGTTCGCCGGGTTCCTAGGGGAGCGAATCTGTATCTCCCCGTTCCAGTCGAAGAATTCGGCCCGGACGTCGCCTTCTGGCATCGGCCTGCGGATACGGAGTTTGCAGCGGTGCTGAGCGAGTTCCTCGTGCTCGATCTGCCCGCTGACGAGTGGGATGAGCGCTCATTCGAACCGGTCCTGACGGATTTCCAACGCCGGTTCGAGGCCACGGACTCAGAGGAGGGCTGGGTAATGGCGGCCGTGCTCGAATACTATATCGACGAGATGTTCCGGAGCCCCCGCTCCTCAATCCTCGCCGAATTTCGGGCCAGCGACACCATCCGCCGGCTCTTCGAGCAGGGGCTGGAGGAGCGGGAGGCGGCCGAGAGCCGCCGGTGACCGACGGGCCTGCCGGGCTCCTTCGCGCCGCGGGACCGGAAGCCAGCATTGAATTCGGCCGAAGGCGGCCCCACGTTGCTCCCAATCAATGATCCTTACCGACTCGCATGGAGGCGCAGCCCATGACAGCCCTAAACAGTCTGCTGAACTATCCTATCGGAGCGGCGCTCATTCTCGGCCTTGCACTCTCTTCCTGCGGGGAGAGCGGGGGTGGTGCTCCCGAGCAGGGCGACATGGGGGAGATGGCCTCGAACGCTTCGTCGATGGAGGATCAACTCCCACTCTCCATTCGCGGGGACGCCGGTCCCTCGAGAGGGATGGATCTCAACTACGTCCCCGGTGACGACGTCTCGACCGGATATCTCTCGGTGCCCGAGGGCGAGGGTCCGTTTCCCGCGCTCGTAATCGTACACGAGTGGAACGGACTCGTGGACCGCGTCCGCCAGGTTGCAGACGACTTGGCGGCCGAGGGTTACGTGACGCTCGCCGTCGACCTCTTCGACGCTAGGACGGGTTCCAACCCGGACGAAAACCGTGCGCTGACCGGGGAGGTCCGGGCGAATCCGGAGAAGATGCTTGCGAACATGAATGCTGCGGTCGCGTACCTGAAGGGAAGACCGGACGTGACGGGCCGCGTGGGGGCAATGGGGTGGTGCTTCGGCGGCGGAATCGCGCTCTCGTACGGACTTGACGGCGACGACCACGATGCGACGGCGATCTTCTACGGGGCGCTCGTGGACGACCCCGTGCGTCTCGCCGTGCTGGATCACGAAGTGTACGGCACCTTCGCTCGCCTGGATCAGGGCCCCTCGCCCGAGTCGGTGGAGGCATTCGAGGCCGCACTCCGTGAAGCCGGAATCGACAACGATCTCCATATCTATGATGACGTAAACCACGGATTCTGGCTCCACGTTGACCAGGAGCCGGAGCTTCGAAGCGAGCCGGCCCTGGACGCATGGCAGCGCCTCATGGCGTACCTGGACCGAACGCTCCGGTAGTTCGCCTCACCCCTGGCCCGGCTCGCGCATGCCCGACGGCTCGGGTGCGGTACTCGAGCCGTCGCACGGGCCCCGGTGCCTCGGGTTGGCGGTCGGCTTGGGTCACGCGTATGAATTGACCCGCTGACCGGGCCTGCCGGAGAGCGTTCTCGGCGCGATCCCGAGGCGAGTCCGTGGTACACGGCGACGCCAGCGCCGCTTCCCCAGGGCGTTTCTTGAGCCCGTCGTCGAGCAGTGCCGGGCCGGGACCGGCGTCGTCGAGCGGCACCGTACTCGTCAATACCCTGCCCGGTCTCTGGAGCACCTGCCAAGCAAAGCCGGGGTGTCTGCGGTTTCGTCACTGCACACGGCCGCGCCGCACGCGTTGCCCCTTAACGTTGAGACCGATCAAGACTCCAATACACGGAGACGGGAAGTGGCCGAAATCTGGTCCTCTCTCTCCGGTTCCCGGTTTCGCTTCCGCTCCCTGGAGGTCTCGATGTCATTCTTGAAGCAAAACGGTATCGTCTCCGCAGTCACTCTTGGACTCTGCGCGCAGTTGGTGCCCGGCACTTTGGAGGCCTAGCCCGGTCTACGCCTAGGGCAACTGCAGTCGTCGGTGTGGGGCTCTGACGTTGCCGGGTCGGTCCTCGAGAACGCCGACCAGATCGATCTGACCCCCTTCCAAGTCAGGCGGAGAGCCTTGAGGCGCTCCAATCGATCTCGGAGGAGCGTGCGGGAGCGGCAAGGGAGCGGTTCCAGACGTGGAGGGCCGAGCTGCCGATGGTGAGAGAGGCCGTGGAGTCAATCCGGTCCGACGCCCGGGCGACGATGGTTGAGCTCCGTACGATCCTTACCGTGGAGCAGATGCGGGGGCTGAGGAGGTTGAGTCCGCAGATGGCCGGGGCCCGCCCCGGCGACCGGCTGGAACGGAGGGGATTTGGACGCGACCAATCGTTCCGGTTTAGGGGTTGGCCCGCGGAATTCCGAAGGGGCCGCCGCCGGTAGAACTCTCGTCGCTACCCGGTCATTTCGAGCTTCCGAGCCGTGCTTTTGGGGCTGGCGGTGGGGCCTCGAGGCGCATCGCTAGCAACTCCCCGGAGCTTAGCCGCATCCCTCATTTGGTGGCTCGTGTGCATGCAGGCGTGAAGGGGGCGGGTTCAGCGGGAACCGGGGTGGAGGGGCCCGGACTCGGGAATCCCTACGCGTGACCCAGCGGATAGAGGCTCGCCTCGGGAGACGGCGGTCGCTCGTCGCCGCCTCCGCTTCTCGTGCCACGGTGCGATGCGGCTTCCGAGGAGGACCGTAAGGATCCCGGCGAAGAGGAGAGGGAGGCTCGTATCTGCCTTCACTAGCCAGTAGAAGTGAATGACGCCGAGGGCGGCGGTGATGTAGACGAGCCGATGGAGCGCCGCCCATCGGCGTCCGAGACGCCGGATCCATCCCCGCGTCGAGGTGACCGCGAGGGGGATCAGGAGGACGAATCCCGTGAATCCGACCGTGATGTAGGGCCGCTCCATGATGTCTTCCGAGATCCAGGAGAACTCAAACCCCAGATCGAGTACCATCCATATTGAAAAGTGGAGGAAGGCGTAGAAGAATGCGAAGAGACCGAGGGGGCGACGCAGCTGGATGACCCGGTTCCACCCCGCCATGCGGCGGAAGGGCGTGACGGCAAGGGTAAGGAGGAGAAGGATGAGAGCACTGAGACCGGTGACGTGGGTCACCTTCTCAATCGGGTTTGCCCCGAGCCACCCTCGGAAGGCGCCCACAGCGATCCAACCGGCGGGCGAGAGAGCGGAGATCCAGAGGAGGACCTTGAGGCCGAGTATACTTCGGGCTGCCACGGGGACGCTACGCTCCGGTGCTCAGATCCAGCGTGTGAGGTCCAGATCCGTGTACATGTGTCCCACTTGGTCCGCGTACCCGTTGAACATCAGCGTCTCACGCCGGCGGAGCTCTCCGATTCGGCGTTCCCGCGCCTGGCTCCAGCGGGGGTGGTCCACCTCGGGGTTCACATTCGCATAGAAGCCGTATTCCCGGGCATTGGCAGCCCACCAAGTGTTCATCGGCATCTCCTCGACGAAGCGAATGCTGACGATCGACTTGATGCCCTTGAACCCGTATTTCCACGGAACGATGAGCCGAAGGGGAGCGCCGTTCTGGTTCGGCAAATCCACCCCGTAAACCCCCGTCACGAGCATCGTAAGCGGATGCATCGCCTCATCGAGGCGGAGGCCTTCGACGTAGGGCCACGGGAGGACCCCTGTCCTTTGTCCCGGCATCTCCTCCGGCCGTACGATGGTGGTGAACTCGACGAATCGGGCATCACCGGTCGGGTCAGCCCGCCGAACGAGGTCGGCGAGCGGGAAACCGCGCCAGGGAATTACCATCGACCACGCCTCGACGCACCGCATCCGGTAAACACGGTCTTCGATCCGATGCGGCGCCAAGAATTCGTCGAGCTCGTAGTCTCCGGGGTTGTTCACGTGCCCTTCGACGCGGACCGTCCAAGGCTGGGGGCGAAAGGGCCCGGAGTTCCGATGCGGATCTTCCTTCGCGGTCCCGAACTCGTAGAAGTTGTTATACGTGGTGATTTCGGTCCACGCATTGACCGGCTCCCCGAGTTCCGATTCGAGCTCGGCGAACCTCGGGTCCTGCCTCGGCCGGCTCAGGGCTCCCGACACCGCCGACGGGGCGAGGGCTGCCGCTGCCGTCCCAAGCGCGGCCTGCCGAATGAAGCTACGTCGGTCTAGAAAGACCCGCTCCGGCGTGATCTCGGAGGACGGGATATCTGGGGGACACCGGATGAGCATCTTCCCTCCACGAGCACAGGCGGGGCAAAAAACCGTGCGAGTTTCTAACCCCGTCCCGGGCATGGGTTCCCGGGACGGGGGCCTCTCTCGACAACCCTGGGTGGTTGTGACAGGGTAGACGGTCACGTTTGCCTCCGGTTGGGCTTCGAGCCCGCTCCTCCCCTGAGGGGCGCCCCCCCCTCCCAAGGACGTTTCCGCGTGATCGGTCGCTGGATCCAGTCCCGTTGCCGCACCCCCCGGGCCCGTCCCGACCGGGAGGATGGCCTCTAGACGTTCAGCGGAGTCTTCACCCCGCCTACCCTGACGAACCTCGGCGTGATCGTGTACCTCAGGCTCGGTTGGGTGGTCGGGAGCGTTGGGCTCCTCGCGACAATCCTGATCATTACGATCTCTACCTCGATCACCTTCCCCACCGCGCTCGCGGTTGCCACGATCGCCACCGACCGCAGGGTTCGGATCGGTGGTGCCTACTGCATGATCAGCCGTACCCTGAGGGTGGAGTCCGGCGGGGCAATCGGCCTCCCGCTGTACATGGCGCTCGCCCTCAAGTCCGTGACGCTCGTGATCCGTATTCGGTACCTGATCATGGCAGGGGTTGCCCTATCGCTCGCCTCGCTCCTCCCGGGGCGTCCCCTCGGCCCGGCGCCGGGGGAGTTTCCCATCGGCGTCCCCGGGGGCGGGGCGTGGGGTTCTGGGCGGTCTTCGCCATCTTCTTTCTGGCGGCCGTCGTGGTTCTCGCGGTATACCTCTGGCTCGAGCAGCGTGGGATGCGGGCCACGTCGGGCAATGTCCGGGATGGGGTATGGCTCATGTTTTTTCATACCACGCTCCTCCGGATGGGGAGCGGATCAGCCGAAGAGTGGCGGACCTGGCGCCCGAACCCCCTGGTGCTCTCGGGCGCCCCGGCCCGGAGGTGGCACCTGATCGATCTCGCAAATTCGCTCACCCAGGGACGGGGCCTAATCACGGTGGCGAGCGTAGTGCCCAAGGAGTCCCGGGATCCGAAGCGCTAGGCGACGCTCGAGCGGACGATTCGAGGCTACCTCACCCGGAGGGGTGTTCAGGCGCTTGTTCGACTCGTGTCGGCTGAGGACCCCTTTCGCGGCTCGCGTGACCTCGTCGAGTCGTACGAGATGGGTGGCTTACGGCCGAACACGATCATCCTCGGGGACAGCGAGGAGGCCAGCGTGCAGGAGGGCTATTGCCGGATGATCAGTTCCTTTCACGGGCGGGGGGGAACGTGGTGATCGTGCACGATGAAGGTTCTAGCTTCGGGGCCTGAAAGCAGATCGATGTTTGGTGGGGTGGGATGCAGGCTACTGGTGCGCTCATGCTGCTACTGAGCCACCTCCTGACGCGAAGCGTCGAGTGGAGCGATGCTCAGATTCGAGTGAAGCTGGTTGTCTCGGAGGATACGGCGCGGGCGCAGGCAGAGGAGAACCTGACCAGCCTCCTCGAGTGGACGAGAGTGGACGCGACCAGCGAGGTGCTCCTCAGCGAGGGACGGTCCTTCAAGGCCCTGCTTGGGGAGTCGTCGTCCCGTGCGGACCTCGTGATGCTCGGAATAGCCGAGCCCGGGGTGGACTTCACCTCCTACTACGGCCAGCTGCAGCACCTTGCGGACCTCTCGACGGTGCTCTTCGTCCTCGTCGCCCAGGATCTTCCCTTCAAGCAGATCCTACGCTAGAGACCTTCACCGCGACCGGGCTCCCTGGGTTCAGCGTGTTCACCGCGATGCAACTGCGTGCGGCGATCTTCGCAAGCTTGTCAAGCAGCTCCAGGTCGGCGCACTCGGCCGACACTTCGATCCCGAAGCTCGTCATCCGCAGGGGGGATCCCTCGGCCACCGCGGAAACCTTCAGCTGAACGTCGGAGACGGCGGCGTTCCGCGCCCGGACGGCGGCGAGGAGGTTACTCATGAAGCAGCCTCCAAGCCCGACCAGGATCAACTCGCCGCCCATCGGACCCCGGTCCGCCCCCCCTTGGGCCTCCGGGCGGTCGACGAGGAGCGTGTGCCCCCGTACCTCCCCCTCGCCCGTGGACAGCCCCACTTGGCGGACGGTCACGCTCGGTCCCTGACTCATCTGTATCTCCTCCTGGGGTGGGTCACCAACGGTAGGTATAGACGAATTTCGCAGCGCCCCGCCGGTCCTCCGTGAGGAAGCGGTGCTGGTCCAGGTCATCGACCCAGTTCTGCGTGTAGATGACGTAGAGATCGTTGCCCGGTTCGACCGTCCAGCGGAAGCGGATCTGCCAGCCGAGCCGATCACTCACGGAGTCGTACTGGATATTGTTGACCACGAATATCCAGGGGTTGAATTGGTTGTCGAGGGTGAGTCGATAGAGCCGGGTCTGGAAGTCTCCTTCCGGGAGTTCGATCCGGTTCCACTCCGCGGAGAGGTTGGCGACCATCCCGACGAAGGGGCGCACCCCGAGATTGAGGATCGCCTCCCGCCTGGTGCCGGAAAAGAAGTCCCCGATCTCGAAGCTCGACCGGGTGGAGAGGATCCGCCGGTTTGCGGTCCCGGCGTCGAGCCGGTACCGCGTGAAGTGATAGTCGGTCCCTCCGGCGAGGATCACGTCAGGATGGATCTCGAAGTCCTCATCGAGCTGCTCGAAGGTGGGGATCACCGATAGGCTGACGTTGTCCTGCGATTGAAACTGGACGCCGAAGAGCTGCATCCTGACGTCCCGGGTCACCACGCGGTTCTCCATGTCGGTCAGGAAGTTGGCACCGACATCGAAGGTGAACTGCCGGAAGACCGGGTGGGCCTGCGGCCGGGGTCCGAAGCCGACCTGGCCGCTGTAGGCGCGAAAGCCCGTTCTCGGGGTGAACCCGACTGCGGGACGGTGGTTCGGTTGGATCTCGCTGAACCCCAGGCTCCCGGACCAGCGATCGTTGGGATAGTCGACCCTCGTGCCGTAGGAGATGTTGTCACCTAGGTCGTCGGGCTCGGTGTTCCAGAGGAAGTAACCCGACATTGAGAGCTGATCGGACCCGCGGAAGGTCGAGGTTGCCAGGCGATAGTCGAGCCCGGCCGTATAGAGGCCACCGGTGCTCCCCTTGGCCCGGTCGTAGCGCCGGCTGAAGAAAGAGCCGAAGTACGACTGCGTGAGGATCCGGCGTTTTAGCCGAAATACGGTGAAGTCCTCCCCGGAGACGCGGTTCCCCTCGCTGTCCCGGTGCTCCCCGGTGCGGACTTGCAGGAACCCGATGTCCTGTGCGCCAGCCTGACCCGTCAGCTTCCCGCCGACATCGACGGGCTGAAGTTGGCCCTCAGAGCCGAGACCAATCCGGCGGCTGAAGAATGGCTCAGACCGCGGCACCCCGCTCGGACGGAAGCCCCTCCCGGGTCCGCCGCCTTGGACGGGATTCGAGGCGAAGTCGAAGAAGGTGGCCCCGTCTAGGAAGAAGCCCCGCTTCTCGGGGAAGCGGAGCGGGAAGCGGGTGAGGTTCACGAGCCGCTGGTCGACTTCAGTCTGCGCGAAGTCGGTGTTTACGGTGAGGTTCGCCCGGAGGCTCGGCGTCACGTTGTAGAAGAGGTCGACCCCGACGTCGGCCTCACGCTCCCTCGCGGAAGGATCGGTACTTCCCGGGACATCGAGGGTGGAGCCGGCAAGGTAGGGCTTGACATCCAATCCGTGCCCTTGGGTCACATCCGAGATCCCGACGAGGAGGCCCGCGTTCGACATACGGCGGAGCCCCTGGTTTCTCTCGTGGCCTGTCCAGAGGTTCTCCTCGTTCTTCCGCCGAACGGTTCTCTGGAAGTTGATTCCCCACGCGGGGGCGTCTGGATCGAAGTTGAACGTCCGGAAAGGGATCTCGATCTCGAGCGTCCATCCGAGCTCGTGCCGCCTGGCATAGGCATCCCAGATCCCGTCCCACGCGCGCTCGCCTCCCCCTCCCGCCTGCATGAGCTGATCGGCCATCAGCCCCGACGGATTCATCTCGAAGAAATAGCCCGTCTGCTGATCTAGGAAGGTGTCCATCGTCCACATGAACCGGTCGTCCGCCGAGAGGAACTCATCCCTCTTCATCGTGTTGCCGAGAAGGAGATCCGGCTCCGAGTCGAAGGCGGAGACGCCCATGTAGAGGCTCTCGCTCGTAAAGACGATCCTGACCTCGGTGCGCTCCGTCGGCGTGCCTCCGAAGACGGGGTCCTGTTGGATGAAGTCTGTTGCAGGCATGGCCCGCTCCCAGACCGGCTCGTCGAGGATCCCGTCGAGCTCGATGCTCTCGCCCTCATGAAGGCGTTCTGCCGCCATCGTTCTTCGGCCCTCCGGAAGGGGACGGTCCGTCCCTTCCGGGGCCTGGCCAAAGGCGGCCTGCGCTGCGGGGAGAAGGGCGAGTCCCAGTAGGAGGCCGGCTGCGCCGCAGATTCGCGCGCAGGGGAGTGAGAGTGTCCCCATGAGTCGGGGGCCGAGTCCCAAGACGATCACGGGCTCTCCGATGCGTTCAGGTGTCGGTCGGCAGGAGGGATTCGGCGGGGTTTCCGGAGCGAAATGTCGGGTTTTGGGGTTCTTGCCAGCTTCGGATGGGATACTTCCGCTGCGGGGACCCGGCTCCGGCCGAAGGGGCTTGGCTGGGAAAAGCTTTCGGCAAGAAGGTAAGGGCCCGTCAACGGAACCGACAAGACCCGTAGAGAAGCAGCAGACCCGGGGGTTCGGAGTTCAGAGCGCCGGCGCCGCGAGGTCAGCTGGACCGATTCCGGCGGCGCTGCCGTGCCGCCCCAAGGGGGTGGATCACCTCCCGAGTGTTGGGCGGCCGGAGGGGGGCGCCGGCCCGGTCTTCTCAGTACACCATCGCGTAGGCGATGACGTTAAAGGCGAGGCTGAACGCGAAGTTGGATCTGTCGTACGGGTAGGCCGGGCGCTCGGCCCACTCCCATGCGTCGCCTAGGTCGCTATTGTGCGCTGCCACCACCATGAGCCGGCCGTCGTCATCGAAGATCCCCCGCACGGTCGGGGTGCAGCTCCCGCCGTAATAGCACTCCCCGTAGTAGGCGGGATTGCCGGTCTCGCCCCTCTGTACATTCGGGACCTGGAGCACCTCGTCGATCGGGTAGATGATCCGGAAGATGAGGTGATCCATCGGGATCTCCTCGAGATTGTGGCCTGGGAGCACCTGGGCGATCTCGCGTTCGAAGTTCTCCCACTCCGCCGGGCCCCAGAAGTCGTCGACGAAGAGGAAGCCACCCGAGAGGAGATAGCTGCGCAGGCCCTCTACCTCCGGCTGGGTCAGGCCCATCGCCCCGACTTCGAGGACGTAGAGGAAAGGGAATCTCCTCAGGTGCGGGTCGTCGAGGCGAATCGGGTTCTCGCACCCATATATGTCCCAGCCGAGCGTCCGCTGCATGACATAGAGGAACTGCTGGTCCGCCTTGGGATAGTCGGTGGACCACGAGCGGCCACGCCAACTCCACGGAGAACTCGAATACGCCCCCCTCGTGAAGTAGAAGCTCTGGTGAGGGTTCTGTTGCGGGCCCCTCGACCCGAAGCGCGTGCACTCCTCCTGGCGAGCGGAAGCGGGGAGTGCTCCCACGCTCTCGGCGACGATCGGGTATGACTCGGATGCTCCCGAACCGGCGGGGCCGCGAGAGGCGAATGCGAGCGGGCCGATGTAGGCGAGGAGGGCGAAGGCGCCGAGTCCCGCGGCCGCCCTGGGCGTGATTCGGGTGCGGTTCATCGGGCCGGCACCGGGTCCAAGGGGAAGCCAGTCATCACTGCAGATATACTGCCGGCGTGCGCACGGGCACAAGGGTGGTTCGCCCTTGCCCGAAGGGGGTCCCTTCCGTACCGTACCGTCCCTGCACCGTAACTGTGGTCACGGTTCGACAGGGTCCGGCCGCCGGGGGCGCCGGACGCTTCCGTTCCGGTCATTGGCAAGAAACCCAAACGGCGGGATTCAAGCGTGGTAACCATGCCCGTAGAAACAGCGGGATTCCAGCTCCTCCGCGGGGTGGAGGAGTCGGTTCACCGCAGAGTCGTCGGACAGGACGAGACCATCGAGGGGCTCCTGATCGCCTTGATCACCGGTGGTCACGTCCTGCTAGAGGGGCTTCCCGGCCTCGCGAAGACGCTCCTCGTGCGTTCCCTCGCCGGGGCCCTCCACACCTCGTTTCGCCGGATCCAGTTCACTCCGGATCTCCTTCCCGGTGACGTGATCGGGACTCCGGTCTACGATCAGAGCACCGGTGAATTCCGGGTGTACAAGGGTCCGGTATTTGCCAACGTGTTGCTGGCCGACGAGGTGAATCGCGCGCCGCCCAAGGTTCAGTCGGCACTCCTCGAGGCGATGGAGGAAGAGCAGGTGACGATCGATGGGGTTACCTATGCGCTCCCCTTGCCGTTCCTCGTCCTGGCCACCCAGAACCCCATCGAGCAACAGGGGACGTATCCGCTCGCGGAGGCGCAGCTCGATCGATTCATGATGAAGTTGAGGATCGACTATCCACGGAGGGGCGAGGAACTCGAGATCATCGAGCGCGTCGCACTCGCCCCCATCGAGGCCGAGAGGGCGTCGGGTGAGGAGGGGAAGGAACGGGCAGATCTTCTCGCTGCGGCGGAGGAGGGCGCTGCCAGCGCGCCCGAGATCCTGGCAGCCCGGGCCGAACTCAACGATGTGGTGGTCGAAGACAAGATCCGCGCCTACGTGGTCGACCTCGTCTTCGCGACCCGCGAGCCGGCGGAGGTGGGCCTTGCCGACTTCGAGACGCTTCTCGAGTTCGGCACCTCCCCGAGAGCGACGATCTTCCTGATTCGGGCGTCGCGGGCCCTGGCGTATCTCAGAGGCCGCGATTTCGTCCTTCCGGACGACGTCAAGAGCGTGGCTTATCCAGTCCTTCGCCACCGGCTGAGGACGACGTATGAGGCCGATGCCAAGGGGATCGACGCGGATCAGCTGATCGGCCGGCTGCTCGACGCCGTTCCTGCTCCCTAAGGGGGCAGGCAGGATGCTAAGGGGCCTTGCGGCGTGGATCCGCCGTCTCCTCGCGCGGCGGGGCGAGGAGACCTCCAAGACCGAGGCACTCCGTGAAGTCCGCCGCCTCGAGCTTCGCACACGCGGGCTCGTCGATTCCATGTTCGGCGGCGAATACCTGTCGGTGTTCCTCGGACGCGGGTTCGAGTTTTCCCACGTCCGCGGCTACCAGATCGGCGACGATGTCCGCGCGATTGACTGGAAGGTCACGGCGCGGCGCGGCACCCCTTATGTGCGTCAGTTCGTGGAGGAGCGAGACCTCCTTGTCGTCCTCATGGTCGATGTCTCCGGCTCGGGCCGTTACGGGCCGGGTGAGCGAAGCGCGGGCGAGGTGGCGAACGAGATCGCGGCCGCGCTCGCATTCGCGGCCGCGCGCAATCACGACCGGGTGTCCCTCCTCCTCGTCAGCGACCGGGTGGAACACTTCATTCCGCCGGGTTCAGGTCGACGCCATATCATTGGCCTTCTGGCAGATCTGGTCTCGCACGAGCCGCGCGGACGGGGTACCGATCTCGCGTCGGGCTTGAATCGGCTAAACGGCGTGATTCGGGGGCGGGGAACGGTCTTCGTCATCAGCGACTTCATCCAGAGTAACCCGGGATCGCCCTTCCGCGACGCGTTGATCAAGATGGCGCAGCTTCACGACCTCGTGGCGATTCGCCTCGTGACATCCGCGACGCTCGAGCTGCCCGATGTCGGATGGGTCGAGATGACGGATCCCGAGACGGGGCGGCGAGTCATTCTCAACACCCACCGGCGCAAGGTCCGGGAGCACTACCGGCACAGCGTGCTCAGGGCACAGGCGGATACCGCCGCGCTTCTCGGAGAGGCTGGGGCGGAACTCGTGGACGTGAATACTGCCGGAGACCCGCTTACCGCGCTCACCGGGTTTTTCCGGACGCGGAGGGCGAACTCCCGATGACCGGGGCCGCCGGACGCCTCATGCTGGCGCTTGGGTCGGCCCTGTACATCACCTGGATCATTCCTCTGGAGGCCCGCTCCCAGGACCCCGGAGCCGATATCCGTCTCGTGGGCTTTACCATCGAGCCCCAGGAGCCTGAGTTCGGTGCGGTATTCGACCTCCAGCTGAATCTGAGGATGGCACCGGGAGTCGTCGTCTTCCTCCCCGATACACTGAACCCCGCTTCCGCCTCGGTAAGCGCCGGGGCAGGGGAGTGGAGCGAGGCCGAGGGGCCGTCGGATTCCGTCGACGTCAGCGCCCGCTACCCCGTCATGGCGTTCCTCAATGGTCGGGTAGAGCTTCCGTCGCTCGAAGTCTGGATGCGAAGCGCCGTGGGGGGGGAGGCGGCGGGTCCGAGGGCCGTGGCGGAGATTCCCGACCAGGGTCCCGCATCCGCGGATCTCCTTCGCAGCGTGGTGGTCGCGACGGGTGCAGTTCAGGTGGTCCCCCTTGCCGAGATGGCGAATGCGGAGGGCCCGATCGGTCCGCGCCCCCCGGCGGATGTCCTGGGCGGGAGCTACAGTCCGTGGCTCATCGCGGCGCTCCTCGTCGGCCTGATCGCGGGTGGAGGTGTCCTCTGGGCCGGAGTGACTGCACTCCGAGCCCGGCGTGCTGCCCCGGCCCGGGCTCCAGTCGTGCACCGGCTCTCTCCGCTGGAGGAAGCGCTTTCGGAACTCGACCGGATTCTGGCGCATGGGTGGCACCTATCTGACTCGCGGGAACGGCTAGTCGGATTCTACACAGCGTCGACGGATGTACTCAGGCGCCTGGCGGAGCAGTTCGATCCGAAGTGGGGTATGTCGCTTACGAGCAGTGAGCTCCTTACCGCGCTCCGGGACCGCTGGGGCAAAGAGACGGTCGTGCACCTCCACGAAGCCGTGTCGGTCGCAGAGTGGGTGAAGTTCGGGCGGCATTCCCCGACGAGCCAGGTGGCCGAAGAGCACTGGAGAACCATCCGAACTTGGGTTGCGAACTCTCCGAAGGATGGATGATGTACGTCGAGTTCACTCGGCCCGAGCTACTCTACCTCCTTGCCCTGATTCCGCTCTGGGGGCTCCTGGTCTGGCCCAGGGCGGGGCGCGGCGTCTTGTACACTCGCGGCGATCTGGACGCCCGGGGCTCCCGAATAGCGAGCGTCCGCTCGGGACTCATGCTTCTGGCTCCCCGCCTCCTCCGGGTCCTAGCGATCGCTTCTCTCATCGCGGCGCTCGCCGGGCCGATCCGCATCGAAACGGTGGAAGAGCTTACTACCGAAGGGAAGGGAATTGGACTCGTAGTGGATCTCTCGAGTTCGATGCTCGCGGAAGACATGGGAGACCGGGTCAGTCGAATTGAAGTGGCTCGCGAGGCGGCGGTCCGCTTTACCCGGAGGAGGCCCTTCGACGAATTGAGCCTCGTAGGGTTCGGGGGGGAGGCCGTAACGAGGGTCCCGCCTACCACGGACGCCGAATTGATCACCCAGGGCGTCGAGTCCCTCGAGATTCAGCTCGTCCGCGACGGAACCGACATCTCGGGTGCGGTCCTGACGGCGATCGCCCGACTGCTCGATTCGGAGAGGGAGCCCCGCGTCGTGGTGCTCCTCACGGATGGGGCCCACAACGGGGTGGAGATGCCTCCGCTCGTGACGGCTCGCGCTGCGGCTGCGCTCGGCGTGCGTATACACGCGATCAGCGTGCTCTCTGCGGATGAAACGGCGCTTGGCCCAAACGCGACGGCGGGGCGCCGTCGGCTCGCGCGTGACCGCGAGACGGTTCTGGAGGGGCTCGCAGGACTCACAGGGGGTAGGTACTTTAGGGCCTCGACCGCGAGTGCCCTCGACTCGATCTACAGCGAAATCGACGAGATCGAGGCTCCCGTACAACGGCTGTTGCCGCGAGAGAACCGGGAGGCGGACCGTCCCTGGTTCTTCCTCGTGAGCCTCGGGCTCCTCGGCGCCGAGCTCCTCCTCAGGGGCTCCCGATGGGGGGTCGTGCCGTGATCCTTGGCGATCCATCCTTCCTCCACGTTGGCCTCGTGCTGACGCTCCTGGCCTTGGTCGGGCTTTGGCGTCACGCAGCGCGGCGGCGTAGACTGGGAGAGTTCCTCGGTGGAAGGCGGGCGGTCGTTCGCCTGTCGCGAACGAACCTCTATCGCCTGCAGGTCGAGCGCCTCTTCCTTCTCGGACTCGCGGGAGGCGCGCTTGCACTCGCGGCTGCAGAACCGCGCTGGCCGGACGCTCCCGAGCCGTCCCCTCAGGTGAACCAGGTGATGATTGCCCTGGACGTCTCCGCCTCGATGCAGGCGCCGGACGTGTCGCCCACTCGGCTGGCGAGCGCCGTCGGCGTTGCACAGGCGCTCATAGACCGTCTCGAGGACCACCGCGTCGGACTACTCCTGTTCGCCGGCACTGGCTACCCGCTCGCACCCCCAACGTACGATCACGAGGCACTTAGATTCCTCCTCCGAGGCGTGACACCGACGATCGCGAGCGCGCTTGACCCCGGGACTCGCCTTTCCACTGCAATCGAGGAGGCGGTCGCCCTCCTCGGGCGGGAGGCGCGGGTTGTGGCGGAGACGAGCGGGCAACCCTTCGCCGTGGAGCCTACAGCGGCCTCGGGCGTCCGGCACGTCGTTCTTATCGGCGACGGCGACACCGGTGAGAACGACGAGGGCGTGGAGGGGGCGGTGGAAGTTGCCCTCGAGGCAGATGTCGAGATACACACCGTTGGGGTCGGTACGGCCTCGGGGGCCGGGATGCTCATGCCGGCCGGGACCTATCAGCTGGGGGGCCCTGTCCTCGATGCGAGCGGCGTCAGGGCGGTATCCCGGATACGGGAGCCGCTCCTTCGGGATGTGGCGTCGAGGGCTGGGGGGCGGTACGCTAACGGAGGGAACCAAGTTGCGCTCCGGTCGCTCGGAGATGCGCTGGCGGAGCCGGCGAACGATGCGAATCCGAGGTCGACCGACGGAGTGCCCCTCCTGGGTCGCTACGATCTTCCGTTCGTGATCGGGCTTGCGGCGCTGATCCTGGTGCTCACGGAGAGTCTGCTCGACGTGGGGCTGCCTAGGAGGCGGGGTTCGTGGGCAGAGAAATCGGTGTGAGGGATGGGATGACGGGCCGAGGAACGTTCCGGGCACGTGTGGGCGCACCTGTTCGGTGGGTGTTTGCGGGGGCGATCCTCCTCTGCCTCTCCCTTCCCGTATTCCTCGGGAAGGACCGGCGGAGCGTTGAGCGTGGAAACAGGCTCTATCGCTCGGGGGAAGCGGTGGCTGCAGCGGAGGTCTATCGACAGGACGCGGGAGCGGATCGCATCTCGTCGACCGAGTACAACTTGGGGACCGCGCTCCTCGCCGTGCATCCGGACTCGGCGGAAGAACACCTCCGGGTTGCGCTCGATTCGGACGATGCGGCGACGGTCCAGCGCGGCTACTACAATCTTGGGTATCGCTATCTGACGGCGGGCGGTGGGCGGACGCGGCCTGATTCCACGGTTGCCGCGCTCGTGGGTGCGATCATCCACAGCCGGGCGGCGCTCCGCTTAGACCCTGAAGACCGAGCGGCGAGGTGGAATCTCGCTCTCGCACAACGGCTCCTCGACGCCATGGTGTCCCCCGATGAAGAGGCGGAGCGCGAAGGGGGAGGGGAGGGGGACGAGGAGTTTGCGATCGACGATCAGTCCCTCACGCGCTCCGAGACGGCCGATGCGGTCTCAGGGCTTGAGCCTGAGGATCCGCGGCCAGCCAACAATACGGGAGAGCGTCAGGGGGCCGAAGAGGGGGCGCGGGAGGCGTGGGCGACCCAGGATCCGGGCCCGATGACCGGCACAGATGCGGCCGGTCTGCTCGAGGGCGTCGATGACGATGCAGAGGCTCTGATTCGCGGAATCCTCTGGTCCCACCGCCCGGACATCGCTTGGTGGGAATCGCAGCCCTATCCGGGTGGTGGGTGGTAGCCCCGCATGACTCCCCGTGGGTGGACGTCTTTCGGTAGGGTCGCCGACATGGCACGTCGCTCCGCAGGATGAGTACGCCACTCTGCCGCCCGGCGGCGGATAGGCGGGTGCCCCCCTGTACCCTGGCACCGGGGAGTACTTAGTCCGGTTGCGCCGGAGGGTCGTGGGGGTAGCGTATCCACGCGACCGGGGGGGGCGGAGGTCTCCCTCGGGAGTGTCCATGCCCCTCCCTCCGGCCCGCGGGAGCCGGAATGTGATCTGGCAACTAGGCGGCAGGTGTGGACGCCGTTCTGCCGATCTACGAGTCGAGCTGCAGCGGCGGCGAGACTTGCCGAGCACGGTCCTGCACGAGGAGTAGGTGCGGGACTGCGCTCTCCGGTGTCGGGCTACTCCGAGACGCGAACCTCCACGTAGCCGTTCGTCCAGCAGCACTGGTCGCCCTGTGAGCTGTCCACGGCCCGGTGGTTGTCGATCATGACCCGGAGGAGATAGTCCCCAGGCGCGGGGAAGGTCACTCTGAAGGTCGCCGACCCATCCGACTCGAGTGGAATCAGGGTGGTATTGGGAGGTGGCGTTCGGTTGAATCGACCACCGCCGCCGCCTTCGTCTTCCTCGGGCTCGGGCTGGTCTGCGATGATTGTCGGGTAAGACGAGGCGGGCCCCTGGTGGACGAACATGGAGGCTGTAGTGGGAACCAGATCTCTCGCGGCGTCGGGGGCCATCACGTCCCTTGCCCAGACAGTGATCTCGAGAGGTTCGTGCACTCTCGCGGTCCTGGGTTCACCCCACACGGGATCGACGATTCCGGAACCTTCCTCGCCCATCCGGAGAGTGGGGCGGTCGCTTCCCATCGCGGCCGGCCCCGTCGAGAGCTGCATGGCGTCGGTGCGCCAGGACCCCGCAACGGAATAGAACTCGCCCTGGCTCCAGAACGTCCAGATCACCTCCCGATCAAGCGGCCAGTCCGGGGGCACCGTGACCACGAAGATGCCTCGTTCCCGGCGCACCGGGAACCAGTCCGGTTGCGTCCCGTCGAACTCAGTGGGCTCGATGAAGTTGTCCTCCCCCCGCGGGATGTACTCCGGATCGGGGTCAAGATTCCGATTGAAGTAACCATAGGAAAAGACCTTCGATCCGTCTTCGAGCTCGTACCAGCCCTCGAAGAAGGGGTGAATGTATTCGCCGGCCTCGACACGCGGAGCAAGCGGGTAGCGCTGCGCCTGAATAGTACGGGGGGCAATGCCCAGCAGTGCAAAAAGAAGTGCGAGAGGAAGGATCAAACGGGTGTGCATCTCAATCTCTCCACAGGGTTTCGGTCCGAGGCACCATCAGACGTCGGTGTAGGGTTGCTGTGGTTGTAAAGGATAGGGGCCGAAGAGCTACGCTTCAAGCTCTCCGGCCCCGCCACGTCGTGCCTTGAGCGGAACTACGCTAGACGACTACCTCATCCGCCGCCACCGGCCATGTTCCGAAGCTCTTCGAGCGCCTCGCGCTCGGCGACGAGGCGCTCGAACCCGTCCTGATCCAGGTGCGTGATCGCAATCCAGTCGTGCGACATCTCGTCCGTCGTACGGCTGCCCCGGCCCACGTAAATCGTCGGATCCGGGTTGCTCCGGTTGTTCTCCGTGTTGTCATACCAGTGCGTGAGCACCATTACCGACCCGGCCGGAACGAGCGGAGCCGCATGATCCTCGTACACATGGCTCAGGTGCCAGTACGCCGTCCAGTTGCTCACCATCGAGATGAGATCGCGCTCGCCCGTCGCCGGATGGAAGATCTCGAGAGAGCCCGCCGCGAGCCGGAAGTGTCCGTGCGGCTGCCAGCTGTCGATCCTCACCGGATGGTCGAAGGAGTGGAACCCCTGCGTCATCGCCGTCCCGTAGGGAGCCAAGTCGATGTCGCCCTCGCCCGGGTAGTTCTGGAGGTCCTGCTCGTAGTCGTACGCGTAGTCCTCGGGGTAGAGCCAGAGGCCGACTTCCACCTGATCGCCGGGGACCGCCTCGCCCATCGGGTAGTAGTGGATGTCCCACGTCACGACCGAGTTCGTGGGCGCCTTCCGGCACGCTCCCTCGGGGATGATCTCGCCGAGCTTCCCGAGCGCGTACTCCGAGAGACGTGCGAAGTTCTCGTACTCGTCCGTCTCCTCGTTCCAGACCTGGAAGCGGGAGTTCGCGTGATGCGTCGAGGGGCGGCCCCCAACCGAGGGCTTCGTCTCGATCGCCATGATGCACTGCTCTTCCGTGATCCCCGTATCGACCATCGGACGCCACCACGAGTCGCCGCCCGTCGCCGGGATGTCATACGGATCCGACTTGATCACCATGTCAGGCTGCCCGAATCGCTCGGCCATCCGCCACTCGGCGGCGTCCGGCCAGACGACCGGAGGCGGCATGTCGTTCAGGTCGCCGGAGGGCGCACCCGCATCGACCCACGCCACGATCGTCGCGATCTCTTCGGCCGAAAGCCGTGCATCCGACTTGAGCTCCTGGATCCCTACGTTCGTGTCGTAGTGGTAAGGAGGCATCTCCTGGGTGACGACCTTCTCCTTGATGATCGGCGCCCACGGCCGGGTCTCTTCGTAGCCCATGAAGGACATCGGGCCGATCGCGCCGGGCTGATGGCAGACCTGGCAATTCTCCTGGAGAATCACCGCAATATCCGGGGCGAAGACGGGCGTGTCGGCGGTCTCTTGCGCACCAAGGGGCTGAGACACGGCAAGGAGGAGGCCCAGCGCCAGCATGTGCATGTTGCGGAGCTTCATATTGTACTCTCCTAAGCAGCGGATAGACACATCACGTCCAAAGTCTTCAAGCAGTACCACTCAGTATGAAGAGGGGTCGGGTGCAGTGTCAAGGCTGAGGTTTGCTTCCGCTCCTGCGTGTCCGACATGGCGTGACCTCGCGGGTAGCCCAGCGCAGGAGCAGTGGGGTTCCTGGCATCGGCGATCGGGGGGAGATCGAGGAGCGATTCCGACCGTCCGGCAGGGGGTGGCAGGGCTCGTCGGCGGAGGGTCGTGCCAGCAAGGTCAAGGAGTCACCGTCACCTGGAGGTAGGCGTTCGACCAGCAGCACTGGTAGTCAAATCCACTGTCCGGTCCCCGGAAGTTGTCGGCGCGGACCCGCAGGACGTACTCGCCCGTCTCTCGGAAGGTGGCCATCGTGCGCACCTCCCCCCAATCTTCCGAATCGACAGTCTGATGCTCCTCGTCGAACTCCACGGGTCCCGGTCCCTGGTGCTTGACCCAGTAGACCCCGACAGGTGCCCGCGAGCGAAACCGGCTCCCCGGAATCAGCTCGCCCCGGTCCTGAACCTGGGCGGAGAGGATGAGCCCTTGGTGGGCCCGAACCGTCTGCGGGAGTGCATGGATCCCCTCCCGACTTGTAGAGACCGGGCCGCCTTCTTCGAATCGGATCGCGGGGGGGAGAGAGCCGAGGCCGGCGGGCCGCCGGCTCAGTTGGTACGCGGGGGACTGCACCCGGCCTGGAACGGAATACGTATGTCCCGCGTGGCTCAGGGTCCACACGATGTCCTGCTCGGCGAAGTCCTCCGGCAGGGTGATGGTAAATGCCCCGCGTTCCCGTCGGCCACTGAATCCGCCGTACGACACGGGCGCGAAGTGCGTGGGTTGGACACCGTCGAATTGCGCCGGGCGAATGTGATTGTCCGGGCCCAGCGGAATATCTACGACCTCCTCGGTGTTCCGGTTCATGAAGCCGAAGGAGAGGGTGAAGCTCCCGTCGGGATTCGCGTACCACCCATCGAAGAATGGGGCGACGAGGTCGCCCGAGGCTCTCAGGGGAGTCAGCGGGTCCACGGGCGCCTGGGGGCTGAGCGGAGAGACCGCGACACCGACAGCTGCAGCGGTCAGGCCCGAGATCCTGGCGATCGCATTCATGAAGGGCTTCGAGCGGGAGCCGGGGGCGGCCCGATCGTGCACTTGGGATCACCAGGTATCACTGTGCGGCCTCTCGTTCCCGAGCTTCTCGCTCTGCGACAAGCCGCTCGTATCCTTCCTCGTCGAGGTGGGTCACCGCGATCCACGCGTGCGACATCTCGTCCGCTGTCCGCTGCCCGATCCCGACCCACTGGTCCGGATCCGGGTTGTGCGGGTTGGCCGCCGTATTGTCGTACCACGCCGTGAGTACGAGCACCGCGCCCGCCGGCACCAGCGGGGCCACCTCGTCCTCGTAGATGTGGCTCAGGTGCCAGCCTGGGTGCCAGTTGCTTACCATCGAGATCATCTCCCTCTCCCCGGTCGCGGGATAGAAGATCTCGAGCGCCATCCCGGTCAGCCGGAGGTGTCCGTGGGGCTGCCAGCTGTCGATGCGGACGGGATGATCGAAGGAGTGGAATCCCTGCGTGGTCAGCTTCCCGTGCGGCGGGATGTCGTAGTCACCGCCCTCGAGGAAGTAGAGGGTGAGGTTCTGTCGATACGCCGAGTCACGCCCGACCTCACTGTCGTCGTGGAACCAGACCCCGACCTCGACCCGGTCCCCGGGGACTGCCGTTCCCGACGGATAGTAGTGGATGTCCCACGAGACGAACGAGTTCGCCGGAAGTGTCCGGCAGGCGTCTTCGGGAACGATTTCTCCGAGCTTGCCGAGCGCGTACTCGGAGAGGAAGCCGACCGGCCTGAGGTTGCCCCCGGCCGTCTCCACCATCAGGCTCGAGTTGGCGTGGTGGGTGAACGCCCGCCCCGGGACGGAAGGCTTGGTTTCGATGGCCCTGATGCATCGGTCTTCCGCAAGACCCGTCGGTATGATCGGTCTGTGGTAGATGTCCTGTCCCGCCGGGGGGAGATCGTAGGGTGTCGACTGGACGACCAGGTCGGGCTCCCCGAATCGGGAATGCAGACGCCAATCACCTGGGCTCGGCCACTCGACAGCGGGGGGCAACTCGGATGGATCGCCCAGGGGGGAGCCCGCATCCACCCACGAGACGATCGTATCGATCTCGTCCTGGGAGAGGCGACGGTCCTCCTTGAGTCTCTGGATCCCGAGATCCGTGTCGTAGTGATAGGGCGGCATCTCCCGGCGGCTCACTTGGTCCCGGATCATCGGTGCCCACGGACGGACCTCCTCGTAGTTTGTCAGGGACATAGGAGCGATCGCTCCGGGCCGATGACAAACCTCACAGTTCTGCTGGAGGATTAGTGCCACATCAGCTGCGAAAGTCACTTCCGCCACGGTCGCGGCCTGTCCGCGTGCGTGGGCCGGCATGGACCCCAGGAGCAGGCCGAAGATGGCCGCCGACGGGAGAGGTGAGATCCACGACCCGAGCGGCTGGGGACGGTCCCTCATCGCAGCGTCTCCGCAGGTTGGGGCTCGGTTCGGCGTGGGCGCGCCGGTGGCCGGAGCCGTTGGGCTAAGTTCCCGACCCTCAAAGCAGGGTACGAATCCGTACCACGATCTACAACTTGGTCGGCAGGAAGTAGCTAGCCTCTGCAGGCTCCCCGCCTCGTGAGCTGCCAGCGGAAGGCCGAGTCCAGCCACGAGGCCGCGACGCTCGAATCTAACTCCAGCATTGGCCGCACGGTATCTTGGTCCACGAACTCGAAGGAGCCCTTCAAGAGGATAACTCAGACTTCCTCCCCGCTGCTTCGGTGGGGGGCGGGCTCGACAACGAACAAGTGGTGGCGGTGTCCGATCACATTCAACCGTTCCGAGCGGAGGACCCGGCCTCCCCGTCGCACAAGGGCGAGCTCCCAATCTGGTACCGTTCGAAATCTGAGCGTGCTTCCGGAGGAGGCGCCGCTCTCCATTCCCCGGGTACGATTCGCCCACCTGTCCACGACTTCCAGCGCTCTCCGCTCCCACTCTCCGACGTACACGGATTCGGTGATCACGACCCGGTCCCGCGCGACGCGGAGCGCCTCCGCGATCACCTGGTCGGGATCCTCGGCATGATGCAGGACGAGCGAGATGAGCACTGCGTCGACCGATCCGTCAGCGAGGGGGATCTTCCGCCCATCGTATACGACAGCGGGCAGATCCGTCCGGGAGTAGGGCCCTACATCCATGAGGACGACACTCTGAGCCGGTTCAGAAAGTGCGCTTGCCACGTATCCTTCGCCGGCCCCGAGGTCGAGGAGGCTTCCGCTTCGGAGGTGGGGGGCCACTTGGCGGGCCTTTCGACGACCCGCCACCCTCAGGAGGCGGTCGCGAATCCAACCCTCGTGCTCGGCTAGGAGCAGGACGGCAACGCCCCCCCAGAAGAACGTCGCCAGCGGTCCCTGGGGAACTCCGACGTATACGTAGTATGTCAGGAAGGCCGCCCACGAGGCCCACACCCACGCGCTCCGGAAGAGGGGGGTGAGCGGCGTCAGCGCCAGTCCCCAGATGACGTACCATGGGTGGAGCGTGGTTGCGGCGGCGAGGTAGAGGCCGAGTATCGCCAAGCTCCCTCGAAAGAACCCTTCGCTCGCCCGCGCGGGGATGATCGGCCAGCGGAGCCAGACGACGGCCGCACCGCCGAGCGAGACGGCCCTGAGTGCCGGACCCAGCTGCTTGCTCCAGTCCGTTGCTGTCAGCCAGAGCCCGATTTCCTTGAAAAGGAAGTACGGGCCGGCGTTGAACTCGAAGTACCGGACGTACAGATCTACCGAAGATCCCACCGCTTGAATGATCCCCGGGAAGTAGTACGGCACGGTGAGCCCGAGGCACAGGAGACCCGCCGGGATGAGCCCTGCGACAATATCGCGCACTCCTCCTCCCTGGCTTCGCTGGACGCGAAGGAGGAGGGGAGCGAGGAGAATCGGGATCCCCTTCGTGGCCGCCGCTACGGCGAGACCTAACCAGGAGATCGCGTACCGTTTGGACGCGGTCCCGTAGGCTAGGAGCCCGAACCCGAAGACGAGCGCGCTCTCACTGTGTCCGCCAGCCGTCAAGGTCACGAGCACGAGGGGGTTTAGTGCATAGAGAGCGAGCGTCCTGGTGCGTCCTCCGACCTCCTGGACGGCGCGGAGGAGGAAGAGGAGTCCGGAGAACTCGAGGAGGAGAAACGCGGCCTTGATCGCGTACGCGGCCGCTGGCCAACCGAGCGCTCGATACACGGCACCGCCCGCTAGGAAGACGACTTGCGAGAAGGGTGGGTAGATGGAGTGATATTCGGGGGAGTTGAGTGCGCGGAAGAGCGCTGAGTTGTGGAACGTTGCGAGCTCCCCTGCGGCTGGGACGAAGCGGTACGGGTTGATCCGGGACACGCCCAGCCATCCGTCCCACACGTACCGGTAGAGGTCGTCGGAGAGATCCGGGAGCGCGGGAAAGATCGTGAGCCGAAGCAGGAGCGCGCCACCGAGGAGAATCCGTGGGTCATCTAGCGGATTGGCCTCGCTGACCCAGAGCAGGGACAGTGCAGCGAAGCCGACCGAGAATGCGAGAAGCGCCGGGGTCAGGGACTCGCGCGTCGGGCCGAGAAGGGCCAATGTCAGGACAGAGAGCCAAAGCAGGCTACCCGGCAGTAAGGGCGATCCCCTCAGCCGCGACCACGACTGGGGAGATCGCGCAATATCGCTTCGACTCATTCGAATTGCCGTCCCTCGTTGGCCAGTCCTTCCGGTGACAACGTCTATCCTTGCACTGACGCTCGGAGTATTCGGCTACCGATACGTCGAGCATCTGCGGGCCCAGAACAGATCCGGGTCAGAGTACCAAGTAGTAGAGAACCGGCCAGGTTGTCGCGAACTACTGAACGCTAATCACTCAACACGAAGTGGAAGTACCGTTAGCACCCTGCCGTTCATTCATCCTGCTTCCTGAACATGACAATGGCGGATCATGGATTGGATTTGCCAACAGTTGTCAAGGCTCTTTGCAACGAAGCCCTTGCCGTTCGGCGGATTCCCGATGATGGAGATTCACAAGCCGACAAGTCATGGCTTGCCGAGTGCATGTCTGGGAGTTCTTGAGGAACCCCGCGCTGTGTCGGGCCAGAGTCCCGGAAAGGCCTTCCCCGCACTCGCCGCCGAATCCCCCGAGCTTGGCACGACATACTGCAGCCTGCGTGCTTGGTCCCGTGAGTCTCGCTACCCGGTGTGGGAGATTTCCAGTCCTCCTCTTCTCGTCGGTCTGCGAGGAGGACATTGGATGATCCCTCGAAGGGCGGATTCATCAGCGATGGGGCTGGTAAAGGTTCCGACCACCGCGAATCCCGCATTCGATGGATGTACGCGCCACGTACCCGGTCGACTCGCTGCACGCGAACCCGGTGGCCGCCACCGGCTCATCAGCGCGCGATCCGTCTCAGTACTCGCCCGCCGACCGGATTCGAATGTCTTCTGCCTCCCGATCGCTCCACCCAATCCGGACCCGGGCACCGAGATCGAATACGGCACCTCGGGCGAGCCGATGCGCCTGCATCGTTGGGAGCGCGGCGTCGTAGATCAGCACCTCCCCGCCACCCATCACCTCCGCCCGGTCGCCCTGAATCACGAGCGCTGTACCTTCGTCCAGCCCGATGCCGAGGAGATCGGGATGGAGACGGAGGATTTCCCACAAATCGTCCTCGCGGCCCCGGGCGGAGAGGTGCTGGTCCACCGCGGCCCGTTCGAGAAACCCGAATCCTTCGGGATAGTCGGGGGAGAAGATGACCCGGTTCGTAGTCCGGTCTCCCCGGATCAGAAACGAGGCCTGAATCGATGCACCGGCGGATGTGCCTCCGACAACGCCGCCTCTCTCGAGGAGCGAGAAGAGCTCCTCATGGACGAGCGTATCGAGGTAGGCGTCGACAAGCCGCCAAGGCCGTCCCCCGGGGAGCCAGACGCCACTCGCCTCGCGGAGCGGCTCAACGAAACTCTCGACCCCTGCCTCCTTGGGGTCTCTCGTGTGCAGGGTGACGAAGTCGCGAACGCCCGCGGCCTGCAGCTGCGCGTGGCCGCGCCATCCGTCCGGGAGTTCATCGTCCCGAGCCGCCGTCGGGATGACGACGATCTTCGCCTCCTCCCCGCCGGCGAGGAGGATGAAGCGCTCCCAGACCTCCCGGTCCAGCTCGCCGCCGCCGGCGACGACGAGGCTCCCGTGCGGCGGACCCACAACGGGCACCTCGACCCGTGGCAGCGTCTGCGCCGATAGCGACCGTGCAAGTAGTAGCGCGAGTGCGCCTGCCCGGAGGATCCCGTAGGCGGCCAGAGCAGTACGGGAGGGCGGTTCCGGCATGAGGCGGGGCGTGGACGGGCGGGCCGGTTGGCCCTCTTCCCCCTTCAGTGACTGAAGTATGGGTCGGCGCCCGCGGCGTGGTCCGTGACGTCGTGAATCGCCGTCACCTCGGGAACGTGCTCGCGGATCATCCGCTCGACCCCCTGCCGAAGCGTCATCCTCGACATCGCACACCCCTGGCATCCACCCGCCATCTCCATATACACCTCGGTTCCCTGCACGTCGACGAGGTTGATCTGTCCCCCGTGCGCCGCGATCGCGGGGTTCACCTGCTCGTTCAGGATAAGTGTGACCTTGTCGGCGAGTGCGCCCATCGGGGTCCCCTCCGACGGACCGGCGGGAAGGCTCGGCTTTGCCGGGACGATCTCGAAACCGGACCCGTTTACCCGGTTCACGAAATCCACGGTCGCCCCTTCGAGCTTCTCCGCGCTCGCGGGGTCCACCACGACGACGAACCCTTCGACGTCGATCTCCACATCGATCTCTGACTTGTCCGATTCGCCGACCAGCGTCAGCTCGTATGAGGGCGCCACCGGGCTTGCCCCGGTGGCTTGGATCCTGAGCGCGCTGAGTTCCTCTCCGCTCTGGCCAATGAAGCTCAGGACCATCTCGCGGGCTCGATCGGTGAAGGTGACCATAGGGACTCCGGTAAGTGGCCGTCCGCCGCCAGGGGCGGGGGCACCCGTGAGCGATCTCCAGACGCCGGAAAGGGTCTTCCGGCCAGCGCCTCTTACCCTCGGCGCCTTCTCGGGTTCAGTCTCGTGTGTCTGGTTGCTCCCGGAGTATCTCGCTCCTATCATTCTCGCCGCATCGGGTCCTGGCTTCTCCCGGCCCCGCTTCCTCCTCCCGGCCCCGCCTTCGTCAAGCCATGGCAGAGCACGATGTGATGGACAAGCTCGTGTCGCTCGGAAAGCGACGCGGCTTCATCTTCCAGTCGTCGGAGATCTACGGCGGGACGGGCTCGGTCTGGGACTACGGGCCGCTCGGGATCGAGCTCAAGCGCAATGTGAAGGAGAGTTGGTGGAGCCAGATGGTCCACCGGCGAGAGGACGTAGAGGGGATGGACGCCTCTGTCCTGATGCACCCTCGGGTCTGGGAGGCGTCCGGTCACGTGGAGGGCTTCACGGACCCGCTCGTCGAGTGCAGATGCTGCAAGCTCCGCTTCCGGGAGGATCAGCTCGACGCGAGCCGGTGCGGGAGGAAACCCTCCCGTGCCCCGGGGGATCACGAGTCGTGTGAGCTCGGGGAGGCGCGTCTCTTCAACCTAATGTTCCGTACCTTCATGGGTCCGGTCGAGGAGGAGGGCTCGACCGTCTACCTCCGCCCGGAGACGGCGCAGGGCTCCTACGTGAACTTCCTCAACGTGCAGACCTCCTCCCGGCAACGTGTTCCCTTCGGGATCGCCCAGATCGGGAAGGCCTTCCGCAACGAGATCACCCCCGGGAACTTCATCTTCCGAACGCGCGAATTCGAGCAGGCCGAGATGCAGTTCTTCGTCGAGCCGGGTACGGACGAGGAGTGGTTCGAGCGCTGGCTGTCCGAGCGCCACGCCTGGCATCGCTCCCTCGGCGTTACGGAGGAGAAGCTCCGCTTCCACGAGCACGGTCCGGATGAGCTCGCTCACTACGCGAAGAAGGCGGTCGACATCCAGTACCGCTTCCCCTTCGGGTGGAGGGAGCTTGAGGGGATCCATAACCGGACGGACTTCGACCTCAGGCGCCACGAGGAGCACTCGGGGAAGCGCCTTGAGTACATTGACTCGGGCCGGGGCGAACGCTTCGTGCCGTACGTGGTCGAAACGGCTGTCGGCGTCGACCGGACCGTCCTCATGCTCCTCGCCGACGCCTACCGCGAAGAGGAAGTCGCGGGGGAGGAGAGGGTCGTCCTCTCCCTGCACGCCAGGATGGCGCCCGTGAAGGCTGCGGTTTTCCCCCTCGTAAGGAAGGATGGACTTCCCGAACTGGCCCGGGGAATCGCGGGGGAGCTGAGGAGTGCTGCGCTCCCCGTCTTTTACGACGAGTCCGGCTCGATCGGTCGGCGCTACCGGCGCCAGGACGAGGCGGGTACGCCGTGGTGCGTCACGGTGGACCGGGTAACGAACGAGGACGGGAGCGTCACGATCCGGGACCGCGACACGCTCGCGCAAGAGCGGGTGGATGGATCGCGCGTCCTCCGCTGGATTCGCGAGCGGCTCGAGGTGGGGGAGTGAGGAGGGGCGGCTGGGCGCCGCTCCCTCGCCTCTCCCGGGCGTGACGATGCCGGCTTCCGGGGCGAGCGAGGGCTCAGCCGTATTCGCGTCGCGCTGGGGGATGCTCCTCGCGATGATGGGGATGGCCGTCGGTACCGGGAACATCTGGCGCTTTCCGAGGATCGCGGCCACGCAAGGCGGTGGCTCCTTCCTCGTTGCCTGGCTCGTCTTCCTCCTCCTCTGGTCTATTCCCCTCCTTATCCTGGAATTCGGGCTAGGGAAGGGGGCCCGATCGGGCCCGATCGGCGCCTTCGCCAAGACGCTCGGCCCGGGCTTCGGCTGGATGGGCGCGTGGGTGGCGTGGACGGCCACGGCGATCATGTTCTACTACTCGGTCGTCATGGGCTGGACGATCCGCTTCTTCCTCGCGGCCCTCCTCGGCCAAGTTCCGGAAGCGGTTCCCGGAAGCTTTTGGGAGAGCTACGCGGCCACGCCCGGGGCGCTGCTGACCCACGCCGTAGCCGTCGCCCTCGGCGTCCTCGTCGTCTCCCGGGGGGTGCGGGGCATCGAGACGGCGGCGCGCGTACTCATCCCCTCCCTGGTCATCCTCGTGATCGTCCTCGCTCTACGGGCGCTTACCCTCCCAGGTGCGGCGGCGGGGCTCGCCTTCCTCTTTACCCCCGACTGGGCCGAGCTGGCGGAGCCGGGGATCTGGCTCCAAGCGCTCACGCAGAACGCGTGGGATACCGGGGCCGGGTGGGGGCTCGTACTCTGCTACGCGATCTACATGCGGAGCCGCGAGGACACGGCGCTCAATGCCTTCGTGATCGGCTTCGGGAACAACAGCATGTCGCTCCTTGCCGGAATCATGGTCCTCTGCACCCTCTTCTCGGTCATGCCGGAGGCTGCGGGCGAGGTCGTGGGGGCGGGCAACGAAGGGCTCACCTTCATCTGGGTGCCGCAGCTCTTCGCCACGATCCCCTTCGGCCGCTTCTTTCTGGCGCTCTTCTTCCTCGCCCTTGTCTTTGCGGCGTGGAGCTCCCTCATCGCCATGATCGAGCTCGCCGCCCGCGTCCTGACGGACGCGGGGCTCGCGCGCGCACGCGCAATTGGCGTCGTTGGCATCGCCGGCCTCCTCATGGGTGTCCCCTCGGCGCTCTCGATGCAGGTCTTCGCGAATCAAGACTTCGTGTGGGGCGTGGGTCTCATGCTCTCCGGGTTCTTCTTCGCCTTTGCCGTCCTCCGCTACGGCGTGACCCGTTGGCGCGAGGAGTTCATAAACACCGGGGACTCGGACATTCACATCGGGGTGTGGTGGGACTGGGCGATTCGGTTCGTGGCCGTTCAGGCCGTGGTTCTGATCGGGTGGTGGCTGTGGCAGGCGCGTGGCGCCGGGCTAGGGGAGACGATGAACCCGTTTGCCGCATTCAATGTGGGAACGGTCGTTGCGCAGTGGGGCGTCGCGCTGATCGCGCTCATCTCCCTGAACCGATTCCTTAGCGCTAGGTGGAACCCACAGGAGCCCGCGGCCGCAAGTTCCCCGGGCGTCCCGTAGTGCAGCTTGCCCGGCCGCGCTTCGGGCGATGAGGTACGAAGAGTTTGCCCAGACGGCGAACCGGTTGTGGGAGAGGGTTCCCGCCGCGTACAAGGAAGGGATCGACGGAATCGTCCTCAGGCGGGAAGCGGAGACGCATCCCGATCACGAGGACTTCTTCACCCTGGGCACGTGTTCCACCGAGCCGTATCCCTCCGGCTACGGCGGACCCGAATCAACCCGCTCGATCCTCGCGCTTTACTACGGCTCCTTCCGGGCGGTCGCCAGCTCCGATCCGAACTTCGACTGGGAGGGGGAGATCTGGGAGACGATGACCCACGAACTTCGCCATCACCTCGAATTCCTCGTCGAAGAGGATGCCCTCGAGGGCGTCGATTACGCGATGGAGCAGGCGCACCTGAGGGAGGAGGGGCTTCACTTCGATCCCTGGTATTTCCAGTTCGGGCTCCCCGTTCTCCCAGGGGTCTACCGGGTCGAGACGGAGGTCTACATCGAGCAGCGCTGGCGCCTGTCGGAATTCGACCGGACCGACGTGCTTGAGTTCGAGTGGGAGGATCGGCGGTGGCACGTCCCGCGCCCGGCGCGGCTCGGGGACGTTCACTTCATCCGGATCATCGGGGAGCCCTCGACCGAAGAGGAGCTCACCATCGTACTCGTGCGCGATCACTCCCTCCGGGACCGTGTGCGCCGCATCTGGCGACGGGCACCGGTCGATCTTATCGAGTCGGAGGCATTCGCGGAGGCGCTTCCCGGGTGAGCGCCCTCCTCCCCGGGGCGAGACTTAGCCCGTACGAGATCGGGCTCCCGGGCCGGGCCTTTCGGGAGCGCGTGTTCCGCGAGATCCGGGACGAGGGGGAGGCCTCCGGTGCCGAGTTCGGGGACCCAGGTGTCTTCCTCCGCCTCGAAGCGGCTGGACGTGCCGTTCACGAGCTCCGCGGGGACGCGGAAAGCCAGGCGGCGTGGAGCGATCCTCTCGGGGCTTTCCTCTTCCAAGCCTTCCACTTTCGTGCCGCAGGGGAGCCGCTCTACGTGCTTGACGAAGAGGTGGCCCGGTACCTTGCCGCTGCCCCGGCGGAGCGCTTCCAGTGGCGGGGGGAGCTTCCCGTGCCCGCCGGGTACCTGCAGCTTCCGAGGCACCTTTTCTGGTCACCGGCCGAGGACGCGGGGGGAACGGAGCCGGTCGACGGGTTCTTCTGGACGCTCTCCTCGAGCGTCACGCTCTCGCTCCTCGTGGCGATGGGGATCCGACGGGGCCGCCCCGGGTTCTCGCTGACGGAGCTCCCGCCCGCTAAGCTGGCGGGCGCCGGCGACTGGCTGCGCGCGCGGACTCGGGAGGAGGGCGCAGATTTCGCGCCGATGCTTCCCGGCGGCGACCTGGGCCGGCTCCATTCGATCATCACCCTCGGGGAGGTCCTGAAGCTTGTGGCCCGCGTCTTTGCCTACATATCGGGGGAGGAGGGCACGCTCACCCCGAGGGAAGCACCCTCCGCGGGGTCCGGAAGCGAGGGATCGACTCTCCCCTTCCGGCGGATCCGGCTCCCCGAGGGGGGCGGGTCAGCATCGTCGGACAGGCAGGTGGGGGAAACGTGAGCCGCGAATCGAAACGCGCGCGGAGGGCGCGCGCGAACGATATTTACGATCGCTTGCAGGAGTGCTACCCGGATGCCCGGTGCGCACTCGAGCATAGGAACCCCTACGAGCTCATCGTCGCGACGATACTCTCGGCGCAGTGCACGGACGCGCGGGTAAACCAGGTGACTCCCGAGCTCTTCCGGCGCTATCCGGACGCCTTCTCGCTCTCCCGTGCAGAGCAGGAGGAGTTGGAAGAGGTAATCCATTCGACAGGCTTCTTTCGAAGCAAGGCGAGAAACCTGATTGCCATGGCATGCGCGGTCGCGGAGCGTCACGACGGGGAGATCCCTGCCGCGATGACGGAGCTGATCGCGTTGGCCGGTGTCGGGCGGAAGACGGCAAACGTCGTGTTGGGCAATGCATTCGACATCGCGGAAGGGGTCGTCGTGGACACCCACGTCGGCCGCCTATCCAGGCGGATGAAGCTGACGGGGGCGACGAGCCCGGAGAAGGCCGAGAGGGATCTAATGGAGCTCTTCCCCAAGTTCCGCTGGACGCTCCTTTCCCATCTCCTGATCTTTCATGGCCGTGCGGTCTGCGCCGCGCGTACGCCGCGCTGCGAGGCGTGCGCCGTGGCGTCCCTCTGTCCCTTTTCGAGAGTCTAGATCCCATGCCGAACCGAGACGACGCGCTAGCGCTCCTGGACACATGGGTGGAGAGCCGCGGGCTGAAAAATCACATGCTGGCAGTCGAGGCGGCCGTGAGACACTACGCCCGGCTCCGCGGTGCGGACGAGGAGCTCTGGGGGCTCGCCGGCCTCCTCCACGACTTGGACTGGGAGTCCCACCCCGAGGAGCACCCGAAGCGTGCGGTCGAGGAGCTCGAGAGGCGGGGCTACTCGGAGGAGGTGACGCACGCCATCCTCGCGCACCGTTCCGACCACACGGGCGTCGAGCCGGAGACGGAGCTCGACCGAGTGCTCGTGGCGTGCGACGAGCTTTCCGGCCTCGTGGTCGCGTGCTGTCTGGTCCGTCCGACCGGGATCGACGATCTCCGGCCGAAGTCCGTCGTGAAGAAGCTGAAGGACAAGGCCTTTGCCGCTGGGGTGAGCCGGGAGGAGGTCGCGTACGGGGTCGAGCTCGTGGGACTCGAGAGAAGCGAGCATATCCAGAACGTCATCGATGGACTCCGGACCCGCGCCGCCGAGCTGGGGTTGCGGGGAGCGGACTTGAGGTAGAACTCCACATGCCGGGGTCCCTGACATCGCTCTGCCACTCTGCTCGGGGCCTCGGTGTCTGCCTGCTCCTCGCCGCCACGGGCGAGCTCCGAGGGCAGGACATCGAACTCCTCGGGGAGCTCCACGGGACGCGCCCGCCGGAGGCATATTTTCGACAGCTTCGCGAGGACGCGAATGCGTTCCGGTTCACGCTCGAGGGGGAGGAGCGCCTCGAGCGTCTGCGGGCGGGGATGCGCGCGCGGGCGGAGGTCGATCCGGGACTGCCCGCAGGTGCGCTTGCGCTCCAGGGGCTCGGTCCCCGGGATGAAGCGGTCGTCGGCACCTTTCACTTTCCGCTCGTCCTAGGGCTCTTGTCGGACGGGGAGGGTGCGCCCCGTTTCTCCCGGGCCGAGATCCAGGCCGAGTTCTTTGACGGTCCGAACTCGCTCGGATCGACGATCCCCGAGTTCTATGACGAGATCTCGGGGGGGCGCGTCGAGATGGCGGGCGAGGCCTTCGACTGGCAGGAGACCGGGCTCGCGCGCGAGGATGTGACGCTCGGCGTCGGGGCGACCGTCAAAAGCCGAACGGGCGGGATCGGAGCCTTCATCGAGGCGATCCTCGAGGGCGTGGACGAGACGGGGGTGGACTGGGGCCGCTTCGACCAGTCCGGGGACGGGTACGTTGACGTCCTCGCGGTGATCCACCCGGGCAGGGGCGGGGAGTGCCTCGGGGTGACGGACGGGATCTGGTCTCACCGCTGGAGCCTGAGCTCCGCGACCGACGGGAGGCTCCCGGACGGATTCCGGACCTCTACGCCTCGACCCGACGGCGAGGGGTATATCCATATCGACGACTATACCGTGCAGCCCCTCGTCGCGTGCGACGGGGAGCGCTTCAACGAGATCGGGACCTTCGCCCACGAGCTCGGTCACGGCTTCGGCCTCCCCGACCTCTACCGTACCTCGCCCGGCGGATTTTTGCCGGGCGCGGGGAACTGGGACCTGATGGCGACCGGCGGCTGGGGTTGCGGGGGCACGACCCCCGAGCGCCCGTGCCACATGGGGGCTTGGACAAAGTCGGCGCTGGGGTGGGTGGATGTGGAGGAGGTGGCGTCGGGCGCCGACGAGGTCGTGACGCTCGAACCGGTCGAGGATCTCCCCGGCCGCGTGCTCAAGCTTCCCGCGCGAGACGGATCGAACGAGTACCTCCTGCTCGAGAACCGGCAGCGGACCGGGTCCGACGGGACGCTTCCCGGACCGGGTCTCCTCATCTGGCACGTCGACGACGATGTTCTGGACGCGTCCTGGCGGGCGAATGGCGTGAACGACGACCCGGACCGGCAGGGCGTGTGGCTCAGGCAGGCGGACGGTAGGGACGACCTCACGGAGAGGAACCAGGGGCGAGGGGACGCCGGGGACCCGTTTCCCGGGTGCATCAAGCCCTCCTTGGCCGATTACGTCGACGCCTCCGTGCCGTGCGGGAGGAACCGGGAGTTTCATGCCGGGAAGCCGCCCGAGGCTCTCTCGCACCGGGGCGGGGGACTGGGGGCGACGCTCACGGAGATCGAGCTTGTCGGTGCTTCGCCGTACGATGTCCGGCTTCGGCTGAACACCGGGTTGTCGACGATCGCCGTCGAGGCGGAGCAGGGCGGGCTGCCCCTGCAACTCGCGGGCTTCGAGCTCGATGGAGAGCAGAGAGTGACGCCGATCGTCTTTGATTCCGCCCCGTACCAGCGGCACGAGATCACCGCCGCCGCCGGAATCCCGCTCGGGCCGGGCGAGCGTGCCTCGTTCGCGGGGTGGCGGGACGGGGCCCCCAGAAGCCGTGTCCTTACGACCGGGCTTTCCGACCAGACGCTCGTCGCGAGCTACGGGGGGGAGGAGATCCGCCTCCGCATCGCGACCAATGATCCGGCCGGAGGGATCGTCCCGGGCGTCTTCAGTGCGGAGCCCGGGCCGAGGGCGCCGGACGGGGATGCCTTCTGGTTTCCCCGGGGCACGGAGCTCTCCATCCTGGCGACCCCTCGGACCGGATTTGCGTTTCGCGACTGGGTCGGGATCGCGGGTGACTCGCTCGCGAACCCCGTCACCTACCTCCTCAATGAGCCGGGCGAGCTCGCGGCGAACTTCGATCTCATCTACACGGTGGCGCCCTTCCCCGAGCGCTTCGAGATCCGGGCCGCGACTCCCGAGGAGATCGTCCTGGAGGTCCGGAACGGGAGCCCCCCGGTTCAGTGGCGTCTGGAGGAGGGGCATCTTCCGAAAGGGCTGATGCTCGAGTCCGAGGCGGGCGTGATCCGTGGCGCCGCGACGGAGACGGGGGATTTCCGGGCCACGCTCTTGGCGACAGATGCGATCGGGCTCGAGGCGAGGGCCGCCGTCCAGATGCGGGTCACGCCTCCCGCGCTCCTCGTGGATGTCCTCGTGACTCCCTTCGTCGGGCCACACGACGAGGTAACCGATGTCGAGAAGGCGTTCCTGGATGCGGCTGGGAACGCGGACGGAGGCTACGACATCGGTGACCTCCGCTCCTACCTCCTCGCGAATCCGGAATTGCCCGAAGGTGCCGCCTCTTCGCCCCCCCGGAAGGGCGCTGCCTCACATGAGGGCGCGCCGGCTGGTGCTCCGCCTCCACGAGAACCGGCCCGTGAGTAGGCGGCTTCGGCGGGTTCTCCTTACTGTCCTCCTCCTCGGGGCGGCGTGCGCCGCGTGCGATTTGGGCTCCTCGGGCCGGGGATCGTACGCTGCTTCCCTTGTGGGAGACGGTGAGATGCTCGGGGCCGCACTCCTCCTCGTCACCGGGGAGGGGCTAATCGGGGTCGAGGGGGTTGGCGGGACGCTCGCGTGGTCGGGCTTGGTCTCGCCCGAGACGGGGGAGATGAGAGTGCTCTTGGTGGATCCAGGACCTTCGGGAATGATGACGTTCCGTCTGCGGGTCCGTGACCGTTCGGCGCCGACGCCCGCCTTTACCTTCCTTCAGGTGGCGGACCGGGAGAACCGGAGGATCGCGCCGGGGGACACTCGGATCCGGTTGGAGCGATGACGACGGCGACTTGGATTACGATGATCGGGACCGTCTCCCTCGTCTGGGGCGGGTTTGCCTACGTTCTTCTCCTTGCGTTTCGCAAGGAGAAGAGGAAGCGGGAATAGGACCCGGAGGGAAGGGTCGTATCGGTGACGGACGGGCCTCCGCCGACAGCGGTGCCTCTCGGTCCGAGCTTCCGCCGTGCGGCAGGCTGGGCGGATGCATGAGACTCCCGCTTCGCCGATCGACCGGAAGGGTGGGACACCTCGTGTCGGCGCGGGTTCCGCCACGTTTCGTGTGACGGACGGCGGTGCAGGTCGAGGCCACCTCACGGACGCGCCGCCGCGGGGAAGATCGCCCAGGAAATCCGGCGGGGCAGTGGGTTGGTGAGCGCGGCGGCGGATCGCGTTCCTTGGAAGGCTGCATCGTGACGCCTCCGCCATGGGCCCCCCGGTGCCTCTGCTCCGGCACCCCTGATGGAAGGGGACCGCCCCGGAGGAGCGTTTGATAGCGCCGACGGAGGTGGCGGTAGGCAGCGGAGCCCCTGGGCACGATCGGGCTGGAGAGGGCGCGGGCCTCATGCGGATGGACGGACGTGCATCGGCTCTCCCCTTCTTTGCCTATCCGGATTCATCTAGCTCTCCTGAAAAAGTCAACCCCCATCCCCTGCTAATCCCCTGCCGACTGCCGGTATTTCGCTGAATACCGAAGAATATTGAAGAATCCTAAAAACAAAAATAGCACTAGTTGATACTCTCCTTTTGGGAGGGGGATTCACCCCTGATCCTCTTTTTCAAAGGAGATCAACATGCGTTACGATACGAAGCTCACGATTCAAATTCCTAAGAACATGTCACAGAGACTAAAATCCGCGTCCAATGACGAGGAGATGACTGTCTCAGAATGCATCCGTTGGGCGCTCAGAGAATGGCTCGGAAGCCGCGAATAGTCCCAACATGTTGACTTAGATATTCGACCCGTCACATATTGACTTGCCTCCCGTGAGACAGAGGCAGCCCGTGTCCGGGTGAATCATCGTCGGAAGCGCCTCGTTGGGAGTGATTCCCTTCGAGGCGTTTCTGTTTTTATTAGAGATCTCACACGGGTTGACTCCCTGCGTTGACCTACACTATATCCAAAGTACGACGATTCACGCGGTCCCGGTACGTGACCGGGATAAGAGGCGATACCAATAGAAACTTACTAGAGGAACAACCCTCTAGCCGATTGGGCCGCAGCCTCAATGATCCTGGGAGAGAAATCCCACGACAATGAACGTCCGAACCTGCTGAGTGGAAGGCCGCTAGCTGTAGAGTGCTAGGGTAGTCTTTTAAAGAAGATCCTCCGGGCTCAGCTTCTCATACAGGGACGATTCCGCATCCCCCCGCGTTGACCCCTGTGGTTCCTCCGGTACCTGGCGAGTGGGGCTGTCACCGGACTCCTGATCGAAACGACCGACCGACCGACTGAAGTTCAGGATGCTCCCGTCTATTCGAATTCTTGAGCTAGACGGGGGCGGTCCTATCTCACTCCCTCCCTTCCCTCGTGAAGATACAAAGCATAAGAGTTCAGATTTTTGTGCTTCTATTCTCAACTTCCGTTGACAGGTACGTGGCCGCAGTCTGGCCGCGTACGGAGAGCGCGAAGCGCCCGATATTGATCGGTAGTGTTCCCCCTCTGGGCCGATATCCCTTAGCGAGCCTCTGGGCGACATGGACAAACGCCAGGAACAGGGGTTCAGGTCCCTTGAAATGGCCAGGGTAGATCCTCTATAGGAAACATGTGATTGTCTCCTTGACATGAGGTTGGCAAGCGCAAGAACATGAGCCGTGCGAAGCGTCGGGAGTTGATGGACACTGGCCGCGGTGCGGTGGGCAAGACGGCGGTCGTCGGGGCGAAGGATCGGTTGAGCGGCAAGGTCGCCGCTACGGTAGTGGAGCGCACGGACAAGGACACGCTACAGGGGTTCGTGAAGCGGGTCACAGAAGATGGCGCGGTCGTCTACACGGACGAAGCGAGAGCCTACGACGGACTGGAGAACCGCGAGAGCGTCAAGCACTCGGTCGAGGAGTACGTCCGTGGCATGGTCCACACGAATGGGGTCGAGTCCTTCTGGAGCATGCTCAAGCGGGCGCACAAGGGTATCTACCACAAGATGAGCGCGAAGCATCTCCAGCGGTACGTGAAGGAGTTCGCGGGCCGTCACAACATCCGCGAGATGGACACGCTCGCGCAGATGCAGCATGTGGTCGCTGCCATGGTCGGCAAGCGGCTCATGTACAAGGACCTGATCCGATGACGGCCGCAAGAGTCTCGGAGCGGCGTGCCGAGCACTTGTTGTCCGAAATTCTTCTTACCCAAGGCTGGAAGCTACGCCGTCCTCCCAAGGGCGATGTTCTTTGGCAGAACGAGTACCGAGATTATCCCCATCTCGTGGAGGTCTTCGCCGCAGCCAGCAAATCCGGTGACAGCTACGGTCTGCCCGAGGCAGTGATCGTGGATCGCGAGTCGGTTGAGCCACTCGCCGTGGTCGAGACCAAGGGCAGAGTAGACGATCTCGAACTGGCCGTAACCGAGGCGACTGCGGTCTACGGTGCCGCGTGCATCGATGCGGGATACACAACGTTGGCCATCGGGTTGGCGGGGACGGAAGAAGCGTTCGATCTCCGGGTTCTCAAGTGGAGCGATGACGCGTGGCACCCACTTACCTACGACGGGCACCCGATCTCGTGGATACCGAATCGTGCCGATCTCACGTCGGCATCGCTCGCGACCGCGCCCCTAGAGCTTCGGCCTACGATCCCGCCGCCGGAGGTGTTAGCTGGTCGCGCCGACGAGATCAACCGTCTATTACGGGAAGCCGGGATCAAGGATGAGTTGCGACCGGCCGTCTTGGGGGCGGTCATGCTCGCGCTCTGGAGCGCTCGCGGCAACATACGGAAGGCCCCTCAGCATATCCTCTCCGACATCAACGAATCGTGCAAACGGGCGTTTTGGAAGGCAGGCAAACCCGACCTTGCCGAGAGCCTACGGGTTGATGAGGCGAACGAACAGCTTGCCGTGCACGCTCGCCATGTTACGACAATTTTGGAACGTCTCAACGTCACGGTTTTGACTGCGGAGCACGATTACCTGGGGCAACTCTACGAGACGTTCTTCCGCTACACGGGCGGGAACACGATTGGCCAGTATTTCACGCCTCGCCACGTCACGGCGATGATGGCGGATGTCTGCCAGATCACGCCCGGCGACGTGGTGTATGACCCCGCGTGCGGAACCGGTGGGTTCCTGATCGCCTCCATGAATCGGATCATGAAGAAGGCAAAGCTGTCCCGGACGGACACGGTGCAGTTCGTTCGCGACCGGCTGATCGGACATGAGAAGGAGCCGATCACGGCGGCGCTGTGCGTCGCGAATATGATCCTTCGAGGTGATGGCTCTACGAGCGTCAAGAAAGGGGACTGCTTCCACGAGGAAGTCGGGAGCACGGCCCCTACTGTTGTGCTCACCAATCCACCGTTCCCGCACAAGAAGACCGATGTCCCGCCCGAGAAGTTCGTGGAGCGGTCATTGGAAAGTCTCGCCCTGCGGGGCAGACTGGCGATCATTCTTCCAACCAGTTTGCTCGTGAAACATGGCAAGGGTGCATGGCGGAAGCGGATTCTGAAGGACAACAGCTTGCTGGCGGTCTGCCAGATGCCGGATGAGTTGTTCCAGCCATTCGCATCGTCAACGACTTCAGTAGTCGTTCTCGAAAAGGGCGTCCCGCACGACCCGCAACGCAAGACGGAGTTTGTCCGAATCCAGCGAGACGGTCACTCACTCAAGAAGGGGACACGGGTGCAGGCTGGGGAAGATGAGATTCCACAGGCCATAGACGCCGTTTTGAACCGAACCACCGTGCCCGGCTTCGCTGGCCCGGCACATGTAGAACCCGGCGACGAATGGGCGGTGGGGGCATACGTTCCGGCCTGGCCGCCGACCGAACATGAATTGACGACATCAGCAGACGTTCTCTTGCGGCGGCTCGCTTCCTTCTACGCTCGTTACGCGCCAGAGATCAGCGCACTCCGTCACGCCGCCGAATCCGGGGTTCTCGATGTGCAAGACTACCTTGACGGCGTCGGTCCTCAGAAGCGGAGGAACGCCGAGAAACTACCCGCTGCTCCGGGTACGATTGGTGGCGCGTTCTGGATCTTCTACGGGATGAAGGAACTCCACAGTCGGGAAGGCATCCCCAAGGGTCAGTCGCTCATTATATCGCCAACTGAGCAGTATAACGGCTGCTACGGCTGGCTCGATTTCCAGCCGCTAATTCCGCCACCCTTCGTCACCGTCGCCCAGACCGGTAGCATCGGCGAGGCGTTCGTGCAGTTGGAGCCGTGCGCTGTGAACGACGATTGTCTCGTGCTGCTTCCGCGCGAGTCGTTGTCCCTTGGGCAATTAGCTATTGCGGCCGCTACCCTGAGACTTGAACGATGGCGGTTCAATTATGGACGAAAGCTGACACCGTCACGCATCGCGGCTTTTCGGATGGCGGACCCCGGCTCACTCGCGGCCCTTGAATCGTCCATTGAACGATTCGAGCGCGTACGTGATGTAGTGCTCGACGTGGAGCGTAAAGAAAAGAAGCGCCGAGGGGCGGTACGGGAGTGGACGAATACGCCATCGCCGAACCCGGCCTACAAGGGCGCAACTCCGGGAGACATTGGCCGCGCGTTGCTTGGGAAACCGCCGATTCGCAAGACTCGGGCCGCGAAGCCGGACAATCTCAAGTCAAGCGTATAATCCCCATTATTTTCGACAAGACAAGCTTCGTTGGCAAGAAAAGCCAATAGGGTGTACAACTATTTCGCTTCCCGTTCTCAGGTGTTAATGTCATAGAGCAGTAAGCGGGGAGTGATTCCCCGCTCGATTTACAGAGAAGTCGGCGGCGTGAAGCCGTCTCCTGAAAGGGGGACGGCTTTTTATTTGTCACAACTATTGCAGGTCGAACGATGAATGTGGCCGATGAGTTGTTCATGAATGAGATGCCGATAACGTCGGGCCATTATGGCACCGCGACCCCGATATTAGAGCCCCGGGACCGAATGATGAGTCGGTCTGCGCAACCGATTGGGCGCTGTTTTCGGCCATTTTGGCCTGTTTGCGGCCCTGCACCGGGGGCATAATCCGATGGAGTTGAGGCCGTTTCAGAGGTTATTCGTTCGCAATGCGACGGCCAATAATATTACGACTGCCGCGCTAAGTATGCCGCGAGGCAACGGAAAGAGTTGGCTAGCTGGCCATCTTGTCTCTCGGATACTCAACCCCGACGACGAGCTATTCAGGGAGGGTACCGAGTCGGTGCTGTGCGCGGCCTCGATCAAACAAGCGCGCATTGTCTATCGATTTGCCCGGGAAATGTTGGGCGAGAATGGCTATCGCTACCTGGACTCTGCTCAGCGAGTTGGGATCATCCATCGGGCAACGAGAACTGGACTTGTCGTATTCAGTTCCTCAGGCAAAGGGGCTTTCGGTCTGGTCAAAACGCCGTGGGTGATCATTGACGAACCCGCCTCAATGGAAGTTAACGCCGGTACACTGCTTCATGACGCTATACAGACTTCGATCGGGAAGCCGGGAAGCCCGCTACGGGCGCTCTACATCGGGACGCTGGCACCCGCTGAGGCAGGTTGGTGGCACGACCTGGTAGGGAAGGGGAGTCGCCCCGGCGTTCACGTTACCTGCTTGCAGGGAGACGCGGAGACTTGGGACCGGTGGCCGACGATCAGAAAGGCCAATCCGCTTTCCAATATCTCCCCGTCGTTTCGGAGGCAGCTTCTTTTGGAGCGGGACGAAGCGAGAGCCGATGATCGACTCAGGGCGCGGTTCCTCAGTTACAGGCTCAACGTCCCTAGCCGCGACGCCTCAGAAGTTCTGCTAAGACTGGAAGCGGGTACTCGCCCGCCCCGTTCTGGAGCGGGTCGGTAAGCCCATCGTCGGGATAGATCTCAGCGCTAGTCGGGCTTGGAGTGCAGCCGTAGCCGTCTGGCGATCGGGCCGGGTCGAAGCTCTCGCACTCGCCCCGGGCATTCCCGATCTCGCCGCCCAGGAGAAGCGGGACCGGGTGCCGCCCGACACTTACGCCAGTCTCACGAACCTGCATACCGCGACCGGGAAGAGGGTCCCGCCCGTTAGCGATCTCTGGCAAGCGATTGTCTCACGGTGGGGAATCCCTGCCCGGGTAGTCGCTGACCGCTTGAGGATCGGGGAGCTACGGGACGAGATTCCCGCTTCGGTATTCTTGGAGACTCGCGCCGGGCTGTGGAGTGAGGCGACGGCTGACATACGCTCTGTGGGGCGGCTGACGGCTGACGGCCCGCTCACGCTCGAGGGAGAGTCCCGAAGCCTCTTAGAAGCGAGCCTGGCCGCGTCACAAGTGGAGAACGATACGTCGGGTAACACCCGGATGCGGAAGCGCTCAACGAACAACTGTGCCAGGGACGATGTATCGAGCGCCTGGGTGCTCGCCGCAGGGGCATTTGAGAGAGCCGCCCGAAGCTCCGGCCCGAAACAATCCCCGATTAAATCAGCGATTGTTGGATGAAGCGCCGCCCCGATCTCGCCGGTAGACGTTGGGAAAGAATCCGCCGGGATATCTTCACTAGAGACAATTGGCGTTGCACTGCTTGCAGTCGCCCGGGTGCGCTTGAATGTCACCACGTTATCTCTCCCCTGAAAGACAACGCTCTCCGGTTCAAGTACAGTAATCTCCGAACACTCTGTCGGGATTGTCACATTGATTTGCACCGTACTAGAGTTTGGAGTCAGGAGCGCCAGGACTGGAAAGATTATCGAAAGGGTATGGATTTAAGATCTGACCCCTCGTTATTGTCTAAGCAGGACCCGAAACTTTAAAGGCATTCCATGTCCAGAGAGATCTTTGAAAACGAAGATTGGATCCAGCGAATTGAGAATGCTATCAGGAAAGAACTTCACCGAATCGCTACGGAGGAAACCGGCGAAGAAGAAGACAGTCGGTGCCTCCGGAGATGGGCGAGGAAATACGTTGACAGGAATCAACTTCAAGATTTCACGCGAAGTATCGTAATGGTTGTTTCTTTAAAACCTGATCTGGTTGACGGGTTGGCCGATGGCGATCCCGCAACGCCGACAGATTCGAAGATCGATCAGGCAGTCAAAAACGTGATCAAAATTTGTTCGTGGCCTGGAAGGAACTAAGTAACCCCAAGGGATGAAAGAAAATGCTTAAGTCGCAAAAGTTGGAGATTCGTAGTGTTGAGATTCGCGGCCGACTTGCCGAGCTTGCGGCGCTCGATAGCCTGGAGGATGGACAGGCGACAGAGCTTCGCGAGAAAACCGGCGAGCTACGGGACGTGGAAGCCCAACGTGTCGCCACCCTTGAGCTTGAGGCCATCGAGGCAGAGAGCCGAGGAGCCGACGCGGGCGAGGGGGAGACGCTCGACACGGAGGAGCGGGAGCGCCGGGAGATTCTCGGGAAAGCGAAGATCGGGAACGCTCTTCGGGCAATGCTCGACGGGAAGAGCTTTACCGGGGCCGAGAGCGAGCTTCGGAGCGCTTGCGGACTCCTCGGGGATCACGAGATCCCGAATGCTCTCTTTGAGCCGAGAGCCGCTACGCCAGCCCCCGGCGGTACTGCTATCAATGAGCAGCCCGTCCAGCCGTACATCTACAAGGAGGGAGTCGCCGGATATCTCGGTATCGATATGCCGTCAATCGCCTCAGGATCGGCAGCTTTCCCGGTGCTTACGACGAAAACTCCCGCCGGACCGAAAGCAAAAGGTGGAGCGGCCGACGAGACTGCCGCGGCATTTAGTGTCAGCGCCTCAAGCCCGAAGAGGGTCACAGGATCCTTCCGGGTGCGGGTCGAGGATATCGCAGTCTTCGGCCAGCTAGAGGATGCGCTCAGGCGTGATATCCCGATGGCACTGGCCGACGCGGTAGCCGACCAGTTGCTCAACGGCAACGGCGCTTCGCCGAACATCAACGGGCTTCTTAAGCGCCTGACTGATCCCGATGCAGAGGCCGTGAAAAACACTCCGGCAAGCTATGTGTCCACAATTGTGGGAGCGCTCGACGGTCGGCACGGCTACGATTTGAAAGCGCTTCGGGCACTCGTCGGTAAGAGTACCTTCGTAGCGATGGCCGCCAGCTACTTCGATAATACGTCGGTCTCGACTGCCGCGTATCTCGATGCGAATACCGGCGGCGTTCGCATGTCCGATCGGGTTCCCGCAGTCGCGGCCAACGTTCAGGCCGGTATTGTTCGCGTCGGCATGACTCCCTGGTCGGCAGTTTCTGCCGTTTGGGGCGGCGTCCAGTTGATCAGGGATAATTTCACCGGGGCAGGGAAGGGCGAGATCGTCGTTACCGCGTTGCAGCTTATCAGCGACGTGCATGTTCTCCGGTCGGGTTCGTTCGCGCAGGTTTCCTTCAAGCCGTAATGGAGAGTGAGAGAGCGCGTCGCCCCCTCGAATTGAGGGTGGAGAATCGGAGACTGACCGGCACAGTTCTTCGGTACGGGGACGTGTCGCCGTCTCACAGGGAGCGTTTTGAGCCCGGGGCTGTCGATGTTTCGACGGGGCCGACTCGCTGGCTCGACTACAGGCACGACCCTACGCGGGTTCTCGTGCATACGGACGGGGGCGGGCTCACCCTAGAGGATAGCGCTCAGGTGCTTTCTCTTCGCGCCGAACTGCCTACCCTCCTCTCGCCGACCGAGCGCTTTCGGAGATCTCCAGCGGCGCGCTAGGGGGCTTGTCAATCGAGTTCCGGGCGCTTGAAGAGCGCAGGGAAAACGATCTCAGGATCATAGAACGTGCGGAGCTGGCCGGGGTCGGGCTTGTCGAGTCGCCCAGCTACCCGGCTTCCCGCGTCGAGATCAGACAGGCGGGGACGCTACGGGCACAGATTCCGTACGACTCTCGCCTCGCTTGCGAGTGCTATAAAAACTCGGGGACGTGCGGGACGGTGAGTTTCAATCGGGGATCTCTGGAGCTTCCCGATGGGCTGGTAGCAGTCTGGAAGAACTTCGCCGCTCCTCTCGCCTCAAAAAGCAAAGGGACTCTCAGGGTCTCCGATTCGGACGAAGGATTGTTCGTGACTATGGACCTGCCCGACACGAGTTGGGGCGAGGATATCGTGGCGAGTTCCGAGGGAGTTGAACTGTATGTGCGACCTCTCTTCGACCCGACCGAGATTGACGCGACCGAAGTTCAGGAGGCGGGAGAGACAGTAGCGAAGATCAGCAAGGTTCCGGTGAGGGCTCTCCTGGTCGGGCCGACTCCGAACGGCGACGGCTGGCCAGAGGCAAAGATTACCCCGAGTCGCGAGGGTCGGCGCTCTCACAGGGAGATGTTGTCATGGCTCTAACAACTGCCCAACTGAAAGCGCTTCTCGGGCGCGACGAAATTCTAGGCGGGGATGCTCGCCTGGAGCTAATCGCTGGGGCTGTCTCCGATCGAATCGAGAAGGAAGCTCCCGACGCACCCGACGCTCTGAAAGACGAGGCTCTTGTCCGAGGCGTGGGATACTTCCTCGATGTGGGATCGGGGGCGGAGACCCGCAGAGATTCGGGAGACGTGTCAACTGTACTCGCCAGCCCTGCGGGTTGGTGGTCGCGCAGCGGGGCCGCCTCGATTCTGAGAGCGTTTGTCACTCTCAGGGGAGGGGGGATCATAGGGTGAAGATTCCGTGGCGATTCTGGGAGCGCCGAGACAGCTACACGGATATTCTCGTGAACGCTCTCGTAGACGCGGCCGAGAATCCCGCGAAGTCGGCAAACGCTACCGCGGCAGTCGAGGCGGCGGCGTGGGCTTACCAGTCCGCTTTTCAGGCGGCGAAGCTGGACCCGAAACTCCCGGCGCTCTCCCCCTCGTTTCTAGGGGATCTCGTTCGCCAGCTCGTGAGGCACGGTCAGGCCATCTATGAAATCGGCGTTTCGGGCGGCGTGATCATTCTTCGCCCCGCGACTTCGTGGACGATCACGGGCGGGGCGGATGAGGGAGCTTGGGTCTATCGGGTCGAGCGCCAGGGGCCGACTTCCTCAACGTCAAAGACGATCCCGAGTGCAGGGGTTTTGCATTTCCGATACGCAACTCTCCCCGGGAGATCGTGGGAGGGATTGGGGCCGCTCCAGTTCGCTACGGCTACCGGCACTCTCGCGGGTGTGCTTGAGCAGCGATTAGGCGAGGAAGCGGGAGCACCCTCGGCGCTTCTTCTCCCGATCCCGGGCGACGGCGGCGACGGTGGGGAAGGGGATCCCCTGGCCGAAATGAAGAGCGATCTAGCGAAAGCGAGAGGCCGACCGGTTGTTCTGAAAACGACTGCCTCAGGGTGGGGCGAGGGACCCGCGGCCGCGCCTCGACGGGACTGGGCACAGTCGAGAATCGGCGCGCATCCCCCGGACGTTTTGAGAAGCCTCAGGAAAGACGTGATTGAGTCGCTTGTGACTGCTTGCGGAGTCCCTGTCTCCCTCGTGAATGACGGCGACGGGACGGGACAGAGGGAGTCGTGGCGGCGCTTCGTGATGGGCAGTTGCGAGCCGCTTAGCGCGAGGATCGCCGAAGAGCTTTCCCGCAAGCTGGATCTCGCGTCGCTCGATTTCGACTTCGGCAGTCTGTGGGCGCATGACGTTGTGGGGAGAACAACTGCATTTCAAAAGCTGATCGCCGGGGGCATGGCCGTTGAGGAAGCGGCCCGTCTTTCGGGAGTGCTGAGCGAGTGAGCTACGAAACGGATATCGAGATCTTTAAAGCGAAGCTCCAACGAGCGCGGGAGCATCTTCTCCACAATTGCGCCGTCCGGGTTCACCGATCGATCACTGAGGGAGATCCCTCAACCGGCTCCCCGGGTGTCCCGGTACTCACGGGAGCGCTCAAGGGAAGCTGGCGAGTGATTGAGCGTGACGGAGTGATTGAGATCAGCACCGATTCCCCGTATGCACCGAAGATCGAATTCTCCCGAGGCTCTTCAAAACGATTGGCAATGACGCTGACCCGCGCAAATTGGGAGCGGATCGTTTATGAAGAGGCGGCGAAATTCCGATGACTCTTTCAGAGATCCGGGCGGCAGTGCTTTTGAAGATCGAAGACTCAAACTCCCTTCCTCAAAAAGTCTACCTCGACGGGGAAGAGTTCGACCCTCGAGGGCCGGGTAGCTGGATGCGGGTTGAGATCGTGGGAGGGACTACCCAGCGACTCGGCATGACTCCTGAGGGGACAGTCGAGAGGAGACCCCTGGCCGTAATCGAGATCGGGACGCCGTTCGGGAAAGGGGATGCGGCTCTCACTGCCTATGAGGATGAAGTCTACAGACTGTTTCCGAGCGCTCTTGCCGTGATGGGGGATCTGCGTGTGCGGGCGAATGGCGTATTCCTCAACGCTCGATATCGCCGGGATCAGTTCCTCGTCAGTTCGACGACTGTTCCCCTCGAAGTCAGGTACGAGGGGGCGGCGGTCTGACGTCTCCTCGTCGGAACAATCGAGCGGGTCAAGAGTAGCGGGGGAGGAGAGAAACAAAACCACCTAGGCACAGGACAAGGAAGATAGAGTATGAGCGATCTATCGTGGATTGACCGGGCTACTGAGACGGCATTTGAAGCAGGCAAGCAATCCGCAGGGGAAATGGTATTCCGTGACTCGCTGCTCTGCGTCGAGTTGAAGAACACCTATCGGGACAAGATACCTACGGCTGGTGAACGTCTAGCTTTGGAGGCGGTTGCTAGTCTGGCGTTTGGTCTTGCTCGGAAACGTCCAGGATACAAGGGCTGGGATGCGCTAGCTGTTGGAGAACTACTAGGTTGTCGCTCCCGTCAGGAACTCTACCAGAGCGCGCTCAGTACGGCGGAGTTGGCCTTAAGGGACCCGGACGCATCAGAGGAAGACGCAAGGGGTGCCGTATCTCTTGAGATGCACGACATGTGTTCTCCGAAATTGTCATAGGCGCCCCTAGAACCCCTTGAGACGACCGAGGGGGCTTTTCGGGTATCGTAGAGGAGAGCCCCCTCGGCCTCACTCTCCCCCGTAGCGGTATTTTATCGTGGCGTTCTCTAGCTGCCCCTTGGCGTAGCGCGTCACCATCTCCTCGCTCGCCCACCGCCCGACTTCCTGTATCTCCACGGTGTGGGCTCCCGCCTTGATGAGAGAGGCGCAGGACCCGCGCCGGAAGGAGTGACCCCCGACCCTCCCCTCGACCCCGATGGCCTTGAGCCTGACCTTGAACATGGCGTCCAGGCCGTTAGCAGCAATCCGACCTCCGGCCTTTCTTCCTCGGGTACTCAAGAAAAGCGGACCCTCTGTAATCTCCGCCGACTCAATCCACTCATTGACCGCATCAACCGTTGGTGGCCCAATATCGAGTGCCGCCCCCGCACCCGTCTGATCCGTCTTGGATGACCGAATATGGATGATGCCGGTACCGTCTCCCTTCTCCTCAAAGTCTTCGACATTGAGCGCCGAAATTTCCCCGACCCGGAGCAGGGCATCGCTGGCGAGCCGGATAATCGCACAATCCCGAAGTCCCTTGAGATCTCCCGACCGCCCGGCGCGCCGGGCACACTGATCAGCCGATTCCCACCCGACACCTTCGACCGATCCGCGCCTCCTGTTCCTGTTCTCTCGGGAAGCCCGCTTGAAAGCGCATCGAACGAGCGCCCACTCCTTCTCAGAGATGGGGCAATCGAAAGCGACGGCTGCTTTCCTGATCGCTGTCATTCCAAACCGAATCGAGCCCGGAGCCCGCCCCTTCCGCCTCTCGGCATCGATCCACGCTCGGAGCGAGCGGCCCGTGAGTTCAGCCCGGATCCTGCATGAGGGGAGTAGCATAGGGAAGAAAAACACCGTCTAAGGCCTTAGGTTGAGGGCACTTCGTCCAAGAAGGTTCCTCGCCACAAAAGGCACCCAGACGGTGCGCAACCATCGTATCTGTTCTCGGCCCCATGTACAAGGTGAGGGCTCCCCGCTACGGATTCGTCACAGCGCCCGGGATCTGACCGATGGAGGCGGGCTGATTCTGGTCCGGTATCTGTGGGACGGCATGGGCCTGGGCTCCTGGATCGACCGTCGGAGCGAAGGGCTTGCCGGCTTCTTCCGTCCCAGCCTGATGGTCGAGGTGTGGGTCGTGCTTCTGCTCTACGGTGGCCGCGTGCTCGACGATTTGCCGCTCCTGGACCGGCGCGGCATTCGACGCCTGTTCGGCTGGACTCGCCTGCCCGATCCCACCACGTTCGGACGCTGGTTGCGCCGCGCAGGTGAGCCGCTCGTGCCCCTCCTCGACGAACTCCTGTGGCACATCGTGTGCCGGCGCTGGAGACTGGGGGGCGTGCCCCGGGCGCTGACCCTGACCCTCGACTCCACCGTCAGCGTGCGCTACGGACGCAAGCAAGTGGGCGCCGAGCGGGGCTACAACCCGCACAAGCCCGGTCGACCGTCGCACCATCCGCTTCTGGCCTTCGTTCAGGAGACGGGAGACTGTATGGGTATCCGTTGGCGCCCGGGCAACGCCCCCACCGCCGCGGGGGCCGAGGCGTGGATCACCGACTTGGTGGGGCGCCTGCGCTCCGTGGGGGTCGAGACCATCACCGTGCGTCTCGACAAGGGCTTCTTCAGCCGATCCATGGTACGGACCCTCGATGACCTCGAGGTCCGTTTCCTGCTCAAGCTCCCTGCCCACCGCTGGCTTGCCGACCATCACCAGCCCTGGCGTCGCTCTCGCAAGGGTGAGCACATCTTCCCCGGTCATGAGCTCTGGACCACCTCCCGCTGTCTGTGGGGCGTCCGTCTTCTCTCGCTCCACACACGGCGTCCGCTCCAAGGCCCAGACACCCTCGCGCTCGACACCTACGAAGTCCCACTAAGCGCTCACGTACTCACCAACATCGAAGGCATCCACGTCCTCACCGCCTGGCGCCGCTACAACCAGGGCGCTGTCGTCGAACAGAGGATCAAGGAACTCGGCCAGCTCGGAGCAGGGGCCACCGCCATCGATGACCTCGATGGCAACGCGCTCCTCTGGGCCCTCGGCGCCATCGCCTACCAGCTCCTCCACACACTCAGGACCACCGCCCTCTCCGGAGCCTGGCGCACAGCTCAACCCAACCGCCTCCGGCTCTGGCTCCTCCGCTTGCCCGCCAAGCTCACTCGCCACAGCCGCAAGCTCTACGTCCAGTTGCTCCGTGACGATCCCGCCAGACCCCATATCCTCCTCGCTCTCAGACGCCTCGCCTCCGGACTCCCGCCTCCTCTCCCAGCCTGACTACTCCCGCCCCGCATTCCTCCAGGCCCTCTCCCCTCCAGTCGTCCTCCCCGTCTGTCCAATACCGCCCCGCCCACTCAATACCACAGATCCGAGCCGCCTCTTTTCCCTCCGTCAGCCCCCCATATCCCCGCCAACTTCCCCTCCGGTCCCATCCACACCCATGATGCCCTATTTCACCTCTCCCTGCAGGATCCGAGTTCAAACCCGGCATCACGGTAGCGCTGGAGGTACCCGAGGTATAACTTCCGGGTCCTGGGGGCCAGGGCTCCGTAGATCGCGTGGGCGTCCTCCAAGTCTTCATAAGACAACCCTTTAGGAACGAGAGCGGGAAGCTGACTGGGCATCGGATCCTCTCTTCGGTTGGCGGGTTCCACGCCTCCCTAAGAGAGTATGGAGGAACCCGGAAATCATTCCGCGTAATTGAAGATTTATCTAGCTTTCTCCGCTTGTTTGTCGGGGTGCTGGCCGCGTGCCGAGGTGAGAGCCTATTGGCAGGTGTGGCCGTCCGCCTCCCACATCGAGGAATGGAAGACGATTCGTGCCCAGACGCGACGATCTCCGGTCGATACTGATTCTGGGTTCGGGCCCGATCATCATCGGTCAGGCCTGCGAGTTTGACTACTCCGGCACGCAGGCTGTCCGGGCGCTGAAGGAGGAGGGGTACCGGGTCGTCCTGGTAAACTCGAATCCGGCGACGATCATGACGGACCCCGGTCTCGCGGACCGGACGTACGTCGAGCCGCTCACAGCGGAATGGGTGGCCCGGATCATCGAACAGGAGAAGCCGGACGCGATCCTCCCCACCATGGGAGGCCAGACGGCTCTCACGCTCGCGATGGAGCTCGGCGAGGCAGGCGTGCTCGCGGAGTTCGGGGTGGAGCTGATCGGAGCGAACGAGCGCTCGATCCGGATGGCGGAGGACCGGGAGAAGTTCTCCGAGGCGATACGGCGAATCGGCCTCGCCCTGCCGCACGGAGGCTTCGCCCGGTCGCTCGACGAGGCGCTGGCGATCGTCGAGGAGACGCGCTATCCGGCGATCATCCGACCCTCGTTCACTCTCGGCGGAACGGGCGGGGGGATCGCGTACAACCGGCGAGAATTCGAGCGGCAGATCCGTCGCGGGATCGATGCGAGCCCGATCGGCGAAGTCCTCATTGACCGATCCGTGATCGGCTGGAAGGAGTTCGAGCTCGAGGTCGTCCGGGACGGCGAGGACAATGTGATCGTCGTGTGTTCGATCGAGAATGTGGACCCGATGGGGGTGCACACGGGCGATTCGGTGACGGTAGCCCCCGCCCAGACGCTGACGGATGTCGAGTACCAGCGGATGAGGGACGCGGCGATTGCGATCATCCGCGAGATCGGAGTCGAGGCTGGGGGCTGCAACATCCAGTTCGCCGTCGGGCCCCGGACGGGCGAGCTCCTCGTCATCGAGATGAACCCGCGCGTCTCGCGTTCCTCCGCGCTCGCATCCAAGGCGACGGGCTTCCCGATCGCGCGTGTTGGAGCGAAGCTCGCGGTCGGCTATCGACTGCACGAGCTTCCAAACGACATTACGAAGACGACCCCGGCCTCCTTCGAGCCGACCCTCGACTACGTCGTCGTCAAGTTCCCGCGCTTCGCCTTTGAGAAGTTTCGGGAAGTGGATCCGGTGCTTGGGGTCCAAATGAAGGCCGTCGGAGAGACGATGGCGATCGGCCGAACCTTCAAGGCTGCGTGGCAGAAGGGACTCCGGGGTCTGGAGGTGGGTCGCGTGGGGTGGACAGAGGGGGCGAGCCTCGAGGACGACGGGCTCGTGGGAGGCGACCGGGAGAGCCTCCTCAAGGCGCTTCGCCGGCCCACGGCCGACAGGCCCTTCCAGCTGAAACGGGCACTACAGGCGCTTGTGCGTGCCGGGACGGATCGGGATCCGGCCTCCTGGACGGCTGAGGGGCCGGACGAAACGGCGGGACCGGACGGAGGCGCTTCGGGGCCGCCTGCCTTCGGGGAGATCCACGACGCGACTGGGATCGATCCCTGGTTCCTCGATCAGCTTCTCGAGATCGTCGAGCTCGAGGAGTGGTATGCGGCCCTCCCGGAGGTCGATTCGGGCCAGATGCTCCGGATGAAGCGGCACGGTTTCTCCGATTCCCAGCTTGCACGCCTTCGGGATCAGGAGGAGTCCGAGGTCCGGCGGCTCAGGTGGGAGTGGGGTGTTCGGCCCACGTTCAATGTGGTGGATACCTGTGCGGGCGAGTTTCCCTCCGCGACCCCCTACTACTACTCGTCCTACGAGACGGAGGACGAGGTCCGGGGTTCGGACCGAGAGAAGGTCGTCATTCTCGGGAGCGGTCCGAACCGGATCGGCCAGGGGATCGAGTTCGACTACTGCTGCGTCCAAGCGGTTCTCGCGCTTCGCGAGGCGGGGTACGAGACAATCATGGTCAACTCGAATCCAGAGACCGTCTCGACCGACTTCGATGTATCTGACCGGCTTTACTTCGAGCCGCTCACGCTCGAGGACGTGCTTGAGATCGTCGAACGGGAGCGACCGATCGGGGTCATCGTGCAGCTCGGGGGACAGACCCCGCTCAACCTCGCAAAGGGTCTCGAGCGGGCCGGGGTGCCGATCCTCGGCACCTCCGTCGATGCGATCGACCGGGCCGAGGATCGTGGCCTCTTCGAGGGCGTCTGCCGCGAGATCGGAGCGCTCGTCCCGCCGAACGGCATCGCCGTATCGAGGGACCAGGCGCTCGCCGTGGCCCGCCGCGTCGGGTACCCGGTACTCGTGCGCCCCTCCTACGTGCTCGGGGGGAGGGGGATGGAGATCGTCTACGACGATGCCACGATGGAAGGGTACTTCGAACGTGCGCTCCGGGCCTCACCCGGCCACCCCGTGCTGATCGACCGCTTCATTGAGGACGCCTTCGAGGCGGACGTGGATGCGCTCGCCGACGGGACGGACGTCGTGATCGGGGGAATCATGCAGCATATCGAGGACGCGGGTGTCCACTCCGGGGACTCGGCGTGCGTCCTCCCGCCGTACCGCCTCGGCCCGGAGGTACTCGTGCGCATCCGCGCCCTTACGCGCGCCTTCGCCCTCGAGCTGGGGGTCGTCGGGCTCCTGAACATCCAGTACGCCATCCGAGATGGCCTCGTATACGTCCTCGAGGTGAATCCGAGGGCCTCCCGGACCGTCCCGTTCGTCAGCAAGGCCACGGGGGTGCCGATGGCGCGGATGGCCGCCCGGATCATGGCGGGGGAGACGATCGCGGAGCTGGGCATCCCGAGCGAGCCGGAGGTCTGCGGCGTGGCCGTGAAGGAGGCGGTCCTCCCCTTTACCCGCTTCGACGTGGACATACTCCTCGGGCCGGAGATGCGCTCGACCGGCGAAGTCATGGGCTTTGACGATTCCCTTGGTATGGCGTACGCGAAGGCACAGGCCGCCAGCATGAACGTCCTTCCGAAGGACGGAGGGACCGTCGTGGTGACGGTCAATGACCGGGATAAGGCCGCCGTGACGCCGATCGTCAGGCGCTTCGTCGATCTTGGCTTCGAGGCGGCCGCGACCGCCGGGACCCACGAATACCTGGCTCGCCTCGGCGTCCCGTCGAGGAAGGTCTGGAAGGTGGGGGAGGGGCGCCCCGACCTCGTCGACATGATCGTGAGCGGGGAGGTGCACCTTCTCATCAACACGCCGCTTGGCAAGAAGTCCCAGTACGATGACTACGCGATGCGGCGTACGGCGATCATGCACGGGATCCCGTACCTCACGACCATATCGGCGACGAGTGCGGCGTGCGATGCGATCATCGCCCTTCGCTCCGTCCCCTCGAGGGTCTATGCCCTTCAGGACCGGGTCGTGCCGCACACCCCGCCCGCTCCTGCGTCGTCTTGACTTGAGCCGGGTCAAGGGGATCGCCATCTTAATGACGGCACTCGAGAGCTTCGTGACCCGCATTCGGACATTCGCCATGGATCTCCGCCCAGTAGGCCTCGCGCTGAGCCTCTCCCTGATCGCGCTCGCTCTCGCAGGTCAGATCCCCGAGGGGATGGAGGAGGGCGCCTTCGAGCCGCACCCTGAGGGAGAGGCGGCGATATCGAGGCTCTACTCGCCATACTGCCCCGGCTTCATGCTTCAGGTCTGCACCGCCACGCAGTCGGCTCTTCTCCGGGACTCGATCCATGCATTCGCCTACGAGGGGTGGAGTTCTGACGAGCTCGTCGAATGGATGATCGGAAACCACGGGGAAGAGTACCGGGCAGTTCCCGAGACGAGCGGCTGGGGGGTTCTGGCCTGGATCCTCCCGCCCTTGGCCCTTCTCACGGGCGCGGTTGTGGTGGTGGTTGCCGTCCGGCGCTTCCGGCCTCCGTCCGAAGTGCGCGGGGTGGGGGAGGGGGACACCGATCCCGAATACGCCGGATCCGCCATCACCGTGGAAGAGCAGGCCAAGCTCCGGTCGGCGATTCGGGAGATTGAGCTGAGCGAAGATCCTTCGTTCTAATCTATACGCCATGAATGCCCCATTCACGGGCGCCGCCCCAAGGGGCGCCGCCCCGTCCGTGCTGGATCTCGTTCGGCTGAGCCGTCGTCCCCTCTTTCCTCCCGGCGGTCGGCCCCTCTACCGACAGATCGGCATCCGCACCGGGATGGGCGAGGGGGACGAGGTTCTCGTCGCCGGGTGCGGGGGCGGGGTGACGCTCGCCTACTTCGCGAGGGAGCTCGGAGTTCACGGCACGGGGGTGGATGAGGACGAGGTACTCATCGAAGTGGCGGACGCGCGGGGGCGGGAGGCGGGGCTCGCGGGCCGACTTCAGTATGAGGTGGCGGAGATGCACGATCTCCCATACCGAGACGAAGTCTTCGATGTCGTAGTCGGGGAACTCGGGCTGACGACGAACACGGACCCAAGTGCGGCGGTATGGGAGCTGACGCGGGTGCTGAAGTCGGGTGGCCGGCTCGCACTCGTGCAACTTGTCTGGGCGGCTCCCGTCGAGCCTGAGCGGCGGGCCCTCATCTGCGCGCACCTCGGCGTACACCTCGTGATGCGCGTGGAACTCAAGCGGATCCTGCGGGATGCCGGGATCGAACGGTCGCACGTCGAGGTATGGTCGGATGCGGAGTCGGCCTTCGGCCCGGGCGCGAAGAAGCCGCTCCCGGACTTTGCCGAGCTCTTCAGCCCGGTCGAAAGCTCGCGATCCTCAGGCGCGCGTGGCGCCGCTGGGGCTGGCGCGGGGTGTGGAGCGCGGTCGCAAGGATCCGTGAAGTCCAGAGGCTCATGATCAAGGAACGGATCCTCAGCCTCGACATCGTGGCCGGGGTCAAGGGGCCCCAGTCACCCTCGTCCTCCGCGGCTGGCGCGGCGGCCCAGGGAGTCCAGGCTGTCACGGGTGGCGCGGCGCGGTGAGCGAGGGCCAGCCGCTCCTCGCAGGGGGTAGGCTTGAGGAGGCGTCTTCTCTTCTCGGGGCCCGCGGCTGGGACGGCTGGCTCCTCTACGACTTTCGCGAACAGAACCCGCTCGCCCACGACCTTCTAGGGGCGGGTCGGACGACCCGGCCCGCGTACGCCTTCGTGCCGAGAGAGGGTTCGCCCGTTCTCCTCAGGCACTCGATCGAGGCCTCTCCCTGGAGGGGCTGGCCGTTCGAGGTGCGGGAGTACCGGGGGTGGCGAGAGTTGGACCGGGAACTTCGGGCGCTCCTCTCCGGTGTCCGAACCGTAGCGATGGAGGTGTCTCCGCGGGGGCGGATCCCGGCACTCGATCGGGTTCCAGCGGGGGTGGTAGAGCTCGTTAAGGAGATCGGCGCCGAGGTCGTTTCTTCCGCGGAGTTGATCACGGTCACGTATTCCCGGTGGTCGACGGAGGGCCTTGCTCTCCATCGGCGCGCTGCCGTCGCAATTCGTGAGATTGCCCATTCTGCCATTCGGCGTGCGGGTGACGCTGTGCGTACCGGGGCGCCGCTCGAGGAAGGGGCGCTCGCCGATTGGATCCGGACCCGGCTTCGTGAGCTGGGGCTGACGGAGGGGGAGGATTGCATCGTTGCGGCGGGCTCCCGGGCGGCAGACCCGCACTACGAACCCGTCGGCCGAGGGGCCGTCCTCACACGGGATTCCCTCGTTCTGATCGATCTCTGGGGAGCATTTCCGGCGGGCGGGATCCCGGCAGACCAGACGTGGATGGGGTTCCTCGGCCGTCAGCCTTCGCAACGCGCCATGGAGGTGTGGGGCGCCGTCCGTGACGCGAGGGACACTGCGATCGCCCTCGTAAAGGAGCGGTGGGGGGAGGGCGTCGTCGCCCGGGGTTGGGAGGTGGACCGGGCCGCGCGAGACACGTTGGCGAAGAGGGGGCTCGGCGACTACTTCGTACATCGTCTCGGGCACTCGATCGACCGGGAGCTCCACGGGTCCGGGCCGAATCTCGACGACCTCGAGACCCGCGAGGAGCGCTCGCTCATTGTCGGGGTCGGCTTCTCCGTAGAGCCTGGGGTATACATCCCGGGAGAACTCGGCGTTCGGAGCGAGGTGAATGTGTACATGGGTCCGGACGGTCCGGAGGTGACCCCGGCGAACTACCAGCGGGAGCTTCTTCTGCCGAAGGTGGGGTGAGATGCACGTGGAGGTCGCGCTCCCGCTCCCGGTTCACCGGACCTTCACCTACCGTCTGGAGGGCGGATCCCGCCCCGCCCCCGGGACGCGCGTCCTCGTGCCATTTCAACGAAGCGAGGCGATCGGTTGGGTGGTGGGCGCAGGCGACCCCGCCGGAATCCGGGGCATCCGCGGCGTCCTCGATGTCCTTGAGCGAGAGGCCTCCGTCCCGGAGGAGCTGTTGGGGCTCGCTCGCTGGATCTCCCGCTACTACGTGGCACCCCTCGGTCTTACCCTCAAGTCCATGCTTCCGGTGGTCCTCTCCGATCGCACGCGGGAGATCGTGAGACTCACAGAGGCGGGCGAGCGAGTCCTCGAACCGGGTGCGGGGGCGGGAGGCGTCTCCGCGAGGGACGCCGAGTTCCTCGCGTGCCTCCAGGGTGCGGGCGGGCGGGCCACCACCCGCTCCCTCGGAAGGGCACTCGGCCGCAGATCCCCCTGGCCTCAGATACGCCGCCTGCGGGCGGCGGGTTTCATCGAGCACTTGACCACGCCGCCGCGACAGGCACGAGCGATGACCCGCAAGGTCGTCAGGCTCGCACGCTGGATCCCGGATCTCGTGACCCGCGAAGAGCTGTTTCACGGCGCTCCCCGGCAGCGGGAGTGCTTCGAGTTCCTCGAGGCGTCGGGTGGGGTGCACGACCTCGCCGGGCTCCAGAAGCAGGCCCGCTTCTCGCGGAGCGTGATCCAGGGCCTCTCGAAGAAGGAGCTTGTTCGAATCGAGGACGTCGAGGTCATTCGCGATCCCTTCCAGGGCCAGGAGCCCGAGGAGGCCGTGGATCACACTCTCTCGGAGGGGCAGCGGCGCGCGGTGGACGCCCTGCTCGCTGGGATCGACGGGGCGCCGCGTCTCCCCTTCCTCCTTCACGGCGTCACGGGCTCGGGGAAGACGCTCGTGTACATTCACCTCCTTCGGGAGGTCGTGGAGACGCGCGGCGCCGGCGCCGTTGTCCTCGTGCCGGAGATCTCGCTCACCCCGCAAACGGTACGCCGCTTTCGCTCGTGGTTTCGAGACGATGTCGCAGTCCTCCACTCCCGACTCTCTCCCGGGGAGCGCTATGATCAGTGGCGGCAGATCCGCGCCGGGAAGAGGAGGATCGTGGTGGGAGCCAGGTCGGCGCTCTTTGCGCCGATCCAACGGCTCGGCGCGATCATCGTGGACGAGGAGCACGAGAGCTCCTACAAGCAGTCCGACGCCCCGCGTTACCACGCCCGCGACGTAGCCGTCGTACGGGCGCGACTCGCGGGGGCGCTGTGCGTGCTTGGGAGCGCGACCCCGTCCCTCGAGAGCTGGCAGAACGCCCGGGTCGGGAAATTCCGGATCTTGACCCTGCCGGAGCGGATCGGGGGGCGGCCGATGCCGGCCGTGGAAGTGGTTGATCCCCGGGTGAGCGGGCGTGGCCGGGGGCGCACGCGCCGGCGTACCGGGCTCTTATCCCCCAAGCTGATCGCGGCGGTCAAGGACCGGTTGGAGCGGGGTGAGCAGTGCATCCTGCTACTCAACCGCCGGGGGTACGCCTCCTTCGTCCAGTGCCGCGCGTGCGGTGCGGTACCGGAATGCGCCCACTGCTCCGTCTCCATGACCTTCCACCGCACGCGAAACCGCCTCGTCTGCCACCACTGCGGCCACGAGAAGGAAGTGCCTCGCCGCTGCACGACGTGCGACGAGACGCAGCTTCGGTACCGTGGCCACGGTACCGAACAGGTGGAGCGCGTCGTGATCGAGAGCTTCCCGGGTGCCCGGATTGCACGAATGGACATGGATACGACCTCGGGTCGAGGGTCCCACGAAGAGATTTTGGAGCGCGTGAGGCGTGGGGAGGTGGACCTCCTACTCGGGACCCAGATGATCGCCAAGGGCCTCGACTTCCATCGCGTGACGCTCGTCGGGGTCGTCGATGCGGACATCGGGATACACCTCCCGGACTTCCGTGCGAGCGAGCGCTCGTTCCAGCTCCTGAGCCAGGTAGTTGGGCGGGCGGGTCGGGGCTCGCTCGGCGGAGAGGCGATCATTCAGAGCTCCGTCTCCGAACACTACGCCATCCAGGCGGCGCTACGACACGACGTCGCAGGGTTCGCCGAGCGGGAGCTTGAGGAGAGGAAGAGGCCGCGCTACCCGCCGCACGTGCGGTTGGTGAACGTGGTGGTGAGTTCGTCCGACGCGGAAGCGGCCGCCGCCGGGGTCGAGGGCGCCGTGGGATGGGTCCGCAGCAACCTTGGCCCGGACCCCTCCGCGGGTCCGGAGATCGTGGGACCCGCCCCCTGTCCGATCGAGAGGCTCCACGGCCGGTGGCGCTGGCACTTTTTCCTCCGCGGGGGAGGGGTCCAGGCCGCCACTAGTCTTCTACACCGCTTCGTGGCGGAGCACCGCCCCTCCGACGGGGACCTCCGCATCCTCGTGGACCGGGACCCCGTTTCTCTCCTCTAAGGATCCGGCGTTCGATACCGGGCATTTACTGGCCGGGCTCTTGCAGCGCCGTACATTGGACGGCAACTTTCCGGAGGGTCTCTGCCGGGGTGGGTGCGGCGGATCCACGCCGGGAAGAACGGGGTGTCGCCGACCGCGGAGTTCGCTTGCGATGGGTTGTCTGGCTCTCAACGCCTCCTACGAGCCCCTCACTCTCGTGCCACACCGAAGGGCCATCCGCCTCGTCTTGGACCGGAAGGCCGAGATCCTCGAGGTCGATGAGGGACACTACTTCCGTTCCGAGTGGGACAGCCTCCCCTGCCCCACAGTCATCCGGCTCGTCCGCTTCGTGCACGTGCCCCGACGCTTCCGGAGGCAGGTGACGAATACCTTCCTCTTCGCCCGTGACGACTACACGTGTCAGTACTGCGGTAGGGAGACGAGGCAGCTTCGTGGACGCCAGTTCCTGACCCGCGACCACGTGACGCCCGTCTCTCAGGGTGGGGGGAATGACTGGACGAATGTGGTGACGGCGTGCTCGTCCTGTAACAGCCGGAAGGGGAACCAGACGCCCGCGCAGGCCGGCATGCCTCTCAGATCGGTGCCGGGAGAACCGAACTATGTGCATCTTGTCTGGGCCGTGCGGAAGGTGACGGCGACCCAAGCGCGCTGGATCGGGATGTTCTACGGCACCGATGCGCTCGCGGTCCTTACCGGGCGGCAGTGAACGCGATCGGGCCGTGCGGACGGCCACCTGTAGAAGTGGTCCAGCGCCCCGGGCCCCAGTTCTCCTCGGAAGGCATGACTCGGCGTGGCCGTCCCGGCGAGGGGGCCCGGCCGTCCCAACCCCGGGGTCTTCCGAGCCGCTTCGGAGCGCTTCGGCCGGCTCTAGGCCTCAGGGTCGAGATGGTTCGAGTTGTCTAGAGAGTCCGGGACGGAGAGGGTGGCGGGACCCGGAGAAGCCGAGCCGAGGAAGCCGCCACCGGCCCGTGATCTCATGTTCTCCGAGGGAGATCCGGAGGGCCCGCCAGGTCCCTTTTCGGGCTCGGAGCTGGCGTTTGACGTGGAAGGCGAGGCTTGGCTTGCCCGCGTGACGGGTGCAGCTCGATCCGGAACGGGACCGGATGGAGGTGCCCCCCTCATCGTGGTGGCGTTTTCGAAGGCGGAGGAGCCCGACCAGGCCCTGCGGGAAGTTCTGACAGTGGGGGAGTCGGTCGACGAGCTCGGTTCGGTCGAGGTGCTCTACCGGCAGGCAGATCCGTGCCGCTCCGGCGGTGCGTCGGGCCGGGGAGGGAAGGGGGAAAGGTCGGGACCCGGGGACCGCAGGCGCGGCCGGCGACCACGGGGTCGCCGGAGGAAGAAGCGCCGCGGTTAGGGCCCCCTCCCCGAACGTGGATGTGTCTTTGCGACACGGCACATGTCGTCACCCGGACACGCAAGCGTTTTTTGGTTCGAGGCTGACTTCCGGATTTCTTTGGTCCCTGGCGGGATCTGAGGGCGTGCACATCGTGGCACGGATTCTGCACAGTCCGCCGGTATGGACACTCGGAACGTCGCCGCTGATCCCGCTGGTGCCCCGTTCGTCAACGCTCCGGCTATGGAAGGGTCCGGTGCCCTCGGGATCGTGATCGCCGATGGGCGGCTCCGCAAACGTACGGGATGGCGCTCCCCCCTCGTTCGGGCCTTCGTCTACGGCGAAGAACCGGCCGATTCGCCTACCCTCCCGTTCGGTCGGTGGAAGAAGGCGTCCTGAGCCTCTCCCCTCCACCGCCGGCTTAGTCCGCCCGGGACCGGGCGGTCCGGCGGCGCCTGCGGCACACTGGCGTTACGTTCCCATCCCGCTGGCGAAGGACGCTTCCTCGGGCCACCGGCACTCGCCCCCGCGTATTAACGGCATCTCTACTTCCGGCGTCTCAACATGCGGGAGCGTGCGCGCTTCGTAGTCATCGCGAGCATCGACCCGATTCCTCCACGGAGCCGCAGTGATGATCAGATCCTCACGTTGCCAAATCGCCTCACTGCGTTCGGCGATCCTGTGCCGGGCATTCATGCTCACTGCGTGCGCCCTAGGTTGCCCCCTCGGGACCGAGGCCCAGGAGGCTGTCACGCTCGACGAGGTGATCTCCCTGGCGATCTCTAGGAGTCCCGTGTACGCTCAGGCCGTGGCGTCCGTCGACAACGCCCGCGAGACGAGGCGAACCGCGATCGGTGCCTTCCTTCCCTCGCTCACCGTCAACTCGGGAGCCTCAATGCGTCCGGGGGCCGTCTTGGATCCGGACCTGCAGACGTATGTCGACGCGACGAACCGCGCCTTCACGGGCGGGGTGAACGTGGGGATGGAGCTCTTCACGGGCGGCCGAAACCGCGCGGAGCTCGATCGCGCATCACGCGAGATCGAGGCGGCGGATGCATCGCTCGCCGGTCAGCGCTTCGAGCTGATCCTGGACGCGAAGCGGACCTTTTTCGGAGCGCTTGAGCAGGCGGACCTCTTAGAGGTGGCGGAGGCGAGGGTTGCGCGGGCCGACGACAGCCTGGAGCTCGTTCGCCAGCAGGTGGCGGCGGGCACGGCTACGGCCTCGGACTCGCTTCGGGCCCGGCTGGAGCTGGCCAACGCGCGCCAGGATGCGCTTCAGACAGAGGCACAGGTGCGGGCGGCCCGGATGGCACTCGGGAGGCAGATCGGCTCCTCCCGTCCCGTCGGAACACTCGCACCGGCGGACTTGGGCCCCGCGCCCCTCCCCCTCACCGACGACGAGGTCTACCAGTTGGCCGAAGTCGCCTCGCCCTTCGTGCGTGCGTCGGAGCTGGCGAGGCGGGCCGACGAGTCGTCGGTCACCTCGGCCCGCTCGTCGTATCTCCCTACGGCGCGCGTATCGTCCGGTTACAATTGGTCCAATAACGAGTGGGAATTCGGCGGTGGCGAGAGCCGATGGAGCGGGCTCTCGCTCTCCCTCAGCTACAACGTCTTCAATGGATTCGGCCGGGAATCGACCGTGGCGCGCGCGGAGAATCAGCTGCGGGTCGCGCGCCTCGAGGAAGAGGACAGCCGGCTTCAGGCGCGAGAGGAGGCGGACGCCGCGCTCTTCGCGATCCGTACGGCGGAGCGGGCCATCGAGATCGCCGAAGAGGCCGCGAGGGTCGCGGAGGAGGACCTCCGAGTGGTTCGGGAGCGCCTCGCCGTGGGGGTGGCCACGGTCTTCGAGCTCGTCACGAGCCAGGTGGCCCTCGATGAGGCGGATGCGAATCGGGTGGCCACGCGGTACGACTACCTGATCGCGAGGGCGGAGCTGGAGGCACTCCTCGGACAGGAACTCTGACCCGGCACCGCACTCGGCTCCACGACAAGGACCGAATCTAACGATCCCGGCCGGCCACCAGAACGCCAACCCCTGGCCGGATCCATTCCCCGGGTCGACAGGTGGGTCTGCGGCACACCCGTGCCCTCGCCGGGCACATCTCCCTCCTCCGCGTCCCCCCTCAGGAGGCTACGCGGACTGGGTTCCGGGAGGCACGAGGAGGACCCGAGAGGTGGCGGTTCTCAGGATCTGCCTCCCCACGCTCCCGAGCAGTGCGCCGGGGACTATGCCAAGTCCCCGCGTGCCCATCACCACCATCGTATCGGCCCGGTTGCCTCCCGCGTTCAGGATCTGCGCCGCATGCGATCCGACCCGAACCCGGCACTCGACGCCGGTGGCGCCGCGCTCGCGGAGCTGGTCGGCGAGCGATTCGAGCCTTTCCTGGATCTCCTTCCTCCCCTCCTCGGACGGGATCACGTGAAGAAGCGTAAAGGAAGGGTTCTGGTCCTTCGCCAGTTGCAAGACCCACGGCCAAGCCCTCTCCGCGGCTTCGGAGAAGTCCGTCGGATAGACGACGTGCTTGGGAAACCCGGTGCCGCGGGCCACCAGCGCGGCCTCAGGATCTGATCGACTCGGCTCGATCCTCTGAAGGAGGACGGGGCGCTCAACGTGCCGGACGATGTCCCACGCCACGCTCCCGATAAACGCGTCGTGGATAAGGGTCCGGCTCCGCGAGCCCACGAGGACGATGTCCGGGTCCCGTGTGCGCACGGCCCCCACGACAGAAGCCGCGGGAGATCCGGTCGGGACGTGCACCGACACCGTGAATCCCTCTTTGCGCAGATCGTCCGCCAATCGATTCAGGCGGCCCCGGAGCTCTTCGACGTGGTCGATCGCCTGCGACGCCGGTCCGCGCGGCGGCTTCGCGACGTGCACAAGCGTGATCTCCTTCGTGCCGAGCTCTCGCATGCCGGGGAGGGCTGACACAAGCGCCGCCGTCGCTGGCGACAGAGCCATCGAAACCAAGACCTTCTCGAACATCCGATTCCTTCCTCGCGTACGGCCCGAAGCGTGCTCAATTGAAGGTCGAGGCGCCTCGAAACATGGATTCCTGGATACGCCAGGAAACGAAACGAGTCTCACTCCCGACGTTACCGGCGCGTTACCGGCGGTCGTAAGGCTATACCGCTGTTGCCGCATAGGACAAGGGGCTCAAGGAGTTGTGCGGGCGATGGGCGGACCCCGGTCATGCTGCCTCGCTATCGGGGACGTCCCCCTGCCTGCACATTCCGTGGAGAGGCGCGGCGCGTTGGTGCTGGGCTCGGCATACATGCTTGACCGAGACCTCGCGTCGAGGCCACAGATGGCACGAGGACGATTCGGGGGAGGACGAGTGACGATCCGAAGCATCTTTTCGGGCTGTGGCAGTGGGCATTCCGGTGGGCGCCTTGGGCCGGGTGTTCGTCGGTAACTCGGCAGTTCCCGAGCGTCTCTGCATTTCCCCCGGCAGGTCTCGGGGGATGCCTACGTCGCCTGGGAGGGGAGAACTAGGGTGATCGTTGTTGCATCGTCAACGGCTTCACGGGGCTCGCTGGCATCGTGCCCGCGATGACGAGCAGTCTCCCCGTCTATCGCATGTGGCAGTTATAGGGGCTGACGGGCGAGGTCGGGCAGAAACGGGAACGCCGGATCCTGACCGAGCAGGCGCAGGCAGAGCGGGGCGCCGCGATTCTCCAAGTGGAAGTGATCGCCACCGTTTGCCCAGCGGCGGCCGGGTTCGCGGACTCTGGGACGCCGGAATTCAGCGCCGCCGCTGCCGAAGCTCTCGAGGGTGACGCGGTCGAGAAGATCATCGTAGTCCCGAGCGAGGCGGATATCCCGATCGCGGCAACCTCGATACAAGTCGTTCCAGCCTCGCCGTGACAACTCGTCAGCACCGTACCCGCTGCGCGGAGCCCACGGGGCGGGAATCGAGGCGCGAGCCCAGTGATGACGCGGCCCCGATTGACTTCCGCGCGGGAGATCGCTGAAGATTGGATGCGGGGGATCCGCGCTGGCGAGGCGACCAACGCGGGACGGTTGAGGATTCGGGTCAGGGAGAAGGGCGATGAGTCTCGCGGGTGCGGCCGGAGAAGTGAACGCGCCACGTCTCGACGGTGGACCGCGGGTCCCCGGGTTACGTGCGACCGCGGTCCTCCTCCTCTGCGTCGCCGCCCTCTTCCTTCTGGGCGGCCCCCCGCTCTACCTCTTCCTCGGAGAGTTTGGCCTCCTCCTCGCGCAGGTCGGGCTTCTCTTCCTTCCCGTGGCGGTATACCTCTGGCGCGGGGGTTTCGACCTCTCCCTGACGTTGTCCCTGCGCCGCCCCTCCCGGTCGCAAGCCTTGGGGGGGGTCGTTCTCCTCGCAGGTGCCCTTCAGCTCGCGCTCGTACTGGCGTGGCTTCAGAGCCTGGTTGTGCCCGTCCCGACGGAGTATTTGGAGGCTCTCTCGGGTGCGTTGACGCCCGACTCGCTCCCGCGGTTCGCGTGGCTCCTCGTCCTGGCCGCAGCCGCTCCGGCCGTGGTGGAGGAGACGCTCTTCCGAGGCGTGGTCCTAGCGGCCTGCCGGCGTAGACTCCCGGCCGTTGGCGCCGTCGTGGTGGCCGGGCTGATCTTCGGCCTCTTCCACCTCACCCCCGAGACCGCCTTCCGCTTCCTTCCCACCGCGTGGCTCGGGATCGTGCTCGGGTGGGTCGTAGTGGCTTCCGGGTCGCTTCCCCTATCGGTGCTCCTCCACTTCCTCAACAACGCGATCGTCCTCACCCTCACCGCCTTCCCGATCGGCGATCCCACTGCCACCGCGGTCGAGGAGGGTCCACCCTTCGCGACGGTGGTCATCGGGTCGGTCCTCTTCCTCTGGGGGCTCTCGATCCTGAGGCGAACAGGGACGCAAGGCGTGGAGGCCGAGTGATCGGGATCTGGCTCTCCGCAGCCGCGCTCGTGGCCGTCCTCGCCGGCGTACTCGTTCGCGTGAGGGTGGCGCGAACGGTATCGGGAAAGGAGCCGGTGGTGACCGACGAGGTCCTGAGAGCCGTATTCGAGAAGGGGACGGTGGAGGTCGCGGATGCGGACGAGCCGCTCGACGAGGACGAGATCCGGAGGGCGGAAGAGGAGTTCTGGTCCTCGGATTGGGAGGATCCGGATCCGTGGCATGGGTAGGCGGCGAGGCAGCCCACCCACCCCTCCCCTGGGGGGCGGGGGGGGGGGGGGGGGGGGGGGGGGGGGCTCCCGCGTTCCGTCAGGGGGGCCAGCCGTAGCGGTAATACGCCCCCGGGAATGGGACGATGCGCGACCTCGGCGGGGCATCGTCCTCCGGGTCCACCCGGTTCACGGTGAGGGCGCGGTTGAGCCCCACCTCGAGACCCAGTGCGTGGCCTCCCCGAAAATTCCAGTCCAGTGCAACCGGGAGGCGGAGCGTCAGTAGCGAGCCGACCCCCTCGTCCGTTCGCACAACCACCCCCCAGAGCCCGCCGCCCACCGCCGGGCGGAGACCGCCGCCTGAGATATACCGTTTCGCCGTCAGGGCGGCGGAGAAGATGCCCCGGAAGGGACCAAACGTTCCGACAATCAGCTCCGCGGACCAGTCGCCCCGCTGATATTCGGAGATGAGCCCGAGGAGGCTCGTACCCCCGAAGAGTACACCGACCCGGATCTGGTCCTCACGCGCCGCGCTGCCGGGCACTTGAGCGTCGAGGGGAGGCGTGGGCGCCACGGTGAGGAGGAGGCATGCCGCGAGGGTGGAGATGGTAAGGCGGCCCAGGCACATCATGCGGGGGAAGGTAACACCGGGATCCTTGCTACACACGGAGGTGTTCGATAACGATTACGATGGAATCCCGAGTTCCGGGAGGTGGTCCATGAGGCGAACACGACAGCCGATCGTTCGGTGCCCCTGGCGCGGGCTCGGCCGCAGCGTGTCAGGTGTCGTCCCTGCCGCCGTTATCGCATTCGGCTCGTATGCCTGCGAGCCGCCGGATGAGCCGCCGACCACCTCGGGCGAGCTCCCCGTCCAAGCGGTCGCGTACCTCGAGCCTGCGCGTGTTTCGACCTTCCACCTGGAGGCAGGGGTGGTCTACCGCGCGGTACGAAGCGGCGCGGCGCCGTGGAGCGTGCATCTCGTGGAGGTCGACGCGAGCCGTTGCGAACTCGGATTCGAGGTCGCCCACGCAGAGTCCGTTGAGGGGAGGGTGCAGGTGTCGGAGTTGGCGCGACGGAGCGAGCCCGGGGTCGTCGTCGCGATCAACGGGGACTTCTTTACCCCCGAGGACCAACCTATTGGCCTCGAGGTCTCCGGGGGGAAGATGCGGGGTCCGGCCTCGCGTCCCGTCTTTGCGTGGAGACTTGGGGAGCTCCCATGGGTGGGCTCGGTCGAGTCTCGCGGGGACACCCTTCGCGTCGGAGGCTGGATGGTCGCCGAGGCGGGGCGCCTCAAGGGGGTGCAGGTCGTCTCCGGCTTCCCGGCGCTCCTCGACGGTGGACGGGTGGTTGGGGACCTGGAGATCGGCGAGCGGCCGGGCTTCTCGGGAGAGCGGCATCCCCGGACGGGCGTCGGCTTCGATCTCGAGCGGAGGCGCCTCTGGCTCGTGGTCATCGAGGGTCGCCGAGAAGGCGTTGCCGAGGGGATGACGCTCCATGAGTTCGCCGGGCTCTTTCGTTCGCTCGGCGTGGAGGATGCGATCAACCTCGACGGCGGAGGCTCCTCCGTGATGGTGATCCGGGGGGAGGTCGTGAGCCGTTCATCCGACCCGGCGGGAGAGCGTGCCGTAGTGAACGGACTCCTCCTGAGGAAAGACGAGGAATACTGTGCCCGGGGCACGTGAGGACGAATCTCTCGAGAACCCCCGGCCGTGAGCGCGACGGAGGACGGAGTGCTCCACGGCTTTCCCCGCTCTGTCTTTCTGGAGCGGCGGGAGCGCGTTCTCGATGCTCTCGGCACGGGGGCAATGGTCCTTCCCGCCGCGCCCCCCCTGATCCGCTCAGGTGACGCCGCCCTTCGCTACCGTCCCTCCTCCGAGCTCTTCTATCTGACGGGCCTCACAGACCCCGGCGCACTCCTTGTCCTCCGGGGGTTTGCCGACGAGAAGCGCTGCGTTCTCTTTGCCCGGCCCCGCGATGTGAGAGCGGAGGTGTGGTCTGGGGTCCGCCGAGACCCAGAGGAGTTGGGCCGCCGGATCGGGGTCGACGAGCTTCGCTCGAGCGAGCAGATCCGTGACGACCTGGGTGTGCTCCTCGCGGGCGCGGATCGAATCTTCTTTCGGCTCGGAGCGAGTCCCTCCGTCGAGGCAGGGGTCCGGACCGCTCTCGAGACGGCGCGCATTCAGGGTGCCCGCCGCGGGGCCGGCCCGAGAGGGGTCATGGATCCGGGGGTGATCCTCGACGATCTGCGGCTTCGGAAGGACGCGTCGGAGATTGAGGCGATCCGGGGGGCGGTCGATGTCACAGTGGCGGGATTCCGCGCCGCCCTGGCCCACCTGCGGCCGGGACTCGGAGAGTGGGAGTTCGAGGCCGAGCTCGAGGCTGCCTTTCGGCGTCTGGGAGCGGCGGGCCCGGCTTTCGCGAGTATCGTGGGGTCGGGACCAAATGGCTGCATCCTGCACTACGTCGAAAACGCCCGTCGGATGGAGGCGGGCGAGCTGGTCCTTGTCGACGCGGGGGCTGAGGCCCGCATGTACGCCGGGGATATCAGCCGCACGTTTCCGGTCTCCGGGAGCTTCTCCCCGGAGCAGGCCGATGTGTACTATCTCGTGGAGGCCGCAAGGAGGGCGGCGATCCGAGAGGTCCGCCCGGGCGCAAGCGTGTCGGATGTCCACGACGCGGCGGTGGTGACGCTGATCGACGGGCTGAGGGCGCTCCGCGTGCTCGAGGGGAGCGATGATGAGCTGCTCGACTCCTCGGTGTACGAGCCATTTTTTCCGCACCAGACCTCTCACTGGCTCGGACTCGATGTCCACGACGTCGGTGACTACGCGAGGAACGGGAGGCCCCGGAGCCTTGAGGAGGGGATCGTGCTCACGGTGGAGCCCGGGCTCTATTTCGGTCCCGGAACACCGGCCGGGCCCTTCACGGGGATCGGGATCCGGATCGAGGATGATGTCCTAGTCACAAGGGAGGGGGCGGAGGTCCTGACCGGGGCGCTTCCGACGGATCTCGACGAGGTGGCCGCACTCGCTACTGGTGCCTCCGGTGGGTAGCAGCGACCCCGGCGGAGCCGGGGAGCTCCTGACGGCCAGCGCCGCCTTCTATCACGCGCACGGTCTCGGCAACGACTACCTGGTCTTCGAGGCCCAGGCCGAGGGGGAGGCGGGATCGCCCGCTTGGCCCCTGACCGGGGAGGCAATACGATCGATCTGCCGGAGGGGGGTCGGGATTGGGTCGGACGGCCTCGTTCTCCTCTCTTCCAGATACCCCCCGGAGGGTGTCTTCGAGGCACGCGGCTTCAATCCGGACGGATCGCAATTCGAGCGGAGCGGGAATGGTCTGAGGGTGCTCGCATCCCATCTCTACCGGGAAGGGTTGGTCGGTCGGGAATCGTTCTCGGTTCGCCTGGGCCCGGCGCCGGTACGGATAACGGTACATGAGGCCGGTGAGAGCGGTCGCTACGACATCTCCGTCGAAATGGGGAGGGCGGAGGTAGGACTTCCCGCAGTGGATGGCGACCGGAGCGCGCTCGACGGCCGGGGACGGGCGCTGCACCCATCGAGGGGCCCGGTAGCGTTCTTCCCGGTTTCCGTGGGGAACCCCCACGCTGTCGTGTTCTCGGGTGAGGAGGCGCTCGAGGAGATTGGCCCATTCCTCTCGAGCCACCCTGCTTTTTCTTCCGGCGTGAACGTACAGCTCGTCGAGGTCGAGGGGCCCGGCCGTCTCCGAGTCCAGATCTGGGAGCGGGGTGTAGGGCCCACGAGTGCTTCGGGGACGAGCGCCACGGCGGCCGCCGTGGCCGCGGTCCAAACGGGACGGATCGAGCCGGGAGAGGTGTGGGTTCGGATGGAGGGCGGGATGCTTCTCGTCGAGGTCGCGCGCGAGCTGGACGTGACGCTCCGGGGCCCCGTCGAGGAGATCGCCGGGGGCCGGCTCACGGAGGGGTGCCTGCAGAGGCTTCGGCGCCTCCCACCCTAGGCCTGGGCTGAGGGGCGCGGCGACATGGGCGTCAGGTTCGGACCCATCGGATAAGGAAGAGCCCCAGAACGAAGAAGACCGCGTTCGGCAGCCACGCCGCGACCCAGGGGTCGAGTGCGCCTGCGTACCCGAGGTTCTCCGAGACCCGAAGGATCACCATGTAGACGATCGTGGTTGCGAGGGACAGACCGACGCCGAACGCGGTGCCGCCCCGCTGGAAGAAGGTGGCGAGCGGTGCACCGAAGAGCATGATCACCAGGGTGGCCGCGGGGAGCGCGAGCCGCTCCTCCATCTTTGTTCGCGTTCTCCCGACATCTCCGCCGGAGCGTAGGAGACGGTCTCCGAAATCGCTGAGCTCCGCATACGTCATCTCGTCCTCGTCACGGGCCACCTCGAGGAGGTCCTCCGGGCGTTCCGTCAGGGTGCGGATGAGCGCCACCTCGAATCCGACCGTGACCTCCATCTCGTCCGGGTGGACCTCGCGGCTGTATCCGTCTTGGAAGAGCCACCCCTGGCCCGGCCAGAAGCGGGCCGAACTCGCCTGGATGTGGCGAACCGGGGTATCCGGTTCTCGCGGGAGCTCCTGGAGCGAGACCCCGATCATGCGCCCGTCATCCACCGTGAGGCGCCGTACGCTGAGCGACTGCCCCCCGTCGGTGACATAGACGAAGTCGGTCCGCCACGCCTGCCCGATCGGACGATCGCCGCGCAGGTCGCCCGCGATTCTCGTGGTCTGGGGCGTGAGCTCGGCGAGCCCGACGCCGACCCCCGTGAGAATCAGCCCCAACGGGAGGAGGGGAGCGACGAGGCGGTGGAAGGAGATCCCGCCGGCCTTCGCTGCCATGACCTCGCGGTGGGCCGTCATCGGGTGAATCGTGAAGACGGAGCCGAGGAGACTCGCAATCGGGAAGGACCAGAAGAGGAATTTGGGATACTCGTAGACGTAGGAGAGCGCGGTGTCCCCGAGCGTCATTCCCTGGTCGAGGTAGCGATCCAGGTTCTCCACGACGTCGCCCAGGATGAAGAGGAGCGGAGCACCGAAGACGAAGAGGAGAAAGAGCCGGAGAAAGCTCCAGATGATGAGGCGGTCCAGGATTCGCACCGGCTTGCTAGCTCCCTGATCCCGGGATCACGCTCGTCCCCTCGGGCGTGGCAGTCGGTTCAGTGTCGCCCCGAGCCGAGCCCGAAGCTCCGCCCACGCGTTCCCCCGGTTCGTGGATATTCGGTCGCCTACATTCCAAAGGAGCATGAGCGCGAGCGAGAGGAGTACCGCATTCGATGCCCACATGGCGACGATCGGGTCCACCTCCCCCTCGTCTGCGAACCGTTCGCCTCCGATCAGCCCCGTCCAGTAGAGGCAGAAGATGAGGACCGAGGCGGCGATCACCATCCCGGGTCCGCCCCGGGGGAAGCGCATGGCGAGGGGCGGGCCGAGGAGGACGAATATGATGCATGCGATGGCGATTGCGTACTTCTTGTGGATCTCTACGAGGTCGCGGGCTGCGGCGAGGCGGAAGACGTCCCAGCGCGCCCGGTGAATGCGAAGCTCACTCGCGGCAGAGCTCGCGAGAGTGAGCGGCGTCAGCGGGGCCCCTTCCCGCTCGACCTCGCCCCCCGCCACCGAGGCGACCGAGCGCGCCTCCTCGGAGGACCGGCCCAGGACGATCTCCACCGCCTCCCGGGAGGTCACGAGGTTCGCCTCCTCGATCCTTCTCATCTGCGCCGCGCTGGCTTCCACCTCTCCTCGAAGCATCTCGACCGTCATCTCGCGGTCGCTCCGGTTCCCTTCCCTCGATTGGCGCTCGAATTCCTGCACGACGCCGCGAAGCGGCAGGACCTGGCTCTCGTAGTTCAGCCGCTGAAAGAGGCCCGGGCGATCGTCCGTCACCTCGAAGATGACGCCGTCCTCGAGCGTCAGGACGAGGTCGCGGAGGCCGGGTGTAAACGCCATGTGCCCTCGCTCCGCCGTAATGGTCCGAAGCTCTCCGGCCTCGCTCATGTCGAAGATCGTGACCTCGATGAGTTCATTGGTCTGCGGGTCGATCGAACTCGAGCGAAGGAAGTAGCGTGAGTCGTCGTCCGTATCGATCTCGTTGATGACCTCCTCTCTCAGTTCGAAGGTCGGGCTCTTGCTTCCGATGTCCGTCAGAAGGGAGCTCAGGCGTCGGTTAGATTCCGGGAGGATCCGGTCATTGAAGCCATAGGTGGCGCCGACGAGGACGGCCCCCACGCCGATCAGCGGGAGGATCAGGCGGAGCGGATGGATCCCTCCGGCGGCCACTGCGGCGACCTCGTTGTTCTCCGTGAGCTGAGAGAAGGCGTAGAGGGTGGCCACCAAGATGGACATCGGGAAGGTGAGTGCGATCACATGGGGGAGCGAGAGCACTATGAACTCGCCGATCACGGCGAGCCCTAGCCCCTTGCCCGCTAGGTCCTCGAGTCGGTTGGCAACGGCGTTGAGGAAGATGAGGCCCGTTAGCGCGATGAACGCGAAGAGAAACGGCCCTATGTGGGCGCGGATCACATAACGGGTGAGGATCTTCATTCCGGCCACTCTCGACAAGCACGGGGGACCTCCCTCCCGCCACGGTGAACGAATCTCGTACCCGCCTGCCCCGCTCCCGGTCCGACTCGGGCGCGGATCGGGGCCTCCGGCGCGCGCATGCACTCCCTCTCGTTTGCCCGGACGCCGGAGACGCCCGTACCTTCCGGAACTTGGGGTCCCGAGAGGTCTTGAGGCCCGCGTTCGCGGTGCCGCTGCAGCGTGCCGGCGATCGGCGCATCGTATCGTTCGAAACCATGGTTCGGGGACTGCCGCCGGGGTCGTCTCGGGAGGTGGGCAGGCCTCTCGGGCCGGCGGCTCCGAAGCGCTGAACGCCGGGAAGGAGTGGGCTATGTGGGCGAGATGCCGGAGGTCCGAGGGAGCGGGTTCCACGCTTGGCGGCCGCATCCTTCCTCGCGGGTCGCCTGGGTGAGCTTGGCCATGCTTTCCCACGGGTGCTTCGGCCGACGGATCCCGGCTTCCCGGAGCCGTCTGGCCCCGCACGCTTGGCGGCGCGCTACTTCCGCCTCGGACACTTCGCCTCTCGGGCCCCTGGACCCGACATACTTCCGCCTAGGGAGCACATCACCCCCGGAGGTTGGCCATGTACGACCGCAACGCACTGAAGGTTCTCTTGGCGCTGAGCCTTTCTCCTCTCCCGGTCTGGGCGCAGCAGCCGACGCTGAGTCCCGCCACGAATTCGGGGCGCTCGACCGTCTACGCGCCGAACGCCGTGATCGCGACGAGTCAGCCGCTCGCGACGAGCGCGGGCCTCGAGGTCATGCGGATGGGCGGGAATGCGATAGATGCCGCCGTAGCGGCGGCCGCCGTCCTGAATCTCACCGAGCCCCACATGACGGGGATCGGGGGTGACATGTTCGCGCTCCTCTGGTCGGAGAGAGAGGGGCGTCTCGTGGGGATGAATGCAGCGGGCCCGGCCGGCTCGCTGATGACGCGCGACGAAATCGTCAGGCGCGGTCACGACGACGTTCCCGGGAGTGGGCCGGAGGCGGTGACCGTGCCCGGCGCCCTGGCCGGCTGGGAGGCGCTCCTTGAGCGGTACGGAACGTTGACGCTCGGCGAGGTTCTTGAGCCCGCCATCCGGCTCGCCGAGGGGGGATTTCCCGTGTCGCCGATCATCGCACGCGACTGGAACGGTCAGGTAGAGAAGCTCGCGCGCTACCCGGGCTCCGTCCGCACCTTTCTCGTCGGCGGGGAGCGGGCGCCGCGCGCCGGGGAGTGGTTTCGAAATCCCGAGCTCGCCTCTACCTTCCGGGCGATTGCAGAGAGCGGGGCCTCCGCCTTCTACGAGGGGGAACTCGGACGGAGGCTGGTTGACGGCCTCACCGAGCTGGGGGGCTTTCTGACCTACGACGACCTTGGGAAGGTGAGGGTCGAGTGGGTTGAGCCCGTCGGGGTCGAGTACCAAGGGTACAAGCTCTACGAACTTCCGCCCCCAGGTCAGGGGATCGCTGCCCTCCAGATGCTCCGGCTCCTGGACGGTATCGACCTCAAGTCGATGGGGCACAACTCAGTCGAGTACCTCCATCACCTGATCGAGGCGAAGAAGATTGCCTATGCCGATCTTGCGGGACATGTGGCCGACCCGGACTACATGCGCGTCGAGGTCGCCGATCTCCTCGCCGATGATTACATCGAGGCCCGCCGCGAGCTACTCGACCCCGGAAGGGCGGCCCAGCGGGTCGACCCGGGCGAGGCCCTTACGGAAAGCGAGACCATATACCTGGCTGCGGCCGACGCCGACGGGAACATGGTCTCCTTCATCAACAGCATCTTCGGATATTTCGGATCCGGCGTGAGCATCCCGGGGCTCGGATTCGCCCTTCAGAATCGGGGGGCCGGATTCACGCTCGAGGCGGATCACCCGAACACGGTGGCTCCCGGAAAGCGGCCGTTCCACACGCTGGTCCCCGCATTCGCAACACGCATCACCCCAGGGGGCGAAGTGCCTTGGATCGCCTTTGGGGTCATGGGCGGCGGGATGCAGCCGCAGGGTCATGTCCAGGTTCTACTCAACCAGATCCTCTTCGGAATGGACCCCCAGGAGGCGAACGATGCGGCCCGCTTCCAGCACAGGAGCGGTCGGCGGGTCGATTTCGAGGCGCCGGTGCCGCGGGAGGTGCTCGACGCACTCGCGTCAATGGGACACGAGGTCTCGAGCGATAGGGCCTTTGCGTTTGGCGGCTCGCAGATGGTGGTGAAGCTTGAACGGGGGTGGGCCGCCTCGTCGGACGTGAGAAAGGATGGGCAGGCAGCAGGCTACTGACGGTCCCCGGGGAGAGCGGCGCGGGCCGGCCACCTACCGGACGAGGTTTCCACCCTGAAGCCGGCGGATGCGGTCTCCCTCACCTCGACTTGTGGTCTCCGCCGGACCGACCCGGCGGGGCCCGCAAGCACCGCGGAAAGGGCCAGACGGTGCCGCGTCGCCTCCTTCCCGTGCCTCTCCCACCCCGGTGAACGTGGCCGCGGCGTACTGTCCGCCACGCCTTCACCCCGGCGAGACCAGGACGAATGCTGAGCGAGGCGATCCCCTTTCTCGCAGGTCTCTCGCCCGCCTGGATCTATCTCGTGCTCGGGATCGGGGCGGGGCTTGAGAACATCGTTCCGCCGGTTCCCGCCGATACGGTCGTCGTGATCGGGGGATTTCTCGCGGCCGGTGGGGCGGCGGAGCCGGTCGGGATCTTCCTGGCGACCTGGGGCGCGAATGTGACGACGGCGCTCGCCGTCTATCTTGCAGGGGCCCGATACGGTCCGGGGTTCTTCGAGACCGTGCCCGGCCGACTCCTCCTCCGGCCTCACCAGCTCCAGCGTCTCGAGAGCTACTACGACCGTTGGGGGCAGGTCACGATCTTCGCGACCCGGTTTCTCCCGGGGTTTCGGGCCGTGGTTCCCGTTTTCGCCGGGGTCACGGGTCAGCGCCTTCTCCCTGTCGCCCTCCCCCTCGCGGGTGCCTCCGCCATCTGGTACGGGCTACTGACGTGGCTCGGCACCACGGCGGGGAGGAACGTCGAGGGTATTCTCGACTGGCTTGGCGGACTGAACCGCATCCTCCTCGTCCTCGCGTTCGTCTTGGGCGTGGTCGTGCTCTACAGGTGGTACCGAAGCCGGAATGCAGTGGCCGGGGGCCGGGGCAGGTGCGATTCGGCGGGGAGCTAGGCCGACGGCTGCTCCATCTCGGTCGAGGCCCCGTCGTTCTCCCGGATTGCCCGATCAAGGATCATCTGGCGCTGCCGTGTCCCGCGGCAGCCACGCTCGCGCTCACCCTCGAGAGCGAGCTCGAGATGGTCCGGGGAGGGGAAGTCTGGGGAGGCAAAGTGGGGGCAGAGCCAACCGCTGCAGCGAAAACCGTACTCGAGGCAGGAGACCCGCTCGGCGGGCCGGGCCCCTGCCGCCGAGCCGATCTCCGGACTCCGGTCGCGCAGGAGCATCGGAACGTTGCGGTCGTTGGCCGGGCAGAACATCTTGGCCAGCCGGATCGAGTCCTTATTCTCCATTTCTGTGCTCCATAGAGGCGCCTCCTCGGATCTACGGCAAGCGATTTCCGAATCTACGGGGCGTCCTGATCCGAAGAAAGACGATGGACCGACGTGAAAGCCCCCCCTCCCGGGTTCAGGCGCTACATCGCGGGCTCGAGCCGCAAGATCGGCGAGACACCGTCACGGTTCTCCGTCGCCACGTAGATGTACCCGTCCGGGCCCTCGCGTACGTCACGGACGCGTGATCCCCGAAGGAGCGTCTCCTCGCCGAGGACGGTTTCACCGTCCATGTCGAGGCGCGCAAGCTGCTGGCCCACGAGTCCGCCGACGAAGATATCCCCCTTCCAGCCCGGGAAGGCATCCCCCCGGTAGACCATGAGGCCCGAGGTGGCGATCGAGGGCACCCAGAAGTAGTGGGGCTGCTCCATTCCGTCGCGTTGCTGGGTGTCGTGGATTGGGATCCCGGGGCCGTAGTTTACCCCATAGCCGACAACAGGCCACCCGTAGTTTCGACGGCTCCGCACCAGGTTCACCTCGTCACCCCCTTGGGGCCCGTGCTCCCCTTCCCAGATCGCGCCGGTCTCCGGATCGATTGCGAGTCCTTGAGGGCTTCGGTGACCGTAACTCCAGATCTCCGGGAGAACGCTCGGGTCGCCCACGAAGGGATTGTCGGGGGGAACGCTTCCGTCGTCATTCAGCCGCACGACCGATCCCCGGTGGACGGTGAGGTCTTGGGCGGCATGCATCTCCAAGTCGCCGCTCGACCGCGCTTGCCGGTCCCCGATGGTGATGAACAGGTAGCCGTCGGCGTCGAAGGCAAGCCGCGACCCGTAGTGCCCGTTCCTCTCTCCCCACGCCTCTGCCTCGAAGATCTCCTCGAGGTCATTCAGCTGGCTTCCGTCGAAGCGGGCCCGGGCGACGGCCGTGGTCGACTGGCCCGGCTCCGCGCCGGTCTTCGAATAGCTCAGATAGATGAGCTGGTTCGACTCGAAGTCGGGGTGGAGCACCACGTCGAGGAGGCCACCCTGGCCTTGGGCGTGCACAGTTGGGACCCCGGGGATGGGGTCGGGCTTGAGGGTCCCGTCACGGATCACACGGAGTCGCCCGGGGCGCTCCGTTACCAGCATGTCGCCACTAGGGAGCCATGCCATCGACCACGGCGTGTCGAGCCCCTCGGTCACCGTGACGACTTTGAAGTCTGCCTCCCGCGAGCGCACGCTCTGAGCCCCGGCCGGCTGAACCATGCCGGTCGAGACGAGAAGGAGGAAGGAGAAGGTAAGCCCAGGGGACTGAGTTAGCGCGCGAAACATTTTATCTCTCCACCATGGGACGTTTCCGGTTACCGGGAGGCACAAGTTGTTCGAACATGCAGCCCGTATACCCACGAGATTGGGGACCGGTGCCCGGCCCGGCCGCATCCGCGCCTGGGTGTGATCAGGGGCACTCGGCCGTCGGCGCACCGTTACCCCTTCGACCTCGCTTGCGGATCCCGGACGATACGACTCCGCAGTTGCGGCGGAAGGTCGTCCGGCCGGTTCCAGCTCTTCAGGCGAGCCGTCTCGAGGGCCCCGAAGTTCACGGGTCGAACGAGCCGGTCACTCGTAAGTCGGGCGAGGAGTACCGAGGGGGAGCGGCGGGGTCCCCGCAGCTCTTCTTCGGCGGCCGCCAGTGCGTGGGGGGGATAGACCGCACAGAGCGCCTCGAAGCGGCCCGCGACCCGGGGTGCGGCGCCCGCGCCCGCCGTGCACTCCGTGAGGAGCGTCGAGAGGAGGTCGGGTCCCACCCTCGCCATGTCGACAGCTAGGACGAGGAGGTGAAGGTGCGGTGCCTTCCTCATCGCCGCCACGATCCCGCCGAGCGGCCCCGCTCTCTCCCCCTCGTCGTAGACGACTTCGAGCATCTCCTGGGCACTCTCCCGCGCCAGCGCGGAGAGCGAGGGGGGCTCGTCTCGCCGGAGGGAGAGGAAGACCCGGCCGGCGCCCGACCGGCGAAGAAGCGCGACCTGCCGCTCGGCGAGGGTGCGGGCGTCCCCCCCCGCGACTGGGAGGAGCGCCTTGTTCACGCCCATCCGGGAGGAGATACCGCCCGCAAGCACGACTCCATTCACTTCGGCGACTCCGCTCACTGGACCCTCCCCGGACCGGGAGCTACCCGTTGCCGTCCACCCGGAGGATCCCGTCCGAGAGGATCTTGGCCCGAAGCCCTCCCCTCCCCTCCAGGAGTGCCTCGGCGCCCGGCCCGAAGGCCTGGTCCATCCAGTAGCAGGGCGAGCACTCCGCAGTGCCCCGAAAGGGGACGCCCTGGAGCTTGAAGTCGCGCCCGATGTAGCCGCTCAAGTCACCGCCCCGCGTGATCACGTTCCGGCGAAAGACCCCGGGGTGACGGTCTCGCACATCGAGCTTCTCGCAAAGCTCCTCATACACCTCGAGAGAAAAGAAGGTGATCTGGCCCCGGTAATCCTCCCGGTAGTCCAGGAAGCGGTCGCCCTCGAGGCCGCGCCCCGCGAGGCAGCGGATCCGTTCCGACCGTTGGAGGGGATGGTCTCCCGGGGGTCCACCGTGGCGGCCGAAATAATTGTGGCCCGGCGAGACGTACAGGGCGACCACCGAGAGCCGGCCCGGCGCCTGCCTCGCCCTCTGCCAGTGCGCGGCCGCCTCACCGGGGGCGGCCTTCATCTGAGCGCCTCCACGGGATCGCTTGCGGCGGTCGTCGAGTCGAACCACTCGAGTTCCCCGGCGAGGGCGGCGACCTCGCCGATGACGATGATGGCCGGAGGCTCGATCCCGTGTGCCGCATGAACGATCGTCCCGAGGCTCGCGAGGACCGTCTCCTGCGCGGCCGTTGCCCCGGAACGAACGACCGCGCTCGGCGTCTCGGAAGACCGCCCGGCCGCGATCAACCGGCACGCAATGGTCCCCAGGTTCCTGAGACCCATCAGCACGACGAGCGTCGGAGCGGCGGCAAGCGCCGTCCAGTCGTGCGGGTCGCTCCCCCCGTGCAGGTGTCCACTGATCACTGTGAAGGAGCCGGCAAGATTCCGATGCGTGAGCGGGATCCCGGCGTACGCGGGTACCGCGAGCGCGCTCGAGATCCCCGGGACGACTTCGAAGGGGATCCCGGCTTTCCCGAGCGCAAGGCACTCCTCACCGCCTCGCCCGAATACGAAGGGGTCGCCCCCCTTCAGCCGAACGACCCGGCGTCCCTCGCGGGCCTGGGTGATCATCGTCGCGTTGATCTCGTCCTGGGTCACCGTCGCGCGTCCGCACCGCTTCCCGACGAAGATGCGGCAAGCGTAAGGCGGAGTGCGCTCGAGGAGAGCGGGATCGACGAGCCGGTCGTACAAGACCACCTCCGCCGAATCGAGGATGCGAGCCCCACGGAGGGTGATCAGGTCCGGATCTCCCGGGCCCGCCCCGACGATGTACACGATGCCCCCGGTCGAGACCTTTCCCATGTGTGCTCCCTTCAGTTCATATGGATCATCGCCAGCGCTCGAAGCCGTCCTGGCTCGCAATCTAAGCGTCAAGACCCTGAATCAAACCGTCGGCGAGCGCGACTCACTCCCGGATAGAAGTCCAGGCCTCTCCCCGCTCCCGCAATCCGGGGTACGTTCGGTTGGATCCCGCCACTCGGTCGTTCGCCTGCACGAGCCCGAGCATCTCCTCGGACCCCCTCGAACGCCCCATCGAGCGTCTACGCTTGCGGCTCGATGTGCACGACGGCGTTGGGAGCCGGAACTTGGAGGGGGTGAGCCTGGATTCATCCTCCACTCAAAGAAGCGGGGACTGGCCGCTCGCGCCGGAACCAAGAAATATGCATCAGGTCCCAGCCTGCGCGCCACGAACGATTTGACCTCCTCGGGATATAACATCATAGGTAGATTGGACGTCACACGGACGGGGGGTTCCCTTCTGTCCGTGTGGACTGCATCCATCCTTATGAGCCTACCGGAGGACCTGTGACAAGCTCTCTAGTTCGACTGTCTGCACTGCTCATCGCCACCGCGCTCTCTCTCCCCTCCGGTGCCGCCGCCCAGTACTTCGGGCGAAACAAGGTCCAGTACGAGTCGCTCGACTTTCAGGTGCTGCCTACGCCGCACTACGAGATCCACTTCTATCCGGAAGCGGCGGTCCCGGTCGAGGACGGCGCCCGAATGGCCGAGCGGTGGTACGAGCGGATCGCCCGGATCTTCCAACACGACATCCAGGAGCCGCGCCCGCTCGTCCTCTACGCCGATCATCCCGATTTCCAGCAGACGAATATCCTCTCCGGCGCGGTGGGAGAGGGGACGGGCGGTGTGACCGAGGGGCTTCAGGACCGGATCATTCTACCCCTCGGAAGCTCGTACGGAGACACGCATCACGTACTCGGGCACGAGATTGTCCACTCCTTCCAGTTCGACCTTGCGAGCGGGAGTCAGGGGGCGGGCCTCAGGGGTCTCATGCAGCTCCCGCTCTGGTTCATCGAGGGGATGGCCGAGTACATATCGGTGGGCCCCGAGTCGTCCCTGACGGCGATGTGGATGCGAGACGCGCTCCTGCACGGCGCCTTCCCGACGCTCGATGACCTGAGCAGCGATCCCCGCCGCTACTTTCCGTACCGATTCGGCCACGCCTTCTGGGCGCATGTGGCCGGGGAGTATGGGGATCCGGCCGTCACCTTGATGATGCGCACGGCCGCCCGCTCGCAGTGGAGGCCGGCCGTCGCATCGGTGCTTCGCATCGACCCAGATACCCTCGCCGCCGCGTGGCGCGAGGCGGTGGAGGCGAGGTACTCCCCCCTGATGGTAGGGCGGACGCCCCCCGAAGAAGCTGGGACGCTCCTCCTCTCCCCCGCGACGGGTGCGGGGACGCAGAACCTCGCGCCGTCATTGAGCCCGGACGGGCGGTACGTGGCCTACCTCTCCGAGCAGGACCTCTTTACGATCGAGCTGTATCTCGCGGATGCCCGGACGGGCGAAGTCCTCCGCTCGATCACTAGCTCGACGAGGGACGCGCACTACGACGCAATGCGCTTCCTCGATTCCTCCGGTGCGTGGGCGCCCGACGGATCGGCCGTGGCGGTGGTCGTCTATTCCGAGGGGCGAAACGAGATCCAGCTCTACGATCCCCAGGACGGATCGCGGGACCGGGTGCTCCAAGTGCCCGCCACGATCGGCGAGATCCGGAACCCCACGTTCTCCCCGGACGGGAGCCGGATCGTCTTCTCCGGTCAGTCGGGTGGGGTTACGGACCTCTTCATGATCGACGCCGAGGGCGGCGACCCGGTCCGGCTCACCGATGACCGCTACGCACAGCTGCAGCCCACGTTCTCCCCGGACGGGAGCCGGCTCGCCTTCGTCACGGATCTCGGGCCCGGCACGGACTTCGACCGGCTGATCTTCGGTCCGATGGTGATCGCGCTCATGGATCTCGAGACGCGGGAGATCGAGAGAATCGCACCGCTCGGCGAGACGGAGCACTGGAACCCGCAGTTTACCCCGGACGGCGCGGGTCTCTACTTCCTTGCGGACCAGGACGGATTTCGGGACATCTATCGCCTCGGCATGGACACCGGCCAGGTCTGGCAGGTGACCCGGGTCGTAACGGGGGTCAGCGGGATCACCGAGGCGACGCCGGCATTGAGTGTCGCGAGCGAGACGGGGACGGTGGCGTTCACCGTCTTCGATGATGCGGAATATCATGTCTACGCGCTGACCGCGGTGGAGTCGGAGGGGTCGCTCGTCGGGGCGTCCCGGACCGTCATGGAATCGGGCGCGCAACTGGGCCGGAGCCCCGACGGCGCCGACGACCTCGTCTCTCCCCTCCTCGGCAATGCGGACGCCGGGCTCGTGGCCGACGGAACGTATTTGGCAGAGGACGCGGAGCCCGTTGACGGGGGTCTTCGCCTCGTGGCACTCGGCCAGCCGGCCGTCGGCGTCGGGAACGATATCTTCGGCACGTACGTCGGTGGATCCGTGTCCGCCCTCTTCTCCGACATTCTGGGAGACCGGAATCTGTACACATCCGCGCAGGCGCAGGGGGAGCTCAAGGATGTCGGGGGGCAGATCTTTTACCAAGACATCGGCAGCCGCTGGAACTGGGGTTTCGGGGCTGCCCATATCCCGATCCGATACGGCTTCTACCAGTACGTAGAGCCGACAGTCAGCGGTGCGAGCTACGCGGTCGAGCAGACCGACTACCGCATCTTCGTGAGCTCGGCGGAGGGGCAGCTCGCCTACCCCTTCTCGGCGAACCGCCGAGTCGAACTCAGCGCAGGCGTCAAGCGCTACGGCTTCGACATCGAGGCCGACGTGTATTCGTACAACGTCTTCAACCAACCGATCGCGCTCGACCGGAGCACGCGTCCGGCCGGAGATCCTCTGAACCTTGCGGAGGCGAGTGTCGCCCTCGTGGAAGACAACAGCTTCACGGGCTTTACGAGCCCGATCCGAGGCTTCAGGACTCGGCTCGAAGTCGGGCAGACCACTGGCACGGAGGACTTCACGACGGTCCTCGCAGACGTTCGGCGCTACTACTCGCCTCACCAGGAGCTCACCTTCGCGATCCGTGCCATGCACTTCGGACGGTACGGGACGAGTCCCTCGACCTCCTTGATCCTCGGTGATCTCTTCCTGGGGAGCGAGTACTTCATCCGCGGATACTCCTACGGATCCTTCTCCGTTCAGGAGTGCACCCGGACGGATGCGGCGACGTGCGGCGAGGTGGATCGCCTCCTCGGCCAACGGCTCGGGGTAATGAACCTGGAGGTGCGGGTGCCGCTCCTCGGGACGGAGAGGTTCGGGCTCTTCGAGTTCCCGTATCTTCCGACCGAGCTGGTCGGCTTCTTCGACGGCGGCCTGGCTTGGAACGAAGGGTTCCCGGGCTTCGAGGGCGGCCCTCCTGTGGTCTGGGATCGCAACACCGCGGATCGCGTTCCGGTCTTCAGCGCCGGGGTGAGCGCCCGGATGAGCCTGTTCGGGGCGCTGGTGCTCGAGGTGTACTACGCCAAGCCCTTCCAGCGTCCCGGGAAGGGAATGCACTGGGGGGTGAACTTCGTGCCCGGGTGGTAGGAGTGCGTAAGGGCGCAGGCTCGCCGATGCGTGCCCGGAGGTTCGGGTAGCGATAGGGTCGGAGCGGGTCCGCCGAAGGTGCGGCGTGGCCTCCCCCTAGCGGCTTGAGAGAGGGGGAAGCTCGCGTTGACGTCGAGTCCCCCAGGGTCTGGCATCTCTCCCGGCTCAGCGTGTCCGGTTGACAACGCCTCCGTGTCGACGCAAGGAAGAGCCCCTGGCGCCGGCGATGGCCACTCGTTGCCGCCTTTCCCCGTGGCCCGCTGGAGCTTGAGACACGATACTAGCCCGTGACGTCTCCTCCCCGGAGCGGGGCTCTGGTTCAAGGAGGAAGTGGCCCCGACCCGAGCCCACTCGCACTTCCCGGGTGTAGCCCCTCCCGCGGATCGTGCTTCCCGCGGCCTGACCGGAGAGGATCGCATTGCCGGGGTGCTGCCACCCCACTTCACCCCCTTCCTGGAGAGTTTCATGGTTCAACCGGACGAGACTTCGGCAGGGAGCGCTCCTGCACCGGACGGTCCCTTTGTGCTCACATCCCCGGCCTTCGTGGAGAACGCCGTCATACCCACGCGCTACACGGGAGACGGGGAGAACGTCTCCCCCCCGCTCGCCTGGAGCGGCGCGCCTCCGAGTACGGAGAGCTTCGTTCTGACGATGGTGGATCCGGACGTGCCCTTCGGCGAGACGGTCCCCCTCTACGGGGAGCTGCCCCCGCCCGGTACAGTGCCCGGCGACCTCTTCATCCACTGGCTCGTCGTCGATATTCCCGCGAGCACCTCGTCCCTCCAGGATGGGGCGAGCCCGGGCCGTATGCCCGCCCAGATTCGGGAGCTCAAGACGAGCTTTGCACTCTTCGGGGGCGAGGCAAACCAGTATGGAGGCCCCGCACCACCGCCGCAGCTTCGGGCTCACGCGTACAAGTTCACGCTCTACGCGCTCGACACGGCGATCCTGTCCGGCGTGACGCTCGATAGCGACCACGCTGCGCTGACGGAGGCCATTGCGCGACACGCCCTCGCCGCGGCGACGCTGACCGGCTACTTCGGGCACTGAGCATTGGCGGCCCGTCGGCCCGTCGGCTCGCCTGCGGATGCCCGGAGAGATCGGTGGATGGATAGCCTGTCCACGCAGCCGGCCGGGAACGGTGCGCTCCCCGTGGCGATCGTCACCGGTGCATCGAGCGGAATCGGGGAGGCCTCGGCGCTTGCGTTGGCCGCGGCTGGCTACCGGGTCGCACTCACCGCGAGGCGTGCCTCCCGGCTTCGGGCTCTCGCCGCTCGCATCGAGGCGGAATCCGCGGGGGAGAGGTCCGGGGGAGGAGAGGAAGCAAGCGGCGCGGGTGAGGGGGTCGCGCGGGTCGCGCTCGTCCTCCCGGCGGACGTTACCAGCCGGCGCGAGGTGGAGGCGGTCGTGGCCAGCGCGCTCCGGTGCTTCGGCCGGATCGACGCCCTCGTGAACAACGCCGGGATCATGCCCCTTTCCGCCCTCGAGAAGCTTCGCGTCGACGAGTGGGAGCGCACCGTCGATGTCAACGTAAAGGGCGTCCTCTTCGCGATCGGGGCCGTGCTTCCCACTTTCCTCCGACAGGGGTTCGGCCACATCGTCAACGTTTCGTCGCTCGCGGCACGGCGCCCGTTCCCGAACGGGGCCGTGTACAGCGCGACCAAGTTTGCGGTGCGTGCGCTCTCCGAGGGCCTCAGGAGTGAACTCTCGTCCACGACGGGGATCCGGGTGACGGATGTGGGTCCGGGCGTCGTGGAGACGGAGCTCATCGAGGGGACGGAGGACCAGGAAGCGCGCGACCGGTTCCAGGGCTACTGGGAGGGGCGCCGGCCCCTTGATGCGCGCGATGTGGCGGCCGCGATCGTCTATGCGCTGGAGGCGCCTCCGCATGTGAATGTGAGCGAGATCCTAATTCGCCCGACGGATCAGCAGACCTGACCGGCCGAAGGCAGCCTCCTCGGGCGAGTCTTGGGCAGACACTGGCGCGAAGCACCGAAATCCGCCATACATCCTTGTACCCGGATACAAGGATGATTACTGATGCTCCTCACCGCTTCTCCGGCTTCGAGCCAGGGGGCGAGCTCGATGGTCGGGCCCGTACTCAGTCGGCTCCACGCCCTGGCCGACGAGACCCGGGTCCGCATCCTCTTCCTCCTTGAGGCGAACGAGTACTCCGTCGGGGAGATCTGCCGGGTCGTGCAGCTCCCCCAGTCCACCGTAAGTCGGCACCTCGGCACGCTGGGACAGGGGGGCTGGGTGGGTTCGCGTCCGGAGGGGACGAGCCGCTACTACCGGCTCTCGCGAACCCTCAACGCGAGCGCTGTCGAACTGTGGGATGCGGTCCGAAAGGAGCTTGCCGGTGCCGCCCGCGTCGAAGAGGACCGCCGTCGCGCCCGAGGCGTGCTCGATGCCAGAGCTGAAGGCTCTCGGGCCTTCTTCCGCTCCGAGGCGGGCCGCTGGGATCAGCTGAGGGAGGAACTCTTTGGGGAGAAGGTGGATGCGGCCCTCCTCGCCGGGCTTCTCCGCGGCACCGAGGTCATCGGCGACCTCGGGTGCGGAACCGGTCACCTGACGCGGCTCCTTGCCCCCTTCGCGAGGCGGGTCATCGCCGTCGACCGGTCACCCGCCATGCTCGACGTGGCGCGCCGCCGGCTACGCGACGAGCCGTGCGCGGAGGTGATACAGGGTGATCTGACCGCGCTCCCCATCGAGTCCGGCGAACTGAACCTGGCGGTCCTCTCTCTCGTTCTGCACTACGTGGTGGATGCGGAGGCGGTGCTTGCCGAGGTGCATCGGGTGCTCGGACCCGAGGGAATGCTCCTGATCGTGGAGATGAGGGAGCACGGGCGCACTGCCTTCGCCGAGGAGATGGGGCACCTCTGGCTCGGCTTCCGCCCGGAGGCGCTCAAGGAGATGCTTGGGGAGACCGGCTTCCGCTCGGTCGGCATTTTCCCCCTCTCGCCAAGCCCGAAGGTCAAAGGCCCGGGCCTCTTCGTCCTCCGGGCGCTCCGGACAGAGCGGCCGGGGAAGGAACCCCGGGTCGTGGGGAAACGAGGGAGCATGACTGCGACGCGATACGACATGAAAGGAGCAAGCCGATGCTGACCACAACTGAACCGCAGACGCCCGGAGTGACCCTTCGGTCGAGCGAGGCCGAGGACTACAAGGTCAAGGACCTGGGGCTGTGGAGGCTCGGACGGGAGGAGATCCGGCTCGCCGAGAAGGAGATGCCCGGCCTGATGGCGCTCCGGAGCCAGTACGCGGGCTCCCGGCCCCTTGAAGGGGCGCGGATCACGGGGTCTCTCCACATGACGATTCAGACGGCGGTGTTGATCGAGACGTTGACGGAGCTCGGTGCCGAGGTGCGCTGGGCGTCGTGCAACATCTTCTCGACCCAGGATCACGCGGCGGCGGCCGTCGTCGTGGGGCCGTCGGGAACGGCGTCGTCACCCGGCGGCGTGCCCGTCTTCGCCTGGAAGGGAGAGAGCTTGGAGGAATACTGGTGGTGCACGGACCGTGCCCTGGGATGGCCGGACGGCGGGGCGCCGAATCTAATTCTCGACGACGGGGGGGACGCGACGCTACTCGTCCACAAGGGCGTCGAATTCGAGCGGGCTGGCGGTGTGCCTGAATTCGATCCCGAGAAGGATTCGGAAGAGTGGAGCGAGATCCTGAAGCTCCTCAGGCGAATACAGGCGGAGGACCCGACCCGCTGGACCCGGGCGGCCCGGGAGATTCGTGGCGTCTCGGAGGAGACCACGACGGGGATCCACCGCCTCTACGAGATGATGAGGGACGGGAGCCTCCTCTTCCCAGCCATCAACGTGAACGACTCCGTGACCAAGTCCAAGTTCGACAACCTCTACGGATGCCGGCACTCCCTCACCGACGGAATCTTGCGGGCTACGGACGTGATGTTGGCCGGGAAGGTGTGCGTGGTGCTTGGCTACGGAGACGTCGGGAAGGGGTGCGCCCAGGCGTTTCGAGGGCAGGGCGCGCGGGTGGTGATCACGGAGATCGATCCAATCTGTGCGCTCCAGGCCGCCATGGAAGGCTATCAGGTCGTTCGGCTTGAGGACGTCGTCGAGAGCGCAGACGTATTCGTGACGGCGACGGGCAACCGGGATGTCATCACGATCGATCACATGCGACGGATGAAGGACAAGGCGATCGTCGGGAACATCGGGCATTTCGACAACGAGATCGACATGGGAGGTCTCCGGCGAGAGCGGATCGAGCGCAACAACATCAAGCCGCAGCTCGATGAGTTCATCTTTCCGGACGGTAAGAGCATCCTCGTCCTCGCCGAGGGCCGGCTCCTCAACCTGGGCTGCGCTACCGGCCACCCGAGCTTCGTCATGTCCGCGTCCTTCACGAACCAGGTCATGGCGCAAATCGAGCTGCACCGGAAGAGCTCCGACTACGAGCGGGCCGTAGACACCCTGCCGAAGCACCTCGACGAGAAGGTGGCCCGCCTGCACTTGGAGAAGCTCGGCGTCGCTCTGACTGAGCTGACGGACGAGCAGGCCGACTACATCGGGGTGCCGCGGGGCGGTCCGTATAAGCCGGAGCACTACAGGTACTGAGATCCAGTGCGGTCGTGCGGGGCTCCCGCTGCGGCTCAGGCGGTTCACCGGTCGGCGCCCGCGCGGTGATCGCGGGAGGGTCGGGCAGGCGACTACACCCGGATGTCAGCGGGAGGGGAAGTCCCGAGGAGGAGACCCCTAGGCTCCGGGAGATCGTCCACTGCGCCCCGTGGCCCTCCCGGCGCGTTTTCTCCGTCGGGCAAGCCTTGCGCCGGCCGCACCAGCGCCGGGACGGGAGCCGACTTCGCTCTGCCGTCTGGTCGGCTCCCGCCGTGACGATTCCGTTGCGGTCTCCGGATGCCCCCGAAGCCTCGCGCTACCGCCCCGGCCCATCCGCGGGGTCCCCGGCCTTGGGTGGGGGCGTCCCCTCCCCGGCGATGAGTCTCCGCGGCATCGACAGGATGCCCTTCAGCCCTCTCCATTCCCGGTCGGGCAAGCCGAGCCCCAACCGGATCGCCCCGACGTCGCGCCGTAGCCGATAGCTGCCGAAGATCCGGTCCCAGATCGAGAAGATGCTCGAGTAGTTGGAGTCTGTCTCCGGCCGCCAGTCCGAATGGTGAACCCAGTGCATCCGGGGGGTGACAACGATCGTTCTCACCCAGCGATCGTGGCATTCACGTATCCGTACGTTGCTGTGGTGGAAGAGGATGACCGGGAGGAGAATGGCCTCGTACACGAGAAGCTCCTGCATCGTGAGTCCAAGCGCGGGGAGGACGGCGAGGCGGGCGATCGAGGAGAGGACGATCTCACCGGTGTGAAAGCGAAGCGCGGTGGTCGCGTCTAGCTCTGCGTCCGAGTGGTGAACCGCGTGGAATCGCCAGAGGAAGGGGATCCGATGGTTCAGCCGATGCCAGAGGTACTGCCACGCGTCGAACAGGATGACTGCCGTAGCGATGCGCATTCCGGCCGGGAGCGAGAGTTGGTGGAGGAGGCCGTAGCCCCGCACCCCGGACCACGCCGTGACCGCCAAGGTGGCCCCGGCGAAGACGCTCGAAGCCAAGAGGGCGTTGAAGACTCCGAGGGCGACGTTGGCCAGATCGTGCCGGATCCGGTGTTTCCGCTCCTCGAACATCGGCGCGAGACCCTCCACCGTCCAGAGAAGGGCCAGGCAAACGGCTGCTCCGACGGGCTTTGCAAGCTCTTCCGGGAACATCCGCGACGCGTGTGAGAGTGACGGAAGAAGGCGCGACTTTCAACCCTGCTGGGAGGGGATCGCCGCTACGCTACGTTCAGTTGGCCCCTCCGGTCCAGCCCTCACGCAGTGTGTCGCGGTCGATCCGCTCGCCTCGCAGGTACACCTTCGAGATCGTACGTGTGTTTCGGATGTCGTCGAGGGGGTTCTCGTCGAGGATGACGAAGTCCGCACTCTTGCCTGCAGAGAGGGTTCCCATCTCCTCGAGCCCGAGGTGGGCGGCGGGTCGGCTCGTCGCGGCCTCAAGCGCACGCATGGGGGTCATCCCGAGCCGAACGAAGATCTCGAGTTCACGGTGCCCCGTATATCCGAAGAAGTGGTTCGGGGCCGCCCCCGCGTCTGTCCCCAGGACGACGTCGGCGTCCACCGCCAGGAGTCGGGCGAGCGCGCCGGCCCGCTCCCGCTCCTGTTCGATACGCCGCGCGTCCTCGGCGGCCGGGGCAGGACTCCCTGCCAACTGGGTCTCGAAGGTGTCCCGAAGGCGCTCGACGACGCCCGGAGGGGCCGTCTCCTGAAGGAACGGATCGTCTCCCACGGGCTCCCTGCGGAGTTCGCCCAGTCCGATGTTCGGCACGAGAAAGGCGTCTGCCGCCTGGAGCTCTGCGGCCAGCTCGCCATCAAGGGCCGGCCCGAGGCGCCCGTGAAGAAAGCCCGCGACCCCGGCCTCGAGGAGGCCGGCCATGTCCTCGGCGCTCTGCTGGTGCGCCACGACCCGGATTCCACGCGAGGCCGCCTCCGAAGCGATCGCGCGGTACACCTCCGGCGAGAGCTTTTCCTGGCTTCCCCCCCGATCGTCCACCCAGATCTTGATGAAGCCGATCTCGGCGTCTCCGACCTCGTCTGCGATCGCACGTCCCTCCTCGGGGCTTCCGGCGCCCCGCAGGACCGTCATCCCCGTCCTCTCAGCGAGAGCCAGGGCGTGGCCGACGAAATTGTTGTTCGGACCCTGCCCCGGCGGTCCTACGCCGGCGGCGAAGAGCAACCGCGCGCCCCCCACTGAGCCGTCCTGCTGGGAGCCTGCGATCTCGAGGGCGAGCTCGCTGGGGTCCGTTCCTGCAGAGAACACGGCCCCGAAGCCGTAATACGCGTACCGATTCAGATGCTCGATCAGGTTCTCACGCGTGTAGCTCCCGGCTCCCCATGCCGTGTACCCCTCGTAGCCGAGGTGCGCGTGCGCATCGACGAACGCCGGGACGATCGTCTTTCCCTCGAGGTCGATCCGGATGGCATCTGCCGGTGGATCGACCTGCCCTCTCTCGCCGACCGCAAGAATCCGATCACCCTGTATGAGGAAGTCCCCGGGCTCGAGGAGGCTCCCGTCCCCGACGATGAGCCGTGCGCCCTCGAAGAGGATCGCCTCGCCCCCGGAGGATTCGGCGGCAGGTGGGGAAGCTCCCTCGCCGCACCCGCTCAAGAGCGCTCCGATCCCGAGGAGGCCGACACCTACCCGAGCGAGGCGAGTACTCCCGGCTAGGTGCGGCGCCCGGGCACACCGTCTCCTCCGTCCGTCTCGGGGCAATCGATGAGGCTGATCCATCTGTATCCCTGGTCTTCCCGGTGCCGGTGAATGATGCCGTTGCACGCAGCCTTTCGCGCGGAAACCGCGTCCGCTGCTGCTGCGACTTCCCTCCGCTGGTTGCCCGGGGCTCTTTCCCGCTGGCCACGCCCGCAAACGCGGCTCCACCGCCGCCGGCGATCCCCGCCCTGCGTTCACCCCTCCCATCTTCCTTCCTGACTACCTTAGTTCCAGACGCGTCGAATCTCAATCGAGGGAAGGGGGTCTCCGGGGCCGCGAGTGGACCCTCAAGTGGCGTTCGAAACCGTCCGCGCCCCTCTGTCGGATCATGCGGCATGGGGATTCCGGGATCCCGGGTCGACCGCTCCCTCGAGGATCTCGAGCTTCCCCTCGTCGCCATCTAGTCGGGCGTCGATCCCGAGGGGGAGGGTCGCATTGTGCGCCATGTGTCCGAAGGGGAGGTTCCACACCGCAGGTACGCCGAGCCTCAAGGCACGCTCCCTGAGGACCCCGTGAACGGCTTCGCGCTCTCCTTCCGGAAGTTGAGTGAACCCTCCGAGCGCGAGTCCGTTCACCCCCCGGAAGACGCCCGCTCGCTCGAGCTGGACCCACATCCGGTCCACCCGGTAGGCAGGTTCACCCACCTCCTCGAGACAGAGGATCCGGCCGGCCGCGACGAGCGCGCTCGAGGAGCCGCAGAGGGAGGCGAGCGTGGCCAGATTCCCCCCCCAGAGGGGGCCGTGCGCCTGCCCGCCGACGAGCGGGCGGCCTGCGGGGTAGGGGTCCTCGCGCTCGAGCGGTCCGGCCGGAACCGGGGAGAAAAGGACCCTCCGAAACGCCTCCTCTGTTCCGGGTGGGAAGTCGCCACTGGGGTGAGGACCGTGGAATGAGGCGACCCCGGCCTCCCCATGGGCGACGTGCAGAACCGTGTTGTCGCTGAACCCGATGAACGGGATGGGATCAGAGCGCTGCCGCGCGAGGTCCAACCGGTCCACGATGCGAATCGCACCGTAGCCCCCCCGCAGTGCCCATACCGCGTCGATCTCGGGATCGTCGAAGGCGCGCTGGAGTTCTGCGAGCCGCCCGTCGTCCGAGGCTGCGAGGAAACCCCGTTGCTTCCCACGCGGAGAGGTGAGAACGGGGTCGAGCCCGAGGCGGCGGCAACGTTCGTGCGAGGCCTCGAGGCGCCCCGGCGGAAGGGGTCCGCCGGGGGCGACTAGGGCCACCCTGGCGCCGGGAAAGAGAGCCCGAGGACGGAGCGCGGCTTTCGGGTCTTCGGGGTCAGACATCCTGTAAGCTCAGCCCTCTCCGACCAGCGACCTGGCCCCTCGGTTCCTCTAGGGCAGTCGCAGGGCGGCCAACGAGCCAGGAATCCTCTCACCGTCCCGACCGTTTCCCGCGACCGAGAGCACGATGTACTGGACCCCCTCGTGCAGGAACGTCATCGGCGCGGTGTTCACCGGCGCCGGGATCTCCACGGATCCGATCCGCTCACCCGTCTGCTTGTCCGCCGCGTACCAGAGCGAACGTCCGCCTCTCCCCTCGGCAAACATGAGCAGGCTCCGGGTCACGAGCGCAGTGGCGTTGCCCTGAAAGCCCGTGTTGGGCACATCCACACCCTCGAGCAACGGGTGGTTGGCGATGTTGTCAGGCGTATCGCCGTTCGGGATCCACCAGAGGTGCTCGCCGGTGTTCATGTCGATCGCGGTGATTCGACCGTAGGGAGGCCTGAAGATCGGGAGGCCGTCGATCTGCCCGAACCCCCCACCGGGTGCGGAGGCGAAATCAACGACGGTCAGACCCGGCTGGCTCTCGTCCGGACTTCCGTCGTCGCGATCCGCGCCAGGCCCGAGGACGCCCCCCGTACATTGCTTACGTGACTGGACGTAGAGGACTCCCGTCTCCGGGTCCATGACGGCCCCCCCCGGGATATTCGTTCCGCCGGTGGCGCTGGGGCATTGGGCCGTGGCGCGGTACCCGTTGGCGTCATTCACCGCGACCCGGGGAGTGTAGATCGGGCCGAGCTTGATGTCCGCGACATTCTCGAGCGCCACTTGGCGCAGCTCGGGGGTGAAGTCCATCAGGTCGTCTTCCGACAGGCCCTGCAGCTCGTAGGGCGCCGGACGAGTCGGGAAGGGCTGGGTCGGGGAATACCACTCGCCGGGGACGTCTCCCGCAGGCACCGGACGCTCCTCGATCGGCCAGATCGGCTCTCCTGTCTCCCGATTGAAGGCATAGACGAAGGACTGCTTGGAGGTCTGCACCACCGCCGGGATCTCCACTCCGTCCACGGTCAGGTCCGCGAGGATCCCCGCGACAGGCAGGTCCCAGTCCCAGATGTCGTGATGGATCATCTGGAAGTGCCAACGGCGCTCTCCCGTGCGTACGTCCACGGCGACGAGGCTGCTGCTGAAGAGATTGTCGCCGGGGCGGAAGCCTCCGTAGTAGTCGTTGGTGGGTGCGTCCGTGGGCAGGTATACGAGGCCCAGCTCGGGATCGGCGGAGAGGGGTGCCCAGACGTTCACATTCCCGGACCACTCCCACGCATCGTTCTCCCACGTCTCGTTGCCGAACTCGCCGGCGCGGGGAATCGTGCGGAAGGTCCACAGGTGCTCGCCGGTCCGCACATCGAATGCCTGGACGTCGCCCGGGACGTTCTCGATGCGAGTGTAGCCGCCTCCCTGGTGGGCCGAATTCCCAACGATGATCACGTCGTTGACGATGATCGGAGGGGAGGAGGTGGTGATTGCCCCGACCTCGCGATCGATGCCGGAATAGACATCGTAGGGGTGCCCGAGGGTCGCCATCATGTCCACGGTCCCCGTCTCCGGGAATCCGTCGATAGGAATCTGCCCCCCGAATCCGTCGATCGGTTCCCCGGTCTTCGCGTCGAGGGCGTGGAGGAAGAAGGCGGGGGTGACGACGAAGATCACGCCCCTTCCGTCCACCTCGTAGTAGCTGACGCCCCTCCCGTAGTTCTTCCTCGGGGAGCCCTCCCAGCGCTCCGTGTACGGCTCGCGGAAGGTCCAGAACGTCTCACCCGTGGACGGATCGATCGCAGCCACCGTGCGGCGCGTCCCCGCGACGGTGTAGAGGATCCCGTCCGCATAGGTGGGCGTCGAGCGCATGATGAAGTCCGGCGAGGGGCTGAAGTTGTCTCCCCTCCAGACCCATGCGACCTCCAGGTCGCCGAAGTTGTCCGCGTCGATCTGGTCGACGGGCGAGTACCGGGAGGCGGAGAGATCTCCCCAGATGTAGCGCCACTCCCCGTATGGATTCTCCCCGTTCTGGGCGCTTGCGGGAGGCGTGAGAACTCCTAGGAGGAGAGTGGAGAACGCTAGGCCCCACCCGAAGGTTTGGCGTCGCGCGACCGGGCAGCTAGGCTCAATGGACATCGTCAGTCTCTCGTAACCGTTTGCGGGTTGTACCGACAGCGGAAGGTAAGGTGCGGTGATTGTAGATGGCGAATCCGAAGTGCGTCAACAAGGTTCGGCCGTCGGATACGCGGCCGTACATTCCCACGTGCCCGGGCGGCCACGCCTCGGGGCTGATGCCGTGAATCTACCGTCGAACTGGCCTCCCACGTGGTCCTACGCGCCGGGCCGGGAAGTCGTTGCCTCCCGTGCCGCCGTGGTCACCACGGATCGATATGCCTCGGAAGTCGGGATTCGAGTGCTTCGTTGCGGGGGCAATGCGGTGGACGCGGCCGTAGCCGCCGCATTCGCTCTCGCCGTCGTGAACCCCGAGGCGGGAAACCTCGGCGGCGGCGGATTCCTCGTGGTGCGAACCCCGACGGGGGCCCTTCTCTCGCTCGACTTTCGGTCGCAAGCTCCCGGCGCCGCGCACGGGGCGATGTACACAGCGGCCGACCTCGACCGGGCTGAGGCGTCCGTTCTCGGACACCTGAGTGTGGCTGTACCGGGTTCCGTTGCCGGACTCTACGAAGCGCACCGGAAGGTGGGCAGCCTTCCTTGGAGCGAGCTCGTGGAACCGGCCGTGTCGCTCGCCCAGGGCTTTCGGGTGGAGGAAAGATTCTTGCGGTCCTTCCCCCCGCACATCGTGGAGGGACTCCGGCGCTTCCCGTCGTCCGCGAGCATCTTCCTCCCCGAGAGGAGCGAGAGCGGGCCGGCTCCGCCGCGCCTCGGCCAACGCTTTTGCCAGCCCGAGCTTGCCCGAACGCTCGAGCGGATCCGCGACCGGGGCGCGGACGGCTTCTGCCAGGGGGAGACCGCGGAGCGCATCGTGGACGAGATGCGCTCGGGCGGCGGGATCATCACGCATGAGGACCTCGAGTCCTACGCCAGCGTGTGGCGAGAGCCCATCTGCTCGTGGTACGGCGGTCACGCTGTCGTCTCGATGTCCCCACCCTCGTCCGGGGGAGTTACCCTTGCGCTCGCCTTCCATATCGCGGGCACGCTGGAGCTGTCCGAGGCCGCGTGGCACGGGGCCGGCCACATTCACCGCCTCGTCGAGACGTGGCGCCGGGCCTATGCGGATCGAAACCACCACCTAGGCGACCCGGACTTCGTGGAGGTCCCCGTCCGGAGGCTGATCGGCCCCGAGTACGGCTGTGAGCGGGCGCGCACGATTTCGCGAGAAGCCGCAACTCCGTCGAGCGAGGTGGGGCCGGGCAGTCCCGTCGGGCCGGCCGGCCGGCACACGACCCACCTCTCAATCGTGGACCCAATGGGGGGCGCTGCCTCTCTCACGACGACGCTCAACACCTGGTACGGGAGCAAGCTTGCCGTCCCCGGCGCAGGCTTCCTTCTCAACAACGAGATGGATGACTTCACGGTCGAACCGGGGGTCCCGAACGCCTTTGATCTGATTCAGGGAGAGGCGAATGCGATCGAACCCGGCAAGCGGATGCTCTCCATGATGACGCCGACGATCGTTCTGACCTCTCCCGGCGAGCTTCATATGGTCGTAGGAACGCCTGGGGGCGCGACGATTGTCACTACGGTATTTCAAGTCATTTCGAACGTGCTCGACCATGGGATGACGCTGGCAGATGCCGTTTCCGCGCCGCGGGTCCATCATCAGCACCTGCCGGATCGGATTGCGTGCGAGCCGGGCGGTCTTAGTCGCAATGTGAGCGAGGCGCTCCGCGACCTCGGACATCGCCTTCGGGTGGAGGACGAGCCCTGGGGAGACGTGCAGGCGATCCAGGTGGCTTCTGACAGTTCCCTCTGTGCGGTTTCGGACCCGCGGAGAGGTGGGGTCGCGCTCGGATTCTAGCGCTCGAGCCCTCCGGTTGCAGAGGGATCCGACTCGCCCCGCCGCTGCCGTATCGTGCGGGTGCCCCTCCGTGTGGGATCACTTTTCTGGGCTCGGTGGAAGGCGTCTTGTTCCATTGGGAAGCGGAGTTGGCGCGTGGGGGGGATGCCGCGCGTCCGTGCCTTGGCTTCCGCGGAATCAAGAAGTGGGCGGGGCACGTGCAACTGCACCTCTTTCCGATTGCTGTCCAACCTCGACCCCCCCGGATTTGAAACCCGTCCGCCCGTGGCCGTTCGGTTCAGCGGAGGCGGAGGCGCCGGAGAAGCTTCTCGTGAATCCCGCCGAAGCCCCCGTTCGAAAGGATGAGGACAACGTCACCGGACCGGAGCTCGGAGTTGAGCCGGTCCACGATCCGATCGACGCGGTCGATATACGACGCATCGACACCGTCCTCTCTGACCGCGCGGACGAGCGCCTCCGGGTCGAGTCCGCTCTCCGCATCGTAGCGCTCCGGGCGGAAGAGGCCCGCTAGGATGACCCGGTCCGCTCCCCGCAGTGCGCAGCGGTACGCCTCCTGGAACTCCTTCCGTTGGGCCGTATAGCTTCGGGGCTCGAAGACGGCGACGAGCCGCTGGCCGGGGAAGCGGGCCCGGGCTCCTCCGATCACCCCGGCCACGGCCGTCGGGTGGTGGGCGAAGTCGTCCACGACGGTGACGCCGCCCGCCTCGCCCCGCGTCTCCATCCGGCGCCGAACCCCCAGGAAGCTCGAGACGCCCGCACGGACTTTCTCCAGGTCGGCGCCCGCAGCCACGGCGGCGGCGATCGCCGCGAGGCAGTTCTCGACATTGAAGGTCCCGACGAGTGGACTTCGAATCGAGCCGAGCGGTCGGCCGTCGTGGCTCAGTCGGAAGGTTGTCCCCGTCGGGCCCTGAACGACTTCATCGGCTCGCCAGCGGGGGTGGGGCGAGCCGACTCCACTCCCACATCCGGTCCCGAGCGCGAAAGACTCGACGGGAGCGAACGACTTCTCGCTAAGCTCTCGGACGGTCCCCGAGCAGTATCCGGCCACAAGCGTCCCGTTCGACGGGATCAGGTTGATGAAGCGGGCGAAGGCGTAACGATAGGACTTCGTGTCCGGATAGATGTCGGCGTGATCAAACTCGACGTTCGTGACGACGGCCGTTCGGGGGCGGTAGTGCCACATCTTCGGGCCCTTGTCGAAGTACGCCGTATCGTACTCGTCTGCCTCGACCACGAAATATTCGGATGCTCCTAGCCGAAAGGAAGTCCCGAAGTTCCTGGAGATGCCGCCTAGGAGGAAGGAGGGATCGAGTCCGGCGCAGTCGAGGAGCCAGGAAAGGAGCGAGGCGGTCGTGGTCTTCCCGTGGGTGCCTGCCACGGCAAGGACGTGGCGTCCCTGGAGGAACTCCTCGCGCACGAGGCTCGCGGCGGAGGTGTAACGAAGCCCCCGGTCAAGCGCCGCCTCCAGTTCGGGGTTTCCCCGGCTGATTGCGTTCCCGACCACGACCATGTCCGGCGGTGGAAGGAGGTTCGTGGGAGCGAAGGCGCGGGCGTACTCGATCCCCATCTCGTCCAACTGGGTGGACATCGGCGGGTAGATCCCCTCGTCTGAGCCGGTGACGTGATGCTTCCGGGCCAGAAGTAGGCCGGCGAGCGATCCCATCGCGGTCCCCGCGATCCCGATGAGGTGGTAATGCACGCCGCGTCTCACCCGAAGAGGAGGCGCACGGTCCAGACGGCGATCAGCATCGCGGCGAGATCAGCCGTGAGCCCGACCGCCACCGCGTGGCGGGTCCGCCGGATGTTCACCGCGCCGAAGTAGACGGCGATCACATAGAAGGTCGTCTCGGTCGAACCGAACATGGTGGCGGCCATCTTCACGAAGATGGAGTCTTCGCCGTATTCGTTGATCATGTCCACGACGATGGCCGCAGATCCGGATCCCGTTAGAGGGCGCATGATGGCCATGGGAAGCACCTCGCCGGGCAGGCCGACGAGGGCGAGTAGCGGATCTAGGCTCGCCACGAGGAAGTCCATCGCCCCGCTCGCCCGGAACATCCCGATCGCGAAGAGGATCGCGACGAGGTAGGGAATGATCCGGACGGCGACCCGAAATCCCTCGGTCGCGCCCTCGACGAACTTCTCGTAGACGGGGACCCTCTTGACTAGCCCGTAGAGGGGGAAGCCCACGACGATCACGGGGATCACAAAGTAGGTGAGGAGGCCGATCAGGCTTCGGATCGCTTCCACCGCCTAGCCCTCCCTCGCCTTAGTGGTCTCTGCCTGGCCGGGGTCAGTGGCCCGCACCCGCGGGAGCCGCCCGTAGAGCTTGGCTGCTGCGACTGCGATCACGAGGGAGAGCGAAGTCGTGATGATGATCGCGAAGATGAGTTGATTGATCTGGAGTCCCATGAGCGCGAGGAGCAGGACCGGGGGGACGAGCTGCACGCTCGCGGTGTTGAGGGCAAGGAGCATCACCATCGGATTCGTGGCTGTCTCCTCCGAGGGGTTGAGCGTCTGGAGCTCTTCCATCGCCTTGATCCCGAACGGCGTCGCGGCGTTTCCGAGTCCGAAAACGTTCGCCGTCAGGTTGAGGGCGATCATCCCGAGCGCCGGGTGGTCCTCGGGCACCTCCGGAAAAAGAGGCCGAAGGAGTGGCCGGACGAGGCGCACGAGCGCAACGATGATCCCTGCCTCCTCGGCGATCTTGAGTAGGCCGAGGAAGAGTGCCAGGACCCCGATGAGTCCGAGCGAGATCTCGGCAGCCGTCTCCGCAAAGTCGATCGCCGCGGCGCTGATGGCGTTCATCCGGACGAAGCGGACTGGCTCGAAGAGGAGGGTGCCGGCGGTTGGGAGCACTCCGCCGCCCCCGATTCCCGGGTCGAAGCCGGTCAGCGTTCCCTGCAGTTCGCCCTCGCCTGACTGAGAGCCCCCGCGGATGGCGGCAAGCGGCTCGGGGAGTGCGTCCAAGCCGCCGAAGCGGAGTTGAAGGCCGTCTTCGCTCGAGATCAGCACGCCGGCGTATGCGGGGGCGGGCTCGTCGCTCGTCCCGTAGAAGGCCCGGTATCCCGCTCCGTCCATTAGGACGCGGACGGGCTGTTCCCGCGCGTCCGCGTCGTAGCCCTCCGAGAAGGCGATCTCGACAGGGAGTGGCGCTCCATTCCGGTACGCATCCGTCGCTAGGTCACGGAGGTCATTGCCCAGAGCGAAAATGAAGCTAGAAACAATGAGGCCGGCCCAGATATAGTTCAGCATCGGGGTGTGGTGGGAGGCCCCGAGGACGGGTGCGATACTGTGGGCATGGTGCTCGCGGGATCGATTGGAACGAGTGGGGAACGCGGGCGTGGGTCCGCTTGCCTGTGATACCGGGCATGCGCCTCGAGGTGCCAAGGCCCCGGGCCGGCCGGGTCCTCTGGAGGGGATTGCATTCGAATGGAGCAGACGAGAGAATTAGCGTGGTGTCGTGATGGTCGGGGCAGGCTCGCGCGGCGGTAGTCGACCCGTATCTGGAGGGACTTTGGCGGGCTTGTGTATCCCCATGTGGTTGGACGGGTTGTTGCGGGGCCGGGCAGCCGCCCCCGCGGCGGTTTCCGAAGTGCGCGGAGCGGACGCTCGAAAGCTCGCTCCGAGCCTGCGTGCAGTCAGCCTCGGATTCGTGCTCACGATTCTCCCCGCCGCGGCAGCCAGCCAGGATCCCACCGAGGGCGCTCAGGACCCGGCGCCCACGCCGCCGACCCTGGTGCCGCGTGTCTTTTTCGACTGCCGGGGCCCCCGCTGCAACAGCACCTACTACCGAACGGAGATCGACTGGGTCGCATGGGTTCGGGATCAGCGCGATGCGCACGTCCACGTGATCATGACGAGCCAGCAGACCGGTGTCGGTGGCCGGGAATTCATCCTCGACTTCATCGGAAACGGCACCTACCAGGACTACGAGGTGCGGAGCCTCTACCAAGCCCTTCCCACGGATACGGAGCGGGAGGACCTCGACGGCGTCGCGCTGACACTAGGGCTCGGGCTCGCGCAGTTCGCGACGCAGTCGGGTTTTCGGGACCTCGTGGGTCTGACCGGGCTCGCCCGGGTGGATGAAGTCAGCGCGAATCTGGATGCTCCCCCCGAGGGGGTGCTCTCACCCGACGAGGTTCAGGACCCTTGGAACCTCTGGGTCTTCCGGGTAAACGCGAATGGCGACGTGGACAGCGAGTCGGCGCAGCAGAGCGTGCGGCTTCAGACCGGTCTTCGCGCCTCGAGGGTCACGCCGGTCTGGAACCAGCGATATAACGTCAACTACACGTTCAGGGAGCGTAGATTCGACCTCTCCGATGGTTCGACCTTCCAGGACGACCGCTTCGACTGGAACGTGTCCTCCCGCGTGGTCTACGCGCTCGCCGACAGCTGGTCGATCGGATTCACGGGGAATGTGGGCCGGAACACGAGCCGGAATCAGGAGCTTTGGGGTCAGTGGAACCCCGCGATCGAGTACAGCTTCTTTCCGTACGAGGAGGCGACGCGGCGAGCGTTGACGGCCTTCTACCAGGTCGGGCCCGTCTACCGGGAGTACATCGAAAGGACGGTATTCGACGAGACGGAAGAGCTTCGCTTCGAACAGCAAATGACGCTCGAGTTCTCTCAGCGCCAGACGTGGGGAGACGCATCGATCCGGCTCCGGGGCTCAGCCTACCTCCACGATGCGGGGAAAAACAACATCTCGACGAGAGGAGACCTGAGTTTCCGGATCGCGAGGGGCCTGGATCTCGAAATCGGGGCGTCGTATTCGAGGGTGCGCGATCAGCTCTTCCTCTCCGGTGCCGGGCTGTCGGACGAGGAACGGCTGCTCGAACTGCAGCAGCAGGCCACCGACTACGAGGCCTCGATCGAGTTCGGCTTCACGTATCAGTTCGGCTCGATCTTCAATAACGTCGTTAATAACCGGTTCCCGGGAGGCGGAGGCGGAGGCTTCTTCTAGCCGGTCGCTCTTGGCCGGGGCGGGGGACTGATGCGGGGGAGCTACTGGATCCCGTGCAGGTGAGCTCCGCCACGCGGGGTTGACCAGTGCACCTCGACCGAGCAGAAGTTCACACCGCCGGACCCTGCCAACCCCAGGTCCCGTGGTAGAGAACGCTCTCGACTTGCCGGCACCCTCCCCTTGGGAACCACTCGGGTACCGATCGACGATGGCACCGTCCCCGCAGTTCGCGAACCGCGAGACCGGGCGACCTCGCGTGGCGTGAGAGACCCACTCCCCGCACGCCTTCCCATCGTGCTGTTCTACGGCGGAACAACCCTCCCATCGGATCACGGGCCGCCGCCTCTCACCGCGTCGAGCCCTTGGGGGTTTCAGCCCACATCGGGATCGGCAGGATCATACCCCGGCGTCTCCCCAGTTGGATTGCGTCACTCTTCGTGCCGCGTACCCTCACCCGGAGGCGGGGGGGGAATGGGGCCCGTTGTGCGCCTAGATAGTGTGCCTGCAACCCGGGCGGAGCTCCCTTTCTGGGTGGGCGGGTGAGCGGTACATTCACGCCGGGCTGAACGAAACGTTCTCCGCTGCTCGGGCCGGGGTCGGCATGGAGCGAAAACTCCTCGAGGGCGAGACGATGCTCGAGCGCCTCTTCGAGCGGTAGTACGAGATGGGAATCGCGAGTGCCGGCGCCTCCTTCTATCCCGCACCCCGCCAGTACCTTCATAGCGAGAACCAAGGATATCGCCGGGAACAACAACCTCATGGGGCTACGGCACGGCCGAGGTGGACTCCCTCATCCTGGTAAACCAGCAGGACCTCAACTTCGAGAACCGCTGGGCCGCGATGCACGGGATCGACGAGATCGTCCAGGTCGAGGCCGCCTATATGCCGTTCTGGACGATCCCCTTCGTCCGCATCGTCCACTGGGACTACCTCCGCTTCCCGGAAGAGTCCCTGCCGCCTCGGAAGTACGACCTGGAGGAGCATCTGATCTACTGGATCGACCCCGAACGCCGCGAGTGGCTCGAGCGGGCGATGGCCGCTAGGGAGGCACTCCCCTCCGACGGGGAGATCGACCAGGACTTCTACGGGGTCCGGGAGTGGCTCGGTCGGTGAGTCAGCCGGAAGCGTTCCCGGTAGGGGTGACGGCGGAGTCCTCCGCGGAGGGTAGCTCCGTACCGCTCCTCGAGGTCCGGGACCTTGAGGTCGCCTTCGACACTGAGGACGGGCTCGTCCACGCGGTCGACGGCGTCTCTTTCTCGGTCGATGCGGGCCGCACCCTCGGTCTCGTCGGCGAGTCCGGGTGCGGGAAGAGCGTCTCCGCCTCCTCGGTCCTGAGACTCGTTCCCACCCCGCCCGGCCGGATCCTGGGGGGAGAGATTCGCTTTGCGGGGACGGACATCCTGGCGCTCCCAATCGGGGAGCTCCGCGGGATCCGGGGACAGGAGATCGCCATGATCTTCCAAGACCCCATGACCTCGCTCAATCCCGTCTTCAGCATCGAGAAGCAGATGGGCGAGGTCCTGAAGCTCCGGTTCGGGATGGCGAGGAACGAGGCCTGCGAGCGGGCCATCGAGATGCTCCACACGGTGGGGATCGCCGAGCCCGAGGCACGCATCACGTCGTACCCGCACGAACTCTCCGGCGGGATGAAGCAGCGGGTCATGATCGCGATGGCCCTCCTCTGTGAGCCCTCACTCCTCATTGCGGACGAGCCGACGACGGCGCTCGACGTCACGATTCAGGCCCAGATCCTCCACCTGATCAAGGAGCTCCAGGAACGCACGGGGGCCGCCGTCATCTTCATCACGCACGATATGGGCGTGATCGCCGAGATCTGCGACGAGGTGGCGGTAATGTACGCCGGGCGGGTGGTCGAGCAGGGGGACGTCGTCGAGATCTTCAAGCGGAGTCGCCACCCGTACACGAAGGGGCTCCTCGATAGCATCCCGAGGAAGGGGATCGAGAAGAAGGGGGAGCTCCCGACGATCGACGGCCTCGTGCCCTCCCTCCTCTATCCTCCCCCCGGATGCCGCTTCGCCGAGCGCTGCGGGAGGCGGGTGGGGCTCGGGGAGGCGGAGCGACGCCGGTGCGCCGAAGAGGATCCGGGCTTGAGGGAGGTGGGGAGCGGGCTCGTCGCGTGCCACTTCCCGCTCGAGGTGGGGGGGGTGTTCGGGAGGGGAGCCAAGCGGGCATCCACCGGGGCAGGTTCCCCGTGAGTGGGCCGGGGAAGGCTGCCGGGGAGGGGCTACGCGCTGGCGTGCACGCGGCCTCCCAGGACGGTGTCGGCTTGGCCCCCGAGGGTTCGGCTCCGCTGCTCGCCGCCAAGGATGTGAAGAAGCACTACCCCGTTCGCGGCGGCGTCTTCGGGGGGAGGGTCGGCGTAGTGCGGGCGGTCGATGGGGTCACGTTCTCGATTCGCCGCGGAGAGACGCTCGGGCTCGTCGGCGAGTCCGGGTGCGGGAAGTCGACGCTTGGCCGCGTTCTGAACCGGCTCGAGGCCCCGACGTCCGGGCACGTTACCTTCGAGGGGAGGGACATCGCAGGCGCCGCCGGGAGGGAGCTCCACGCGCTCCGGCGCGACATCCAGATGGTCTTCCAGGACCCCTACTCCTCGCTCAACCCCAGGATGACCATCGGGGAGATCGTGCGGGAGCCCCTCCTCGTACACCGAGTCGGATCGAAGGCCGAGCAGGTCGAGACGGTGCGCGAACTCCTGGAAATCGTCGGACTCACCGGGGACCTCCTTGGCCGCTACCCCCACGAGTTCTCGGGTGGCCAGCGGCAGAGGGTCGGGCTCGCCCGCGCCCTTGCGCTCGAGCCGAAGCTCGTCATCGCGGACGAGCCGGTCTCCGCACTCGATGTCTCGGTGCAGAGCCAGGTGCTCAACCTGATGGTCCGGCTTCAGCGGGAGCGGGAGCTCACCTACCTCTTCATCAGCCACGATCTCTCGGTCGTCGAGTACATCAGCGATACGATCGCGATCATGTACCTCGGCCGGATCATCGAAATCGGGTCCTCGGGCACGATCTTCGATCGTCCCGCGCACCCGTACACGAGAGCGTTGATCCAGGCGATACCAGAGCCCGATCCTACGCGAAGGCGGGAGGCGGTCCCGCTTGGGGGGGAGGCGCCGAGCCCGCTCAGCCCGCCTTCCGGGTGCCCCTTCCACCCGCGGTGTCCCTTTGCGATCCCCGAGTGCAGCGAAGTCGCACCGGTCCTGGAGGTGGTGGGTGGCGGGGCGCGGCCGGATGTTCTCGGTGCCCCCGGCCTTGCCGAGCACCGGGTCGCGTGCATCCGCGAAGGGGAGATCTAGCCCGGCGGGGTTCCCTACATGCTCCCGCCTGTCTCCGGCTTCGTCGCGGTCGCGTAGATCCCGGGCATCTGGATCGCCTTGACCCTGGCCTCCCGGAGCCGGCGGTCGAAGTCGGCCCTCACGCGTTGGCCCGTCTCGTCATCGAGTTCGAGGACGGTCCGCCGCATCCCGCTTCCCATGACGGCGAGCCACCACTCCTCTGCCCCCTCGATCGGCAGCTCTCTTGGCTCGAGACGGACTTCCGGGCGCGGCACGCCGGCCCCTCGAAACAGCGCCCGCACGTAACCCGGGTTGTCGGTTCGCTCCCAGGAGAAGGTGAGCGGCGCCTCCGGCCGTTCGGCCCGGACCGCTTCCTTCCAGATCCCGAAGGCCGGCTGAAAGGCCCCCTCCCCCAGCGTCGTGATCGCGAGTCGACCTCCTGGCTTGACCAGCTGCCAAAGGTGCGAGACGAGGGTGGGCATGTCCGGCACATAGAATACGCCGAGGACCGAGATGACGGCGTCGAAGCTCTCCGCGGGGAAGTCGGCACGCGCCATGTCGCCGAGGACCGTCTCTACGCTCTCGCGTCCCTGGGCGGCCGCCCGCTCCGACGTCATGCGGAGCATCTCCGCCGAGGAGTCGAGCGCGATCACGTGCCCGCCCGGGCCGACCGCCTCGGCGGCCGCAACCGTCGATACCCCGGGGCCGCAGGCGATGTCGAGGACGCTCCCGCCGGGGCGGAGCTCCAACTGCTCGACCGTCCTGAGCGAGAGGAATTTCCAGAACCGCTCCGCCGCCTCCCGGTACTCGAGGGAGGCCGAGTCGTAGCGCTGGGCCCCGGGGTTCGCCTCCCGGCTCATGCCGCCGCTCATCGGTCCTCGAGCCCCAGAGCGCTCCGGTAGCGCTCGTCGCCCGGTTGGTTCAGCCTCCAGTATGCGAGGCGCTCCGTCCCGAGGATTTCTGCCCTCTCGCCCGTCGACGTCTCCCAGCCGAGCACCCGCCGGGGGGGCGCCTTCTCGACATCATACGTCCGCCAGTACTCCCCGGCCTCAAGGCGGAAGCGGGTCACTGGGGCGCCGTCCCGGGTATCGTCCGTCCGAAGGATGCGGGCGGGGACAGGCTCGATGGGGAGGTGGCCTGTTCGGAGGCTCCAGAGCTCCCGCACGAGAAAGCCCTCCCACGCAGCCCCCCCGTGAAAGTGCCCGTCCAACTCCCTCAATTGGATGAGGAGGGCGTCCTCGTAGAGCGTTCCTTCGGGAAGCTCGAGTTCACGCCGCGCCTCGCCCTCATCCTCGAAGTAGGAGAGCCTGAGCGAGCGGAGCCGCCCGGCCCCGGGGAGGACTCGATGGGTCACACTCCCGCACCACTCCTGTACGTCGAGGTTCAGGCGAACGGGATGGAAGCGTTCCTCCGTCCACGCATCGACGGGCGAGAAGGTGCTCGCCATGACGAAGTACGGGTAGACACCGGCAAGGAAGTGCATGCTTCGGATCAGCTTGAGTACTTCGACCCGGTTCGGTGCCTCCGCTCCGTCGTCCTTGACCCATGTCCGGCGGTCGTGCGGCTCGGTGACGTAGATGAGCGAGAGCTCGGCGTTCCGGGATTCCCCGTATCGATCCAGCGTTACCCGGTACCCGGAGAGCTCCGCGCGTCCGTCTCCCCAGTGCGCCCAGAATTCGGAGGAGGCTCCCCGCCGGGGGGTAGCGGGGAGCCCGGTCAGGCTCACGATGTCCCCGAAGATCGCTTCCGCGCCGGAGGCCTCGGCTGACCGAACGGAGGCGCCCGCGCCGGCATTGCCCGGCGCCTCCGGCCCCCCGGGGGCGTCCCCGGCGCTGCAGGCAGCGAGGACCGATACGCCGAGATGCATGAGCCCGATCCTCCACGAGCGGTGCTTCTCCATCGGCCTCGTCGCTCTGCTGCAGCTTTCTAGAGTCCCTCGGCTTCCAGAATGAAGCCCAGGTGCTGCTCCACGTGTGCGAGGCCGCCCTCCCCGTCGCCCCATCCGATCTGTCCGTCGCCATTCAGATCCTCGCCCTCCCGGAGCTGGTTTACGAGCGTCCGGATCCGTCCGGTGAGCCCCTCCGCCGCGCTGTACTCGGGCGCGGAACCGACTTGGGCGGAGAGTTCCGCGATCTCGCGTCCCCGCTCTGCGATGGCGCGGGCGGCCGCGGCTACGTGCGCGGCGTGGCGACCCACGGCGTCCGAGGCTCCCTCGGAGCCGGCTGCGAGTTCGATGTGTTGGGCGATCCCCTCGGCGGCCGCAGTGAGTCCGAATCCGGAGCCGGGCCCCCCGTCCACCTGGCTCGGATCCAACGCGTGGAGTACATGGGCCGCGTGCGTCTGCATCCAGTCGAGATTCGACGTGTCGCGCCACGCCAAGTCGATGTGCTGAAGTGCGACATCCGCCTCGACCGACGCGGTGGCGAGGAGCCCCGATCCGTCCGGGGTGCGAGCGAAGGCCGTGGCCACGTGGCCGATGTGGGTGTGGGCGGGGTTGTCTTGCAGGGCCGCGGCCGGATCGGCGCAGAGCGCCGTGGCAAGTGCGACCGAAAGGAGCTGAGCGGTCCGGTTCCGTGCGTCCATCTGGGATCCTCCTGATTCGCTTGGGAGCGATAGGCGTCGAGCTTCTTCAAGGGGTACCAAAGGTCGCGCCGCGAGGGTCCGACCGGCAAGATGGCGCGTGGCGGGATGCCTCGGCGTCCGAGACCCGCTCCGGGCCCGAGGCCTGCGAAAACCACGACCTCACTTCGGGGTACCCACTTCCTCAGGTTGCCGGTAGCTTCGGCTCCCGTACCAAGCGAAGCGCATCCGGGGGCGGATCACGAGGGGAGGGGTGCTAGATGACTCGAGGTACAACGGTCCATAGGCGGAGGACGGGTGCTCGGTGGACGGCCTCGGCGCTCTCGGGCGCGGCCTTTCTATTCGGTGTGGCCGGGTGCACGGCCCCCGAGGCTCCGGGGGAGGCGGTGGGGAGCGCTCCACCCGAGTCCGATTCCGAGGTGTGGCGGGGGCCGACGCCCCCCGGAGAGTGGACGGGGGCCGTCGAGGCGTCTCCTCTCCCGGACGAGGGGCGCTTTGCCGCCCTCACCCGGCTGACCCATGGGGGGACGAATGCGGAGGCCTACTTCTCGCCCGAGGGCGACCGGCTGATCTTCCAATCCACCTGGCCAGGGGTTAGCGAGTGCGACCAGATGTACACCATGAACCTGGACGGCTCCGACCTCCAGCTTGTCTCGACCGGGACGGGCCGGACCACGTGCGGCTACCACTTCCCCGGGGAGGAGCTCATCCTCTTCAGCTCCACCCACCTCGTTGGAGAGCAGTGCCCGCCCGCCCCGGACCGGAGCCGCGGCTACCTATGGGGCCTCTTCGACTACGATGTCTTCACCAGGGAGCTCGCGACGGGGGCAATCCGGCAGTTGACCACTACGCCCGGCTACGATGCCGAGGCCACGATCTCCTCGGACGGGAGCACGATCGTCTTCACTTCGACGAGAAGCGGCGACCTCGAGATCTGGACGATGAACGCGGACGGCTCCGATCCCCGGCAGCTGACCGATGAACTCGGCTACGAAGGCGGGGCCTTCTTCTCGGTGGACGGTTCGAAGATCGCCTACCGGGCCTTCCACCCGGAGACCGAGGAGGAGCTCGCCGACTATCGGGTGCTCCTCGGCCAGGACTTGGTTCGAGGCGGGAGGATGGAGCTCTTCGTGATGGATGCGGATGGCTCGAACCGGCGCCAGATCACGAGTAACGGGGCCTCGAATTTCGCACCCTTCTTCCACCCGAACGGGGAGCAGATCGTCTTCAGCTCGAACATGGACGATCCCACGGGAAGGGCGTTTCACCTCTATCTGATCAATGTGGACGGGACGGGGCTGGAGAGGATCACGACGGACGGGTTCTTCAACAGCTTCCCGATGTTCAGCCCGGACGGGAGCCTCCTCGCCTTTGCATCCGACCGCGGCGCGCCGGGTCCGGGCGAGATCAACGTCTTCCTCGCCACGTGGAACGAGCCGGAGTCTGGAGAATGAGGATACGTCGCGCCGTCACGCTTCTCATCGCGGTCCCTTGGGCGCCGCCGGCCGCCGGCCAGGAGCTTGCCTTCCCCGCAGTGCCCCTCGAGTGTCCGTCTCCGGAGGGGATTGTCGGGCGTTTCGAGCAGCCGATGGCGGCCGTCCGCTACCTCGCTGACGATGCCCTCGAGGGGCGCCTCTCCGGGAGCGTCGGTGAGCGGTGCGCCGCGGAGTACATCGCCGGCGAGTTCGCGCGGATCGGCCTCGAACCCGGGGGTGAAGGAGGCGGCTACTTCCAGCCCATCGAGCTTCAGAGCTCGGTTACGGCCCACGTGCCCCTCGGAATCGGGAGCAATGTGATCGGGGTTCTCGAGGGGAGCGACCCGCTCCTCCGCGTGCAGGCGGTCGTTCTCGGGGCCCATCATGACCATCTCGGACGCGGGGAGGTGTTCGGCTCCCTCGCCGGACCGGAGGACGGGGACGACGACATCCACAACGGGGCGGACGACAACGCATCCGGGGTCGGGGTCCTGATCGCGGCGGCCGAAGCCCTCGCCGAGGATCCTCCGGCCCGCTCCGTCGTCTTCGTCACATTCTCGGGGGAAGAGTTCGGCCTCCTCGGATCAGCCCACTACGTTCAGAATCCCGCGGTGCCGCTCGATCAGACGGTGGCGATGCTCAACCTGGACATGGTGGGGCGGCTTGAGGACGACCCCTTGGTCGTGAACGGGACCGGGACCGCCGTGGAGTGGGGCGAGATCCTCGATCGAGCCCGCGTCGAGTACGGGGTGCCCTTCGCCCGTTCGCCGAGTGGGTACGGCCCCAGCGACCACACCTCGTTTTACGCGCGGGACGTCCCAGTGCTCCACTTCTTCACGAATGTACACGGGGAGTATCACCGGCCGGATGACCACTGGGAGCTCATCGACCAGAGCGGTCTTGGCCAGATGGCAAGGCTTGTCGAGGGAGTGATCCGGGCCGCTTCTGACCGGACGGAGCCGGTCGTCCACATCGCCGGTGCCGGGACCCCTCCTGAGGAGCAGCCGACCGGGTATGGGGCCTATCTCGGAACGGTGCCGGACTTCGCTCCCGCCGACTTTGGCGTGCGGTTGAGCGGCGTGTCGGGTGGCTCGCCCGCCGAGGAGGCGGGGATGCAGGCCGGAGACATCCTGATCCGGCTTGGCGCCTACGAGATCGAGGACCTGTACGCGCTGACCGATGCGCTTCAGCAGATCGAGCCTGGCACCGAGGTCGTCGCGACCTACCTCCGTGACGGAGCGGAGATGCGGGTCATGGTCACCTTACGGGAGAGGAGCACCCGCTAGCGGGCGATTCCAAAGCCCGCGAGCCTCTCGAGCGCCTTCGCCAAGGCGTGGTTTCCCTCCCTCCCGAGGCCCGCCCGCTGCAGTGTGCGGTAGAGTTGGAAGACGGTGCTCGTCCCGAGGAGGGGCACGCCCATCTCGTCCGCGGCCTCGAGTGCGAGGCGCAGGTCCTTTTGCTGCAGGTCGATCATGAAACCGGGGCGCCAGTCCCGCTCGATCACCTGAGGGCCCCGGTTCTGGAGCATCCAGCTCCCCGCCGCGCCCCCGGTGATCGCATCGAGCGTCTTCGCAAGGTCCACGCCCGCCGCCTCGGCGAAGAGGAGCCCCTCTCCGACCGCGAGCATGTTCACTACCACGACAATCTGATTCACGAGCTTGACCGTTTGTCCGGCGCCGATGGGGCCGACGTGCGTGATTGTCTTCCCCATCGCCCGGAAGGCGGGCATCGCCCGTTCCACCTGATCCACCTCCCCGCCGACCATGATGCTGAGCGTTCCGTTGGCCGCACCCTCGCTCCCCCCGCTGATGGGGGCGTCGAGCATCTCGACACCCCTCTCTCCCAGCCGCTTCGCGACTTCTCGCGTGGCGCTCGGGCTGATCGTGCTCATATCCACTACCAGGGACCCCGGTCTCGCCCCGAAGCTCACCCCGCGCTCCCCGAGGATCACCTCCTCCACGTCCGGGGTGTCGCTCACGCACGTGATGACGATGTCGGACTTCGAGGCCACGTCTGCGGGATCCTCCCCGGTCGCGGCACCGGCCTCGACGAGGGGTCCCATGCGGGATGCGGTGCGGTTCCATACCCGTACCGGGAGCCCGGCCTCGAGGAGGTTTGCGGCCATCCCGCGGCCCATGATCCCGAGTCCAATGAACCCGATTCTCCGAGAAACGTCCGACATTGCAGCTGACTCCTTGGGTCACAGGGGGAGGGGAAAGCCCGACCGGTTCTGGCGTATCCCCGCTCCGGTGGGCGGGCGGGACGCGGCGCGCGGCCTCGCCCGTTCCCCGAGTCACACGGGGACGGCGCGGAATCTGCATCCTCGGCCAGAGGACGGAAAGATCCGACGAGGAGGGAAGGGCAGGCGGGACCGGGGCAGGGGCGTTTTCTCCATCGTGAGGGCCTCGCCGGTCGCCGCGTCCCGCCGCCGGGGGCTTGACGCTGTGGGGACGGGTGCATACCGTTTCGGGCGCTCGCTTCCCGCTAGAGAGAAATCTTCGATGCGAAAGGTCGACGCCCTGACTGGATACATGGGCCGCTCCATGATGACGGCTTCCCGCATGCGGGAAGCCGGGTCTGGGAGCGTCGTGTTCGGAGGACACCTGCGGTAGCGAGATTGGTCGACGAACCCGAGTGAGCCCGGCCTTCCCGAGGGAGGTTAGGGCTTTTTTCTTTTCTTGATGTGACGCAGGCGGGGCCGAGGCCCCGGCGGAGAGATCGGTTGGCGCGCGCGCTCCACCCGGATGCAATGGGGCCGGACCGGAGGCGAGGGGGAGAATGGAGGAATCCGCGACGCAGGCAGCGACCCCAGGAGCCCTCGAGGTGCTCAAGTGTAAGATGTGCGGGTCCGTCACCGAGGCGGGGCCGTATCACGTGTGCGAGGAGTGCTTCGGGCCGCTCGAGGTCGAGTATGAGCTGGGTGCGCTCCGGGGAGTGCTCACCCGGGAGGAGATCGAGCGGCGCCCGACCGACGTCTGGCGCTACCGTGAACTCCTTCCGACAACCGATGAGCCGACCCGGGGGCTCGGGGTGGGTTGGACCCCCCTGCTCCCCGCGCCGAGGCTCGGGGATGCGCTCGGGATCGAGGATCTCTGGATCAAGGCGGACTCCTCGAACCATCCCACACAGTCCTTCAAGGACCGTGTGGTCGCCGTCGCACTCCAGCGTGCCAAGGAGTTCGGGATCGACGTCGTGGGGTGCGCCTCCACGGGCAATCTCGCCAACTCCGTCGCGGCCCAGGCGGCGACAGCCGGGCTCAGCGCCTGGATCTTCATCCCGGAGGATCTTGAGCCGGGGAAAATCATCGCCACCGGGGTCCACGGGGTCCGTCTCGTCCGGATTAAGGGGGTATACGATGATGTGAATCGGCTCTGCGCTGAGGTGGCGGACCGCTTCTCCTGGGGGATCGTGAACGTCAACCTTCGCGCCTACTACAGCGAGGGCTCGAAGACGATGGGCTTCGAGATCGCCGAGCAGCTCGGCTGGTCCCTCCCGGCCAATGTCGTGGCTCCGATGGCGGGAGGGTCGCTGATTACGAAACTCCGGAAGTCCTTTGCGGAGCTGACGGAGGTGGGCCTCGTCCCCACGGTCGCCGAGCCCAGGTGCTTCGGTGCCCAAGCTGCGGGGTGCGATCCGATCGTCTCCGCGGTGCTGAGCGGTGAGAGGCGGATCACGCCAATCCGGGAGCCGAAAACGATTGCGCGCTCGCTCGCGATCGGCAATCCAGCGGACGGGATCTTCGCGGTGGCGACCATGCGGGAGACCGGGGGGTGGGGAGCCGCGGCGTCCGACGACGAGATCGTCGAGGGGATCCGCCTCCTTGCGACGCTTGAGGGCGTGTTCACGGAGACGGCGGGAGGGGTCGCGGTGGCGGCGGCGGCGAAGCTGGCCGCGGAGGGGAGGCTCGCCCGGGGCGGACCGACCGTGATATGCGTGACGGGGAACGGACTCAAGACGGCCGAGGCGGCGCGGTCCACCTTCGAGCTCGGGGAGTCCGTCGAGCCCAAGCTCTCCGAGGTGGAGCGGCTCGCCCGTTCCGTGTAGCGATTTTCGAGGATAGGGATCAGGCGTGCGGAGGAGGCTTCCCGCCCCCGTGGGAGTAAGTGAGATCAGACGGCGTGCAGTCGACGAGGAGGAGGTGGTATGAATGTGACGGTTCGCGTCCCCAGTGCCTTGCGGAAGCTCACGAACGGCCGAGCCGAGCTCGAGGCAGAGGGTGCTACGGTTCGGGAGCTCTTCGATCACCTCGGGCGTGAGAACCCCAGTCTGATCGCCCGCATTATGGGCGACGACGGTGATGTCCGGGAGTTCCTCAACGTCTTCGTGAATGGTGCCGACATCCGCTTCGAGGAGAACCTTGATACCCCGGTGAGCGCGGGCGACGAGGTCTCGATCGTCCCCTCGATCGCGGGCGGCGCTTCCTCATTGGGATGAGCCGCAGGAGGATGGTCGGGTAGTCAGGGTGTCCGGCGGCCGGGACGGAGCGGGGGGCACGTGGTGGCCCGGGGCGCCGCCGGAGCTCCATCTTCCGGCGCGTCTCTCCGGCGCCCTAGTCGCCGAGGCGCGCAGGGCCGGAGCCGAGGAGGCGTGCGGGCTACTCGTCGGGCGGAGGGAGGCGGCCCGGTCCTTTGTCGCTCGGACAGTAGCCTGCAGGAATGCGGCGCCCGAGGGGAGGAGGGAGACGCGATTCGAGATTGACCCGAGGCGTCTGATCGAGGAGGAGCGGGTCGCCCAGGGCTCGCGGGAAGAAGTGGTGGGATTCTACCATTCCCATCCGGCTGGCGATCCTGTACCCTCCCGGGTGGATCGGACCTTTATGGCGCTCTGGCCGGGTATGGTCTGGGCCATCGTGGGAACGGGGGTTTCGGGGGAGCCGGGCCGCGTTCGGGCTTGGAGCTTCGATCCCGAGCGGGAGGATGCGCCGCGGGAGGTCCGGATCGAGTCGGTGTAAGGAGAACAACGTGCGGTCTAGGAGTCTGCGCCGCAGAACCCTGCGGCTATCTTTGGTGGCAGGGCATTGGGGAGGTTTGCGGCACACGGAGGGGGGTGAATGGGAACGACGTTTCGACCGTACGATCCGGAGCAGATGTTGCTGCTGCCTCCGGATCTTCGGGAGTGGGTGCCGGAGGGTCATTTGGCGCACCATGTGAGCGACCTGGCGGACGCGGTGGATCTGGGTGCGTTCTACGGGCGGGGTACCGGGGGGACGGGCGGCGCAACTCGCCGTACGACCCGCGGACGATGGTGAAGGTGCTGATCTATGGGTATGCGACGGGCACCTTCTCGTCGCGCAAGATGGCGAGGAAGCTGGAGGAGGATGTTGCGTTTCGGATGCTGGCGGCGGGGAACTTCCCGAAGCACCGGACGCTGTGCGAGTTCCGCAGGCGCCATCTCGGGGATTTCCGGGCGGTGTTCGTGGAGGTGGTGATGCTCGCGCGGGCCTTGGGGCTGGCGGGGCTTGGCAGGGTGTCGGTGGACGGGACGAAGGTTCGGGCGAAGGCGAGCAAGCGCAAGGCGATGAGCTACGGCCGGATGGTCAAGGAGGAGGCTGGGCTGGAGGCGGAGATCCGGGGGCTGAGAGGGGAGATCAAGGGGTTGCTGGAGAAAGCCGAGGCGGTGGACGAAGCGGAAGACGAGCGCTACGGGGAGGAAGCTTGCGGAGACGAGGTGCCGGAGGAGCTCAGGCGGCGCGAGGACCGGCTGGCGGCGATCCGGGAGGCGAAGGCGCGCCTGGAAGCCGAGCAGAGAGCGGCGGACGACGCACGGGGCCGCAAGCCGGGGCAGACGCGCAACCCGAAGGGCGGCAGGCCCTACAAGCGCGGGAGTACGGAGAGCCGGACGAGGCGGCGCAGAGCAACTTCACGGACCCTGAGAGCCGGATCATGAAGACGAGTTCGGAGGGGTTCCAGCAGTGCTACAACGCACAGGCGGTCGTGGAGGGGGAGAACCAGCTGGTGGTCGGGGCCGAGGTGACGGACAACGCGAGCGACCAGGGCCAGCTGGTGCCCATGGTCGACGCGGTGGCGCAAGCGTACGGCGAGACGCCGGCGCAGGTGCTGGCGGACACGGGCTATTGCAACGAGCGGGATCTCGAGGAACTGGAAGAGCGAGACATCGATGGGTATGTGGCGCTGGCCCGGGAGGGCAAGGCCGCCCCCACGGTTGACAAGGAGGAATATCCGGCGAAAGCCCGCATGGCCGAGAAGCTGGCGAGCGAAGATGGTCGAAGACGCTACGCACGGCGAAAGTGGCAGGCCGAAGCGCCCATCGGCTGGATCAAGGAGGTGATGGGCTTTCGACGATTCAGCTTCCGGGGCCTCGAGAAGGTCCGGGCCGGAGTGGACCCTCGTGTGCCTGGCACTCAATGTGAAGCGGCTGCACACCCTTCAGGCGGCATGACTGCACGAGGGTTCACCCCCGCATCTGCCGGCGCGAGGGCTCTCGTAGCTCTCTTGCCCCCCCAACGCATCCATTCCGCTCTCCCGATCCGTCGCAGACACAAGTCCTCAACCTCCCAATCACCCGGATCCGCCTCGCCGCGGACGGCTCCATGACCATTCGGCTCAGTCAGCTGTGCTTCTGCGGCGCAGACTCCTAGCTGCTCATAAGAGGGATCCATGACCTATATCATCGCTGAGCCATGCATCGCGACGAAGGATGCAAGCTGCGTCGACGTATGTCCGGTCGACTGCATCTACGAGGCGGACGATCAATTCTATATCCATCCGGAAGAGTGCATCGACTGCGGTGCGTGCGAGCCGGAGTGTCCCGTGCAAGCGATCTTCCCGGACACCGATGTGCCCGCGGAGTGGACGTCGTACATCGAGAAGAACTACCAGCAGTTCGACGTCCCGATGCCCTGACGGGATGCGTGCGCCGCCGCCGGGGGCGGCCGTGCTCCTGGTGGGGCACGGTTCGCAGCTGAGTCCGGATTCCTCCGAGCCGCTCCACCGGCTGAGGCGTGGCTTTCGCGAGGCCGGGTCCTTCCCGGAGGTCCGGGTCGCCTTCTGGAAGGAAGAGCCGGCGCTCGCCCACGCCTTCGATCTCGTCGAGCGACGGGAAGTGTTCGTCGTACCTGTCTTCATGAGCGAGGGGTATTTCACGCGTCACGTCGTGCCGCGTGAGCTCGGCCTTACGCAACCGACGACGATTCGAGAGGGCCGGAGGGTCCACTACTGCCGGCCCGTCGGTACGGATCCCCGGATGGCCGAGATCGCGAGGGATCGGGCGCTCGAGGCCGCCTCTGTCTCCCCGAACCGGATTGATCTAATCATTGTTGGTCACGGCACGGAGTCGAGCCCGTCCTCCGGGGACACGACGCGCTCCGTCGTCGCGGCTCTCGCTTCCCGGCGTGAGTTCCGCCGGGTCCGGGCGGCCTTCCTCGACCAGGAGCCGAGGCTCGAGCGGCTTCTTCAGGCGGAGCCTCTCGCGCACGACGGTGCCGGGAGCGAACTCGTCATCGTCCCGTTCTTCGTGTCCCGAGGGTGGCATGTCGGAACAACGCTTCCCCGGACGCTCGCCTCCCCGGGCATGCACCGGGACGAGAAGGGTCGCCTCGTCCGGGTCACAGAGCCGGTTGGGACCCACAGTGCGTTGGCGAAGGTGGTGGAGGAACTGGTCACGCGGAAGATGGCGGAGGTGGGAGGAGAACGGACTCTGCCGGGGCGTGTGGGCGGGCCCGCCGGCCCGCCTTCCCGGTGTGCATCCCGGGAGGAGCCTGCCGACGCTCCGGCCGAAGCGAGAGAGGCCTTTCTCTCCTGGATCCGTGCGGGGAAGGGGAGCCCTCGGAGCTTCCTCCAGACGGTCGTGAGGTGGTCCGGGGAGGGAGGTTACGAGCTCCGCCACGCGAGGGACCGGGACCTTCCCTCCACTGAACTCGAGACGATTGAGGATCCCTCCCGCGTACTTGAGCTCGCCCGTTTCGCCCCGGACGGCGCGTACCGGCCGCTTCGGAGCGCCCCGGATCTCGTCCGGGGATGGCGTATCGCCGGCCTCGCCGACGGCGAGCTCTGGGAGGTCTACGGGGATCTGTACCCGGCCGCCCCGGTCCACTGGCACCTGCACCGGGAGGGGAGGCTTCGGATCACCCCCTTCGGCGAATTCGCCTCGAGCCAGACGGGCGTGTACGCGGAAGTGGGGCGGCGAAGCGATGCGGAGATCGGGGCGCTGGTGGGATCCGTCTGTAGCGCCGAGCGTTGCATGAGGGAACCCATCTGGTGGCGGGAGGCGGCTGAGCCCACCGTTGCGTCGAACCGGAGCACGGCCTGTTCGGGCGCCTCAGCGGGAGGGGGGAGGAAGGAGTTGTCTCCTCCGGAGAGGCGTAGCCGTGTACCGTGTCCGCGGCCGTGCGCCGTTTTCTTGTCGGCGGCCGCAGCCGCCGCAAACAAGGTATAGGTCGCTGGCGTCCTCCTCGAGCCGGAGGGCGTGGCCCGAATGCCTGACCCGGCGCGCGGGACCGGTTGGGGTGGAGTGCGAAGTTCCAGCTCGTGGCCTGTACGCCACGGGGATGCATCCGGACGCCGGAGCCCCCCGGGGCGGCATCCCGCCCACCGACCGGCCCAGGCCGCGCTAGGGAACCCGCGGGTCGACCGGAGCGGAGGGGGCGGGGGAGAATTGCCCTGGGCGCCGGACGATATGATCATGGCTCCCACGGTGGGGGAGTCCGCTCCCCACCGTTCGCGTGATTCGACTCGAACGAGGTGACGGGAGAGGGGATGTCAGGCGCAGGCCAGAACGTGGGCAGGCCGCCTTCATCCGGGCCCGATGGGCTCTTCTCCAGCTACGCCCAGGACCCCGCATTCTACGACGAGATGTTCGACCAGGGGGCCAATCCTCACGAGCACTGCCGGGAACTCTGGGGTGCGCTGAGGGAGATGCCGGGGGAGGTCATCCTGCAGATGCAAGAGCGGGCGGAGCGGTCGTTCCTGCACGAAGGGATCACCTTCTCCGTCTACGGGGAGGAGCGCGCGCAGGAGCGGATCATCCCGATCGACATTATTCCGAGGCTCGTTAGCGCGTGCGAGTGGGATTTTCTCGAGCGCGGACTCACGCAGCGTCTCCGGGCACTAAACCGCTTTCTCGCAGACATCTACGGTGAGGGGCGAATCCTCGCGGATGGCGTCGTCCCCGTAGACCTCGTTCGGGGCTGCCCCCAGTACCGCACCGAGATGCGCGCCGTGCAGGCACCCTTCGGCACGTACGTTGCGATCTGCGGGACCGACATCGTGCGGACCCACGACGGCTTCATGGTCCTGGAGGACAACCTCCGCGTCCCGTCCGGGGTCTCCTACATGCTGGCGAACCGGCAGGCTGTGAAGACGAGTCTCCGCGACCTCTACCGGCGCCACCACGTGCGGAGTATCGAGCACTACGGTGCCCTTCTTCGCCAGACGCTCGCCGAGCTGGCACCCCCTGGGGTCTCCGATCCCACGATCGTCCTCATGACGCCCGGCGTCTACAACTCGGCCTTCTACGAGCACATGTTCCTCGCGCAGGAGATGGGGGTGGAACTCGTAGAGGGGAGCGACCTCTTGGTACACAACGGCGTCGTCTACATGCGTACGACGGAGGGGCTCAGGCGCGTCGACGTGATCTATCGCCGGATCAACGATGACTTCATCGATCCGCTGACCTTTCGGCCCGATTCGCACCTGGGCACGCCGGGGCTCTTCCACGCCTATCAGCTCGGCAACGTTACGATCGCGAATGCACCCGGGACCGGGGTGGCGGACGACAAAAGCGTCTATGCGTACGTTCCGGAAATCATCCGCTACTTCCTGAGTGAGGAGCCGCTCCTCGCCAACGTCGAAACCCACCTCTGCCGCGAGCCGGAAGGGCTCGATACACCCTAGACAACCTCGATCGTCTGGTCGTCAAGATGGTAGGGGAATCGGGTGGCTACGGGATGCTCGTCGGGCCGCACGCAACACCGAACGAGCGAGCGGTGTACGCCGAGGAGATCCGGCAGAATCCGGCGAATTTCATCGCCCAGCCCACCCTCGACCTGTCCTGCGCGCCGTGTCTCTCGGATGGCGCCGCCGCGCCACGTCACGTCGATCTCCGGCCCTTCGTCCTTCACGGCCGCGAGACGCGTATCGTTCCCGGGGCCTTCTGCCGCGTCGCGCTCACGCCCGGTTCACTCGTCGTGAATTCGAGCCAAGGGGGTGGCGGGAAGGACCTTTGGGTCCTCTCTGCCTGACGTATGCTGTCACGGAGCGCGCAGGGCCTCTGTTGGATCGGCCGCTACTTGGAGCGAGCTCAGCACGGGTGCCGCCTCCTCGCGGACCAGCTGGAAGCCCTCGAGGACCGATCTGTCGAGGAGATCGAGCTATACTGGCGGCGCCTGTACGCTGCGCTTGGGCGCCCCCCCCTCGGCGGAGGCCTCGGGTCCAACCTCGGTGACGACCACTTCATGTTGGCCGACGCCTATACCCTCGTCGCCGACCTGACCTTCGAGGCAGATAACCCCGACGCGATCCGGGGCTGCCTCGCGAATGCGCGCGAGAACGCCCGGCAGGTGCGAAACACCCTCGACAAGGAGCTGTGGGGGTGCCTGAACCTCGCCTTCCTCGGGATACGGGACGTGGGGATCGAGGATGTCTGGAATGACCGGCCCGGCGACTTCGTCCTAGCCGCCGAGAATGCGGTGCGGACCTTCTGGGGCGTCGCGGGTAGCGCGATGTACCGGGACGAGAGCTGGTACTTCTTGAGACTCGGCCGCTACGTCGAGCGGACCCAGCTTCTCGCCGGGCTCATCGACGCTCAGTTGGACGTCTTTCCTTCCCGCGAGCACTTCTCCGAGTCGGACTGGCTCTCCCTCCTTCGAGTCTGCGGGGCCGGCGGTGCTTACGGCCGCCTCTTCTCGCTCCAGGTCCGGCCGTCGATCGTGGTGAACTTCCTTGTGACCGACCCGCACCTCCCCCGTTCGATCCGCTTCGGTCTCGAGATGATCATCCAGGCCCTCGAGGCGGTCTCGACGGGCCGGCCGCTCGCCGTGGAGGCGGGGCGCCGGGCGGGGCGGACAGGGGCGATCATCGACTACGATTGGCCGAATCTGGATCTTGAGGACCAAGCCACAACGCGCGCGATGCTTCAGCAGGTCCGGGGCTCGTGCCGTCTCCTCCACGACGATATCCGGGCAGCGTACTTCGCCTACGAGATAGAGGATATCCCTCGAACATGAGTGCGCCCGGGGTTCGCCGATTCGATGTCGAGCACGTCTCGGAGTTCCGCTACGGTGAGGCGGCACGGGGGAGCCTCCTGGCGCTTCGGCTGAGACCGCGCACGGACGCGACCCGGCGGCTCCTCGATTTCTCGCTTCATGTCGACCCCCCTGCGGCGCCGATCGTATACTCGGACGCCTTCGGCAACGTCTGCCACCTCGTGAACATCCACCGCGAACATCGGCACACGCTCGTGCGCTCTGCCGCGCAGGTAGAGGTTGTGGATACCCGGGACTCCTCGAGGCAGGCCGGAACCGCGAGTTGGGACGCGCTCGCCGCAGTGGCAGACCCCGTGCGCTACTGGGACTACTTGAGTCCGAGCCGCCTCGCCTTCCCCTGCCCGGCTCTTGACTCCTTTACGAGGGCGAACGGGGTCACCCGGGGGCGCGATCCGCTGTCCTCCCTGCGGCACGCCGCCTCCACGCTCCGCTCGACCTTCACGTACGAGCCCGGGAGTACGGCGGTGGATTCGTCGCTCGAGCACGTGCTTGAGACGCGCCGGGGCGTCTGTCAGGACTACACCCACGTAATGCTTGCCATCGCCCGGTCGTGGGGGATTCCGAGCCGCTACGTCTCGGGGTATATCCATGGCGACCGGGCGAGCGTGGAGGTGGCCGAGGCCTCTGTGAGCCATGCCTGGGCCGAGTGCCCCTCCTGCCGGGGCTGGGGTGGGTCGGGCTCGATCCGACGAACGACACGCCCGTCGACCTCTGGCACATCCCCGTGGCCGTTGGGCGAGACTACATCGATGCGGCGCCCACCCGAGGGACGGTCTTCGGCGGAGGGGAGTCGGCTCTGGAAGTCCGGGTCTCAGTGGTGGAGAGCGACCGGCCCACACCGGCGGAGCCCGTTGTCCGTATGGAGGGCCCGGCCCTTCACCGCCTCGCTCCGGCGCCGCGCATCCAGAGTGCCGCCTCGGACCAATAGGGCGGTGGGAGCGTTCACGGAAGCTGGCTACCCCTTCGTGAGTTCGTACTCCGCCGTCAAGCGGTTCCGGCCCTCAACGAGCCCGTGACGGAGGTGTCCCGGCCGAACCCGTGGGCAGCCGTGGTCGTGATGAAACGGCTACCCCTCCCGCTGGTTTGCAAGGGGCCGCGCCCGGGCCGAGATGAGGAGACCCGAGCCCGTGCATCTCGTTTCGGCTGGGCCGCGTCACATGGAGCGGCGGAGCACGAGACACGTCATGTCGTCGGCCGCGGGCGCACCCGCCGAATAAATGCCGATCTCGCTCCACACGTGGCCCACGATCTCCTCGGGCGAGCACGTCGATGCGCCATCCAGCGTGGACTCGAGCCGCTCCTTCCCAAAGAGCTCGTCGCTCAGGTTCACCGCGTCCGTGAGTCCGTCCGTATACATGAAGAGCGAGTCACCGGGACGCAGTCCTTCCCGGTGGCTCCCATACTCGAATTCATCGATCACTCCCATCGGAATCCCTTGCGTGATCGGGAGCGTTCGCCGGGAGCCACCGGCATCGACCAAGAAGGGAGGATCGTGCCCGGCACAGACGTATTCCATCACGCCCTGGTCCAAGTCGAGGACGGCCAGCACCCCGGTGACGAAGAGCCCCATGGGGTTCTCACTGCAGAGTTGGCGGTTCGCTTCGTTGGCAATCGCCCCGATGTCGATATTTTGCTTCTTGGTCACGGCCGCGTTGATCGCGCCCTGCGAGGCGGCCATGAAGAGCGCTGCCGCCACCCCCTTGCCTGAGACATCGCAGACGCAGAAGAAGAGTTCGTGCTCGGAGGGCTTGAATACGTCGACGAAGTCCCCGCCCACCTGCTGGGCTGGGGTCATCCGCGCGTAGGCCGTGAAGCCGGACACAGCCACGTTTCCCTCCCGGACGAGGGCGGCTTGGACCACGCGGGCCATCTCTAGGTCCTGCTCCATCGCCCGATGGGCGTGGCGAAGGTTCTGGTTGCTCTCCTCGAGCTCCGCGGTCCGCGCCGAGACCATCGTCTCGAGTTGCTCTTCCCGGTCAAAGACCTGCACGGTCATTGCGTCGAAGACTCGTGCCAGGCTCCCGAGCTCGTCGGTCCGCTTGACCACGGGGTCGATCAACTGCGCGTCGGGCTTCCGGCCCATCTCGACCTGCCGGGCCGCCGTGGCGATCGCCTCGATCGGCCGCGTCAACCACCGTGTGCCCCAGAGCGCCGCGGCCGCCGTCAAGCCGAACAGGACCAGGACGATCAGCGTCGTGTTCCAGGCCTCGGTCATCACCGTGCCTGCGATATCGTCCAGGCTGACGGCGAGAGCGATCGCTCCGATCGCGATCCCCCCCGCATTGATGACCGGCGAGGCAACCCAGATCCCGCGCTCGGATGGCGCCAGCATGGCGAGGCTCGCCTCGCTCACCACCTCGCCCCGGTCGAGCGCCGATTCCACGACCGACTGCGCGCGATCCGCGAAGATGTCGGCTGCGCCCACCGATGCCGTGCCCGACTGCCCGGCACGCGGCGCGGACGCAGCGAGATCACGGTCGAGGTTGATTATCCAGAGTGCCTCCAGATTGCGGGAACGGACGAGGAGATCCGCCTCGCGCTGATACACGGTATATAGGAGGTTCCCTGAGCTCCCCTCGATCGGAATCCCGACTTGGACAACCCGGGGCGAGCCGGCGCCCGCCACCGCCACGTACTTGTAGATCTCCCCGTCCGAGGCTCGCGGCTGTGTTGCGAGCTCGACGCTCTCTTCGGAGTCCAGGAGGAGGGGCAGCGTCTCCTCTGCATGAGGGATCTCGGCCCGTCCCATGCCCGGCAGGTTCGAGTAGGCCACTGCGCCGTCCGAGTCGAGGACTCGCACCTCCCCGATGACGGTCACGCCAGCGATCCGTTCGAGTCGGCTGTCGATCTCCTCCGCTCCCCAGCCGGCCTCCTCGGCCGCCGCCACGAAGTGGCTGACCATCGTGGCCTGGACGAGCATATGCTGCCCGATGATCCCTTCGACGACCGCCGAGACGTCCGCCCGCTCCGTGGCGTAGGTGTTCGTCAGGATCTCCTGCTCCCCGAAGACGAGTGCATTGCCGATCTGCACGATGCGCGCCTGGTCGACGCCGCCGACCCCCACGTACTTGTAGACCTCCTGATCGATCTCCCGGACTTGCGCCGGCTGCGTGATAAAGCCCTCGTCGTCGAGATCCGATTCAAGGAGGACGTAGAACTTGGATGCCTGCGGTTGCACGGCCGGATCTGGCTCGAAGCGGAAGGGGACGAGCTCGCCATTCTCGTCACGCACGTTCGTGAGGTATGCGAACCCCGAGCTGTCGGTGATCCAGAACTCATCGAGCACCGTGCGCCCGATGATCGCGTCCAGCGTCTCGACGATGCGGCCCGGGTCTTGCCCGGCAGCCTCTGCCGCGGCGACGAGGTGGGCGGCGATCCGCGCCTGCGCGATCATCTGATCGTCGAGGGTGGCATCGAGCGTTCGAGCGATGTTCGCGAGCGAGATCTCGCCAATGTCCGCAAAACTCGCCGCGAGAAGTTCGGCGAGATTCACCGCAGCGGCCTCGGCCTCGTCACGGAGCGCGATCGCAGAGTTGTAGAGCATCGTCGCCGAGGTCGCGGTGATCGCGACGGTAAGGAGTGCGGCGAGTGCGAGAAAGCCCCGAACCGCAAGGGGGAGTCCCGTCCTCTTCGGTCCGCTCCACGGGGACGATGCGTTGTTGGCGTCGGTCACGATTCGGTCTGCCTCACTCTCCCGTGTGTGCCCCTGCTTAGAAGGAAGGCCGTGGCGCCGGTCCCCGCAAGTGATAGTGATTCGCGTTGCCGTCGCTCTCCGAATCGGGCTGCCTTCGCCCCGCCGGCATTCGATGCCGAGCAAGCGCTCACGCGGACGATCCGTCGGCCCTCCTCCAAGATCCCGCCCAAGCTACGGCTGCGTGAGGGGCCACGCCGATGCCGAACAATCAAGTCCCCGAGGCACATCTTCTCGCCCCTCCGTGCTTCCCCGGGGAGGGGAGAGCCCCGCGTCCGAGCGCGTGTGGTTCAGGCACGCCGTCGCTCCGTGCAGATGAAGACAGCTCTTCGAGATGTCGATGCCTATGATGCTGACCACCTTGTCCATGGATCCTCCCCTCTCGTGTCCTGAACGCACCCCGTGTGCGTTCTTCTGACCCGGCAGACTCTGGCGCCGGGGGTAGGGGAGCGTCCACACTATCGCGGTGCACCCGAGGCAGGGTGAGCGGCGAGGCGTGCAAGGTTTCTTAGCGCGTCGGACCTGGTCGAGCGAACACGCTTCCGCAGCGGGGGTGGGCGGCCCCCAATTGTGGCCTAGCGTGGCGCGCCGTTGTAATGTTGTAACCGTTGTAATGTTGTAATCTGGGCACCGAGATCACTCGTTTGGCCGCGTTAGACTCGCCTGGAGGATTCATGAGACCGGCATGTTTGATTGCACTACCGTTGCTGTTAAGTGGCATTCTCGCGGGGCCCGCCGCGGGACAGGTAACTGGGGCGGGAAGTTCGCCCACATGGGTCGTCGATGTCGGACCGATCATGGCGGAGAAGTGCATGAACTGTCACCGCCCGGGCCAGATCGCTCCGATGAACCTCCTCACGTATGAGGATGTCCGTCCGTGGGCCTCGTCCATCCGGCTGATGGTCGAGGAGCGGATCATGCCGCCGTGGCATGCGGATCCGCAGTACGGGGGATTCGGAAACGACCGGCGCCTCAGCGATGAGCAGGTCCAGGCGATTGTCGACTGGGTCGATGCGGGGGCTCCGAGTGGCCAAGGCGAATTCACCCCGCCCGAGTTTGCCCAGGCCACAGACGGCTTCCTCCTCACGGGCGAGCTGGGCCCACCGGACTACATCTTCCGGATGGAGGACGGATTCCTCGTGCCCCCGGGAGGCCCGGACGTCAACCCGGAGATCATGGTGCCCACGCGCCTCGAGGAGGACATCTGGGTGCAGGCGGCTGAGGTTCGCGGAAACTTCAACGTCGTTCATCACAACGTTGTCTCGACCATCGGGCCGGACGGCCAGTATGCATCGACCGGCCGACTCGCGAGCACCGTTCCGGGCAAACAGTGGGACCGTTTCCCACCGGGCTCGGGCAAGCTGATTGAGGAGGGCTCGACGCTCCGCTTCGGGCTTCATTACCACCCGAGCAACGTGGCGGTCGTGGATACCTCCAGCGTGGCGGTGTGGCTGGTGCGCGATGAGATCACGCACGAACTCCATTCCTCGGTGGTGGCCGACGGGGACCTGCAGATCCCACCCTACGAACCCAACTACCTGAGCCGGGGGGAGTTCATCTTCGAGACGGACGCCGCGATTACCCTCTTCAAGCCCCATATGCACTATCGGGGGAAGGACATGCTGTACCGGGCCCACTACCCGGACGGGAGAAGCGAGACGCTTCTTTCTGTTCCGAATTACGACATGAACTGGCAAATCTCGTACGAGTTCGCCGAGCCAGTTCCGGTCCCGAAGGGAACGCGGCTCGAGGTGATCGCGCACTTCGACAACTCGCCCGATAACCCGTGGAACCCGGACCCCAGCGTCCAGGTGCTCTGGGGATCGGATTCGAGGGATGAGATGATGGAGGGGTGGTTCGACTATCAGGTCGAGCTGGCAGAGCCGATTACTCCGGCACATCTGGGCTCCGGCTCGGAGTCCCGGTAGTCCGATGAGGGTCGAGTCGAGGCTCTCTCTGGGGATGGCGATCCTGAGTATGGGGCTCGGGGTCGCCTGCTCCCCGGGTTCCGCGTCGGCACAGGCTCTGGATCCGACGGGCACGTGGAATCTGGAGACTCGAAACCTAGCCGAGAGAGCGACCGGGGGCGTTCGAAACGTGCTCCTTCGAATCGAAGGGAGCGGGGACGGGTACCGCGCCCAGATGACGTCTCCGCGAAACACCTTCCTGGACGTTCAGGATTTCCGTTACGAGGAGAACACGATCACCGTGCAGTTCGGGGCGTACCGCTACACCCTCACGCTTGAGGACGACCGGCTCACGGGGACGATGGCGAGCCCAGCAGATACGCTGGCGGTTTCCGGGCGCCGGCAAGAGGGAACGATGTATGCCGGAGACATTCCCGCCGAGTACGTGGCGACGCGGATGGGCATGCTCGGACATCGCGTCCATCTCTCGCCCCCGGAGGGAGACGCGGATCCGGGGGGGTGGGTTCGGAATCGGATGGAGTCGGTGGAGGACTTCGCGCTCATCCTCCGGGGGATTCCGGTCTCCTTTACGAACGCGGAGGCGTTTGAGTCAGAACTCACCGCACTGGCGGGCCAGCGGGTCCGGGTGACGGGCGCATGGGCGGGAGAGCGCTACCGGATCGACGAGATCGAGGCGGACAACCAGTAGCGGTTCCTGGGGCGGGGCTGGCGCGCCGGACGAGCGAGGTTTCCCCCTCCTCTCGGGCGAACGCTATGCTTTCTTGACTTTGTGGCGGTTCGGGATCCATACTAGCGTGATGGTCGCGGCGCCCTTGTGTAACGCCCGTGGGGCAGATCGGCGGCGCTTCTTCGGGATCATATTCCGCGTGCTCGGCACGCCAAGGAGGAACAGCAATGCGGGACACCCTATCTGCGTTGGCCCTCGCCCTCGCTCTCGCCCTCGGGATCTCTGCCCCGACGGCGGCCCAGGAGATGAACGACACGCCCGTCTTCGCCCCGGACATTGCGGTGATTCTCCAGGAGAATTGCCAGGTCTGCCATCAGCCCGGCGCGATCGGCCCGATGTCCTTCATGGGCTACGAAGAGACCCGGCCGTGGGCGCCGATCATCAAGGAGAAGGTCGTCACCCAGGAGATGCCTCCTTACCACTACGACACGAACGTAGGGATCCAGGAGCTCAAGTCGGATGCACGGCTTTCGGCCGAGGAGATCGCGACGATCGTGGCGTGGGTCGATGCGGGTGCGCCCTCCGGCGACCTGAACGACATGCCGCCTCCGGTCGTCTGGCCGGACGCCGCCGAGTGGCGGATGGCCGAGCGATTCGGGCAGCCTGACATGGTGATCAAGTCGGATCCGTATGACATCCCGGCGACGGGCGGCGACTCGTGGTGGCGTCCGATGGTCGATACGGGGATCACGGAAGAGCAGTGCATCATGGCGATCGAGACGAAGCCCTCGGTTGGGGGCCGCCCCTCGACGCATCACGCGAACTCCCGCTTCCAGGTCTGGAACGAGGAGACGGACGAGTACGAGAACTTCGCACGTCTCTCGGAGTACGCGCTCGGGAAGCTCGGCGAGATCATCCCCGAGGGAGCGTGCCGGAAGGCGCCCACGAACTCGGTCGTGACGTGGGACATCCACTACTACCCGATGGGCGAGGCGGTCCCCGGCGATCAGGTGGAAGTCGGCCTCTGGCTCTACCCCGAGGACTACGCGTACGACTACGAGCAGGACCTCCAGAACTACCCGGGCGAGGGGGACATCGATCTGGCTCCGTACGGGACGGCGATGACGCAGGGGTTCCACTCCTTCGACCATCCGGTGAGGATCGACAGCTGGCAGCCGCACGGACACTTCCGGCTCGCGGCGGGCTCTCTCGAGATCTTCCATCCGACGACGGGCGAGCGCGATCTCGTCTCGATGGTGAGCAACTGGACGGCATACTGGCACCTGAGCCATGTGTACGAGGATCATGCGGCTCCGCTCGTTCCGGCCGGGTCGGTAATGGTGCTCACGCACTGGTATGACAACACGGAGAACAACCGGAGTAACCCGGATCCGACGATTTACGTGGGCCGGGGCAGCCGTACGACGGACGAGATGTCGCACGACTGGATTGCGATCACGCACCTGGATCAGGACGGGTTCGAGCGCCTCGTCGCCGAGCGCGAGGCGCTCGAAGAGCTTCGGAACATGGCCGGTGGCGGCGGATGAGGTAGTCGCGGGGAAGCGAGCACTTCCCAGAACGCATCGCGTGATGGGGGTGGGCCGGGGCCGGGCGGCGCTTTGCGTCGCCCGGCCTTCGTTGTGGTATCCACCCGCGCTGGTCGCGGAGCATCCGATTCGGATCGGCGTTATGTGCGTGGCGTGAAGCGGCGGCCTCGACCTGGTCGCGACCCCCGGCTTGCATCAGACGGTAGGGAGGTGCTTGCTGCGCTGCCATGAGGTGCGAATCTGAGGAGGGACGTGCCGGGGCGCGCCTCCGGCTATTCATGGGAGGGAGATGGCTTGTGCGTGTCCTGCTCTACCTGGTGATGGGGGGAACCATCGTGGCTTTCGGCCCCCGTCCGGCGAGCGGCCAAGGCCTTGGGTTCGTTGCATCCGTGCACGCAGGAACGCTCGGTCTTGGGGGACAGCTGTCGGTACCGGTACTCGCAACCCCGCTGAGGCTCCGTGGCGGGTTCGACTATCAGCCCCTTGAAATCGAGGTCGGTCTCTCCGATGTGAGGTATGACGTCGACCTCCCCTCCCCCAGCCTTACGGCCGTCCTGGATTGGCATCCGGGCGGTGGGAGCTTTCGCATCAGCGGTGGGCTGGTCTACCTCACGGAGCCACTGGAGCTCGAGGCCACGCCCAAGGGGCGTGTGGAAATCGGAATGCAGGAGTATGATCCGGCGGAGGTCGGCTCCCTGATCGGGGAACTGGGCACGTCCGAGTCGGGACCGTACGCGGGGATCGGGTGGGGGCATGCCCCCGGGAGCAGGCTCGGCCTCTCCATCGATCTCGGTGTGGCCTATCAAGGGATGCCGGAGGTCACGCTGCGGGCGACAGGCCCCGTCGCCAGCGTACCCGCATTCCAGTCCCAACTCGAGGCAGAGATCGAGGAAGTAAACGAGCTCGTTGGGTTCGCCCGCGTGTATCCGGTCGTAAATCTGGGGCTGAGCTTGGGCTTGTAGCCACTCCGGACAAGGGTCGAGCAGGGGACGGGTGCATTCGATCCGTTGCGGCTGACTTGACGTGGGGGTGCCGCGCTATCGGAGGGGGGCCCGCCCTTGGACAAGTCGGCGCGCCGCTCGTCGGCGGAGGGACGCGTGACCGAGTCCACGCTCCCCTCCGGCCTTCTCGCGGGAGGGAGCGGATTCGGGGGCGACGGGCAGCGTCCGGCGTGACGCTCAATCGTCCGAGCGCACACGTCCGGAGTTACAGCTCGAGCTGCGGGCGACGGGGCGATCCTGGACGCGGGCATCGTATCGCAGGCCATCTCGATTTCAGACGCGGGTGTGACTCCGATGAGAGCGTTCAATTGGCACTGGGCGGGAGGCCGCCCCCTTCTTTTCTGCGCGACGGTGGTTGGCGCCGCGGCTCTAGACGTTTCGAGGATGGACCGACGGGCTCCGTTACATGTGAACGTCGATGTAGCGGATCGCGTTTCCCACGCGCGTGAGGGTCTCGGCGAGGGTGGCAACGCGGTAATACTGAGTCTCGCCCTCGAGCTGGTCCATGATGTCGTCCGCCGCGCGGATGAGAGCCGCCCGTGTCCTCTGGACGCGCTCCCTCCGCGCGAGTTCCTCCGGCGTGCGTCGCTGGCTCTGGATCAAGCGCCAGAATGCCGGGATGAGGAATCCCAACACGAAGAGGAACACGAGGAGGGCGCAGACGACAACCAGCCACAGGATCGTCGTCTGAAGGTCCAGTCCACCGATGCCGCTTTCCTGACTCATCGTACCACCCTCCGTGCGCTGCTGTCAGAGTATGTGCTTCACCTACCCTCCCGCCTTGCTGGAGCCGTCACCCGGTCACTACCCCCCGTGCGACCTCGTCGGCTCGTGTCTGAGTGCGACCTCATCCGCCCGCGCGGACCCCAGACTCGGCACTCTGGCCCGTGCTAGGCGCCCCTGTGCTGCCGGCGTACCGTGTGCCACTAGGGTGTACCTGCCGCTCGCCCCGACGGATCATCCGCAACTTGCCCAACCCTGCCTCCTCCGGCCTACCCTCTACTACTCGAAGCTTCCCCGGTTCCTAGCTGCGGCCAGCTGCCGCCGTGGCCTCTCCTCACACCGGGTAGTGCACTGGCCTTCCCGGGACTCTCGCCGGTCCGGCGATTTGAGAGAGTCCGCCACTCGGTCCCGGGGTTCGGATACGCGTGCGGCGGGCGTACGCTCCCTACATTTCCCGCGGGCCGCGCGATCACGGAGTGTCGGCGGGGTGTCTCGGGAGCGCGCGTTTCGCTCCGCGGGTGTTCCAGTGTATTCCCGAGACCCAAGGGGGCAGGAGGGCGGAGATGTTGCCCACAGCTCGCGGATCGGAAGTATCGCTCACCCGTCGGCCGAGCCCGCGTCTGAAGTCGCTTGCCCGGCCGATCAGCAGGCTGTCGGGACTTCCTCGCCAGCACAGCGGCGGTACCCCCCCGTAGATGTGTCAGCTGTCGGCGGATGAGGAGAGGGAAATGACCGATTCGGGGCGAGTTACCCGTAGCGAAAGGCAGGCATGAAGGCTTGACGCGCCGCGGCGGAATCCTGTACTTTCCCCGCCGGATTTGAGGAGTACCCTCAATGTCGGGAGCCTCGTCAGTTGCTCGGCGTGCCTGCACTGCAGACGTCGGGTGCTGAGTGACGAGCGTATAACCTCCAGCACGAAGGAAAACGATGTCTCGACTGAACTGTTCGCGGGCAGTGTTCGGTGCGGCACTCTCGGCACTATTGCTGACCGCGCCGCAGCTTACGGCCCAAACCGGTACCATTACCGGAAGGGTTACTGATTCAGGCAGTGGGAATCCGGTACCCTCCGCACAAGTCTTTATCGTGGATCTTGACCTGGGCGTCTTGAGTCAGCAGAACGGGACGTACAGCCTCCAGAACGTTCCCGCCGGCACGCAGACGGTGACGGTCCAGCGCCTCGGGTTCCGTGAGGCCAGCCAGATGGTTACCGTTGGCGCCGGTGAGACCACGGTGCTCAACCTGTCCGTGACTGAGGCGGCGCTCCAGCTGGACGAGGTCATCGTCACGGGGACGCCGGGCGGCACCCAGCGTCGTGCGCTCGGGAACTCCGTAACCTCGCTGGACGTGGCGGATATCGTAGAAGTGGCGCCCCCGGCCAACATGCAGGAGCTGCTTTCGGGGCGGACCCCCGGTCTACAGTTCACTCGGAGGACGGGGAACGTAGGATCCGGGTCGCCGATCCGAGTACGAGGCATCGGGAGCTTTCAGCTCGCGACCAATCCCCTCATTTACATTGACGGCGTTCGCGTCAACAACTCATCCACGGCAGGTCCTGCGGTAGGGGACGGCGGTGGCAACCAGACGTTGGGTGAGCAGAGGGGGACGTCGAACGTTCTCGATGACTTGAATCCCGACGACATCGAGAGCATCGAGATCATCAAGGGGCCTGCCGCGGCGACGCTCTACGGAACGGAGGCCTCCGCTGGGGTGATCCAGATCATCACCAAGCAGGGCGCTGAGGGAGATGCGCAGATCAGCGCTTCGATCCGTCAGGGGTTCAACTATATGCCGGACCCGGCGGGGAGATTGGGTGACCAGTACGCGTGCCGTACCAGCTTCAGTCCGCCGTGTTCGGAAACAGACCTCTTCCGATACAACATGTACGAAGAGGCCAACAAATACATCAGCGGCGAGGTCCTGGGTCCCGACGGCGAGCCCTATTTCGACTGGCCGACCTCGCAGCTCTACCAGTACGGTCATGTCCAGTCCTACAACATGGACATCCGGGGCGGGACCCCCACAATCCGGTATTTCGTCTCGGCCAACTTCGACCGGGAAGAGGGGATTGAGTGGTATAACTCCGATCAGACGGGCCGCGTCAGAATGAACCTGAGCGTCGTCCCGTCAGAGAGTTGGACAGCCGATCTTTCGTTGGGATATGTGGATGGTAACACAAGATTTGGACTGCCGGTTCTGAACCAGGGTGGGCCCTGGCAGGACATGCGGTGGTCGAACGGTTACTGCCTGCTCCGCATCAACCCCGACGCCTGCCCCCGTCTGGGTGGCTTCCAGGAGCACCTTCCTGACGACGTGTCCAATGTCAATACGACCAGAGACTACAGCCGCTTCACGGGTGGTTTGACGCTGAACCACGTCTTCGGCGAGTGGCTGAGCCAGCGCCTTGTGCTTGGGATCGACAAGGGATGGGACATTAACGAGGTGTTCTACCCCGTCGAGACAGAGCGCAGCGTCGTCTACTCCGAGTCCACCGGTGGGCAGGTGCAGGTGGCACAGCCCGTCAGTACGAACCTGACGCTGGACTACGCGGCCACGGTTGACTACGACCTCACGGACTCTTGGAACTTCCAGACCTCTGTCGGAGGTCAGTTCTACCTGAAGCGGTATGAGGAGCTCGAAAACATTGGCCGCGCGTTCGCGTCACCGCTGGCGAGTACGGTCAACCAGACTGCTATCGCGCAGGCCAGCATCGACTACGAGTTCATCGAGAATCGTTCGCTGGGCCTGTACGTACAGGAGCAGGTGGCCTGGAACGGGCGGCTCTTCGTGACAGGCGCTGTCCGCTTTGACGATAATTCGGCGTTCGGCGCCGACTTCGAGGCACTGGTGTACCCGAAGGTATCGGCCGCGTGGGTGGCCTCGGAAGAGGATTTCTTCAACATCGATCAGATCAGTTCTCTGCGCTTTCGAGGTGCTTGGGGGCAGGCCGGTCGTCAGCCGGACGTGTTCGCCAAGACGAACGTCTGGGGGGTGATTCCGGGTGTTGGTGGGAGTACGGGTCTTACGCCGGTGAGTCCGGGTAACCCCGAGATCGGTCCGGAGGTGAGTACCGAGCTCGAACTAGGGTTCGACGTCGCACTCCTGGACGACCGGATCTCGGGTGAATTCACCTATTACAGGCAGAAGAACGAGGACGCCCTCCTCGAACAGTCGATCGCGCCGAATCTGGGATTCCCGGGTGCGGTGCAGAAAAACGTAGGTAGGATCGACAACTGGGGCTGGGAAGCACTCTTGTCCGCGAGGATCGCGGAGGGAGACTCCTGGGCGTTCGATCTGGCCCTGAACGCAGACCATACGGACAACGAGGTCGTGGACTTGGGCGAGACACCCCAGACCACGACCATCAGGGAAGGCTGGCCCTTCCCCGCGCACACGGGCCGGTATAAGGTCCTGTCTGCCGAGTTCGATGCGACCGGGGATGTCGCGAACGTCATGTGTGACGCCGGCGTCGGCGAGCCCGGCGCAGCTCAGTTCTTGGGTGGGGCCGTCGTGCCCTGCGGGCAGATCACTGGCGCCCAGAGACTCCTGTTCGGGCGTGGATTCTATACCCACAAGTTCGGTGTCGCTCCGACTGTGAGCCTCTTCAATAACGCCCTCCAGATCTTCGCATTGGCAGAGGGTCACTACGGCAGGCTCGGCCAGGACAACGTTCTCGAATGGGGCCACATCTACAACAACACGAGGAACTCCCAGCTCGAGAATGACCCGATCTGGGTCGCCGCAGACCGAGGGAACTTCCAGGATGATTCCAAGAAGGAGTATTTCGATGGCGACTTCTGGAGGATGAGAGAGATCGGACTCCGTTACACCCTGCCAGAAGCTCTCGTCCAGCGCTCCGGCGCCGACCGGGCGAGCATCGCGTTGTCGGCCCGAAACGCCCTTGATCTCTGGATTGCCCAGCGCGAGGTCTACGGGGGAGCGGTCGGCGATCCGGAACTCGGGACTGCAGAGAGCTTCACGGGTGGCGGAAACTTCCGCGAGATGCCGCCGACGGCAAACATCAGTATGACCCTGCGCGTCTCGTTCTGACCTCGATCGATGAACGAATACGAGCTTGTTTAATACGAACCGGCAGAGATGAGGACGAGAGGTAATATGCGTAATATGAAAGTGGGACTAAGGAGCCGGGGCCGAAGGGGTAAGGGAGCCATGGTCCTCGCCTGCGCCCTGACAGTTGGTGCCGTGACCGCATGTAACGATCTCCTTGAGGTGGAGCTGCCGTCCGCGCTGACGGACGACGTACTTACTGACCCGACGGGAGCGTCCGTCCAGGTATCTTCTGTAATTGCGAATATCGAGTGCGGGTACTCCGCATTCGGTTGGGTCAGGACCCTGGGTGCCGAAGACGTACTGGAGTCAGTTGCGGGCCGGGGCGGCGGGCACGCGGTGCACAATTCGCTACCCGATTCCGGGGGCAGGTGTGACGCAGATGGCGATTCGTCGAACGGCAACTACTACGACCAGTTCCAGATCGCGCGGTCCATGGCCTGGGGGACCTACGAGCGCCTGGAGAATTGGACGGACCAGGAGGTCCCGGGAAGCAGGGAGCAGCTCATGGCGACCACCGCGCTCTACGCGGGGATCGCTCTGGAGCATTTCGGCACGTTCTACTGCGAGATGACGTTCGACAACAGCCCGCTGATGTCACCTTCCGCGGTGATGGGCCTCGCCGAGGATTGGATCAACACGAGCCTGGGGCACATTGGGAACATCGGCGATTACGCGGTCGACCACGGGGCTTCGAGCAGTGCCAGGACGATGGCCACCGCTCTCCGCGCGCGAATCCGCTGGCACAGTGGCGACCTCGGTGGTGCCGCCGCAGATGCGGCGCAGATCCCCATGGGGTTCACCGCGTGGATCGTTCGAGACGTGGGCCCGGAGCGAAGGAACAAGATATACGAGTCGGGCACCCAGACCGGCTGGGGAGGCATGCTCGGCGTGAACAACTGGTGGAACGAGGGCACGGGTGTGCGGGATCGTACAAACCCCGTCACCGGGCTGCCGTGGCCGGACCCGATTCCCTTCACCGGATACCTCTTCCTGGGCATCATGCCGGACGGCCGGGCCGTCGATGACGACGGCTACCCCGTCAGGTGGGCGGAGGAGTTCCGGGATGTCGGGGACGATCCGACCCCGCTCAACAACGGAGCTGTCCCAGATGTCCGGGTCCAGCACTTCAAGAAGACGATCCAGGGCCCTGCGCCCAGGGAAGTGCCGGCCCGGTACTCCGCGGAGGACGACGATATCCCCTTGGTGGATTGGGAAGAGATGTGGCTCATTCTGGCCGAGATCGAAGGAGGTCAGAGCGCGATCGACCGGGTGAACGACATCCGTAGGCACTATGATCTTCCTCTGGTCACCTACGCGGATCCGGGTAACGCCCAGCAAGTCAAGCACATGATCATCGAGGAGAGGCGAAGGAGCTTCTTCGCGGAAGGAGGGCGTTACTGGGCCACGAAGATCCTGAACACCGACATCCTCTGGTTCCCTCGTACTACTGGGAAGACTCCGGCCCAGGGATACGACTTGGACGGCGGCGTCCGTTTGGTCATGCCGAATGACGAGTACACGTTGAACCCCAGCATCACCCTGAACGACCGGGCCACGGGCTGCGATCCCGATCAGGCGCCCAGTCAGGATACGAACTGGAGCTTCTAGTCCCGGGGCTAGTCCAGGGAAGGCTGGAAAACGCACCAAAGGGAACTCGACACCCGGACGGCGTGGTAATGGAAGTGAGACCACGCCGCCCGGGTGTCGTTTTTTCACGCTGGATTCACCCCCATCGCTTCTGTGCAAATGGAATCCTTGCAGCACTTCGGAAGTCATGGCTCCCGCTGGTCGTTAGTGCTCGGACTTTCGTTAGCTGCGCTTCTTCCTGCCGGTAGTGGCTTGTACGCGCAGGACCTTGGGGCCGCATTGGGAGGGGTGGTCCTCGACGACTTGACCATGGAACCAATCGAATCCGCTACAGTCTCGATCGTCGGCACGGATATCACGACGGTCACGGACGAGTACGGAGCGTTCGTTTTCGGAGACCCGCCACTTGGCCGTGTCTCCATCCGCGTCGTGGCGGCAGATCGAGTGAGCATGGTCCAGGAGATTGAGCTCCATGCAGCGGCGGTAACTCACGTTCAGTTCTTCCTTCCTGCAATTGATGCAGTGGTATCGGAACTCCTGGTCCGGGAACCGCCCGAGAGTACGGGTACCATCAAGGTTCCGCTCAGCGCCGTGGACATACTGGCGAGGCAGGTGCCGGGTGCCTTCGGAGCCCTCCCCATGCCGGGTGATACGGATCAAGCCGTGATTTTCCGTGGACGTGGCACTTTTGGTGACAATGTCGAGCCGGTCCTCTTCGTCGACGGGGTTCGGGTATCGGCCGCCGGGATCTACGATGCCCTGAGTCAGATACCTGCGGAGGACGTGGAAGCGGTTGAGGTGTTGCGAGGGGCGGCGGGTGCGTTCTTGCACCCGAATGGTGCCAACGGCGTAATCCGTGTCCGTACGAGAATCGGGCTTACGGCGGGACCGAACTGACAGTGCGACCCAGTCGAGCATCGCAAGAAGCTCGCGTTCCGCTGCGATCCGGCGGCCTGCGCGTGATTGCCAGACCCAGCTTGCACGCCATGGGCCCGGAGTTCAGTGGGTTTGGGTGGGCACCTTCCGAGCAGTGTTCCCCAGAGGTCGCTTCGCCACTAGGCGGGCCTAGCCCCCGACGTTGTCCGAGGGCATCGGCCGGTCAGGCGTCAAGCACGGGACGTTGGACGCCTTGCACCCCCGCAGGACCTGTGTTCCCGGGGGGTGAGTCGTCGAGCAACTGGTTCAGCGTATGGAATGCAGCGGCAAACCGCCCAAGAGTGCCCTCGGAAATCTCGGTAGTTAGTTCCGCGATATTCTCTACGAAATAACGGGCGGACCGGTAGCGATCGAATATGCTCCCAGACGTCAGCGGATGGGCGGTCACATGGGCGTCTACATGATCCAATACACCTATCGGCAATCCGTCTAGGCCCGTCAGGTCAATGGGGGTAGCAAGCTCTTCGTGATATTCGGAGTTGACGAGACCCAATAGAAAGGCAGAGTCGAACATGTCTTCAATATCCGACTCAGCTTTGTTTGTGAACTGGGAGAACGTCAGCACATGGTTCTTCTCGAGAAGTTCCTTCTCGAATAGGTTATCGATCATTGGGATGTGAAGTCCCCGGAAGTGCATCAGTGCCGCGAGTCGCCGGCTGCGACCTTGACCGAGGAGGGTGATGAACGTCGCAAGCTTGCTGGTGCCGCCAATTGGAGTAATGTTCCATTCCGGCCTTAGACCGCTCCGCCCGAGGCGGTCCAACACTCCAGAGATCGTCTGCAGGTACATCAACTCTGCCACTCCCTCGACGACCAGGTGATTGCTTCCCGTAAACAGATCTCTGTGTAGCTCGTATGCAAGCGCCGCCCGCACCGGCGAAAGGCTGTCTTTCGTAGCGTCCAGCAAGTCCTCCACGACTTGCGTCCCGGAGGGCTCGGAGGAGAGCATGGTGGATGCGTCCGCGCTCCTGTCCTGCACGATCCGGACACGGTCGAGGCGGCCCGCATCGACCATAGAGGGCAGGTGGGTCGTATAGACGAGCTGGTGGTTGGGAGGAAATGCTTTGTCGAAGTAACGGAGCAGGTCCTGTTGCCCTTTTGCGTGAAGGTGGAGCCCGGGTTCGTCGAGTAGGAGAATGAGATCCTGATTGCTGGATCGGAGCCTGGAATACCAAGCCAGGAAAGAAAAAAACCAGACGAAGCCCCGGGATCGGCGCCCTAGATCAGTCGTTACGGAGTGCCGTGTGTCGAATACGCTCGCCCAGAGGTTTGTACCACGGCGCATGCCCTCGGGATCTCCAGGCAAAGCGGGGCGCACATCGAACTTCAACTGCACATTACGGTTTTGCGACCAGTAGTCCACAATCTCTTGTGTGAGATGGTTCCCCGCTCCTTCGAGCCTGTTGACGAGGTCACGGGTTCGCGAGGGATTCAGTAGGTCGTCGAGGTTCTTAATGCCGGCTAGGTCGATCAAGCCAAGCAGAGGATAGTCAGAGAGGTGAGGTGTACTTTCGGCGAGTCTCCCCTGCAATGACTCGATATTCTCACAGCCACGCATCTGGTAGTACTCATCGAAGTAGAGAAATTTGGGCAAGTGGCCTTCGATATAGTGTCGATACAAGTGAGCATCCAGACCCTCTTCCGTAATCTCATCTATCGTTGCGCAGACGGATTTTATCGAGTCGAGCATCTCGGGGGCCGGGGCGTCTTGATCGGCTCTTGTCGTCTCGGACCCAACACCTGTGGCACTAACGGCACTCTGCTGCTGGTAGCTTGTCTCCTCGATGTCAGCGACACGCTGAGTCAGCAAGGATGAGAGCTCCGCAAGAGTGGACCACCAATCATTTGAGAGTTCGGTGTCAGAATCGAGACCGGCCTTCGCCAGCAGTGTCCTGCCGGCGATGCTCTCGTCGGCAATGAGTTCGAAATGGCGGTGGTTGTCGTATCCTTTTGAAAGGGTAAGATTGGCCTCTGCCAGGACACCGACTCCAAAATCCGCTTGAATTGCGTCCAGCTCTTCTTCCAAGCGGAATGTGGTCTCAATGATGAGGGCAGGTTCGCGTTCCCCTGACTCCACTGCACGCTGGTACTCAGTGACTGCGGAACGGGGATAGTCATCCGTAACATCGTATGCGCCATCAGACTCGTTAACTGGATTGACGCTATACAGGGCTTGCAAGAGCGTTGTCTTGCCCGATTCGTTCTTCCCGACCAGGCAGGTGACATCGCCAACCGGAATGTCATTCGAGTCGTAAACGGATTTGAATTCACGCACCCGAAACCTTGTGAGTCTCATCTAGCTCAACCGTGTTAGGTGCTAGCACTCTAGCGTGTTCGGCCGTGCCCGAGCACTCTGCCCCACCCCGCCGGCGGTGGAGCGGACCACTTGCTGGCTCGAGGCGTGCAATGGTCAGGGGGTGATTATCATAGAGATACGGTCACTTTACGTCCACCCAACCGACGGTCGTGAGTCGGCCGTTCAGTTTGCGTGCAGCGTAGACCGCTTGGCGTCAGGGAGGGCGACGGGAGCGCCTCCTTGTGCTTGCGGGGAGTCCCGCAGACGTCTTGTCCGAGCGAGGGCTGGGACGCGTGGGCCAGTGATGCTCGGCGCACGGGTACATTGTGGCTCCGGTCATCGCCGGGGAAACCATCCACGGACAGTGGGCTGCGGCTGGGTGTATAGAGGTACCAGCGGTTACCCATCGCGTGGACGAGCGCCTGGCCCCGCTGCGTCATGAGTGCGACGCGGCGTCACGCCCTCTGACAGTCTTTGGGGCGGCTACCCACGACGGCGTCAAGGAGCTCCGCGTAGACTCTGACAGAGATGGCGCCTCGTGCTGTCTGGCGGGCCGGGGAGGACGGGCGGAGGAGAGGAGACGCCTCCGCGTTGACGCAAGGCGAGGGTGCTGCCGCGTCGAGTCACTCGTACCGCAGCGCGTCGATGGGGTCCATCCTGGCGGCACGGCGTGCCGGATAGAAGCCAAAGAAGATCCCGACGCTCGCAGCAAAGCCGAGGGCGAGTCCGATCGTTGCGGGGGAGACCGTCGTGCTCCACCCGGTGAAGATCGCGATCGTCTGGCCACCGGCGACGCCTGCGAGGACACCAAGTGCTCCACCCGCAAAACTCATCACCACACTCTCCACCAGGAACTGGGTCATCACGTCCGAGCTCCTGGCACCGACTGCGAGCCGGAGGCCGATCTCCCGCGTCCTCTCGGTCACAGAGACAAGCATAATGTTCATGATGCCGATACCGCCGACCAGGAGCGAAATGCTGGCGATCGCCGCGAGGAGGAGGGTCATGATCTGTGTCATGCTCTGGGCCGCATCTGCCAATTCACCCTGATTTCGCACGGTGAAGTCGTCGGGCTCGTTTGGCGCTAGGCCGTGCGCATCGCGGAGGATCTGGCGAATCTCTTCTTCCGCGAGGGCAAGCTCGTCCGGTGATAGGGTGCTCGCGAGGATCTGGCCGATGAACTGGCGTCCTGACATCCTCGTTTGGACCGTCGTATACGGTGCCAGGATCGTGTCATCCATGTCATTCCCGCCGGCTGTTTGCCCCTTCGTCTCGAGCACCCCGATGACGGTGACCGGCACGTCGCGAAGCCGGAGCCGCTGACCAACTGCGCCCCCATTCGGGAAGAGGTTCTCGGCTACGGTGCTTCCGATGACCACTTCCCGGCGCATGGCGCGGATGCCTGCCTCATCGAAGAACGCACCGTCTGCTACGTTCCAATCGCGGATCTCTGGGTAGTCGACGCCGACGCCGAGGAGCGATGTCCGCCAGTTACCTGTGCCCCCGATCGCCTGGGTAAAGCTGTTGATGACCGGCGACACGTAGGCCAGGAGGAACCCCTGGCTCGCGAGCACCTCCGCGTCCTCCGTGGTCAGGCGGGGACGGCTCTGTGCGCCCATGCTGACGCCCCCCTGGGAGGTGGACTCGGGGGTGATCACGAGCATGTTCGTCCCGAGGCTCTGAATCTGGCGCTCGATCTGACCTTGAGCGCCCGCCCCGATCGCTACCATTACTATGACGGCGCCCACACCGATGATGATTCCGAGCATGGTGAGGAGCGTACGCATCTTGTTCTTGAGGATGCTCACGCCGGCGACTTTGATGAGGTTACTCGTCTTCATGCCACACCCGCCGGTTCAGCGCTGCGGGAGGCCGACGTGTCCTTCGGGGCCTCGTAACGGTCGTCGACCGGGATATCTCGAGTGACGCGACCGTCACGAAGTTCCACGATCCGCTCGGCGTACCGGGAGATCTCCGATTCGTGGGTTACGATCAGGAATGTGACACCCTCGGCGTGAAGCTCCTGAAAAAGAGCCATGATCTCGAGCGAGGTCACGGAGTCCAGGTTCCCGGTGGGTTCGTCGGCTAGGACGAGAGAGGGCTTCGTGACGAGGGCCCTCGCAATGGCGACCCTCTGCTGCTGCCCCCCGGAGAGTTCGGAAGGATCGTGATCCATCCGGTCTGCCAGCCCCACCCGGTCCAGCGCCTCGGCTGCGAGGCGCCGGGTGTCGATCCGGCGTCCGCTCCGATCGTAGAGGAGGGGCAGCTCCACGTTCTCGAGTGCACTCGTACGGGGAAGAAGGTTGAAGCCCTGAAAGACGAAGCCGATCTTGCGGTTCCGGATATCGGCGAGCTCGTCCTTGGCCAGCGTCTCCACCTGCGTCCCCTCGAGCCGGTAGCTTCCCCCGGTGGGCTGGTCGAGACACCCCAGGATATTCATGAGAGTGGATTTTCCGGACCCGGACGCGCCCATGATCGCGACAAGCTCTCCCGTCTCGATCGTCAGGTCCACACCCCGGAGAGCTCGAACCTCGGTGCTCCCCATCCGAAACACCCGCTCCAAGCGGCGCGCCTCGATCAGCTTCGGCCGATCCTGCGAATCCGGATCCATCAGAACCCGCCGAAGCGTCGGAATCCCCCTCCGGATTGGGGCTGGAAGGGGTTCAGGCCACCTTCCGGTGCCTCGCCGCTTGTAACCGAGGCGATCACCTGAAGGCCCTCCGGGCCCTCTGGGGGCGCCATCCGAATCGCGGTCTGTATCCCGTCCGTGAGCCCCGTGCGGACGCGCGTGAATCTGAGTGCCCCGCTCTCGTCAAGGTACCAGAGGGTTCCGACGCCTCCACCGCCTCCCGGTCGTGCCGCGACCGCACCGGCACGGAAGGCGCCCCCTTCCCGCTGAAAGTTGGCGCGGGACCTCTGGATCGCCTCCCCATCCACTCCACCGGGGGGAAAGTTGCCGGGACCGGTTCGCCCATCTCGTCCGCCCCTTGGCTCGAGTGGGAAGGGGTTCTCATCCTCACCCGCTGCCCCCTCCACGGCGGTCTGTGCCCTTTCGAACTCTTCGAGCATCGCTTGCGTCGGGCGAAAGCGGAGCGCCGTATTCGAGACCCTGAGCACATCCTCCTCCCGGTCGAGCACGACATCGAGCGTCGCCGTCATTCCGGGGAGGAGCGCTCCATCCAAGTTCTCCGCATTCACTACGACGCTATAGGTAACGACGTTGTCCTGCGTGGTCGATTGGAGTCTCACCTGCTGTACCACCCCCTGGAATTCGCGCTCGGGGTAGGCCTGCACGGTGAAGCGAACCGGCTGGCCCTCGTGGATCTGGCCGATGTCGCTCTCATCCACGGATGCGAGGATCTCCATCTCGGCCAGGTCCTGTGCAAGGAGGAAGAGAATGGGGGCGGAGAGACTCGCGGCCACCGTCTGCCCGACCTCTACGTCCCTTGAGACCACGATCCCGTTGATCGGCGCACGGATCTCAGTGTACTCGAGGTTCCGTCGTGCTCGTTCGAGGTTGATCTCGGCCGAGCGGAAAGCTGCGTCAGCGAGGGCGAACTGGTAGCGCGCCAGGTCGAGTTCGCTGTCCGTGACGACCTGCGTTGCGTGGAGTTCGATCGTTCGCTCAAGCTCGCGTCGTGTCTGATCCAACTCCGCCTGGTTCCTAGCCAGATTCACCTCGGCCGACTGAACCTCCTGCTCGAGAATCGTCGGATCGATCTGGGCGATCAGGTCGCCGGCTGAGACGTTGTCGTTGAAGTCTACGTAGATCTCGGCGACCTGGCCCGAGACCTGCGTGCCGACCTCGACCGTTTCCGTGGCCTGAACGGCGCCCGTCGCCGTCACCGTCGACTCGAGGTCCCCCCGAGTGATCTCGACGAACCGGTACGCAACGTCGTCTGAGGCGCCGCGGGTTGTGAGCCACCACGCCCCGGTCGAGCCCGCGACGAGTAGTCCCGCGATCCCGATGCTCATTCGTTTCATGGGTTCGCCGTATGGTGGAGAGAAGGCTCTCCGGTAAAGGTAGTGGTGCAGGGGCGTGGACGGACTACCTCCGCCCCGGTCGAACCGCGCCCCCTCTTCCCGGAGGCCCCTGCGATTCGAGGAAGGCTGTCGCGATCTCCCACTGTTCCTCTGACAGGACCTCCGCCCGCACCAATTCGAGTGCAGCCGCGTGCTCAGCTCGGACCCTTTCAAGTTGGGGCCGGAGCTGTCGGAACCCGCCGCGGCGGCGCCCGCCTTGCGGACCGACGGCTTCCAGCCTCGCCCGGGCGGAACTCGTCGCCTCGTCGAGATCGGTGCGGAACTCCTCGAGGCGCACCGTCTGATCCCCCGAGAGGCCGAGTCCGAGGCTGTCCGCACGCTGAAGCAGAGCGGCGACGGGGTTTTGCAGCAGGGCGGCGAGTGGCGTGCCCGGACGGCGTTCCTGCGCCGCGAGGAGTTGCGGTACGATCAGGGCGGCGAGGAGGAGGACCACGGGTCGTCGGAGGGGGTGATTCACGGAGCACTCCATGCCTATTGGTCCGTCGGATCCGGGAGGGCGTCGATCTCTGCCTATCCGGTTGACGCGGACAGACGCCGAAACGTTAGGGCAAGGGCGTCCACTCCATCGAGCACCGTGAACGGGACTGCGAGTTCAGAGAGGCCATCGCCCTTGAGGAAGATGCTGCGGACGATCTCGAGGAAGTGTCGGAGGGGGTTCACGAGCGTCAGCTGCCGGAATAGCGCCAGCATCGTATCGATCGGGTAGAGGAGCCCGGAAAGTATGATCGCCGGTAGTACGGAGAGGAATATCGCGAGGAAAGGCCTCCTGCTGGGTTCGCAATATCGTGGAGATGAGGGCCCCGCCCGAGAGACCCGCAAGGATGAAGAGGTCTGCGGCGAGGACGAGTGCCGGAACGGATCCCCGGAGCGGGGCATCGAACCAGAAGAGCGCGACGGCCATGACGAATGCAAGCTGTACCATAGCGATCCCGGCAGCGGGAAGCATCTTTTTCCAAGGGGTCAGCTCGACCGGAGAGAGGGGCGAGACGAAGAGCTGTCCGAGGGTTCCCACTTCGCGTTCCCTTACCACGGCCATTGCGGTGAGGAGCAGGCTTATCAGGAGCACGACCATCCCGACTACGGCAGGCACATCGTAGACGCGCGACTCGAGCGATGGGTTGAACCAGGCGCTCGCTCGGAGATCGATGCCGGGCCCGCGAGCGGTGCGCCCGCGGCCGACTCCGCCGCGCGGCGGAGGCCGACCTCCTGTACGATCTTGGCGGCGTAGCCCTGTGCCACCGTCGCCGTGCTGGAATTCGTCCCGTCGACGAGAGACTGCACCACCGCCCCACGGCCGGCGTGGAGGTCCCTTGAGAAATCGCCCGGGATCTCGAGCGCAGCGGCCGCTCGTCCCCGATCCAGCGCGGCACCGAGCCCTCCTGCCCGGCCGGGGATCTCCTCGATCCGGAAGTACCCGGAGGCGGTGAATGCATCCACCAACTCGCGCGGGGCCCGCGTCCGGTCGTGATCGGCGAGCGCGAGTGCCACATTTCGAATGTCCATGTTGACGGCGTAGCCGACGAGAAGAAGCTGTATGACGGGCGAGACGAAGATGACCCCCTTCGTCTTGGGATCCCGCAATAGCTGCCGGACCTCCTTTTCCACGATCCGTCGGATGCGAAGGACGCTCGCCCTCCGCTCCGCTCATGCGGGGAGCTCCTTTCGGAAGACGCCTGTCGCGAGTGCGAGTCCCATCGCGGCAGACGCGATCATGAGTGCCGCCTGCGGCCAGAGGACCTCGGCCCCGACCCCTTTCAAGAAAATCCCGCGTGTGACGGTGACGAAGTAGCGGATCGGGATCACGAAGGTCACGCTCTGGAGCGCACGCGGTATGTTCGCGATATCAAACATGAATCCGGATAGGAGGGGCCGACGGCCCTCTTAAGAGGACGCGCTCGTTGGGTTTATTGCTGTTGCTCCGAACGATGGGCACCTTTGCACCATGTCCCGAGCCGCCGACACGACAATGGCCCCTCGCCTCTCCTCCCTCCCGGTGGGGTTCGCCGCTCCCCTCCGGCGCGCCGAAGCCTGGCCTGGCGGCCGGTGAGCGTCCTCGGGGGCCTGGACTGGGCCGTCATCGGCGGCTACTTCGCCCTGATCTTCGGCGTGTCGCTCTGGGCCACGCTTCGCGAACGCGCCGGCGTGGGCGCGCCCGCTGACTACTTCCTTGCAGGACGGGACGCAGGGTGGTTTCTCATCGGCGGTTCGCTGTTCGCATCCAACATCGGGTCGGAGCACCTCGTCGGGCTCGCCGGGACCGGGGCATCATCCGGTGTCGCCGTCGCGCAGTTCGAGATTCTCGCCTCTCTCATCCTCCTCATCCTCGGATGGGTCTTCGTGCCCCTGTACCTGACGAGCGGGGTCTTCACGATGCCCGAATTCCTGGAGCGGCGCTACTCGGCGGCGGCGCGATGGTACCTCGCGTTGATCTCGATCATCGGGTACGTACTCACGAAGATCTCGATTACGATCGTGGCGGGCGGGATTGTGTTCGAGGTGCTCATGGGGATCGACTTCTGGACCGGAGCACTCGTGGTCGTCGTGATCACCGGCGCGTACACGGTGATCGGAGGTCTCCGGGCGGTCCTCTATACCGACCTCGTACAAATGTTCGTCGTGATCGGTGGCTCCGTGGCCGTGGCGATCCTCGGCCTGGAGGCGCTCGGGGGGTGGAGCGCGATGCGCGAGTCCGTCGGCCCGTCCTTCATGAGCCTCTGGAGGCCGACCTCGGATCCCGATTTTCCCTGGACGGGGATCCTCTTCGGCGCGCCGATCCTGGCGTCTGGTACTGGTGCACGGACCAGTACATCGTGCAGCGGGTCCTCGCTGCGCACGGGGAAGCCGATGCGCGCCGGGGAACGATCTTCGCCGGGTACCTGAAGCTCCTCCCTCTCTTCATCTTCGTCATCCCTAGCGTCATCGCCGCCGGGCTGGCGGCGCAAGGTAGCCTCGAGCTCGGGGCTCCCGACGAGGCGCTTCCCGCCCTGATCGGGGTCCTCCTCCCCGCTGGGGTTCGCGGGCTCGTCGTGGCCGGACTCCTTGCCGCTCTCATGAGTTCGCTCTCATCCGTTTTTAACTCTACCTCCACGCTTGTCACGTGGGACATCTACAAGAAGTTGAACCCGCGTGCCCCGGAGCGTCGCCTCGTCCTAGTGGGACGGGCGAGCACGGTCGTACTCGTAGCCCTCGCACTCCTCTGGATCCCCTTTATGCGGCTCATCTCGGGAGAACTCTATCAGTACCTGCAGAGCGTGCAGGCGTATATCGCCCCTCCGATTGCCGCAGTCTTCCTCATCGGGATCGCGTGGCGCCGCGCGAATGCAACCGGTGCGATCGCGGCCCTGACAGGCGGGTTCCTCTTCGGAATGGGGCGCCTCGTCGCTGAGCTGAACAAGTCGAGGCTGAACGGTCTCCTCTTCACCTACGCGGACATCAACTTCCTCCACTTCGCACTCCTCCTCTTCGTGGTGTCGGTCGGGATCCTCGTCTCCGTGAGCCTCGTCTCCGCTCCCGCCTCGCAGGAGTGTGTCGAGGTCGTGGCCCCGAGTCCCGGCCGCGAAGCGGGTTGGAGTCGAGTGGACGCCGTCTTGAGCCTCGGGGTGATCGCCGCCGTAGCCGCGCTCTGGATCTACTTCTCGTAAGGACGGTGCGGGGACCCTGAGCGGAGTGCTTCGGGGAGTCTTCTTCGAGGGTCGTCCGCCTCGGCCGGGCTCGCCTTTAGGAGGCCCCGGCAGACGGTGGAGCGAGTGCGACTCGAAAACCCCTCCCGGCTTCCGTCTCGCCCTCGCCAGAGAGGCTGCCGGGCTCAGCGGGCGAATCTCCGAAGCGGATCAGAATGCGGCTTTCACTGCCTCGGCCATCTCGCCGAGTGAATAGAAGACGAAGTCGGTCGTGGGCATCGTCGCGACCCGCTCCGTCGCGCCCCAGCTCCCGCCGCCGGAGAGCCGCTGCCGGTCGATCCAGGCGTTGGCGAGCTTGAAGCGGTTCGCCGGCGCGTGATCGTGATGGAGGCTCTGGGCGGTGTGTAGGACGTCGGAGGGTTCCAGCCCCAGCTCCGACTTCAGGTGGGAGAGGAGGTACTCGAAGTTGTCGTCGGACGGCTTGTACGCACCGATCTCCTCGGCCGTATAGATCGCGTCGAATTCCACGCCGAGCTTCCGGTTCGAGCCCGCGATCCCCTCGCGATGCACGTTTGAGAGGATGACGAGCCGGTAGTGCTCCTTCAGGATGCGAAGCGCATTCGCGGTGTCGGGAAATGCAGGCCACTCTGGTACGGAGGCGCCGAAGACGCGGTCGAGCGCCGCGCGGGATCGGAGTCCGAACCGTTCCGCGATGCTCCGGTGCACCCGGGCGAGGATTTCGGGATAGGGCAGTGTCGGGGCCGCCCGTTCGTGTCCGCTCTCGAATTCCGCAAATGCGGCAAGGGCGCGGCCCCGGGGCACGTCGGCGGGGGCGCTGTCCATGATGAGCGGTTGCAGGGCATCCCAGATCCCGCTCTCCCAGTCTATCAGGGTGCCGTAGCAGTCGAACGTGAGGACGCGAAACTCAGTCAGACGGGGCATCGAAAGAGCCCCGATGGACCCCTGAAGTTGAGTGCCGGCCGCGTGGTCGGGGGAGCAACGCCAGTGCAGCATTCTGCCCCGGCCTGCGCCACGTCACCCGTCGTTGCCCGCGGCCGCTGCCCCGCCCGGAACTCCCCTACCTCACCTTCACGTACTTGATCACGCGCTGAGGACGTGGCTCCCCGGAGAATATGTTCCCGAAGCGGTCCACCGTAAGGGACTCGGCTCCGCTACCACCGGCTGTAATCGGTGGGTTGTCACCCGGGTCGAGGATGAAGTGCTCCACCCACCCCGTAGCCACGTCCCCGATCCGGATTCCCTTCTCCCACCCGGGATTCTGCGTCATGTCCGACTCCGAATCGGCCACATAGATCCTGCCATTTCCGTCGATCGCGATGTCGCTCGGCATCCCGAACTGTGTCCACCGGTTGATGTAGTTTCCGTCCTGATCGAAGATGACGATCCGCATGTTCTGCCGATCCGCCACGAAGAGGCGTCCGTCTGCATCCATCGCGATTGCGTGCGGCCCGTACAGCTGGCCGGGGCCGTGACCCGTCTCTCCGAACTCCTTGATGAAGGTCCCGTCGCTCGCCAAGTGGACGATCCGGTTGTTCCCATTCTGATTGTGGCCGTCCACGACGAAGATGTCGCCATTCGCAGCAGTGACGACGTCGCTCGGGGCCGAGAAGTGATGGGGTCCGTCGCCAGGAACGCCCGCTTCACCCAGGGTCATGAGGAGCTCGCCCCGCGGGGAGAACTTGAATACCTGATGGCCGAAGACGCGACCTTCCACGAGGGTCGACTCCCCCTCGCCCGCCTCCGTCACCCAGACGTCACCGTCCCGGTCCACATGAATGCCGTGTGGCCAGGCGAACATGAGGCTTCCGAAGGCCGTCACGATGTTCCCGTCCCGATCGAAGCGCAGGATCGGGTCTAGGTCGGATTCGTCGCAGTACGTCTGGCTCCCCCGCGGGGTCCCGTCGTTGCCGCACCGCACGATGGTCCAGAGATGCTCACCGTCCACATCGATCTCGATTCCGCCAGGCGATCCCATCGCCCGCCCCCCGGGGAGCTTCGCCCACGGTTCGCCGATGAGGCCGGGTCCTGTCCCCGCCTGGAGCCCGCCGACCGGACGGTATGGGTTCGGTCCCATCTGGGCCCGCGCCTCACCTTGGAACGCCGCTGCGACCAGCGCTGCTCCGAGAACCAACCGAGATGCGCCTCGGACACTCTTCGACATGACGGAATCTCCTCTTGGATCCAAGCTAGGTCGGGCCCGCGGGCCCGCAGGGATTAAAGTCAGCCTGCCCAGAATAGAGGCACGGGAATTGAGGCGCCAGATCTGCCGGCGACGCCGTGTAGGATTGCGATAGCGGTGTCCGGTCTGTTTGAAGTAGCAGTGTCCTCTCTGAGAGTTTGTTCGCTCGAGCTGAGGAAGGGCGGATCGCTCCGGGGGAGGAGATGCTGACATTGGTCCAGCGGGTATCGAGATCGATTGGGCGTGCTGAAGCAGGTGCGAGAGGTTCGCGTGAGCGCGAGACGGGGCGTCCCCGAGATTCCAGTACTGGATGCGACGAAGCCCGGCGGCTAGGATCAGGCGGGGAGCTTCCCGGCGTGCTGCCCCCGCCCACTAGGGTTTGCGTACCTCCGGGCGTCCCGGATCCAGAGGAGAAGACCGATGAGAGTCTCACTTGCGGTGGTCATAACGCTCGTCCTCGGGTGGCTCCCCGCGAGCGGCCAGGGCGTCCCCGAGATCCCATTTCAGTCCGTATCCGACTTCTTCCAGCTCCCAGAGGGGATGAACTTCGGGGAGGTCGGCGGGGTGGCCGTGAACTCGCGTGGCCACATCTTCGTCTTCAGCCGCTCGAATCCCTACGGGGGACCAGCCTACGCTTCGATGGCGGCCCAGCTCTTCGAGTTCGCCCCCACGGGCGAATTCGTGCGCGAGCACGGGAAGGGCCTCTATGGCTGGTCCTTCGCGCACGCGGTCCGGATCGACCGGAACGACGATATCTGGACGGTCGACAAGGGTTCGGACATGATCATCCGCATGAACCCGGAGGGGCGTGTCGTCTGGGTGTTCGGCCGGAAGGAGGAGGCGACGCACGCCGCGGCCTATGATCACACCCATCCCACCCCGCCCCTTCCGCCGCAGGACGGCCGGTTCCGCCAGCCGACGGACGTCGCGTGGGACTCCCGGGGCAACACGTACATCACCGATGGCTATATCAACTCCCGTGTGGCCAAGTGCGACATGAATGGGGACTGGGTGAAGTCCTGGGGCGAGCCCGGAGCGGGACCCGGAGAGTTCCGGGCCCCGCACAGCATTGCGATCGACCGCGCGGACAACGTCTACGTCGGTGACCGCGGGAACCGTCGGATCCAGGTCTTCGATACGGACGGGAGCTTCATTCGGATGTTCACGCTCCACGTCCCGGTCGCCCCGGGCTCGAAGGCCGTGAACGGTTCGACTCCTGAGGATCTCTCCACGGTCCGAAACATCGGGGCGCCGAACGCCCTATGCATCCCCGAGGGCTCGGACGTGATCTACGTCGGCGAGACCACCTTCCCGGGAAGGATCATCAAGGCGACGCTGGAGGGAGAGGTGCTCGGCGTCATCGGGCGATCCGGACGCGGTCTCGGAGACTTCTCCGGTGCGCACGGGCTCGCGTGCCCGACGGAGACCGAGCTCTACGTTGCGGAGACCTCGAACTGGCGCGTGCAGAAGTTGATCCTGGATCCCGAGGATGTCGCCTCGGAGGGAAGCGGGTCCGGCGGGTAGCGCTCCGGCAGTCGTTGCCCGGCGGCTACCCGGTGACCAAGATGTCACCTTCCCTTCACCGAGGGGGACGGCGCTGCCGGGGAGGTGCAGGCCCCGGGGCCCCGGGCCAGCGGCCCTGACTCATCCCACTCACAACCCAGGGAGGCAGATATGACACGGGCGCTTTGGATTGGAGCGGTGCTCCTCGTGCCCCTCCTCGTCATCGTTCCCTTCGGCGGCGCGGACCCGGTGGGCAGCCCCGGTGAAGCGGAACTCCTACAGGACGACGTACCGCTCTTCGAGGTGGCGGCCGACTGGCCCACGCTTCCCGAGGGCCAGGTCCTCGGGGTGGTGGCGAGCGTGGCGGTGGATCGCCGAGACCACGTCTGGGTGCTGCATCGCCCGGCATCGCTCGGGCCGGAGGAGGCCGGGATGGCTGCGCCCGCCGTCCTCGAATTCGATCCAGAGGGGAATCTCGTTCAGGGATGGGGCGGAGGCCCGGACTCGCGCTACGAGTGGCCCGATTCCGAGCACGGCATCTTCGTCGACCACAACGACTACGTATGGGTAGGGGGTAACGGTCCGGTCGATCAGGTGCTCAAGTTCACGATGGACGGCGAGTTCGTGATGCAGATCGGGATGCCGGGGGAGAGTCGGGGGAGCGAGGACGCGCAGAACTTCGGCCGTCCGGCGGACGTTTGGGTTCACCCTCCGACGAACGAGCTCTTCGTGGCGGATGGCTACGGGAACCAGAGGGTCATCGTGCTCGACGCCGATACGGGCGGGTTCAAGCGGATGTGGGGCGCCTTCGGGGAAGCGCCACGGGATGTGGAGCCGGACCCGGGGTGGGCTCTCGAGCAGGAGGGGAGGGGGCCACCCGTCTTCGTGCCGCCCGTCCACGCGGCGAAGGTGTCGGACGACGGGCGGGTGTATGTGTCAGATCGGGGGGGCAAGCGCGTACAGGTATTCACGACAGAGGGCGAGTACCTCGATCAGGTGTTCATCGGCCGCGGGTGCCTGGCCCCGGCGTGCGGGAATGGGACGACCGCCGCCAGCACGGCCTTCTCCTCGGATCCCGGGCAGCGCTTCCTCTACGTCGGGAACCGGAGCGAGGCACGGGTAATGGTTCTCGAGCGCGAGACGCTCGAGATTCTTTATTCCTTCGGGGAGTGGGGCTCGGCACCAGGTGATTTCGGAACGCTCCACCACATGGACGTGGACTCGAGAGGGAATCTGTATGTTACCGAGGTCACCCCGCTCGAGCCCGTGAATCGGCGTGTGCAGAAGTTCACCTTCGTGGGGATGGGGCCGAGGCCCGCGATGTGACGGTGTCCGATTTCGCTCGAACGTCACCTGCAGTCTTACTCAAGGCACCCCGTACGGGGCGGGAGGAACCGTGTTTCGAATGACCATGAAGAGTGCGCTCATTGCCGTGGTCGCTCTCTCGCTCGGGGTGGCCCAAGGGGAGGCCCAGGACGAGCTCTCCATCGAGATGGTGAAGGACGGACTTTACGTGATCTTTGGTCCGGGCGGAAACGTCGGCGTCCGCGTGACGGATGAGGGGGCGATCCTGATCGACGACAAGTTCCCCCAGAACTTTGCCGCGATCCAGGAGCTGGTTAGCCAGGTGAGCAGCGAGCCGGTCCGCTACGTGCTCAACACTCATCACCACGGGGATCACACGGGGAGTAACCCGTCGTACATCCAGATTGCCGAGATCATCGCCCACCAGAACGCGAGAGACAATATGCTGAGGGGCGATCAGGATGCGCCGCCTCGCGTGGTGTTCACCGACGAGACGGCCGTCTACCTCGCCGGCGTTGAGGTGCGTGCCTTCCACATGGGCACCGGACATACAAACGGGGACGCAGTGATCTACTTCCCCGACCTTGCGACCGTTCACGGGGGTGATCTCCTCCACGCCATCGCTCCCTTCATCGACTATGCGAACGGGGGGAGCAGCAAGGGGTGGGTCTCGACGCTGAACAACATCCTGACCCTCGACTTCGGTACGGCGATCCCAGGCCACGGTCCGGTCATGGATCGCGACGATGTGGTGAGTTTCCGCAATCAGATGGAGCAGGTGCGTGCGAGGATGGCGGAGCTCATCCGAGGGGGGATGTCACGGAGCGAGGCGCCGACCAGGATCCAGACGGATGCGCTCAGCTGGACAATGCAGGAAGACGGGCTCTTCATGCAGAGGAGCATCCCCGGCTTCTACGACGAAATCGAGGCCGAACTCGGGCGCTGAGTCCCGCTTGACCCGAACGCACTGAGGAGGCCAGGCTCCGAGCGAAGGCCCCGCTCGGCTTCCTTAGGAGGGAGCAGGGGCCGGTGGCTTGGCTCTCGCGTCGTTGCCGGGTCCCGTGGGAAGGCCGCTGCTCGCGAGTCAGGCGTATCGCTCCTCACGGCGTACCGATGTCGCTCCGCCGGGCAGGGGCTTGGGCCGAACCCGCGCCCCTGGCGCCATACCCGGCTTCCCCCATACCTCCTGCAGAGGACGATCGCTCCTGGTACGGTCGGCGGGGTTCGCGGGGCGCCTACGCGCCCTCGTTTACTTCCACGTAGCGCAGCCTCCCGGTATCCGTCGAACGACGTGCGTCCGGCCCACACTTCCATGAGCTCGCGGTAAGCCTCAATCGCCTTCTCTACGCGTCCCCCGTACCGGCGGCCGCGCGGGTGAGGCCGAGTAGCGAGCAGGCCCGGCGCGGCATCCGGAGGAGAGAGGTCTCGAACTTCTCGATCGCCTCAGCGGGACGGCCCAGATCGAAGAGAATCTCGCCGTAGAGTTCGTGCACGGGCTTGATGGGCGAAGCCGCACCGCGAGGGGGAGCGGCGGCCTCGACCGTCGCCATGGCATCGGCCATGAAGCCCGAGGCGCGCTCGGTGTCGCCCGCTGCCGCGTGGAGGAGCGCGCTAACCTCATTCTGGATGACTGAGGCGTTCCCGCTCCCGCCGCGCTTCCTGAGTTCAGCCTCGACGCGCGCCAGCGCACCGCGATCGCCCAGCCGGTATGTGCTCAGCGCCGTTCCGAAGAGCTCGTTCGGCGAGGATTCCCCCGTCACGGGCGCGATGCTCCACTCCTCGGTCTCAGCGACATAGCGGGACTTGAGGAGGGCGACGGTGTTCACCGCGCAGTTGTCCCCGCGCTCTTGGCGCGGACCGCCTTCGAGGATTCCGCCCGCCGCCATGCTCTCGATGCGCTCGCTCCAGAGCTCGCGGGCCGCGTCGTAGGCTGACTGGTTGTTGTAGGAGACGCGGCCCCACATCCCGTGTTGGATGAAGATGTGCGTCGGCATGTGGCGGGCGTGAGCGGCGGCGGCGGCAATATCTGCGAAGAGGTTGGATGTCTCGATTGCAGGGGTGCGTGGAGTGGGTTGTCGAAGGCATGAATCGTATAGTGGGCAGCCCCTCGGTGATGCCGATGTTCGGCGAGAAGCCCGAGCGTGATCGTGCCCGCCCTGATGTTTAGCCGCTGGCTGAGACCCCGGGTCGCACTCACCGCGCCGAGCATCGAAAGGGCGTAGAATGCCGCTACCTCCGGGTCGTCGGATAGCGTTCGTAGAGGTCCCTCATCGCCTCCATGTGCCCCACGCGCCGTTCCCGCTGGTCCCCCCCCCTCCCCCAGGGCACCTCGACGGCCTGGAGAAATCCCTTCTCGCGATCCGTCGGTGCCCTCGCAAGGCGCTCCTCCCTCGTCGCACCCAGGCCGCTCAAGCACCCGGCGGGGCTCCTCGGGGTCCATCTGCGAGTTGAGCGGGTGATTGTAGGAGAGTGACTCGCCCCAGTACGCGGGCGCGAAGTCGGGAGAGAGTTCTTGGGCCGCCCGGTACTACTCGATGGCCTGGTTCCACCCGAAGCTGTGCAGGATGGCGACCCCCGAAGGAAGTGCTGCTGCGCCTGGCCCGTCTCGGAGGTCGGGAACTCGAGAGAGCGCACATTCTCGAACTGGGCCTGCACGGGGGCGACGCCCGCCCCGAAGACACACGCGTACAGGATAGTCAACGGATGGTATTCATCGCGGCCTCCTAGCGGAGATCATGGGACGAGGACGTCACGACATGTGCTTTGCTCTTCCATTAGTATCGGCTGTATCGGCGGACGGGGCAGCGCGCGATTCACCCCCCCCCCCCCGAGCGACGGAGGGGAGTGGAGCCGTCCCGCCTTGAGTTGGCGGGGCGCCGCGATCGAAACCGGAACCCCTTGCCGGTGTGGGGCTTGGGAGTGATATCGATAGGGCAGAGCCGCTTCGGCGGCGGAGCGCAGGACCTGCGGCAGCACTTCGACGGTGGAGCCCCCGGGTCGGAGAGATTCTTCTCGTGGAGCCGTGCCACGTTGACGCCCTCCCCGGCCAACTCTACCTTTATGGGCTATTTCGGGGTTACGATCGGACCAGCGGGAGCGATGGACGAGATCTTGGGGCGGGGCCCTCTCCTACTCCTTTCCGGGCGGGCCAATCGCCCACTCGCAGAGGAGATCGGTGAGCATCTCGGGAAGTCCGTAGATGGGGCATCGATCCGCGATTTCGCCGACGGGGAGATCTTTGTCCGCATCGATCGGAATGCGCGCGGCCGGGACGTCATCATCATTCAGCCGACGATTCCGCCGTCTGACAACATCATGGAGCTCCTCCTACTCATCGACGCGGCAAAGCGAGCCTCGGCCGCCCGCGTCACGGCGGTGATCCCCTACTTCGGCTACAGCCGCCAGGACCGAAAGGACCAGCCCCGGGTGGCGATCGGCGCGAAGTTGGCGGCGAACCTGATCGTCACCGCCGGCGCGGACCGGGTCCTAGGTGTCGACTTCCATCAGCACCAGATACAGGGCTTCTTCGATATCCCGGTCGACCACCTGTACGCGCTGCCGGTACTGACCAGGTACTTTGTCGACAAGGGACTCAACGACCTGGTCGTGGTGGCGCCCGATGTGGGCTCCGCGAAGATGGCGCGAGGCTTCGCACGCCGGTTGAGCGGGAGCTTTGCAATCATCGACAAGCGGAGACCCGCCCCCAATCAATCCGAGGTCCTGAACGTAGTGGGGGAAGTGAAGGGGCGGGACTGCCTCATCACGGACGACATGATCGATACGGCGGGGACGATTGCCTCGGCCGTATACGCACTGAAGGAGCGTGGGGCCGCGAGCGTCTATGCATGTGCCACCCACGCACTCCTATCGGGGGAAGCACCCCAGAGGCTCGGTCGGGCGCCGCTCACCCAGCTCGTGGTGACGAACACGATCCCGATCCCGGAGGAGCGGCGGTTCCCGGGGCTCAAGGTGCTCTCCGTGGCGCCGCTTCTCGCCCGGGCGATCGATCACATCCACTCGAACGAATCGGTCAGCGCGCTCTTCCAGAGCTCGAGCACGGAAGGCTGAGAAAAGAACCGCGGGCCCGATGTGGCCCTGACGTGAGGGTAGAATCATGGCGACGCAGGTGACGCTCAGGGCGGAACACCGGGAGGGCCGGGGAAAGGGGCCGGCCCGAAAGCTGAGGGTGGACGGTCAGCTCCCGGCCGTGGTCTACGGCGCGGGCGGCGATCCGCTGTCGATCGCACTCAATACGCACGACGCGGTCCATCTCTTCCACTCGATCTCCGTGGACAACACGATCATCAACCTGGAGATCATGGGACAGGAGGCCCCCGTCCCGACGCTGGTGCGTGAGATCCAGACGCATCCGGCGCGGCCGGAGGTGCTTCACGTCGACTTCCTGCGGATCCAATCCGGGGTGACGGTCGAGCTGGATGTGCCCGTACACATCGAGGGGATCCCGGCCGGCGTCCGGGACGGCGGGATCCTGGAGCAGGCGATTCATCAGATCCCGGTCCGCTGCCTCCCGAAGGACATACCCGAGGCATTCCCGGTGGACGTCGGTGAGCTTGCGATCGGCGAGGTGGTTCGAATCGAGGACATCGTGTTCCCCGAAGGCGTCGAGGTCATGCTCGATCCCCAGCGCACGCTCTGCACTGTCCAGGTGCCGACCGAGCTCGAGCTCGTCGGCGAGGCGGAGGTGGTCGAGGCGGAGGATGCGGTCGCTCCGGAGGGGGAGACCGCGGAGAGCGAGGAGGCGGCTGAGTAGGACGCCTCTCCACCGCCAATCCCGGACGCTGAGATGAAGCTCGTGGCTGGCCTTGGAAACCCCGGGTCGGCGTACGAGGGGAACCGGCACAACGTGGGGTGGTGGGTCGTGGACCGCCTCGCGTACGACTGGGGGTTCGGCGGCTTCGAAATGCACGCACGCGCGCTCGTCAGCCGGGGGGAGGTGGAGGGCGCCAACGTGCTCCTTGTCAAGCCGATCACCTATATGAACCTCAGCGGCGCGGTCATCCGGCCCCTGGTAGAGCGCGAGCGCCTCGATGTATCGAGGGACCTCCTCGTCGTGGTCGACGACGCAGCTCTCCCCGTGGGTCGGGTGCGTTTTCGCGCGAGGGGGAGTGCGGGGGGCCACAACGGGCTCGCGTCGGTGGCGTCGGTCCTGGGGACCACCGAGTATCCCCGGCTCCGGCTCGGGGTGGGCGTGCCGCCCGAGGGGTATCGCTTGAAGGACTGGGTGCTCTCCGACATGGCTGCGGAGGATGAGGATGAGATCGTGGCGCTCCTTCCGGCGCTGACCGGGGCCATCGGGCTCTGGATCCGGGACGGGATCGAGGCGGCCATGAATCAATTCAACCGATAAGAGGTCGATCATGGATGGAGTGGGTCTCTCTGTGGGAGCGTGGATCCTCGGGGCCGTCGGGCTGGGCGTTTCCCTTTCGATATTCGGCTACGTCCGGAGGCAGCCGTCGGGAAGCCAGGAGCTTGTGGATCTCGCCGAGCAGATCCATGACGGGGCAATGGCCTTTCTCCGGAGGGAGAGCTCGATGCTCGCGATCTTCGTCGTGGTCGTGGCCGGTCTCCTCGCGGTCGGGATCGGTAGCGGGACCGCCGTCGCGTATCTGACGGGTGCGATCAGCTCGAGCCTCGCCGGTTTCATCGGGATGAAGGCCGCGACGCGGGCCAACGTGCGAACCGCCTACGCCGCGAGCGTCGACGGGCAACGGAAGGCGCTCCGGGTCTCTTTCTTCGGCGCCGCCGTGATGGGCCTCGCCGTCGCTTCGCTGGGACTCCTCGGGATCGGCATCTTCTACCTCGTCATCGGTGGCGGGGGCGCCGGGGACCTCTTGGGGTTCTCGGAGGTCATTGCCGGGTTCGCCATGGGTGCCTCCTCGATCGCTCTTTTCGCGCGGGTCGGCGGCGGGATCTTCACGAAGGCCGCGGACGTGGGTGCCGACCTAGTGGGCAAGGTCGAGGCCGGGATCCCTGAGGACGATCCCCGGAACCCCGCGACGATCGCGGACAACGTGGGCGACAACGTCGGCGACGTCGCCGGGATGGGGGCGGACATCTTCGAGTCCTACGTCGGATCCATTGTTGCAACGATTGCCATCGGTGCCACCTCCGCGGCGTTGGCATCGAACGTCGTCGAGGCCGTCGCCCTCCCGATCGTCACCGCGATGGTCGGTCTCGTCGCATCCCTCATCGGTATCGGGATGATGCGGGTGCTCGAAGGGACGGACCCCGCCGCTGCGCTGAGGAACGTCACCTTCATCGCCGCCGCGGTCCTCGTCGTTACGATGTATTTCGTCGTGCAGGGGATGGGCTTCGCGATCGAGAATCCCGCCGGCGGGTTCTACCCTTCGGCGGGCCCGTTCTGGGCGATCCTCACGGGAACGCTTGTCGGAATCGCGATCGGGCTTGTGACCGAGTGGTATACGGCGGGCCGGCCGATTCAGGGAATCGCGAGTGCGAGCGAGACGGGCGCGGCGACGAATATCATTGCGGGCCTCGCCCTCGGGATGAACTCGGCGGCGATCCCCGTGGTTCTGATCGGCGTCGCCATCTTCGTCTCCCACAGTATGGCGGGTCTCTACGGGATCGGGATCTCCGCGGTGGGGATGCTCGCGACCGTGGGCGCGACGATGTCTGTAGACGCGTACGGCCCGATCGCCGACAATGCGGGCGGGCTCGCCGAGATGGGTGGCCTCGGAGCGGAGACCCGCTCGATCACCGATTCGCTCGACTCGATCGGAAATACGACGGCCGCGATCGGGAAGGGCTTTGCGATCGGCTCGGCTGCGCTTACGGCGCTTGCCCTCTTCTCGGCCTACTCGGCGAGTGTCGGGCTTCAGGAGACCGGGATTGATCTTGTGAATCCACTCGTCGTCATCGGTCTGTTCTTGGGGGGAATGCTCCCCTTCCTTGTCGCTGCCCTCACGATGACGGCGGTCGGCCGGGCTGCCGGCGGGATGGTCGAGGAGGTGCGCCGTCAGTTCCGCGAGATCCCTGGGATCATGGAGGGGACGGGGAAGCCTGACTCCGCGCGCTGCGTCGACATCTCGACGCGCGCCGCCCTCCGGGAGATGATTCTCCCCGGTGTCATCGCCCTACTGGCGCCGCTCCTCGTCGGATGGCTTCTCGGCGTCGAGGCGCTCGGCGGTCTCCTCGCCGGGGCGCTCGTTACCGGGGTCCTGATGGCGCTCTTCATGGCGAATTCCGGGGGTGCGTGGGACAATGCGAAGAAGTTGATCGAGGCGGGGGCTCTCGGCGGGAAGGGCTCGGATGCCCACAAGGCGGCCGTCGTCGGGGATACGGTCGGCGACCCGTTCAAGGATACGTCCGGACCGTCGCTGAACATCCTGGTCAAGCTGATGAGCGTGGTCGCCCTCGTCCTCGCCCCGCTCTTCGTTCGCATCCACGGGATCGCGCTTGCCGACGAGCCGCCGTGGGGGGGTGTCGGCGAGATCCTGGCGAGTCTGTTTGGCTGAGGCGCCCGCTGCGCGGGCTCCTTGGGGGGATCAGGACATGGGGACGACTTGGATCAGCTGTCCCTCGATTCGCTCGAAGATCTCGTCTAGCGAGAGGCCGGTGATCGTCAGGCCGTGATTCTTCAGGCCGACGACGGCCTGGGCGGGCTCTAGCTGATCCCGAAGGATGTCGGCCACTGCCTTGCCGAGCTCGAATGTGCCGCACGGGTAGTTGAACTCGGTCGAGGGAATCCCGTTCATCCACGCGTGTACGTGAAGGATGGCTCCGACGCTCGGATGCTCGCGGTAGATCATCCAGTGCTCGATGGCATCTACCGACACTCTCCTCGGCTCGATCTTGGGCGGAACGGAGAGGAGCATCGATCCGTCCGGCTCGTCGTAGTCCGTAACCATCAGGATATCGCGACCGATCTCCCTCAGGTTGGACTTGTCCACGCCGGAGGCGCTCATCCAGAAGCGAGTCGCGTCGTAGCGGGCGGAGATGTTCCCGTAGGAGAGCCCCCCGATCCCGTAGAGCTTCTTTAGATGACGGCGCTCCTTCTCCGGCAGGATGTCGTCGAGCGGAAACGGGGTGGGAAGGACGTTCAATGCATCGAGCTTCTTGCCGGCGCGGTAGATGGAGCGGGTGATCTCGTCCCCTCCCCAGAGCTCCTCGGGGAGATCGGCGCGAAAGACGTTGTCGATGATGAGTCTGGAGGTCACGAGCGGCTCGATGCGCTCATAGACCTTGTCAAAGAACTTGGCGAGATCGCTCGTCCCATTCACCCGGTAATGCCCCTGCTCCGGGGTGATGAAGTGTGCATCGGGGAGAGAGTCCGCGACCGAGTTCGAGATTCCAACCAGCAAGTTCGAGAGGGAGCGTATGAGTAGGGGGTACGTTTGGGGTATCGCTTCCTCCGTCGTCTTCGGGCCGGGGGCGAGCTCCGTGACCCCGACGAGAAAGACGGCTTGCCCCCGTCGCCGAAAGGGCTTGGGGTCACTCTTCGGGAAGGGGTTTACGACCAGGGAAGCCCGGTCGGGGTCCTCGACGAAGGTGTGTCCGTGGCGCACCAGAGCCTCGTGCAGGCCCGCGAAGAACCACTCAAGCTGCTTGAGATCGCGATGCGGAGCGAACGAAAAGTCCATTGCTTCGGTTTCTCGGACCGCGGATCCCTGCGCGCGAGGGACTACGGCGTAGTGATTGAGTAAGGTCTCAGGAACCCCGGAAAGGTCGACGGAATACCAGTACTTCGCAAGAACCCAGGTGCACAACGTAGGCGAGGGCGAGAGTGGCGGAGACCCTTTCGTTCGTCGGAGCTGGCGCATACGGATCGGGCTCGGCGCGTGCGTCGAGCCCGGCGGCCGAGGCCTTCGGATCCGGTGTAAGATGGACTCGGGTATGGGGTCTCCCCGCAGCGACCGACAGCACTTCGGGTGAGTCGGCGACTCGCCCCATTTCGGCATTCGGTTGGCTGCCGCGGATCTCGCGGGAGGGGACGGCGCGCGCTCGGCGGACACTCCTGCGCCGGACGAGCCCGGGCTCGTCCCGGCGCGGATGGGGACGGGAGCGCCGGGCCCATGCCACGGGTGGGCGCCCCTCCCCCGGGGCTCGGCCCCGCTTGAGCAGGTTCGCCGCGCGGCTAGATTCTTCGCTTCGTCCGGCGCGCGCGCCGCGTACCCACGGCTTCTTCAATCAGGTGTCCGTATGCTAACGGCGGGGATCGTTGGTCTTCCCAACGTGGGGAAGTCTTCCCTCTTTAACGCCCTCACCGCGCAGGGGGCGCCGGCGGAGAACTACCCCTTCTGCACCGTCGAGTCCAACGTCGGCATCGTGGAGGTGTCGGACCCGCGTCTCGACAGGATCTACGAATTCACCCGGAGCCCGAGGCGCGTCCCAGCTGCCGTTCAGTTTGTGGATATCGCGGGGCTCGTGCGCGGCGCGTCCGAAGGGGAGGGGCTCGGCAACCGGTTCCTCGGGAATATCCGGGAGGTGAATGCCGTCGTCCATGTGCTCCGCTGTTTCGACGATCCGGATGTGACGCACGTCCTCGGGGACGTCGACCCGCTTCGCGACCGAGAAATTGTGAACACCGAGCTGGTGCTCGCCGATCTGGAGTCCGTCGAACGCCGACTCGAGCGGCTCGAGCGAAAGGCACGGTCGGGAGAGGTGGAGGCGCGGAGGGAGGCGGCGCTCTTCGAGAGGGTGCAGGAAGGCCTCGCCGCCGGGATTCCGGTGCGCCGGATGGAGGCCTCTCCGGCGGAAGCGGTTCTTCTGGGGACCCTTCATTTCTTGACGAACAAACCCGTTCTATACGTGGGGAATGTGGACGAGAGGAGCCTGCCTAACGGGGAAAACGAGTGGACGGGCGAGCTGAGAGAGGTGCTCCATCAGGCCGAACCCGACGCAGGGCTCGTCTGCATCTGTTCCGCCGTCGAGGCCGAACTCGCCCGGCTCACGCCGGGTGAGAGCTGCGAGTTTCTGGATGACCTGGGTCTGAGTGAACCTGGGCTCCATCGACTGGTCAGGGCGACGTACGACGTACTCGGGCTCATTACCTTCTTCACGGCGGGCGAGAAGGAAGCTCGAGCCTGGACGGTTGCCAAGGGGGCCACCGCGCCCGAGGCTGGCGGGATGATCCACTCCGACTTCGAGCGTGGCTTCATCCGCGCCGAGACGATCGGCTACAGCGAGTTTGAGCGGACCGGTTCGTTGAAGGTTGCGAGGGAGCTGGGGCTCATCCGGTCCGAGGGAAAGGGATACGAGGTCCAGGACGGTGACTTCATCCTCTTTCGCTTCAACGTGTGAGTGCGCCCGGAGTGTAAGGCGACTCAGCACCTGACGCTTGGAGCGAACGGGCGAACACGCTCCCGAGCATCGGGACGTCGCCCCCGGTCGCCGGCAGGCAGAGCTTGTATGCGATCAGTTGTCGGGGTAGCTGGCGGGAGCTGTGCACCCCAGAGAGTGCTCGGCGGTATCGCTCCGGCGAGGAAGTTGTGTAGGAGCGTCCCGATTCCTTCGATCGTGGCCTCGATCCGCTCGCTCGGCTCCAGGTACGCGCTCCGAAGTCCCGTTTCCAGCGCTCCGAAGGAGGTGCCGCCGTTCGTCGTCGTTGTCGTGAGAAGCTCCTGGGCGGAGCAGTGGCTCTGGCTCGCTTCCCATGCTCCCCTTCGAGGCCCGTTGGCCGTAACCTGTCTGTCGTCGTCCGTGCCCCGTATCATTTGCTCGCCTCCCCCCCGCATCCCGGTTGGGACATGTTCACCGGACGTTGACACCGGGAGCCCCACCCGAGGTTGCGCCGACACTTGGATGAGACAGCAGACGATGCTTTGCAGCGTGATTCGTCATGTGCCGTTCGAAGATCTCGGCTCATTCGGCTCTCCGTTGGAGGAGGCTGGCTTCCGGGTGGCATACCACGACGTCGGCAGGGACGACCTCGACACCCTCCAGCCAGAGAGGGCGGACCTGCTGATCGTGCTCGGAGGACCGATCGGGGTCTACGAAGAAGCGCGCTATCCCTTCCTCGAGAAGGAGCTCGAGATCATCGAGCGCCGAATTGAGGCCGTCCGTCCGCTGATGGGCATCTGTCTCGGTGCACAGCTGATCGCGAGAGCTTCCGGTGCGCGCGTCTACCCCGCTGCCCGACGTGAGATCGGGTTTGCTCCCATCACGCTCACGGACGCAGGTCGTGTATCCTGCCTCGCGCCGTTCGAGGACGATCCGGTGACCTTACACTGGCACGGAGACACCTTTACGCTCCCTGCTGGAGCGACGTGCCTCGCCTCGACGGCGATCTGCGAGAACCAGGCGTTCTCGTTGGGCCCGAGCGTGATCGGTTTTCAGTTTCATCCCGAGATCGATGCGAGCCGGATCGAGCAGTGGCTCATCGGTCACACGGTGGAGTTGACGCGTGCGGGCATTGACGTCCCACAATTGCGCGCGGAGGCGGAGGGATACAGGACGAGCCTGGAGGCCAAGGCACGAGCCGTGCTAGGGACCTGGCTGGAAGAGGCTGCCATTCAGCGGCGATAGGCCGCGGCTCTCTCAGTCCCTCCGGCCAACTCTTGACCACCGGTGGAGGAGGCCCCCGAGTAGCCGCCCCCGACCGGCCGAGGGGACATCACACGGAGGACCTGAGTCGCCTTCCGATTGCCATTCCCATGGCGTGTAGCGTGTGAGGCGAGCCGATGAACTGCACAGATGGCGGATCGACTCCCCCTGCCACGGCTCGTCGTACGATCCGCCGTCATTCTGCTGGCCGGGTATGCGAGCGATCCCATCGAGCATGAGGGGAATAAGCTGGTAGTCTGGCAGTGGCCAGGTCGCGGTGGCGGATTCCGGAATCCAGAACTGCGTCTTCCGCTTCTGGAAGAACCGAGATATATTGGACGTAAGCTGCTACACTACAACGAGATAGAAACCTGGACTCGCCGCGTGTATCACTCGCGGTAGCTCTTGTGGGCATCGGTGCCGGGCGGGTCTCCCGGCGCTATTCGGTGGTAACCGTTCGGTTTCTGTTTCCGTTCTGGACACATTAAGGGGCTAGAACAGAAACAGAAACCTCGTGAAACCCCATGACACAGCGCCAGCGGCGAGACTCCAGGAAAGTTGCCCCAGCTGGGGCAAATCTTGGCTTGGGGCGACCCCTGGCGAGGGTCTGTTTGGGAGTCGAATTGGCCCCAGCTGGGGCCAATTTCACTCCCGATCCAATAATCACTGGCCCGCGAGCCGTCGGAGCTTGTGGGCCCGTGTTGCGACGGCTTTGGACGTCCGCCCAATCCGTACGCTGATGATCTCCCAGGTGCCCCGCTGCACCGGCTTCTCTACCAGCTCCCGGCGAATCAGTTCGTCCTCGGCCTCGGTCCACAATCCGTCAGTCGTCCATTGCCGTCCCGGAATATGGCCACGTTTGCGCTGCAGCTTGTAGTACCGGGACACGCACGCCGTCCGGCTTCTCCCGAGCCTTCGACCGATCGCCCGTAGCGCGGACGTGCCGGTGAAACGCTCAGTGTGGGGTGTGAGCTCGACGGCGAGCAACGCCGCGTCCTCCTCCGACGTCCAGCGCCTCACGCCAGTAGCCCCGAAGTGGTGAGGGCCTCCGTAACTCCCACGCCACCCGCTACGAGCTTCTGGAACGCTTGAGCACGGCCCGCCAGGTCCAGCGGATAGTTATCGAAAATCAGCCGGACCTCGGCCTCCAGCTTGTCGGATAGCTCGGCCTCCAGGATCCGGGCCAAGGGCAGCACCGTCCCGAGATGCCAACGCCGCACGGCCTCACGTTGCGCCGTCCCGTCCGCGTCCACGAAGAGGCTCGGAGGGGTCCCCGTGGCCGCCAGGACGGCCTCGAAGGTGTCGCGGCGTATCCTGGCAAGGCTCTCAGGGGGATTGGGCCCCAGACGGCTCGCCTGCCAATCTCGCCGCGGCGCACTGGCCCGGCCCTCGCCCCACCCCGCCGCCGATGTCTCGAGCAACAGCGCCTTGCCACGAGCGGTCCGGAGATCGGCCTTCAGCGCGGCGAGCGGGTCGTCCTGGCCGCCGTCGCCGCCGTCCTGCGGAATCGCGAGTAGCTGCGCGAGCGGCCCCCCCGCTTCATCGGCCAGGGAGCGCTCGGCCTCAGACTGGAGCCTCGCCGTTGTATGCGCCCAGGAGAGCGGCCCGGTCCCCACGTACGGCTGGCCGGGAGCCGATCCCCAGCGGACGAATACGACGCCCTCATAGGGGAGATGCCGCGTCGTGGACGTCGAAGGCCCGTAGAACGTGGCCCGGACGGTCCAGGTCCTCGGGTGCGCGTCCCCCTCGAAGTGCCAGGAAGAGCACGGGAGAAGCGTCACCCGGCCGTCCCGGTCCACGTCAACGACGTGCATTGAGTCGCCGGCCCGCACGAGATCCCGGCCCGCCTGGGCCAAGAACACGGGCGTGACGGCCTCCAAGGCGTGTGCCGGGCCTTCGATCCGTGCGGACGCGAAAGCGCGGCTCAGAGCACCGGCAGCCGCCTCCACGGCCGCCGTAGAGCTCGCATCCGCCGCCGATCCCGCCGCCTGAGCCTCGATGAGCCGGACCACCGCGTCGGAGAAGTCCCCGCCCGAGTCGCGGCGCTCCCGCTTCCACGGCCAGCGCCAGGCCATCAGGTTTCCCTCAACAGCGTCGCGTGCGTGAACCTCGGCCAGGTCCTCGACTCCTCCACCACGTACTCGCGGCCCTTCCACACCACACGATCAGCCCCGGCATCATCGAACGCCGCCTGAAGATCCCCCGAGCTCACCGGGACAAAGACCTTCAGCCGCTCGACCAACCGAGCCCCGCCCACGGTGTCGGAGTCCTCCAGGTCGAGCCGTTGAACGGAGGCGCTGAGCTCGGTTTCGGTGACTGTGCCCGGCACCCACTCACCATAACCGTCATGGCTCCCTGGACCTTCCCGCTTTCGGACGATCGTGTCAGGGAAGCGCCGGTGCAGATTCAGGCGCACCGAGTTCATATCGCGCCCCCGCGTCGGACCTTCCACGGGGACAGGATCCCCATCGCCCCGGAGAACCGGAGAGCCCCGAGAGATCGGGGGCCGTCGAAGGCCGTCCTCACGTCCCCGGTCGATTCGGAGCGGATTGGTCCGTGCGGCGATTCCCATAGCCACCCGGCGCAACGGATCGCGGCCTCATTCTGGACCGCTTCCGGGGCCTGCGGTGCGTACTTTTCGACAAGCGCCACGGCCACCGGGTGAAGGCGGTCCGCGAGCTGCTGATTCACGGCCAGCGCCGCCGCGAGATCGGTTTCCGTGAGCGTTACAGCCATACCCGCTGTCTCGGGGTTGTGAGCGCCGGATCCCCGGCCCTCGCGTCCACGTCCGTCCCGCTGTAGGCGGGCCGGGCCACGAGCGAATACTCGAACACAACGGCGTCCGTGATCTCGCGGATCATCACGCTAGGGTTGCCGGGCTCGGGGACTAGGCGCTCGCCGCCCTTGCCGGCCGGAACCTGGAAGCCCGGCGAGATCCCCCGGAGCTGCCCGCCCTTCACCGCCAGGACCGCGTCCCGGACCCACGATGGCATCTCGCCGGCCGGCGGGAGTTCAGCCTCGAGCTCGACCGCCGCCCTTGTGTGCTTCACGGTCAGGTTTCCCGTCCGCATATCTGCGACCGCCCGGTCGTAGCTATGGCCCACCAGCAAGTGCGTATTCCGGCGCTCTAGCGCGTCCTCCAGGAGCTCGAGCCGCGCCCGATCGACCGCCTCCTCCGCGATCTTCGCATATTCGACCATGAGCTTCTGAAACTCCCGTACCTGCCAGCTCATCGACTCCGGCGCGAAACGCTCCTTCCGGGTCCGTCCGGAAGCCCGGACCGTGGCCGTCCGATTGTAGGGGAAGCGACCCGAGAGTACCCGCCGATCTCCCCGAGCTCGGATCTCTAGAGACCCCTCCAGGATCGGAAACTCGGTCACGGAAGGCTGCCTTCCTCCGCGAGCAAGGTTGAAGCGCTTCGCGCCGTCCATGCCCACCACGGGCCGCCATAGGGAGCACCCGCCGAATACTCCCGGATCGGTCGCCGGCCGCCCGCGACAACCCGCGATCCGATGTCAGCCGCCGGATCCGGAGCCGTGACGGAGCGCCGCAGGTAGACCGTCTCAGGGCCGACGTTCTCTACGATCCCCACCCAGAGCACCGACGCCGCCGGCGAGAGAAGGTCGGCCTCGAGAACCCCGAGCCCGCCGGCGAGCCTCGCCGGCGTCGTCGTAACGGCGATCTCCACTAGACCGCCGTGCGGAAGGCCACCGCCAAGTATGCGTCCGGCTGGACGAGGATCACGTCCCCGAGCAACACGTGCATCGTGAAGAACCGCTGGCCAGCCGCCGATCCCGAGTAGATGTCGTCGATCGAGATCTCGTTCCAATGCGGGCAGACGGCCGTCCGCATTCCCATCTCGCCGCCCACTAGCGAGCGCCCCATACGGTAGAGGATCGCGGACTGAATGTTGCTCGCTGGGTCCGGCATCCGCTTGTTTGTCCACCAGCCCGCCGTGCTCATCGTGGCGTAGTCGGCGAAAGCCACCGCGCCCAAGTCCGCCGTCGCATCGCGAAAGGCCGTCGCGCTCACTCGGTACGTATCCGGCCCGCACACGATGGCGACTTCCTTCATCATCGAAGCCCACAGCCCGTCGATACCGGACGCGAAGCCTGCGACGAAGTCATCGAACACCGCGACGGCCGCGCCGGGAGCGGCCGGGGCCGTCAGCCGGTCGAAGATCCCGATCAGGTCGGCCCCCGAATTGCCGCCCGCACCGTTGATCGCTTGATCGTCCAGTTCGTCGGAGAGCACGAGAGACAGGTTCTCCCGAAGGATGCTCTCGAAGTTTTCTTGACCGACCGCCGCGATATCCTCTACCCGGATTCCGAGCCGTGCGGAGATTCGCTTCGGCGTCACGGACGTCGCCGTGAACGCGGCGGCGGTAGCTTGGGCGGCACCGTCCTTCGGTTGCGAGCCAGCCGTCAGGGAGCCGGAGATCGTCGCCGAAGCGTAGGCGCCGCTTTCGACGCGGGGCATCTCCACCCCGAGCCGAGGCGCGATGCTGTGCGCGAACACGGCGGGCCGGATCCGGTCGAGATTCACTCCGGACGTTCCCGGCGCTCCCGTGGCGGCGTCCTGCCTCCGCTCCGTCCCGTTCCCGTTCTCTCTCGGGACGTCCCAGAGCTCGAGCGGAATCCCTTCGCCGATCCCCGCCGCGTCGCGGAGCTCGGCCTCCGGGCCGTCGACCATCCGGCCCGCCAGTGCGGCCCGCAGGTAGCTCGTCAGGCTGGCCCGGCTCCGGAGCTCGATCCGCTCCCGCATTTCCGCGTCCGGACCCTCGAGCTTCCGCGTCTCGGCCTCGCCTTCCGCGACGATCGCGGCTTGGTGCCGGGTCTCCAGGTCCGCGTACTCGGTTTGGAGGCTTCCCGCCTCACTCCGGATCTCATCCGTGAAGGCGTCGCCCTCGAGGCCCGAAATTTCGTTCAGCCGCTGGCGAACCTGGGATAACCGGAGCCGGATCTTTTGCGCGTTGGTCATGTATGAAACCTCTTGAGATTTGCTGAAACGTCCTGTAAGTAATTATATGACAATCACTTACAGGACTATAGCAATCACTCAAGAGGTCGGCAACGAGAGCACGCCACGCGGCCTCACCCGGAGTTAACTTGCGCCGGTGCCGCTCGATATGGCAGGACCGGCAGAGCGTTTCCAGGTTCTCCAGGTCGTAGGGAGCACCGCCGTCATGGAGTGGCGTCAGGTGGTGGGCTTCCAAGCGGCCGGGACGGCCGCAGTCGACGCAGCGCCAGCCGTCGCGCTCGAAAGCCGCACGGCGAACACGAGCCCAGAGACGCCGGTTCAGGATGCAGTGATGAAGGCTCACGATCGCAAAATGACAATTCTGCTGGGGGCTAGTGATAAGGTCCCCAGCGCGACCCGAGAACTAGGCTACTCCTTCAGGCTGGCCAGACGCTCAACTAGTTGGGGCAACAGCGTGATGAGCACCACGGTAGGGATCGTGAAGCCGCGTCCCGACGAGATGGCTAGCTCGATGAACCCGACGATGATCGCAATGGTGTCGGACCAAAAGATGAACTTGTAAACGATACCTGCGGAGCCAACCGCCAAGCACAAACGAAGCCACGCGCGGAGAGCGGGTACCGTTGCATTGTCTGTTCTGGTGGCCGCCCGTTCGAAAAAAGACGGTATATCGGGCAATTTTTGGAAGTCGATTTTATCGTATGCCCACTCTATGGCCTGTCGGCGCTGTGCCGCGTCCAGTTGGCGCAGTCGCTCCTCCGAGAACTCGGTTTTAGGTTCCTCGCTCATTCCACTAGCCATCCCATCTATCGGTCAGTATCCGTTCGGTCACATGGTTGAGGAAGGTATCGGCCTCCTCTCTGATCCACTCATCAGGGATCGTTCTGCGTTGCTCAGACTTGGCCCTGTCCCATGGACCGTTTGGCCGATGGGTGCGTTTCCTCAGGTCCATCTCAGAGTAGTCCCCAAGAAAAGTCCATGTGACGTTGAGGGCGTAGATCGCCAACTGGTCGGAATCGTCCACAGCCGGAAACGTGACCTTTCGCGTCTCGTAGTTGAAATCCGTGGACCAGTCGCGAACGGGGACTATGCCGAATCTCTTGAACTCGTGGTATAGCTCTGGGACTACCGGTCCAACCGGCCACGCCTCAATGTGCTGCTTAAACAGCCTACGATCTTGGTCGGCCAAGCAGATCCCATACGCGTAGTATACGAGGCTCTGAAGTTTGAAGTGGGTGAGAGGACGTTTATTTTTTTTCGCACGACCGATCATGAAGTTGGCAATTGCTCCAACTTCGTAAGTATCCTCGTGGGTGTCCTCGTAGCTGGTCATCTGCCTTCCCGTTCTGGAGGGACACGATCGGCTCCCCAAAAAACATAGCCATTCAGTCGACCATTCGCATAAGGTCTGGCCCCCCTCACGCGACCCCCGCGTACCGCCAGCGGGGCCGCTTCGGCCGGCCGCCGTGTCGGGCGCCCGCCGCTACGCCCAGGATCGCGGCGGCCAGCGCGTCGTCCTTCGCACGGAGACGCCGCCCGCCTTCCGCGCCCTTCGATAGCTTGCTGTTCCCGGCCGGATCCGAGACGGCCCGCGCTTCCGCGAGCGCGCTCCGAAGCAGGAGCGACGGGACCGGCGTCACCCTGCGGGATTCACAAGCGCGCCGGAACGACCGGAGATCCTCCGCGCCGTCCTTGAACCCCATGCCCCGGACCTCGAGCTCGCAAGCCGGGATCCGCGAAGCGTCCAGCGCGTCCCGCAGCTCGCCCTCGCGCCATCGGTCCGTAGCGATCCGCGACGGGCTCCCGAACCGCTCCCAGGCTTCGGCCAGGAGCACCCCGATATCGGACACCCGGCCTTCCGTCAGGATCAGCTCGCCACGGTCCTGACAGGCGTGGTAGAGCCGCCCCACGCCGTCCTTCACGGCCCGCTCGGATAGGCTCGGCATCGTCGGGAAGGCCGAGACGCACTCCAGACGGCCCGTAGCGGGCCAGTAGGCAGCCACGGCGCTTTGAGCCGACGACGCCCCGAGATCGATCCCCCAAACGCACGGGCCGGCAACCGGCGCTTCACCCTCAATCGATCGCCACAAGTTCGCCGACAGGATCAACGCCCGGTGCGTATCCGGCTCGCCCATGTTGAGCCTGAGCGACCGCCAGGACGCCAAGGCGTCCGGGGAGATTCGCGCTTCCTCGCGCTCCTTCAAGAGCCGCGCCCGAAGGCTCGGGAGCGCGTCCCACGATGGGTTGGCGCGTCGGATCGTCCGGAGCTGAAACGGCGGGTCCTCTGGCCGCGCCGCGTGTACCTGCGCGTAGCCCGCCTCACCCGCCAGCATCCGCGAGAACCAATGGTCCTCACTCTCCGGCCGCGTCCCGAGCGCCACGAGACGCGAGCCCGGCACCTTCCCGAGCCCCGTCCGGAGCGCCTGAAACATCTTGTCGCTAGTCGCGATCGGCCATTGGGCGGGCTCATCCGCTAGGACCAAGAACGGCCGCAAGCCGTGCGCCCGCTTCGGATCCGAGCCGATGCACCGCACCCGCGATCCCGTCTCCCGATGCTCTAGGATCGCCGCGTTCTGCAAGTCCTGCCACCTCCAATCCCGGCGCTCTAGCCCCCCGTGGCGAGGCCGCAAGAGAGCACTCACGTCCTCGAAGATCACCCGGCCCTGGCTGAAGCTCGAAGCGCAGCACACGACCTCGCGCCTCGGCCCGTGCAACGGCCCCCCTGGATCCAAGACGGCACAAGCGGCCGCACCCAACAGCGCGCTTTTCCCATTGCCTCGAGCGACCGTCAGAGCTGTGTCGGCATCCTGCGAAAACGTCCGTGCAATGAACCGCCGCTCCCACGGCAGGAGCCGGAACGGCAAGCCGTCCCCGTCTCCCCCGACTAGCGTCAAGCTCTCGATGTACCGGATTAGCGCTTTCATAGTGTGCCCAACCGTGACCACCACACCGCTCTACAGCCCTCGCGGGCGGCCGGGCGGTGCCATCCGTTGACCCCTTTTCTCAGCCGCCGCCATTCCGCTTCGCATCCCGCATCGCCCGCTGCGCCCGTCGCGGGGAGATCCCAACAAGCTCTAGTACCTTGATCCATTCACCGTGCTTCGTCCGGCCCTTGAGATCCAAGAGCAACTGGCCGAGCTGCATTCGATCGGCCGCGCGTTTGGCTTCTAGGATCGCCGCCAGAAGATCTTTCGTCCTGGCCCGCTCGCGTCTCAGCTCGCGGATCAACCGCTGCACCTCATCGACGGTCGTGCCCTCGACGATCAGCGCGGCTAGGTACTCACGTTGTCTGAGCGTCGCCGGTCTGAGCATCCCGCCTTGGATGGTGAGTGGCTGGTTCGTGGGCGCACGATGCCCCTTTCCCCTGAGCCATGCGTCAAATACGACAAATACGACACTGGCTAGGGGCGGGGCATTTCGCCGTGCGCTTGCCTCGGACGGAGCCTAGGCCGGACGCGGGCGGGCTTGCGTCGGGCCAGCGGCGCAAGCCAGTCGGAGCGCTCTCGGGACCCCTGGCCCCCGAGCTTCCCGGCGGTCTCCGGATGCCTCGCCTTGCGGTTTTGGGAATCCCCCCCGGTACCGCACCTTCCCCCCGAGCGCCTCGGAGCGCAGTCGGCTCTCGCCGCAAGCGTCCGACGATCGGAGGGCGGCGGGTTGTGCTCCGGCCCCGCCGCGGGCCGTGTCTCGTCTTAGCTCACGAAGCCAGCTCGCGGCTCTCGATCCACTCCTCGACGACAGCGCGAGGCCAGCCTACGGCCCGCGTGCCGGGACCTCCCAAGCGGACAGGCGCAGGGAAGCCGCCGTTTTGGATGCGCCGCCATATCGTCGTTCTGGACAGACCGGTCGCGCGCAGCACATCAGGAAGCCGAAGGATCATTGAATCAGCCATCGAACTCGCCCCTATCCCGGAACCAGGTCGGCGAACAGGGCGGTTTCGAGCATCGCCAATTGCTCCCGTGTGGGCAGGCCGGTTGCGGCCAATGGATCGCCCATGGATGGAGCAATCGGTATCGCTCGCCGCCTTCTGTCAGTTCCAGCGCCACGTCCTGCATCGCCGCCAGCTCGAGCTCATAACCGGGCGGTCGCGCCCAGTACGCCTCGGCAGACCGAAGGCTGATCAGTCGAATCGGATGATTGTTGAAAGCGAGGATCGCCGCCGTTTGAACGGCTCCGCGAGCTGCTGCGATACGGATCCCATCGGTTGTACGGTGGAACAAAGTCGCGGCAGCGATGTGTGTCAGCACGTCGATCGGGCCGGGGGATTCGGTCATCGCGCTAATCCTTGTTCGGGTATTCGGATCTCCATAATGAATTTCGTAATAACGAACAAAGTGCGGGTTTGCGGGGGACGTGTCAACTGCGTTCGGCTGTTGCGTACTGCGCCCAGCTCGCCATGACCTCGCGGCGCCGCTCGAGCAGGTCGCTCCGCTGATATGCGCCCTCGACACCGCCGACCACGTGCGCCAGGGCCGCTTCGGCCAGGACCCGGTCTACGCCGCTCTCTGCGCACCAATCGCGAAAGCTCGACCGGAGCCCGTGGGCCGTCGCGTCCGTGCCGACTTGGCGGAGCACGTCCGTAAGCGCTCGGCCACAGACCGGGCCGCCCATCGTACGGCTCGGGAACACAAGCTCGGAGCCGCCCGACAGCTCGCGGGCTTCGGCCAGGACCTCCAGGGCGTGGCCGGACAACGGGACCCGGTGTGCCCGCTTCGCCTTCATTCGCTCGGCCGGGATCGTCCAGGTCCCGGCCTCCAGGTCGATCTCGGTCCACCTGGCTCCCCGGACCTCACCGGGGCGGCAAGCCGTCAAAGCCAGAAACTCAAGCGCCAGACGGGTGGCGGGCTGCGCCCGGCTGGCCCGCACCTTCGCCAACGCGGCCGCGACCTTGCCGTGCGGGAGCGCCTTGTGGTGCTTCCGCCCCCCGTTCGCCTTCGGCAGCGCGGCCCGGATTGCAGCCGCCTCGGCCACGTTCCGCTCCGCCAGGCCCTGTGCGACCGCGTATTTCAGGACGATGCCGATCCGCTGGAGCACCGACCGGGCGGCGGCGGGCCGCTCATGCCAGATCGGGGTGACAATCGCCAGTACGTCCGAGCGGGTGATCTCGCCGACCGGCTTGTCCCCGATCTCCGGGTCCGCATAGTCCCGGAAGGTCTGCCGCCATGCCTGCGGGAGGTACGTTCCCGGCTTCCATGACTTCGCGTGTAGTGCGATCACCTTCTCGGCCAGCTCCCGGAACGTGGGAACCTCGGCGCGGCGCGGGTCGCCCCCACGGTACGCGACCCGGCGATTCTCCAGTGCCTTTTCCCGGGCCTCGGCAAGAGAGACCACCGGATACGGCCCGAGCCCAAGGCAAGTCACCCGGCCCCGGATTCGGAGCCGCTGGCCCCAGCTCCTGCCGAGGCGCCCGTTGGCGAGCCTGTAGACCCGGAGATAGAGCCCGTGCGATCCGCGCCCGTCACCGTAGCGGCCGGGCTCCTTCACGTTCCGGCAGAATGCTGCACTCAGGGGTCCGCTCGGTCGCGGCATTTCGTCTCCTCCCGCAGGGGTCCCGAACACAGTACGAAAGACATACAGAGGCTATGTATTACTTTCCGTTACCGCAGAATTGGGATAGGACGGGCCAGAGCGCAACCGGCCGAAACTGTACGGCACGAGTCAGTGCCGCCGTAACCTAGGTTATTACAGTGATATACGGCATAAAATGAAACTGTGTGCAACGTCCTGGGAGCCTATGGCTCTCACTTTGGAAGTGCGTATTCTGTGGCGGGAGCGATGTCGTGATCGCGGTGGTGAACGGGTCGGTGACGAAACTGACTCCTCTTGACCCGTGCGACCTCATCCACGGAGCTACCCACGATCGAGGACCCCTTTGCCAAAACTCAACATCCCATCGGTCAGGGGCGGGTTCGTAATCGGCCGAGTACGCCGGGGTCCTCGGTTGCCCTGCTCGCGGTGCCGTCGACTACGACGGGAATTGCATCGATGACGACGCACCGTTCTGGGGAGCTCACTGGAGGTCCCGAAGCCGGCGCTCCTGTGAGTGGTGCGTTCGCAACCGTTCCGATCCTCCGGTGCCCGGCCGTTTCCCGCGAGCGCTGGAAGTCGATCGGGAACCGATACGGTCCTACGCGGGCATGGGATGGTGGGGGCAAGGCAGAGCAGGAGTGGCTCTCAACTACCTAGTTCCCGAGGCTGAGCGTCACCGCGCGGTGACGCTTCCTCGTGGCCCTCGTTGGAATGCACCGCGAGCAGGTAGCCCGTTGCACCGAGCCGCACCTGATTGCCCGCCCGCGAGTTTGAGCGCCGTCCCGGCCTGACCCGCACCGGGGGCGGCCCGCCGCCCCTCGCTGCCAGATGCTTGTCTCGTCGCTTCGAGGGTGCAGCACGTATCCGGCTGGGCGGAGCTCCTGCTCCTCCGCCGCGGCGTACCCGCAGGCTGCCGAACCATCAGCCAGGCGTGGTACCATGCGCAAGCCGGGGCAGGAGGGAAGGGCGCGGGCCGTCACCGTCGCCTGAACATCGGCCGGTGGGGCTTCGGTCCATTCTGGATTCGGTGCGGGTCAGGTCTCCGTCCGGGCTCTTGACCCTGCGGGCGAGGAAAAACATCTTCTTGGCCGGTTCCATGTGGGGCGAGGCCCCAGAACTCCTCCAGAGCGTCCAGGGGCAATGAGCGATCGCTCCCACGCACCCATCGCCGGGCCCGCTACGAGGTCGTGGCTCCGGGTCCTCGTATCGGCCGCAGTGATCGCCGTGCTCAGGCTCGCCGGTCCCGGGGCATCGAGTGCTTTGTCTCCGACCGGTTCCCGGTCGAGTTCACTATCAGGATCCGTGCACGGGTCGGTTCCGAGGCTGGTAGACCAGGAACATCCCGGCGAAGAGGCCTACCGCCGGCACTGCACGATCTGCCACGGCCAGCAAGGGCGTGGGGACGGACCCGCCGCCTCCGCCTTCGATCCGAGTCCCCCGGACTTCACTTCCCCCGAATCCGTCGTTGTCCTGACCGATGATCAGGTCCTCGAGATCGTGGTCAAGGGACGCCGGGCCATGCCTGCCTTCGAGACGGTCCTCGAGCCCGAACTACTCCCCATGCTGGTCGGCTACGTTCGCGACTTGAGCCACCTCGCGGATTAGGGACGCTCCCCGCCGTAGCCCTCGTACGTTGGCCACGCACTCCAGCGGTCAGCCGGTCGGCCGCCGGAAACACGAACGGCTGACCTGCGCTGCCAGTCTCCGTGGCCCAAGGGAGGAGTTGCCTCTCCGCTACGCCCGCTGCCGTAGACACTTCGTTCGTCCCGTCGTCAGCCGTGGCTTCAACCGTGCCCGCCAAGCGGTCCCGTGTCTCCGGAAGGACGCGGGAGCCGGCAATCCGTGCCTTCCCCTGAGTTGCCCAGACCCCGCGTCCGGAAACCCGCGGATTCTACTCCCATCGGCCTTGCTCGCCCGCTGCCGGTTCTCGTCCCGGTGATTCGTCTCCGTGCTTCCTGCCGGCACCTGTTCGTTGCAGCCTCTGCCGTGTAGGCTGCCTTCGGTACCCCACTACTCGGTCAGACACCGAGGGTGAAGTGCATCCACCGCGCCGCCGGAGTGCAGTTGAGTCCCGGCGCGGACACTCGTATCTTTCCGGACCACAAACAGCCCGCTCCATCCAAGAGAGGGTGGGGCCCGTCACTAGCGGACCAGGGGACCGATCGATGAGAGACTACGAGGTCGTATATATTCTTCGTCCCTCCCTTACCGAGGAGGAAGCGGCTGCGAAGCTCGCGAAATTCCACGCTCTGGTCACGCGCTCGGAGGATTCCGAAGTCGTGGCCGTCGACCACTGGGGGGCTCGCCAACTCGCCTACCAGATCAAGGGAGAGAAACACGGCCACTACGTCGTGGCTCAGTTCAAGGCGGAGCCCGCCGACTTGGGTGAGTTCGAGCGGATCCTGAAGCTCGACGACGACGTTCTCCGCTACCTCGTGGTGCTGGGCGAGGGAGAGCCAACCTCGGGGATGTCAATCGTGGCCGAGTCACCGATGCCCGCGGGGAAGCCGGAGTCCGAGAATGGGGACGAGGATGAGGAAGCGGGTACAGGGGGCGACGAGGCCGGGGATGGGGAGGAGCGGGCGGGCGACTTCGCGAGGGGGGGGGCGACCTCCCCCCCGGAGTTCTCGGGAGGACGTGGCCGGCGCAGGCGGATCGACGGTCCCAGGATTGAACTCCTCAACTACAAGGATGTGGGGACGCTCTCGCGATTCATCACCGAGCAAGGGAAGATCCTTCCGAAACGCACGACGAAGGTGACGGCGCAGTTCCAGCGGCGGCTCGGGCGCGCCGTAAAGCGGGCCCGGTACCTCGCCCTTCTCCCGTACATCCAGAGCCACGACCGATAGACGCCGCCATGGCTGCAGCGCCGTCGGAGGGGAGGGGCTGGCTGCGCGTCCTGGGCCTCGTGGCAATCGCGGCAATCCTCGCGGTCGGGAAGCCGTTCGTCGTCATGGTCGTGGCCTTCGTGATCCTGACCGTCACGGCCGGGGACGAGCAGCGGTTCCTGTTCCTCATGATCCTTCCCCTTTACGTCTTCATCGCGGTCTTCTATCCGGCTTCTGCCGGGGGCGTCTGGTACCTGGAGCGGGGATGGGCAGTCCTGATCACCGGCTGGTTTGTGAGCCTGACGATGCTCTTCCCGGGCCGCAGCGTTCTCATACGTGCGCTCTCCGCTGTGGGCGGAACCATCGCGTCGGCGATCCTGCTTCTCGTCCTGACCGATGGCTGGAGCCGAGCGGATGCGATCATGGTAGAGCAGATCGAGGCGAGCGCGCTGGCGTCCCTTGAGCTTGTCGGCACCGTCGCCGGCATGGAGGCCGAGCTCTCCGAGGCGTTTGCCAGGGCGGCTCAGATCCAGGGGGTGCTCTTTCCGGCGTTCCTGGCTCTCAGTAGCATGGCTGCGCTAGGCGTTGCATGGTGGGTGCACGTCCAAACGGCGGGGCTCCCCGGTCCGGCGCTTCGGCCACTCCGCGAGTTTCGCTTTGCGGATCCCCTGATCTGGGTGTTGTTAGCCGGGCTCGGGCTCGTGCTCGTGGCGGAGTGGTTTGTGGGTTGGGGGAGGCTCGGGACGAACTTGCTCGCTTTTATGGGCGGGCTCTACATGTTGCGGGGGGCAGCCGTTCTCTTCGTTCTGTGGGGAGGCATCTCGTTCGTGACGGGCATCCTTCTCGCGCTGGCCGTTCTCCTAGCGGGCCCGTTCGTGGCCCTCGGAGCGATGTTGGTCGGAGTCGGCGATTCGTGGCTCGACCTGCGGGCGCGAGTGACAGCCGATCCCGGAGAGAGTGGATGAGGGAGGGAGGGGCAGGCGCGGAGGAAAGAGAGGACGGCATTCCGTCTGAAGGAGTGGAGTGATGAAGGTGATTTTGAAGAGGGCGATCGAGAATCTCGGTGGATCCGGCGAGGTCGTGTCGGTCAAGCCCGGGTATGCTCGCAACTACCTCCTTCCGCAGGGCTTGGCGTACGAGGCATCCAAGGGGAACCTCCGCCGGATCGAGGAGGAGCGGCTGGCCGCGGAGGAGCGCGGGAGGCGGGACTTCCTCGAGGGGCGCCGCCAGATGTCGCAGCTGGATGGCACGACGCTCGTATTTCGGGCCCGGACCTCGCAGGATGGGCGGCTCTTCGGATCGGTCTCGGCTGCCGATATCGCGGAGCGGCTCACGGCTCTGGCGACGGACTTCGAGGTCGAGCGCAGGCAGGTGGTGCTTGAAGAGCCGCTCAAGGAGCTCGGGGCGCATCAGGTGACCATCGCGCTCCGAAAGGAGATCGAGACCGAGATCCAGGTCCAGGTGGAGCCAGAGGAGGACTGATCGGCGAGGGTTCGACGGTCTCGATCCTAGAGCGCGCTGCGGAGCTCGCTCTCGAGAGCAAGGCTCAGGATGTCGTCTCGCTCGATCTCAAGGGGATTTCCTCGGCGACGGACTTCTTCTTGCTTGCATCCGGCAACTCGGATGTCCACGTCAAGGCGATCGCGGACTACGTTCTCGACGAGCTCAGGAAGGACGGCGTAAGGCCGACCCACATAGAGGGATTGCAGCACGGTCACTGGGTTCTGATCGACTACATCGACTTGGTCGTACATGTTTTCCGGAGCGCGACCCGTGAGTTCTACCGCCTAGAGGATCTGTGGGGAGATGCGAAGCGACGGGAGTTCTGATTCATGACGCCGGGCGAGCATGCCCAAGCGTACGAGGTCGCTCTGCGCCTGCCGACGGTCCCGGAGGACCTCCAGCCGCCGGCCGGAGACTCGGGCCAGGTGATTGCGCTCCTCGCCGACGAGGCCTCGCGGGCGCACGGATGGTCCGGGCGCTTTGCGCTCGCGCTCGCAGCCCGCTGGTCTAGCCTGGAACGCCGCGTCGTTCTCGTTGACGCGGACGTCGCGGCGGGCTCGCTGCACGAGGTTGCCGGCGTACCGAACAATGAGGGGGTCGGCGACCTCCTTCGATACGGAGCGTCGAGTACACGCGTCACCCGGAAGCTCTCAGCGATCGGCCCGTCCCTGATCCCCTCCGGGACGGTCGTGAGCGATCCGGAGGAGGCGCTTTGCGATTCGCGCTGGGCGCTTCTCTTGGACGAGTTTCGTAGCGCCGCCGCCACGCTCCTCCTCTACCTTCCCGCGGGCTCTAGCGGAGCAGCCGCGCTGGCCGATGATGCCGACGGCGTCATTCGCATGGTCTTTGGGCCACCCGAGGGCGAGTTGGCTCCCGGTGCCGTTTGGATACACGCCTTCGATGTGGAGCTGAGCCCCGAGATCTCGTCCTCCGCGCGCCCGGCCGAAGCGGACGCGAAGTCCCTTCCCCCCCTCCTCCCACAGAAGCCGCCGCCGAAGCGCCGCCGCAGGCGCTTCGGCGCTATTGTGGTGACCCTTCTCATCCTCTTGGCCGTGACGTATATCCTAGCCGGGCCGGGATGAGGACTGGCCCCGGCGACCCGACAAACCTTCGGGGTTGTGGCCGCCCGCCTCGAAGCCCTCGCCAGACACCGCACTCCCCGACAGTCAGCGGATGAAGCTTCGAGCGTTGCGGCTCCACGGCTTTAAGTCCTTTGCCGACCGCACCGAGATCGCGTTCAACGATGGGATCACCGCGATCGTCGGCCCGAACGGGTGCGGGAAGTCGAACATCTCCGATGCCGTCCGATGGGTCCTAGGCGAGCAGCGGCCCACCGCGATCCGCGGCGCAAAGATGGAGGAGGCGATCTTCCAAGGGGCCGTGAACCGCCGTCCGACAAACCGCGGTTCGGTCTCCATCGAAGTCAGTAACGAGGACGGCGCGCTCGCTCTCCCGTTCGGGGTGGTTGAGATTGCGAGAACGGTGTATCGGGACGGCGGAAGCGACTACTACCTGAACCGTACCGTGTGCCGGCTCAAGGACGTGCAGGAGGCCTGCAGGGACACGGGCCTCGGCGCGAACGCATACGCGATCATCGAGCACCGGATGATCGATGCGATCCTCTCGGACCGGGCCGAGGAGAGGCGAGGCCTCTTCGAGGAGGCCGCGGGGATCGGGAAGTACAAGGATCGGCGCCGGGAGGCATCAAGAGGGCTTGACCGCGCCGAGGTAGACCTGCAGCGCCTCGACGACATCATCGGCGAGGTACAGACGAAGGTCCGCTCGCTCGCTCGCCAGAAGGGGAAGGCACAGCGTTACAAGGCGCTCAGGAGTCGGCGGCTGGACGTCGAGGTCACGTTTGCGCGGCGTCAGCTCGAAGAGCTCCAGATGCGGCTCGCGGAGGTTCGGGCAGGATTGAGCGGTGGCGAGGAGAGAGCCGCATCCCTTCGCGCTCAAGTCGAGATCGAGGAGATCCGGCTCGAGTCGTTGAAGGTTGAGCAGCTAGAGGGCGAACGGGCCCGTGCGGCGGCCGCCGGGGAGGTGGAGAAACTCAGGTCGGAGGTGGTCCGATGGGAGCGGGAGACCGCAGTGGCGAAGGAGGGCGCAGCGAATGCGCGCCGCCGGATCGAGCAGATCGGGCACGAGCGGTCGGGCGCGGCCGGGCTCCTCGAAGTGCTCAGGACGCAGATGTCGGAGCTCGCGGCCCGGGGGGAGGCCCTGGCCCTGGAGCTCGGGGACTTGATGGAGCGGATTCGCGTTCGGCAAGGAAGGAGCCGTGAGGCTCGAGAGCTGGTCGGGAAAGCCCGGAGCGAGTTCGAGGCGGTCGAGGATGAGGAGCGGAGGTCGGCTCGCCGGTTCGCCCACCTGCAGGGGGACGCCGATGCGGCCGACGCCCGAGGCACGGAGCTGGAGGAGCGGCTCGTGGAGCTCGCGAGCGAGCTCCACGAGGCACGGGTCGCCCTCAGCGAGATCGCCTCGCAGGGCGATTCTGTTTCGGGCCGGCTCGAGGTGTTGGAAACGGAGGTTCGTCTCGGAAACGGGCGGCTCGAGGCGCGCCGTGAGGAGGTGACGCGGGCTCGGGAAGCCGTGGACCGAGCGCGGGACGGGGAGATGCGTGCCCGGGAGCTCTATGGAGCGCTGTCCGCTCGCCGGTCCGCGCTCGAGAAGATGGAGCGGGATCGCGAGGGGATCGGCCCGGCCGTGCAGGCACTCCTCGCAAATCCGCCGGAGGGGGTCGTGGGGATCCTTGCCGACTTTGTCACGGTCAAGCCCGGGCTCACCCGCGCGGTCGAGGCGGTACTCGGGGCGCGTCTTCGCGGCATCGTGGTTCGCGACACGGGCGTTGCAGTGAAGGTGGCGTCGTGGTTTCGCGAGGAGTGGAAGGGGGCCGGCGGTCTCCTCCTGCTTCCGCTCGACCGCGTGCCGACGGGCGATGTGGCGGGAAGCCTCCTCGACAGAGTCACCATCGAGGGCGAGGGTGGGCCCTGGGTACGCGCACTCCTCCGGGGCTTCGAGCTTGACGCTGCCCCGGGTTCGTCCTTGTGCGAGGGGTGGAATGCGGCGCGGGTATCGGCGGACGGGAGCTGGGTGGACCGGGAGGGGGTCCTCCACGTGGGAAACCCGCTCGGAATCGAGGGACTCCTCGAGAGGAAGGAGCGCCTCCTCGCCCTCGACGCGGAGGCGGTCGGCGCGAAGGTCTGCCTCGAGGAGGAGGCGGCCGGGCAGGAAGAGGCCTCGGCCATCCTCGCGGCGCTTGACGAGGCGCTGGCCGGAGCGCGCGGCGCGCTTGAACGCGCCGAGGACGCGTATCGGACTGCCCGCTCGGAACAGGCGGCGGGCGCGGACCGCCTGCTGAGCAGGGAGCGGCTCGTCCGGGATCTCGAGCACCGGCACTCGTCGGCTGGGGACGCACTCGTGAGGACGAGGAAGGTCGCCGAAGAGAGGCGGCTTGAGCGCGACGCCCTCCTCGCGGCCCAGGAGGGACATCGCGCGATGCGAGAGGCTGCGAGGGCCGAGTTCCACCGCGCCGAGGCTGAGTGGGAGGAGGTGCGGGGCGCGGATTCTCGGCTTGCCATCGACCACACCCGGCTCGAAGGGGAGATCGCCCGGATACGGGAGCGTGAGTCGGATATCGAGCGCCAGTCCGCCGCCGTACAGGTGCGTCTACGTGAGCTGGAGGCGGAGGCGCAGAAGCTTGGCAAAGCTCAGGAGCGCGCTGACGCGATCCTGGCCGAGGGGGCCAGCGAGACGGAGCGCCTTTTCGCCGTGCTCGAGTCCGTGGGGGCGGAACTCCGGAGACGGGATCAGGCCCTTGAGGAGATGCACGCGCGCCATGCGGAGGGGGAGCGCCGGGTGAGAGAGGTCCGAAACGCCGAGCGGGCGGCGGTGGATGACAGGCACGGGCTTGAGCTGGAGAAACAGGAAGTGCGAGGGCACGTCGGGCGGATCCGGGACCGGCTCGAAACCGAGTGGAAACGATCCTTGGAACGCCTCCTCGAAGAGTCCGGAGAGGTGGAGGCCGAGGAGTCCGACCTTCGGGCCGAGCTCGCGGAGATCCTTCGGGCTCTCGAGCGGATCGGGCCGGTGAATATGCTTGCGGTCGAGGAGCACGAGGAGGAGTGCGCACGCCTCGCCTTCCTGACGGATCAGAGAGACGACCTAGCGGAGGCCCGCGACGACCTGCGCTTGGCGATTCGGGAGATCAACAGGACGGCCGTCGAACTCTTCTCCGAGACCTTCTCGGCGATCCGGGAGAACTTTGGCGACACCTTTCGGAGACTCTTCGATGGGGGCGAGTGCGATCTCCGGCTCCGGGATCCAGAGGATCCCCTCGAGTCGGAGATCGAGATACGCGCCGCCCCGAGGGGGAAGCGAGCGCAGAGCATCGAGCTTCTTTCCGGGGGTGAGCGAGCACTGACCGCGCTCTCGCTTCTGTTCGCAATCTACTTGGTCAAGCCCTCTCCCTTCTGCGTGCTGGACGAGGTGGATGCCCCACTGGACGAGGCGAATATCGAGCGCTTCGTCGGTCTCCTGAACGATTTCAAGGGGAAGACGCAGTTCGTGGTAATCACCCACAATCTGCGTACAATCGAAGCGGCCGATTGGATCTACGGGGTGACGATGGAGGAGCCGGGAGTGAGCTCGGTCGTCGGGGTTCAACTCGACGATGCTATGGGCGTTGCGTCCTAGGGCCCCGCGACCGAAAGCGCGGAGCTGCACCGGGGAGCCGCGCGGATGCCGGATGATGTCCTCGCCGCACCAACCGGAGTCGCGGGAGCACCCGGAGGACGTGTGGAGGCGGCTGTCGGGGAACCCCTTGGCGAGGCGCTGAATGCGAGTCACGATCATCGGCTCAGGAACGCTCCTCCCGAACGACCGTGAGCGTTCGCCCGCGCACCTTGTCGAGTACGGGGACCACAAGATCCTCCTCGATTGCGGCTCCGGCTCCATGCACGGCCTAGCACGGGACGGACGCGAGTGGCGGGCGATCTCACACGTCGCCATCAGCCACTTCCACACCGATCACATGGGCGACCTTCCCGCGCTCCTCTGGGCGTGGACGCACGGTGCCGGCGAGTGGCGGGGCGTGACGAGAACGCTGATCGGGCCGCGGGGGATGTGGAGAGTGCTAGAGGCCATGAGTGAGGCCTACGGAGACTACCTCCTTGAGCCGGGCGCCTCGCTCGAAGTCGTGGAGCTCGAGCCCGGCGAGAGCTGGAAGGCCGGGGGCGCGGGAACCCACGGAACGCTCCGCATTCGAACCCACGGAACGATTCATACCGAGGAGTCGCTCGCCTTCCGCATTGAGGGAGAGGGGTGCGCGGTCGGATACACGGGAGATACCGGCCCGCACCTCCCGCTCGGAGCGTTCTTCCGGGGCGTGGATCTCCTCATCTCGGAGTGCTCCGTGCCGGATGGGTCACCCCGGGGAAACCATCTCTCTCCGAGCCAGGTGGCTGCAATGGCTCTAGCGGCCGAGGCGCGCCATCTCGTACTGACCCACATGTATCCGGCCGTGGATCGGGACTCGGCCGTGGCCCTCATTCGCGCGGCAGGATTTGCCGGGAGCGTCGATGTGGGAGAGGACGGGCTCGTGCGGGAGTTCGGACAGATGCCGTAGGTCGCGGAAAGCGACCGGTTGAGAACATCCACGTGACGTTCACCTCTCGCCATGCTAGTACTCGAATCCGGCGGCAGCCGCCGGGAACGGCAGCTTCGCGAGTCGGCCTTCAGGATCATAGCGTGTGGGCGGGATGCTCTTTCGGGAGGCTACTGCCCGGCAGCCGTCGAGGTGCTCGGTGTCTGGCAGTCCCGAAGAGCTACTGCACAGGATTCGGCTCGGCGAGGATAGCTCGTTCGAACGCGAGCTCGCCTGGTTTCGAGATGTTGATGTGCCAGCTGCGGGTCGCGAGGCACTTGCCGACGAGTTTGCGCCGATTGGCACCGCGCAGGGCGGCTCTCTCTTCCCCGTGTCGATAGCCGTATGCAGGACGTCCTCGGCATTCCGGTCGAGCAACTCGTCTCCGAGACGTGTGAACAGGACAACGAGCCCCTCCTGCTCTGGATGCCGTATCGGTTGAGTTGTCGGCCACACCCCCGCGGCGATGCGGCCAGTGCTCGGGGTGGAGACCCCGTGCCGATCGACGACGCGGAGCTTCACGGGCCCAACTCACGGGCTCGACTGCAGGCGGGAGATCGAGTTCGATGCGGGTTGACCGTTGCCGGGAACCGACCGGGCTTCCGAGTCGGGCCCGAGGGCCGGGTCGTCGAGCCGCCGTCGGAGCTCTGGCCCGTTTGGGTCGGGCCGTCTGCCGTAGGCAGTGGCGCCGAGCAGCGTTGCCGCCTGTGCGTGGCCAGATTTGCGTCCGCCGATGGTTCAATATTGTCTATACCCATCCCGCCACAGATCGTGGTGGGTGGGACCCTTCATTGGTGCAGGAGACATCTCACCGCGACCGCGTAGGCCAGGGAGGATCGGGCATTGAGAGGCGGCTTCATTCGAAGATGAGGATGTAGAGGGCTCAGTTCATGCGAGGTCTTAAGCTATCGGTTAGGCGCTTGGCGAGGCGGCCTGGGCGCGGAGCGGCGGCCGCCTTAACCCTAGCCACCGGTATCGGAGCCACTACAGCCGCGTTTGCCGCAGTCGACGCAGTTCTTCTCCGCGACTTGCCTGTCGATCGCCAGGAGGAACTCATTGTCGGGTGGCGTCTGAATGAGGAGCGGCCTTCGATACGAGTCCCGTTCCGAACCGAGGAGTACGATTTTCTGTCGCGCGGGCAACGCAGCCTATCTAGCCTAGCTGGTTTCACCGCATGGGGCGCGCTGCCGGTCCTGGTTGAGAACTCCTCCCCGGGGTACACGCTGAACGAGGTCAGGGTCGCGGGGGACTTCTTCGGTGTGGCTGGCACCCGTCCGGCCATCGGACGACTGTTGACAGCGGACGATGACCAGCCGGGCGGCGCCCCAGGTCGCGGTGCTGAGTCACCGCATTTGGCGCACCCGTTTTGGCAGTGATCCGGACGTAGTCGGACTATCGCTCTCGATGCGGGGCAGGGCTGTGACGATCGTCGGGGTTGGGCCGAGAGGGTTCGACTTTCCGTTGGGTACGGACATCTGGGTTCCCCTTCAAGGTGCTCCCTTTGAGTTGCATGTCATCGGTCGCGCGGCTCCCGGTGGAAGCGCGGCCGGAGTTGCTTCCGACTTCTCGGCTGTGTTTTCGGCCGGGGAAAGCCAGGGCATTGAGGTCAACTCCGACCTTCGACCGGTTGTAGTGCCACTGAGGGAGCTCATTGTTGGTTCCGTCGCCCCTATCCTCGAGGCGGCATCCGCGGCGGCTTTTCTCCTGCTCCTTGCGGGAATAGCGAACGCCACTCTGTTCTTGCTTGTGGCCGGCCGGACTGCGGCTCACGACCTAGCCGTGAGGAAAGCCCTGGGAGCCAAGCATAGACATCTCATGAGCCAGCTTCTGGCAGATGCGTCATCGCTGGCTGCGCTCGGCACCGCAGCTGGGCTCCTGCTTGCTTGGGTCGCCTTGAGAACGCTCGTCCCACTTGCGCCGCCCGAATTGCCGCGCTTGGAAGCCATCTCACTCGGAGGCGCCGTGTCGCTGTTCGGATTGACAGTGGGTGCTGTGTGCGGGGTGATGGCCGGCCTCTGCGCCGGCCTCATGTTGTCGCGACTCGGCGAGTCCCGGGGCATCGTGGCGGCGGGTCGCAGAAGTCACTCCGCGTTGGGCGAGCGGTTTCGGCGACTGGTGGCAGGCGTGCAGGTCGGTCTCGCGGTGGTGAGTGTCGTCGGAGCCAGCCTCTTGGCCCGCACGGTTTTGACGATTGACCGACTCGACCCGGGGCTGTCTACGGACGACATGACCGTCTTCGATCTGCGAATTCCCTATGGGTTCGGGAGAGTCCCGGACGCGTATATGGAGGCTCTCGAATCCGTGGTGCTGGACTTGGAGGCACGACCTGGCGTACTAGCTGCCAGGCCAACCTTGGGGCCTCCTCTGCAGCAACGCCTCGAGGTTCCGCTACGAGCGGAGGGACAGGACGGGGACGCGGCGCGGGAAAACCCTTTCGTCGCGATCGACGCAGTTCTGCCTGGGCACTTCGAGGCCCTCGGCATCCGCATCCTGTCGGGCCGCGGAATCACAGAGCTCGACAACCGGGCCACCGCAGCCCCGGTTGTCATCGTGGACGATGTCCTCGCCCGGGCCCTCTGGCCCGGCCAGGACCCGATCGGAAAGAGAGTCAACGGCTTCCTTTCGGGCGACACGTGGTTCACGGTGGTTGGCGTCGTGTCTGGCACGCGCTATCGCGAGCTCCTCGAACAGCACCCTCGCGCCTACTACCCACTGCGCAGGCTGGGGACCGCCCCTCCGGCCTCACTTCTCGTGCGCACGACTGACGTTGCACGAGTGTCCATTGACGAACTGGTACGTGACGCGTTCGCCAACGCCGATCCGGCGGTGAGGGTGATGGCTGTTCGCGATATGGTCGAGGTGATGCGTGCGCCGATAGTCGGGAGGCGTTTCGCTGCCACCGTATTGCTTATCTTCGCCGTGGCGACGCTGCTCCTTGCGGCCCTTGGTGTCTACGGGGTGTTCACGGTGACGGTCCAAGAGAGGTGGCACGACCTCGGCATCATGCGTGCCTTGGGCGCGCAGCGGGGCAGAATCGTCACCTCATTCTGAACGATACGCTCCGGGTCGCCTCGGTCGGCGCGCTCGCTGGGGCGGCTGTGGCCGTCGTCGCTAGTAGGGTGCTGGAGTCACTGCTCTTTGGTGTTGCACCGGGCGACCCCATGATTCTCATCGCAGCAGTTGCGGGAGGCTTGGCGGTAGCAGTTGGTGCTGCACTTACTCCAGCTCTGCGAGCCTCACTGATCGACCCTGCTGTTGCTCTCAAGACCGAGTAAGCAATGGCACCAGATGCCGCGGGGGTCCCTCCCGTCAGGGTCGGGCGGTGACGGCGTGTTCGCTCTCATGCTTTCTTATTTCTCTTCCTAGCCACAACGTCTCCCGCCTGCACCGCAGGATCGCACCACTTTGCCGCGCCGATCCACCACCCGGAGCTCGTGCAAGAGCAGCTGTCGAACTAGGAGGCAGTCAGGGGTCTGGACGCTCTGCCGAATGCGACGTCGCCCACAGGCGGGGAAGCCCCGATGACTGATCGCACCGGCGTGGACTAGAACACCCCAAAGGCTGCCTGGACCATCGCTAAATCGCCGTCATATGCCATCTCCGGGCTCGTGGACTTGATGCTATCGCAATCGTCGACTGTTTGAACCGCCTCTCAAATCCAGTCCTTCTCCTGAGCCATTGCGGAGCGATCGGCATCTCAATGCGGGACACCGCTGGACTCCTCTGCTTCACCGTGACGCTTCTGTTGGCTCATGGCCTTCGATCCAGTCGCGCCCTTACCCCGAGCACGCGACTTTCGTTTACTCATTAAACACGGGTCCTCGATCACTGCCCCTCATCTATTCCCAGCGTTGACGGGTTCCCCAGCCCCGGGATAGCTTCACTCGGTGCCCCAGGCCCACAGGTCGCGAACCCGTGAACCCCGTCAGGACCTCGCCGGTAGCAGCGGTAAGCGTGGTGACCGGTGCTGTGATCCGCCTGGGGCACTCTCTCTGATGCCTCACCCTGACACCCCGCCGTAGGCGCGAATCCGTGTCGCACACCGCCCTCGCTCGTAGATACCGGCCGCGAAGCTTCTCGGAGGTGGTCGTGCAGGAGCACGTCTCCGAGACGCTCCGGCGAGCCGTTCAGGGGGGCAGGGTGGGGCACGCGTACCTCTTCTGCGGTCCCCGCGGAGTCGGGAAGACCACGCTCGCCAGGGTACTCGCGATGGCTCTCAACTGCGGGGACCGACAGGAAGGGGGCGAGCCTTGCGGGAAGTGCGAGAACTGCCTCGCAATCTGGAACGGTGCGACGGCCCTCGACGTGGTCGAGATCGACGCGGCCTCGAACCGGGGCGTCGACGACGCGCGGGATCTCAGGGAGCGGGCGATGTACGCCCCCTCGGATGAGGGCCGGAGCAAGGTCTACATCATCGACGAGGCCCACATGCTCACCCGCGAGGCGTGGAACGCGCTCCTCAAGATCCTAGAGGAGCCGCCGCCTCGCGTCGTCTTCATCTTCGCCACGACCGAACCGCAGAAGATCGAGCAGACGGCGGCACCGATCCTCTCTCGTTGCCAGCGCTTCGACTTCCGTCGGCTGGGCGTGGCCGACATCGTGGCTCGGCTGAGGGAGGTGCTCGGGGAGGAGTCCATCGAGGCGCCGGACGACGCGCTACAGCTCATTGCACGGAAGGCGGACGGGGGGATGCGGGACGGACTCTCGATTCTCGATCAGGTCCTCGCTCTCTCGGCTGACGGGATGACGGCCGAGGCGGTCGGGCGCGTCCTCGGAGTGATCGGGGAAGATCGGTACCTGAAGCTCTTCGAGCTCCTGATCGACCGTGACCGCCGCGGTGCATTCGAGCTCGTACAAGAGCTCCTCGACGATGGTTCCGACTTGGTCGAGTTCTACTTCGGGTTGATGGACGCACTCCGGGTCCTTCTTCGCACCCGCTTGGGGGCGGGAGTACCGAAGGACCGTCCCGAGGACTCGCAGGCCATGTGGGAAGGTCTTGCCCGGCGTTTCGAGTCTGCCGACCTCGTCCGCATGCTCGGCATGGCCGCAGAGGTCGAACTCGGTGGGAGTCTTCGAAGGACGGCGCAACCGCGGGTGCTGATCGAGCTCCTTCTCCTTCGGTTCACCTATTTGGACCGCACGCTCGAACTCGAGGAGCTCTTCGGCGCCCTCGGCGGGGAGCGAGGCGAGAAGAGGGAGCTGGGGCCGAGCGAGAGAGGGGCGCGAGGTGAGCCCCCGATTGCGCACCGTTCTCCTGCGAACCCGGAGGCCGCGGAGCCGTCCCGGGTCGCGGTCTCGGAGCCCCTCGGCTGCTGGCGGAGTGTCCTCGCGCACGGACGAGGACTCCCAGAGGGCATGCTCACGGTTCTTCGCGCTGCGGAAGCACGAGTCGACGAGGCCGGGGCACTCGAGCTGAGGATCATCCCGGGTCGGCACCTGGACCGCCTGCGGGCCGGCGAGGCCAAGGTACTCGAAGAGGCGCTCAGCCGGGCTGCCTCGTGCACGATTTCCCTCCGGCTTCTCGAGATCGATCCCTCGGCGGAAGCGCCGGAAGCGAGGATTGCTCCGTCCGAGGTCAGGGAAGGGAGACTGAGAGACCTCCTTGAGCGGGAACCGGGACTGAAGCCCGCGGTAGAAGTGCTCGACCTCGAACTCATGGACTGACCGGGTCTTGAGTCTATCGCAGGCGGTCTTCTCGCCGATACCGCCTTCGTCCACCGGGCGCAGCCGCCCGGGCCATCATCGTGAGGATGCGCCTAGATGAACATCCAGAACCTGCTCCAGATGGGCCAGCAGATGCAGCTCCAGATGTCCCAGATCCAGGAGAGTCTGGGAATTAGAGAGATCACGGCCTCGTCGGGCGGCGGCATGGTCACGGCGGTCGTCGACGGGAAGGGGTCAGTCAAGCGCATAGCAATCGACCCGGCGACCGTCGATCCGGAGGATGTGGAGATGCTCGAGGACCTGGTCCTGGCTGCGGTGGCTGAAGCGCAAAACCAGGCCCGGAGCGTCTATGAGGACGAGATGAAGAAGTTGACGGGGGGGCTCCCTCTTCCGATCAAGCTGCCTGGGCTTCTCTAGGGGCACATGTCGGCCATCGACGAGGCGGCGCGCGAGTTCTGCCGTCTCCCGGGCGTTGGACCGAGGACGGCGACTCGCCTCGTCTATCACCTGCTCAGGAGTCCTCCGGGGCAGGCGCGGCAACTCGCGCGTTCGATCCTCGCGATGATCGAGCGGGTGCGGGCGTGTGAGATGTGTGGGAACTTCGCGGAGTCCGCGATTTGCACGATCTGCGGCGATACTCGGAGGGACCGTTCCGTCGTTTGCGTTGTCGAGAGCCCCTTCGACGTCCGGTCCATCGACGGGACGGGTCGCTTCCCGGGTTTCTTCCACGTCCTCGGGGGTGCGCTCTCCCCCCTCGACGGCATCGGGCCGGACGAGCTCCGTATCGCGCCCTTGCTCGATCGGGTCCGGGCCTCGAATGGGGAGCTCCGCGAAGTGATACTGGCGACGAATTCATCCGTTGAGGGTGAAGCTACGGCAGTCTACCTTGAGAAAGTGATCCGGCCCCTCGGGCCCCGCGTCACTCGGCTCGCAAGGGGGCTTCCCGTCGGGAGCGATCTCGAGTACGTGGACGGCTCGACGCTGGCGGAAGCGCTCTCGGGGCGGCGGGAGATGTGACCTGACTCAGGCGTTCGCACTAGCGAGGGATGGGGATGGAGGAAGAGACCAAGCGGCTGCTCAAGGTCACGGGGATTGCTGCGGTCGCGGTCGTGGTCGCCGGGACCGTCGCGGCCCTCTTCGTGCGCGACCAGATCAGCCGGCAGCGCCAAAACCTATTTAATCCCTTGGCGATTCGGCGGATGGCGGCGCTTGAGCACGTCGCGCGTCAGGATGCGAGCGTCGATCATATCAACCTGCTGAGAGACTACGTCGCCTGGGAGCCACGCCGGCTGCTCAGGGAGCGGGCCGCCGCAATCGTGGATCGCATGGAGCGACGCGCTCATGAACTCGCCGGCCCGGTCGAAGAGCCTGCGGGGTAGGCTCCCGGGGCCGCCCGTCGACTCTAGGGCGCACTCCGGGACGGGAGCCTTCGAGGCGCTCGGCTAGATCTGCCCGCCAGTGGCGAAGAACCCGAACCCGCCTTCGCGCATGCTGCTACGCCGGCTCGATCTCCCGAACCTGATCACGGTGGCGAGGATCCTTGTGTGCCCCGTGCTCCTTGTCCTCATCCTCTCGCCAGATGCCGTGAACTTGGCACTTGCTTTCCTGATCTTCGTTGCGGCAGCGCTAAGCGATCTCTGGGACGGGTACCTTGCCCGCAAGCACGGCTGGATCACGGACGCGGGCAAGCTCCTCGACCCTCTCGCCGACAAGCTCCTCATCGTCTCGACCCTCGTCCCCTTCTACGTGGTCTCGCACCGGCCGGGTGCGGTCAACGAGATTCCGTGGTGGGGCGCTCTCCCCCTCTGGGTTCTCGCCGTGATCTTCGGGCGGGAGATCGTCGTGACGCTCTTTCGGGGCTGGGCGCTCCGCCGTGGAGCTGTCCTCTCCGCCGGCCCTTCGGGCAAGATCAAGGCCATCATCCAGTACATCTTCTGCGGGTCCCTCCTCCTCTGGTACGTGCTCGCCCGTATCGCTCCGGAGAGGGGTTGGGAGGGGAGTCCTGGCTGGACCCTCTGGAGCTGGTTTCACCAGGCCGTCATTGCCCTCGCCCTCGCGCTCTCCCTGGTGTTCACCGTCTACTCGATGGGCGTCTACTACCGGGAACACCGCCAGCTCCTGCGCCAGTTGTGACAGGCTCGCGCCGAGGACCCGCACTCCTCCGCCGGATTGCCGACACTTTCCGCACGAAGGGGTGGCGTCTTGCGGTCGCCGAGAGCTGCACGGGAGGCCTCGTCTCCATGCGCCTCACCGATCTTCCCGGGAGCTCGCTCTACATGAACGGGGCGCTCGTCACATACGCGAACGAGGCGAAGGTTGACATTCTCGGGGTAGAGGAGGCGGTTCTCCGGGAGTGGGGAGCTGTCTCGGGGGAGGTGGCCTCTCAGATGGCGCGCGGCGTCGCGCGCGCATTTCGGGCCGATGTGGGGCTCAGCATCACAGGAATTGCCGGACCCGGGGGAGGACTCCCGACCAAGCCTGTAGGAACCGTCTGGTTCGCCGTCTCTCGCCCGGAGGGGACTCAAATGGCGCAGGCTCACTTTCCAGGGGACCGCGAGGCCGTCCGCGAGGCCGCCGCTTGGCATGCGCTTGGCCTCCTCCTCGCGGATCCGCCTCTTGGGCGCTCCGGGGATGCCTAGGGCGAACACGGGGCGCCGGATCAGGGTAATGCGTATCCTGACTGAGTTGCGGGTGGCGATCGCCGTGGACCGGTGTCAGGTACACGGAGCCGATTTCACAACGGGAGTTCGAGAAGCGGATGGAAGAGCAGCAAGGAACGACCGATCCCACGATGGAGGAGCCAGAGCTCACTGCGCGTCTCGAGGACCCGGACGAGGAGCGGGTGGGGGAGGGGGCGTCCCCGGTGGGGGAACAGGCTCCGGGAAGCGGGGCCGGAGAGGGCGCGGAGCCGGAGAGCGGGGCCGCCGAGGCCGAAATCGAGGAGCTCAGGGGGAAGCTCGAGGTACTGACCGATCGCCACCTCCGATTGGCGGCCGAGTTCGAGAACTATCGAAGGCGCTCCCGCACGGAGCTCGCGGAGTCTGGGACCCGTGCCCAGGCGAGGCTTATCGCTGACCTCCTCGAGCCGCTCGACGACCTAGGAGGAGTTGCCGCCCTCGACCCTAAGGCCACGCCTGCGACCTCCGTTCTCGAGGGGATCGTTCTCGTGGAGCGGAAGCTCTTCCAGATCCTCGAGGAGGCGGGCCTCGAGGAGGTCGATGCGTCCGGCTCTCCCTTCGATCCCAATATCATGGAGGCGATGGCGTGTGCGCACGCAGAATCCGAAGAGGAGGACGACATTGTCGATCAGGTCCTCAGTAAGGGCTTTCGATTCGCAGGACAGCTGGTGCGACCCGCCCGCGTGAGCGTTCGAAAGTTCGAATGATCCGTGCGGCAATGCCCGGTTCCTCGTCATGACCACCTCGCCCAAGGACTTCTACCAGCTCCTCGGCGTCCCCGAGAAGGCCGATCGCGATGAGATCCGGGCAGCCTACCGTAGGCTGGCCAAGCAGTACCATCCGGATGCGAACCCCGGCGATGAGGCTACGGCAGAGCGATTCAAGGAGATAGGCGAGGCGTACGGCGTACTCTCGGATGAGGCGAAGCGCAAGAAGTACGACCAGATGCGCACGGTCGGGGCGTTCAACTTCGGGGGACGGGCTCGGGACGCCGGTGGCTTCGGGGGTCCGACGCCGGGCGGTGGTGGTTTTTCCTTCGAGGATCTCGGAGGACTCGGCGGGCTCAGCGACATCTTCACATCGATTTTTGATCGAGGACGCAGGTCGGGCGGTGTCGGGCCCCGCAAGGGCCGGGACGTCGAATTCCCCGTCGAGCTCTCCTTCCCGACGGCAGCCCGGGGGGGGAAGGTCCCGGTCATCGTTCCGATCACCGAGGAGTGTGCGACGTGCTCTGGATCGGGCGCGCGTCCAGGGGCCGACGTGGAGAGCTGTACCGAGTGCGCCGGAAGCGGGGTCGTCTCATTTGGCCAGGGGGGGTTCGCCGTCAACCGGCCCTGCCCGGCGTGCATGGGGCGGGGCACGGTCCCGGAGATTCCCTGCGGCTCGTGTCGAGGAAGCGGTACGGTACGACAGCAGAGGAAGCTCCAAGTCTCCGTTCCGGCAGGTACCGAGAGCGGCTCAAAGCGACGGCTCGCTGGCCAGGGAGAGCGTGGCGTCGCCGGCGGTGGGCCCGGTGACCTCATCCTGATCTTCCAGGTGAAGCCGCACAACTTCTTCCGGCAGGAGGGAGCGAACATTTGCGTCACGGTCCCGATCAACGTGGCGCAGGCGGTCCTCGGCTCAACGCTCCGTGTGAAGACGGTGGACGGCCGCCACGTCGTGCTCCGTATTCCCCCGGGGACGCAGACTGGCACGAAGTTCCGAATCCGAGGCCAGGGTGTCCTGAGGAATGGGAAGCGGGGGGATCAGTTCGTGCACGTGACGGTGGAGGTCCCCGAGACGGTCTCGGAAGAGGGGAGGGAGCGGATGCGAGAGTTCGCCAGGGCCTCCGAGCTCCGTCACTGAGGCGGGGCTCCTGCCCGGGTCGATCCCGAGATCCGGCCGCCCCCAAGAAGCACCAGCCCATCGAAGAACGCGGCGGACTGACCGGGGCTCACGTTCCGTTGCGGCACCTGGAACTCGAGTTCGAGCGTTTCCTCCCCGACGCTCAAGAGTGCCGCCGGGACGTCAGGCGCCCGGTGGCGGATCTGCACGCGGACGCGCTTTCCCTCACGGGGCGGGTCGGGGACGAGCCAGTTCAGCTCTCCGACGCTCATGCGGCTCGAGTAGAGCTCCCCATAGCGCCCGACCACGACCTCACGCGTATCGGGCCGGATTTCGAGCACGTAGAAGGGCTCCTTGAAACCCCCGCCGAGTCCCCTCCTCTGTCCAACTGTGTAGCCGGCGTAGCCGCGGTGCTCACCCACGACCTCGCCGTGTGTCGTGAGTAGCAGACCGGGCGTCAGAGCGGCGTGATCCGGGGGGAGCCGTGTCTCGAGGAAGTTCCGGTAGTGGCCCACAGGAACGAAGCAGATCTCCTGCGACTCGGGCTTGTCCGCCGTGACAAGCGCGAGCTCCCGAGCATGCCCTCGTACCTCGCTCTTCTCGAGCTCCCCCACGGGGAAGTGGAGCCGGGGAAGGATTTCGGCCCGTAGCCCCCACAGGAAGTAGGACTGGTCCTTGTCCCGGTGCAGCCCTCGAAGGAGCGCGGGCGCCTGACCCGGGGCCGCTCGCTTCAGCTGTGCGTAGTGGCCCGTCGCGATACCGTCACACCCGAGCGTCAGGGCACGCCGAAGGAGGTCTCGAAACTTCGTGTTGGAGTTGCATCGGACACACGGGTTCGGCGTCCGCCCGCGTCCGTACTCGGCCACGAAATCGTCGATGACGTCACGCGTGAACTCCTCCTCCACGTCGAAGATGTAGTGACGGATCCCCAAGTGAGCCGCGACACGCCTCGCGTCCGTGATCCCGTCGAGCCCGCAGCACGTCTTCGTCGGGGCCGGCGTCTCCCTGTAGCAGAAGGTCTTCATCGTCGCGCCGATGACTTCGTGACCCTCTCGAACGAGGAGGGCGGCGGCGACGGACGAGTCGACCCCCCCTGACATCGCGACCAGGATTCGCCTTCTCATCAGGCGAGGAGCCCTTTGACGACGGAGGGGACCGTCGCGATCGCCCGCTCCACCTCCCGCGGCGTAGTGGGCCAACCGAGTGAGAGCCTGAGGGGGGCGCTCCGGCGGGCCTCGTCGCCGTAAAGCGCCCTCAGGACGGGGCTCACCGTCACCGCTCCACTGCGGCACGCGGATCCGGGTGAGGCCGCGATCCCCGCAAGATCGAGTGCCGCGGGGAGGAGATCCGGGAGGACGCCCGGGACCCCGACGTTGAGGATGTGCGGCCCCCTCGGCCCCTCCGTGCCGTGAATCCGGAGCCCGGGCAGTTGCCCAAGGAGCCCGGTTTCGAGACGCTCGCGGAGCGCCTCGAGCCGGGCGGTCTCGCCGTCGAGTTCTTTGACGGAGAGCTCGAGTGCCGTTGCGAGTCCGACCGCCCCGGCGACGTCCTCCGTGCCGGGCCTGAGCCCCGCCTCTTGCCCTCCCCCGAAGAGGCGGGGGTGGAGCTCCACCCCTTCGGCGAGGACGAGGAGCCCGGAGCTCGGGGGGCCTCCGAGCTTGTGGCCCGAGAGGCTGAGCGCCGAGATGGGAGAGGCGCTCAGGTCGATCGGGAGCTTTCCTCCCGCCTGGACAGCATCGACGTGGAGGGGTACGTCCGCTTCAGCGCACGCCTCGGCGAGCGCCTCCACTGGGAGGCGGAGGCCGGTCTCCTGATTCACCCACTGCACCGAGACGAGCGTCACGCCCTCAAGCGCGGCCGCCTTTCCTCCGGGAAGAGAGAGATCGGCGGCCGGCGACACGTCGATCACACGGACGCTGCACCCCCTCGCTTCCGCCGCGGTCATCGACTCCCGGACGGCCGAATGCTCGAGGGATGAGCGAAGAAGCCGCGGGCGGGCATGGCCTGTCGAGAGCGCCCACTCTACCCGGCCGAGAATCGCGAGATTGATGGACTCCGTTCCACCCCGTACGAAACGGACGCTCCGCGGCTCCGTCCTGAGTGCCCTCGCCACCCGTTCCCTCGCTTCGTCGAGCGCGGCCCTCGCCGCCCTTCCCCAGCCGTGGTTCGACGAGGGGTTTCCGTACGGAGCGTCCGTCACGTCAGCGATTGCCGCCGCGACCTCGGGTCGCATCGGCGTCGTGGCGGCGTGATCGAGGTATACCATCTCTATCCTAGGCCCCTGTGACGGTGTCCATGGAGGGCGGTTTTCCAAGCAGCGGCCTCGACCGTAAGTTAGCGGTGGCCGCTATAGACATCTGCCGCGTGGCCCCGAGGCCGCACAGACAGAAAAGGAATATGACCCCAGTCCGAACGCCACCGTTTCCGGACGGCCGCCCGAGGAGTTTCCGTGCGACCGTCCACGGCACGGTCTTCGCTAACCGTGATCGCCACCTCGATCAGATACAGGACGGGGACGCGCTTAAGCTGATGCCCGACCCGCCGAGCGACGAGAGCCCCGAGGTCTGGGTCCATCTCCCCTCGGGAGATCCCGTCGGGCACCTCCCCCCGGAGATCGGCGAGTGGCTCGCGCCCTGGATGCTGGAGGGCGGGGCCGCGCGGGCCACCGCCCTGCGGGTGCGCGGAGAGGACACGCCGAGCTGGCGCCGACTCCTCCTCGAGGTAAGCTGTCCATCCTAGTCGAGCGGCCTGCGCCACACACCCCGGGTCAGAAGGTGGAGACGCCGAGTCCGCCGAGCGTGTCCACCTGAAGCGCCTCCCGCGTCCAGAAGGGCTCGGCGTAGGCGGTGCGTATCCTCGAACCCCAGTACGCGGCGTGCATCCGCACCTGAACGGTCAGGGGACGTTCCCCCCCGGGGTAGAGTTCGCCGCTTCCCCGGGCGCCCCTGAACTGGCTCGCGTAACAGGCGATCGCCTCGATCTTCCGATCGATCTGGCCGCTGATGTCCACGACGAAGGAGGGGTCCGGTGCGTCCTCGCGGTACGCGGTCGCGTGGACCACCTTCATCGGACGAAACGCCTCCCCCGGAGCATCCAGGTTCTTTAGCCCGGCGAGGTACGAGGCGTCCCGTACGAGCTGGGCCGCTACGTGGTGGTCGGGATGCCGCCCCTCGCGCCAGTGGGTCACGATCACTCTAGGCCGAAGCTCTCGTATGAGCCCGGCAAGAGTCGCCCGATTCTCGTTCGTGGACTCGAGGGCCGCGTCCGGAAAACCGGCGTTCCAGCGAACTGCAGTCCCCATGATCTCGCCCGCCTCCCGTGCCTCCTCGTCGCGGACCTCCGCGCTTCCCCTCGTGCCCCGCTCTCCCCGGGTCAGATCCAGGATGCCAACCCGTTCCCCTCGGTCCGCACTGCGGATCAGGCTGCCGCCAACGAGGAGCTCCGCATCGTCCGGGTGGGCGAAGATTGCCAGTACGTCGAGGGGATCTGTCATCGTCACTCGTGTCAAAGTGGGGCCTCCGGTCTCACCCCGGACGTTGTGCGTGGATGCGCTCCGCCTAGAGTCTTGTCCGCGAGACGGCTGACGCCCGGTCGGATCGAGAGGGGAAGGACATCGGCGAAGTTCGACGGAGTATCCGGACTAGGAGCTTCACGCGGTAAACGGGCGTGATCTTCGATGGCAGGGGAGTACTCGGTACCGGGGAGGATTGTTTCGCGGTATGTGTACGCGGGGCGCCAGTTTCCTCCGTGGACGCGAGGATCCGGCGTGGTTCACCGCTCCTCCTGACTTGCCGGGGCGATGGTCAGCCAGTCCCGTTTCAGCTTCTTCCTCGAGTTATGTGCCGATCCTACGAACCGGGCGGCGAGGTGCGGAGCGCCGTGTAGCCCGAGGCCACGTCGGCGACCCTCAAGACTCTTCCCATCGGGTCGAGCCACACCTCCCTTCTTCCCTCCCCGATCTCGAGCGCAATTCGTCGACCGCGTAGCGTCCGGCCTGCGATGTGGAGTTCTCCATCCTCTGATCCGACGACTCGCGCCTCAGACAAGATCCCTTCGCCCGGAACGATGACGGCGAACGCCACACCTTCGGCGAGAGGCCTCTCTGAGAGGAAGTAGTGATGGTGTGCTACCCCGGTGTCCAGCACCAGCGTCGCGGGGGCTGCACGAAGCTCGCCTTCCCGCTCGCCTCTCGCGGAGCGGAGCCTGATGATGAAGCGGTCCTCCGCGGCCGTCACGAAGACCTCCTCGTCCCGGCTTCCGGACACCTTCATCTGGTAGGCCGCGAGCTCCGTCTCGGTCCCGACCATCTGAAGGGCCGGCCGTAGCTCGGAGCGCCCCCCGGGACCTGAGAGCGAGATCTCGCCGGTCGCGATCATCTGTGCCTCCGGTCCCGCGCCGGCGCGGCGGATCACGAAGTCCTCGGATCCGGCGGGTCGGCCGTCCACCGTGATCAGGAAGGTGCCCTGGTCCACGACCACGCTCTGCCCGGATCCCAGGTGTGGCTGGCAGAGGACGAGGAGTGTAACCAGAGCGGTGTGGGGAGGGGTGTGCATACGGCGGCGGGGCCATCCTTCTCGCAGGGCGACAGGCGCCCGTGGCACTATCGGGAGCGCTACCCCTTTCGGGACGCTCGGGGTCCCCCCTGTCACGCTCGCGTCCTCCGGCTCATCTTTGCCTGGATGCGTCGTCCGTCGATTCCCGACACTTTCGGGGTATGTCGAGTGAGTGCGAGAGCTCACCTGGGCCCGCTTTGTACCTATCTTGCGGCGGTTGGTCTCGCTGCTTGGGCCGGTTCGCCGAACGCGCTCTGGATCGCACTCGCTGCCTCTCTCGGCGTAGCAGGAGCCCTCCTCTCCGGGGCTGCGAGTCGGAGTTCGGCGCTCGCCTCCACGGCGATCCTGGCCGCGACGATCGGGGCGCTCGGCGCCGAGATCCACCTGGGCCACCTTGCCCGAAGCTGGCCGGAGCGCTCCGCGGCTCGCGAGGCGACCGCGCAGGAGGAGCTCGCGCTCTCCCTCGACACGATCCTTCGCGCCGCGGAGGCGGCGACGCTGCAAGTAGCGGCCCGCTGGGACCCGTCGGTCGGGGCCGATACCCAGCTCCCTGCAGAACTGCGGCCGCCGGTCGTCGATGCGTTGGCGGTGTTCGGTCCCTCTGGAAGTCTCCTCGCGTGGGACGGCAGGCACCAGGGCCCGGTCCCGGAGCGGGTACGCCGGAGAGCCTCACGGTACGTGTACGATGAGGGGGCCATTTTCGGCTACCTCTATGTGACGGAAGCCCTCCCGGACGGAGGAACAGCCGTCGCCGCCTCGCTCCTCAGGTCGGATCTTCCCCCGGGACTCGAGCGAGCGGCACAGGACTTCGAGTCTAGATTCCGTGGACGAACCGGGGCCGAAGTCGAGGTGGCAAGCGCGGACCGGGCGATCGCGGGGAGCGTTTGGGACCTCGAGTGGGAAGGACGGAGCCTCTTCTCGGTACGCCTCATCCTCCCCTCGGAGGCCGATGCTAGGGGTCGCCTCGAGGCAAACTGGGGTCGCCTAGTCGCGCTCCTCATTGCCGTGGGGTGGCTCCTGGCACTGATCTCGACGCACCGCGACGTGCTCTCCGCCCTGTTCGGGGTCGGCGCCCTCCCCGCCATCCTGATCCTCCTCCCGCTCGCGCGGCTCGCAGTGTCGGGGGAGGTATTCTCGCCCGCGGCACTCCTCCTTCCCGATCTCCTCTCGCTGACGCTCGGCGAACTCCTCGTGCTCGGTGGGACTGGCGTCTTCGCGGTTGCCTTCGTCCCTTGGGACCGTCTCGCCCGTCTTCCCGCGTACCTCACCGTCCCTGCGGCGGTGCTCCTCGCCTCGAGTGCGCTCACCCTCCTCGAGCGAGGACCGGCGGCAGACCTCCTTGAGGAGAGCGGTGCCATCTGGCTCGTCTTCCAGACGACGGCGGTCGCGATTGTGCTCGTCCCCTTCGCGGCCGCCTCGCTCCTCGGCCGGTCAGGGCGTTCTGTCTCGTACCGGCGCCTCCGGCTCGCCGGATCGCTCACCCTCGGGCTCCTTCTCTGCCTCGCCTGGGCCGCCTTCCTCGAGCGGAATCCGGGCTCTTTCCATTGGGCGCCCTGGCTCTGGGCAATTCCGCTCCTCGGCGTAACCCGGGCCGTCTCCGGCCTCGACGGGTCGGCGGCCGCCGTCCGCTGGGGCGGCCTGATCCTCCTCTCCGTCACGATGGTTCTCCCGTGGGCGTGGAGACTCCGGATGGAGGCCCGCATGGCGGCGGTCGAGGAGAGGATCGATCGGCTGGGTACCCGACCCGATCCATTCGTGGAGTCTCTCCTCCTCGGGGCCGGCGAGCGCGCTGTGGAGCTGGCTTCGCGTGGCGAACAGCCAGTCGAGGTCCTCTACCGGGCGTGGAGCGAGAGCGGGCTCGCGGCCGAGGGACTTCCGCTCTGGATCACTTATTGGTCCGAGGAAGGCGTCCCCGAGGAGGAGCTACTGATCGGGGTCAGCGAGTCCCGCCCCGGCGTTCCCGAGGAGCTCCTCGACGTGGCGGGCACCGACGGGCGGATCAGCGTTCGCCGCTTCGACCTGGCGGAAGCACACTACGTGGGTGTCGCTCCCCTCCCCGGCGGGGCGCGTCTCTCGGTCGTCATCCCGCCCCGCCGGGTCCTCGAGGGTGCCTCCCCGCTCGGTCCCCTCTTCTCTCCGGCCCGGATGGAGCCGGACCCCCTCGTCCTGATCCCCCTCCTGCCCGGCGAGGTGCCGGGCGAGACGAGCGGCGTCCGTTGGGTCTCGACGCCCGACGGGTGGCAGGGGGAGGCCTTCGTCGCGTACCCGGACGGCGTCTATCATGCGCACTACCTGGTCGAGCCACCAGGCTGGCCGCTTCTGATCGCGAGGGGGGGGCTCCTCCTGATGCTGAACGCGGGTCTCTTCGGGACGGTATGGGGGCTCGGGCGGTGGATCCGGGAAGACCGATTCGGTCCGGTCGCCGCTTCCCTTGCTGCAACCGGCTCCTTTCGGGGTCGCGTCACGTTCGCCCTCTTCGCCTTTTTCCTGATTCCCTCGCTCGTCTTCGGAACGCTTGCGTACCGGACGCTTTCCGGTGCCGCGATCCGAGCGGGGGAACTCCTTGCCGAGCGGGCGGTCGACGAGGCGGGTCGGCGGTACCTCGGCGGTGACGGGAGCGTCGGCCTCAGCACGCCTGGGCCCAGCCCGGATCTCCTCCTCTACGAGTCCGGGGAGCTGATCGAGGGCTCGCCGGCCGAACTTGTCGCACTTGGGCTCTATCCCGGGTGGATTCCGCCGGAGGTTCGGGATCTCATGGGGGCCGGGGAGGCGCTGACCACGACGACGACGGCGAGCCTCGGCGGATGGGAGTACGTCGTCGCGTATCGCCGGCTGCCGGATGGGCGCGTACTCGCGGCGCCCGCGCCGCTCCAGGCCGGAGCCACCGCGCTCGGACAGCGCGAGGTGGCGGAGCTCATCGCCTTCTCGCTCGTCGTGGGCGGCGCTCTCTCCGTCCTACTCGCGCTCGCCGTGGGCCGGGCACTAACGCGTCCGATCCGGACGCTCAGCGTCGCATCGGAACGGGTGGGTGGCGGGAACATGGATGTGCAACTCCCCGGCGAACGGACCGACGAGTTCGGAGCCGTATTCGACGCCTTCAACCGGATGGTCGACCGGCTGGCGAAGACGCGTAGTGCGCTCCTTCGAAGCTCGCTTCGCACCCGCGCGATCGTGGAGGAGGTGGCAATCGGGGTGGTGGCGCTCGACGGTAGGGGGCGGGTGGCGCTCGCAAATCCGACGGCCGAGCGGCTTCTCGGCGCGGAGCTGCGCCGGGAAACATCGCTCCCGCGCGGCGTGGGCGGGAGCGATCCGAGAGCGGCGTTCACCGAGTGGATCGAGGGATACCTCCGCGATGAGCTGACGGAGGCGGGAACGGAGCTTTCCTTCGGGGAGCGAAGGATCCGCGTCCACGCGAGACGGATCGCGCGGCGCGGGCCTGGGGGGACGGTCGTGACGCTTGAGGACGTGACGGACGAGCTCCGGACAGAGCGAATCCTCGCATGGGGCGAGATGGCGCAGCAGGTGGCGCACGAGGTAAAGAACCCCCTCACTCCGATCAAGCTCGGCGTACAGCACATTCGGCGCGCATGGGTGGACGGGCAGCCGGACTATGAGGCGATCCTCGAACGGAATGTCGAGGCGATCCTGGACGAGATCGAGAGACTCGCCTCCATCGCGAGCTCCTTCTCCCGTTACGCGGCCCCCTCCCCGGCCGGCGCTGAGCCACTCGAGCCCGTTGCTCTCCCCGAGGTGATCCGGGAGGTTCTCGACTTGTACGCCGCGGGAGGCGGCCCAGTGCGCTTCTCCCACGCGCTCCTCGACGCAGCCCCGAGGGTGAAAGGGAGGGCGGCGGAGGTCAAAGAGGTGCTTGTGAACCTCCTTGAAAATTCGAGGGCCGCACTACCCGGGGGAGGCGAGGTAAGGATCGAGGTCGAGCCGGCGGACGGGGAAGTCGAGCTTAGGGTCAGCGACAACGGGACCGGGATTTCGGACGATCTGCTGCCTCGCGTCTTCGAGCCACACTTCTCGACGCGGTCGAGCGGAACGGGGCTCGGACTCGCGATCGTGAGACGCCTCGTCGAGTCCTGGGGGGGAAGCGTCCACGCCGAGAACTCGCCGGGAGAAGGCCTTACAATCCGGATGCGGATGGCGGCCTGGATCGAGCCGGCTGCGGCTCTCCCTGAAGCGGGCGAGGCCGGGGGGGCGACCGGCCCGGCGTCCCCGGCGAGGTGACGGATCTTTCCGCCTGCCCTAACTTCCCGCAGGGAAGCTGCAGGTGGGAGCGCGCGCGGACCCGAGGGACGCCGTCGATCCACGCGGATCGGCGAAGCGGTGGATCGGGGCGCTAGTCCAGCTCCGTCAATTGCTGGCATGCAGACGCCCGAGGAGGCGCCATCATTGGCGACGGGAGCGCTCAGCGAGTGGTCAGAGGAGCAGCGCGAGGCGATGGCCGATCGCTGGCTCATCGAGATCCGGGCGCGCACCGCAGGCATCGAGGGTGAGCTCCTCCACCTGCTCGGCGACTTTATCGATCTTTTTACCTTGGCACTCGCACCCGGCCTCGGCGTCTTCCGGGGGCAGGTCGAGAGGGTCCTCAAGCAGGCTGCGGTCCTCTACGGAAACCTGGGCGCTCACCGGGGACTTGCGGCCGGAGAGCCTGTCGAGGAGTTGCAGCTCCTACGCGGGGTCCTCCTCCGCTTCCTCTATGGCCGAGGCACCGAGAGCGGCCTTTCTACAGTCGATCTCCGCGATCTCCTCCAGTTGAACCGGCTCGTGGACCTCGCTGTGACGTATGCGAGCATCGGCCACACCGACACCCTCTTCTTCAATCAGCTCCACGGCGCCGGCGTGGCCCAGGGCCTGACGCCCGACATCCTGGCCGAGGTGCGAGAGCAGGTCGAGGGGATCCACGACGAACTCTCCCTCCTCATGGGTGCGGATGGCGTGGACGAGCCGAGGCGGGTGGTCCCGTGAGGCCGCCCGCACCCAGGTCCCCGGGTCCGAATGCTGCCCCTGGGAGCGGGGACATGGGGAGCGAGGAGTTCCGGGAGTGGGGCCGAGCCACGGTGGAGTGGATCTCGGACTACCTCGACGGGATCGAGGGGTATCCGGTTATCCCCACCGTGCGTCCGGGTGAGATTCGTTCCCGGCTCCCGGAGAGCGCGCCGGCAAGGGGCGAGCCCTTCGGGAGGATCCTCGAAGACTTCGAGACGCTTATTCTCCCCGGGATCACGCACTGGAACCACCCCCGTTTCCTCGGCTACTTCGCCGTCACCGGGTCGGCTCCGGGGATCCTGGGTGAGCTCCTCGCGGCTGCCCTCAATGTGAACGCAATGGTCTGGAAGACGTCGCCGGCGGCGACGGAGTTGGAAGAGCACGTCCTTGACTGGATACGGTCGCTTCTCGGACTCCCACCCGACTTCGCTGGGGTCCTCCAGGACACTGCTTCGAGTTCCACGATGACGGCTCTCATGGGCGCGCGACACCGCGCCTATCCGGCTCTCCGGGAGCGGGGGCTCTCCGGGCTTCCCCCGATGCGGGTCTACGCCTCTGAGGAGGCTCACTTCTCCGTCGAGCGGGCTGCGATCGTCCTCGGCCTTGGCTCGGAGGGCGTCGTGAAGATCCCGGTGGACGGGGAGTTCGGGATACGCGTGGGGGCGCTCGAGACCGCGATCCGCGCCGACGTGAGCGAGGGGCGAAGCCCGATTGCGGTCGTCGCCACGATCGGGACGACGTCGACAACGTCGGTCGATCGCGTGGAGGAGGTCTCGGAGCTGGCTTCCCGCTACGGGCTCTGGCTCCACGTCGATGCGGCCTACGCGGGGCCGGCTGCGCTCCTCCCCGAGAAGCGGGGGTACTTTCGCGGATGGGAGAAGGCTGACTCGATCGTCCTTAACCCCCACAAGTGGCTCTTCACGCCGCTCGACTGCTCGATCCTCCTCATGCGTTCCCCGGAAGACGTCCGGGCGGCGTCGGCGCTCACTTCCGAGTACCTGAGAGCCGCCGAGGACGAGGGGACGAATCTCATGGAGTACGGGATCGCCCTTGGACGCCGCTTTCGGGCGCTCAAGCTGTGGTTCGTCCTCCGGTACTTCGGGGCGGAGGGCCTCCGGGCGAGGCTCCGGGAACACGTGCGCATCGCACAGGCCTTTGCGGGCTGGGTCGACGAGGCCCCTGGGTGGAAGCGGCTCGCCCCCGTACCCTTCTCGACGGTCGCCTTCCGGTTCGCGCCGGGAGGGGGAAGCGCAGCCGCCCTCGACCGGCTGAATCTGGCCATCCTCGAGCGGATCCACCGCTCGGGGGAGGCGCTCCTCTCCCACACTCGGATCGATGGAAGGGTGGCGCTCAGGCTCGCAGTCGGAAACCTCCGGACGACCGAGGAGCACGTCCGGCGGGTATGGCGCCTCCTTGGGGAGGCGGCGGAGGCGGCGGGAATCCGCCCCGGGGGGCGCTAGGTCTCGCGCACCTCGCGCGAGATCCCCTGGAGCGCCTCGCCCGCGTCCGCGAAGAGCATCATCGTCCTGTCGAGGTAGAAGAGGGGGTTATCGATCCCGGCAAAGCCCGGGCTCAGGCTCCGCTTCACCACGATGACGCTCTGCGCGCGGTCCACGTCGAGTATCGGCATCCCGGCGATGATACTCGAAGGATCCCGCGCCAGCGGGTTCACGACGTCGTTCGCTCCGAGGACGACCACCACGTCCGTGCGGGAGAACTCGGGGTTGATGTCGTCGAGATCCACGAGGATGTCGTAGGGGATATCCGCCTCCGCGAGGAGGACATTCATGTGGCCAGGCATCCGGCCCGCCACGGGGTGTATGGCGAACTTGACGCCGACTCCGCGCCGCTCCAGAAGGTCGACGAGCTTTTTCGCCTCGTGCTGCGCCTGCGCGACGGCGAGTCCGTACCCGGGGACGATCACCACGCTTGAGGCGTACGCGAGGAGGAGCGCAGCTTCCTCCGGGCTCGTCCGTCGCACCGTCTTCTCACCGCCATCCCCTGATGTGCCCGCGCTGTCTCCGCTCCCGAAAGCGCCGAAGACGACGTTCGCGAGGGAGCGGTTCATCGCCTTGCACATGAGGCGTGTCAGGATGAGGCCCGCCGCCCCGACGAGCGCGCCCGCGAGGACGAGGAGCGGATTCCCGAGGACGAATCCCGCAGCCGAGGCCGCGATCCCCGAGTACGAGTTGAGGAGCGAGACGACGACCGGCATGTCCGCGCCCCCGATCGGGAGCACGAGGAGGACCCCGAGGAGGAGGGCCAGGCATGCGAGGAGCGCCAAGGCGAAGGGGTAATTCCCGGAGCTCACCAGGTAGCTGGAGGCGAAGATCAGTCCGAGGAAGAGGAGAAAGTTAAGCGTCCTCTGCAGCGGATACGTCAGCGGCTGACCCGGGATGAAACCCTGGAGCTTCCCGAAGGCGATGAAGCTCCCCGAGAGTGTCACGGATCCGATCAGGATCCCTGCGGCGGCCGTGACCCCCCCCGCCGTCCCGATCGCCGTCGCATCACTCGCGCGAAGGAGCTCTGCCGCCGCTACGAGGCCCGACGCCCCCCCCCCGAGCCCGTTGAAGGCTCCGACCAACTGGGGCATCGCCGTCATCTTCACGGTCCGCGCGAGGAGGATCCCGACGAGCGACCCCAGGATGAGCCCGACCGCGACGATCTCCCACGTCAAGATCGCGCGGTCGAAGAGGGTCGCGACGATCGCGAGAAGCATCGCGGTCGAGGCCAGCGCGTTCCCCCTCCGCGCCGTGACCGGGGATCCGAGCTGCTTTAGCCCCAGTACGAAGAGGACTGCAGAACCGACGTATACGAGATCTAGTACGAATGGAGGCACGCCTTCCCTACCTGGCTAGCGAGTCAGTCCTTTCGGAACATTCGGAGCATACGGTCCGTCACCAAAAATCCCCCGACGACGTTGATCGCCGCCATGAAGACGGCCACACCCCCGAGGAGGGGTGCGAGTCCGCCCGACCCGCTGCCGGCCACGAGGAGTGCCCCGATGAGCGTGATCCCGGAGACCGCGTTCGCGCCCGACATGAGCGGCGTGTGGAGCGTCGGGGGAACTCGCGTGATGAGCTCGAACCCCAGCAGCATCGCGAGGACGAACACATAGATGCCGATCAGCCACTCACCCATCTCCTAGCCTCCTCCCGCCTCCGGGATCCTGACATTTCTTTCGTAGGTGACAAGGATGCTGTCCAGGATATCGTCCTCAAGATCGATCCTGAGGGTTCTGTCCTCGACCAAGAGCGCCAAGAGGGCGCTGACGTTCGTGCCGAGCATCTGGCTCGTGTGCTGTGCGACTCCGGATGGGAGGTCGACGGGGGCAAGGATCGTCACCCCCTGGTGATGCACCTCCTTGCCCGCAACAGAGAGCTCGCAGTTGCCCCCGGTTTCCCCTGCCAGATCGACAACGACCGAACCCGGACTCATCGCCTCGATCATCTGTCGAGTGACGAGGAGCGGGGCGGGCCTCCCCGGGATCTGCGCGGTCGTTATGACCACGTCCGCCTTTGGGAGGTGCCTCCCGAGGAGATCGAGCTGGCGCTCCCGCTCGCTCGCCCCGAGCGCCCGGGCGTACCCCCCCTCTCCCTCCGCGTCCTCGGCGGCCCCGTCGTCCTCGAGGAATGTGGCGCCCAGGCTCCGTACCTGCTCTGCGGCGGCCGACCGGATGTCGTACCCCTGCACGACCGCCCCGAGCCGCCGGGCCGTCGCGATCGCCTGGAGCCCCGCCACCCCCGCCCCGAGGACCGTCACCTTCGCGGGCCGCATCGTTCCGGCCGCCGTCGTGAACATGGGGAAGAAGCGGGGGAGGTGCTCCGCCGCGAGGAGTACCGCCTGGTACCCGGCAGCGGTTGCCTGCGACGAGAGAGCGTCCATCCGCTGGGCCCGCGTAGTCCGCGGGATCCGCTCGAGCGCCATCGCGGAGATCCCGTGCTTCGCGAGTTGCTCCACGAGCCCGGGGGGGGCGCCGGGGGAGAGGAAGGAGACGAGAATGCACCCTGCGGGCAGCTGGCCAACCTCGTCCCGCTTCCCGCCGAACTCCGGGGGACGGACCTTCACGACGCAGTCCACATTGTGGAGGAGGACCGATCGGTCCGCGACGACCTCCGCCCCGGCCTCTCGGTACGCCTCGTCCCCCCAACCGGCTGCTCCTCCCGCCGCCTCTTCGACCAGGACCTCCCACCCCGCGTCAGCGAGTGCCGGCACGTGTGCGGGTGCTAGGGCGACGCGGCGTTCCTTCGGGTCGTTCTCCCGGAGGACGGCTAGGCGCATGTCTCACTCACAGGCAAAGGGTGGCTCGTCTCCTCAACGTGCCGCCGAGCGCACCGGGACGCATGGTAGGAGCCAAGGGACCCGTCTCTCGGCGGGACAAGAGATAGAGACCCCGGCCTCGTCTGGCAATGGCCCCGGGGGCCGGGAGGCGCAACCCAGCGCCGGCACGAGGTAGCCGGTGGACCCGGCTTGCGTCCCTTGGACTCCGGCTGCATCGTTTTTGTCCCGCGCTCACTCGTCAACCGGAGTGCGGGCCAAGGGCCATGACGAGCCGCGAGGTCGGAGCCGTGTCGAACTCACCCACGCACTTTGAGGAGGGGCGCCTCCCTCGAGGTATGACCGAACACGGGGGGGAGGACTCGCGGGTGCTCTCCCGGCGGCGATTCGTGGCGGCGCTCTCCTCGATCGGGATATCGGGCGGCCTCTTCCCCGGGGTTCTCTGGGCGAAGCTCCAGGACCGGACGACTGTGACGCCTGCGGTCATCGAGGAAGCCGAGAAGGTCGTCGGGATCTCTTTCTCCCCCGGCGAGCGCGAGTTGATGGTTCGCCGGCTCCTGGTTAACCGGAGTTGGATGGAGGAGCTCCGGGAGGTCGACATCCCCGACGACATCGCGCCAGCGTTCGAGTTCGATCCGACGCCGCGACGCAGCGGGGTACCCGAGGGCCTGTCCGAACTCGAGGTGGGGGAGCCCCCGACGCTCCCCGACCCGAGCAATCCAACCGAGCTCGCCTACGCGAGCGTCGTCGAGCTCGGTGCACTACTTCGTGCCGGCGCAGTTTCCTCCGTTCGGCTTACCGAACTCTATCTGGAGCGGCTCCGGCGCTTCGGTCCGGACCTTCAGGCAGTCGTTACACTGACGGAGGAGCTCGCCCTCGAGCAGGCGCGCCGGGCTGACGCGGAGCTTGCGGAGGGGCGCGTCCGCGGTCCTCTCCACGGGATCCCTTGGGGTGCGAAGGACCTCCTCGCAACTCGCCGGTACCCGACGACGTGGGGTGCGATACCGTACCGGAATCAACGAATCGAGCGCGACGCAACCGTCGTGGAGCGACTTGAGGAAGCCGGTGCCGTTCTCGTGGCGAAGCTCACCCTCGGGGCGCTGGCTCGCGGCGACCAGTGGTACGGGGGCCAGACGCTTAACCCTTGGAATCTTAGCGAGGGGGCGAGCGGATCCTCTGCGGGGCCTGCCGCTGCCACAAGCGCTGGCCTCGTCGGATTCTCGGTCGGGAGCGAGACCGTGGGCTCGATCGTCTCCCCCGCCGCTCGCTGCGGGGCGACAGGGCTCCGTCCCACCTTCGGGCGCGTGAGCCGCTTCGGGGCGATGCCGCTTGTCTGGACGATGGACAAACTGGGGCCGCTCTGCCGCTCTGCGGAGGACTGCGCGATCGTGCTGTCGGCGATCCAGGGACCCGACGGACTCGATCGGTCCGTTCGGGATGTCCCCTTCGTCTGGGCGTCCGGCCGGGGGACAGCAGGCATACGGGTGGGTTACTTGGAGGCGGCCTTCCGGGCGCAGGCCGAGGAAGAGGAGAACGAGACCGCCGTTCTCCGCTCTCTCAGCGCTCTTGGGCTCGGGCTTCAGACCCTCTCCTTCCCCTCAACCGTCCCGGTTGCCGCGATCCGGCTCATCGTATCGGTCGAAGCGGCGAGCTTCTTCGACACCCTCACGCGGAGCGGCGCGGACGATCTCCTCAGGGAACAGGGGGAGGTGGATTGGCCGAACACCTTCCGGGCGGCCCGTTTGATACCCGCTGTCGAGTATGTGCAGGCGAACCGGGTCCGGATGATGCTGATCGAGGCGCTGCAGGAGGCGTGGCGGGAGGTGGACGTTGTCGTAACCCCGACCTTTGCCGAAGACGTCATCCTCGGAACGAACCTGACGGGCCACCCGTCCGTGACCGTGCCGAGTGGATACCGGAGGGACGGGACGCCGACGAGCATCACCTTCCTCGGGGGGCTCTGGAAGGATGCGGAGGTCCTGGCGGTGGCGAAGGCGTACCAGGAGGCGACCGGCTATCATAGGCGAAGACCGCCGCGCTTCTCCTAGCGAACCGCCCCCTGACCGCCGGTCTCTGCCCCACGAGCGCCCGGTGCCGGACGAGGTCCCTCGCCGGGTCGGGGACCGGCGCGATGGCGGGGCCGACTCCCGGACGGGCGGGAACAGACGCGGGCGATCCGGGGTCTTCCGTTGAGCCTCGTCCCGTGACCGGATCATGCGACTCTTCATTGCGCTGAATCTGCCCGACAGCGAGCGGGACAAGATCTACCGTGCCGCCGTGCAGCTCAGGGAGGAGGGATTTCCCGTGAACTGGCTGGGCTCGGAGACCTATCACGTCACCCTCAAATTCCTCGGCAACGTTCGGACGGAACGCATCCCCGCAGTCGAGGGGGTCATGGACCGGGTGGCGGCCGCGACGGGTGCCTCCCCCCTCACCATCAGCGGGTTCGGCGCCTTCCCGACGATTCGCCGGCCCAGGGTCCTCTGGGTCGGAGTGGAGCCGACATCGGCACTTCGCTGCCTGAAGCAGGACCTCGAGTGGAGCCTCGCCCGCCACGGCTTCGAGCGCGAGATGCGCGCGTTTCATCCGCACGTGACGCTCGGGAGGGCGAGCGAGCACGAGGGTGCCGGCGCATTCCGGGGCCTCGACGAGATGGCGGCGGAACTCACGTACCGGGGGACGTTCCGTACCGAGACGGTGGACCTGATGCGGAGTCAGCTCTCGCGAACGGGGCCCAGGTATACCATGCTCCGGGCGAGCCCCTTGAAGACGCCTTCCGCCAAGGAGTGAGTTCCCCGGGTTAGGAGCGAGCCCGATCCAGCGCCGCGTGGGCCGGGGCGCTTCATTCTCTAGGTACTCCGGGGTGAATCTTCCCAGTGCGCTTTCCCTGACGGGTCAGCGGGAAGCCGTGGTCGTTGCTCGCGGGCCTCGCTTGCGGGCGCCGGCTCTTGTACGCTACCCGCCGGGGCAGGCGCCGCCTACATTGGGTCCGATCGTCTGATCCTTATTGGGTCCTCCTGATCCATTCCCCGGCCCGCCGGCGCGCAAGAACCGTCCTCATGGCGCAGCTCCTCATCGTAGATGACGGGGATTCCATCCGGGAGATCCTGCGGCAACTCTTCGAGTACGAGGGTCACGGGGTCCGGGTCGCCGCTTCCGGGACCGAGGCGTTGCAACTCGCGAAGGCGAATCCGCCCGATGTGACCTTCCTCGACGTCAAGCTCCCCGGCATGGACGGCCTCGAGGTCCTCGACCGGCTCAGGGTCGTCTCTCCCGAGAGCCAGGTCGTGATGATCTCGGGTCATGGCACGATCGCGACTGCCCTCGAGGCGACCCGGAGGGGGGCGTACGACTTCCTCGAAAAGCCGCTCGACACGGACCGACTCCTCGTCACGCTCAGGAACGCGCTCCAGGTCCAGGGACTCTCCGAGTCGGTGGCGCTCCTTCGCTCGGAGGTCGAAGAGCGGTACGAGATCGTGGGCGCATCTCCGGCGATTTGCAGAATGCTCGAGCGGGTCGCGCGGGTCGCGCCAACGGACGCGCGCGTACTTATCACGGGCGACAACGGGACGGGGAAGGAGCTCGTGGCGCGGGCGATTCACCGGCTCTCGCCCCGAGCGGAGCGCGAGTTCCTCGAGCTCAACTGCGCCGCGATCCCGACCGAGTTGATCGAATCCGAGCTCTTCGGCCACATGAAGGGGTCGTTTACGGGTGCCGTGCAGGACCGGGCGGGAAAGTTCGAGCAGGCCGATAAGGGGACGCTCTTCCTCGACGAGATCGGAGACATGTCGATGTCCGCACAGGCCAAGGTCCTCCGGGCGCTCGAGGAGGGCTGCGTGACGAGGGTGGGTGGGCAAGAGACGAAGGCGGTCGACGTTCGGGTCGTCGCGGCGACGAACAAGGATCTGGCCGCGGAGATCGAGGCGGGGAGCTTCCGTGAGGACCTCTTCTACCGCTTAAATGTCGTGCCCGTGCACGTCCCTCCTCTCCGTGAGCGGAGGGAAGATATTCCCATGCTCGTGAGCCACTTCCAGCGGCGGATGGGGACCCGCGAGGGACTCCCGAGCCGAGAGATTGAGCCGGAAGCGCTTACGAGGCTCCAGCGTCTCGAGTGGGCCGGCAATGTGCGAGAACTCCGAAACACCGTGGAGCGGCTCCTGATCCTCGCCTCGGGGGACTCGATCACGGTCGAGGAAGTGGAGGCGATCGGATCGGCGGATCACACCCCGGGCGGCCTCGGTGCGGAGTTGCTTGCCGCCTCGACCTTCCAGGAGTTCAGGGAGAGGGCTGAACGGGCGTTCCTTGCCGAGAAGCTCAAGGAGAACGACTGGAACGTCTCCGAGACGGCTCGTCTCCTGGAGATGCCGCGCTCGAACCTCTACAAGCGGATCGACAAGTTCGGGCTGAAACGCGGAGACTAGTCGGAAGGTACTATGCTACAACGATATAGAGACTCTGTATCGTCCCGTGTATCACCTGTGATGGGCCATAGATTACTCGTGATAGGTGCCTCGCCGAAACCTCTCACCCGATAAGATTTTTCATGATACCCCCAGATAGGGCCTAGAAGGCGCTGCGAGAGCAGCTTCAAGCTTTATCCGAGCTCCGCGCCCGCAAGTTCGAGGAAGTCAGGGTGCAGGAGAAAGAGTGGAAGCATCTAACCGAGAGCATTATCGAGGATGCATTTGGAAGCTCCAGTACCGCCATGAACAAATTTCGCCAAGCTAACCTCGGAGCACATTCCATCGACGACCCCTTCGTATTCCCAGCGCTGAAGCAACAGATGTTCGCGCGGCGGATCGAAGAATACACGTCTCTTCTTCCGAGCCTTATCGAAACGCTTAGGCTGCAGCTTCCCGAAGAAAAGACGCAAGGCGTCTACGGACCCGGCGACGAGTACAAGTTCTATCGTGACTTGAGTGCGCTCGTCAAAGAGGCCGAGAACGGCGTCTTCATTGTAGACCCCTACTTGGCCGAGGAGGTCTTCAACCTCTATGTCGACAAGGTTCCGGCCGCCAGGGACATATTCATCCTCTCCGCGAACCTCGATTCCAATATCTTGATCGTTGCAGAAAAGTATGCGAGAAAGCGGTCACTCGAACTGCGAACAAGCAAGAGCATACATGACCGGGTGATCTTTATTGATTCGCGAGTGTGGGTGATCGGACAATCAATAAAGGACGCCGCCCACAAAAAGCCGACATACCTTGTCGAACTCCCTCAACTGTTGGCGACAGCAGTCCAGAAAATTTACAAAACGATTTGGGAGGGTGCGGCGGTCCAAGTTACCAGCTCGCCAAGCCCTTAACCGAGTGTCGGCTCAGGCCAACAGTCCCGATGTTGCCAGCGCCTCGCTCACCGGGATCCCTCCCGCCACGAGCTTCTGGAACGCCTGAGCGCGTCCGGCTAGGTCCAGGGGATAGTTGTCGAAGCGTAGTCGGACCTCGGCCTCCAGCTTGTCGGATAGCTCGACCTCCAGGATCCGGGCCAAGGGCAGCACGGTGCCCAGGTGCCAGCGCCGCACGGCTTCCCGTTGCGATGTCCCGTCCGCGTCCGTGAACAGGCTCGGGGGGGTCCCACAAGCCGCCAGGACATCCGAGAAGGTGTCACGCCGTACCGTGGGCGAGCCCCACCGGGGGGTCGGGTCCGAGGCGCGTAGGGCGCCAGTCCGACGCCGGGGCCGACATCGCGCCCTGGCCGTAGCCAGCCCGCGTCGTTTCCAGAAGCAACGCCCGGCCTCGCGCCGCCGCGATATCGGCGTTCAACTCGGATCCTGCAGGGAGAGGTGAAATAGGGCATCATGGGTGTGGATGGGACCGGAGGGGAAGTTGGCGGGGATATGGGGGGCTGACGGAGGGAAAAGAGGCGGCTCGGATCTGTGGTATTGAGTGGGCGGGGCGGTATTGGACAGACGGGGAGGACGACTGGAGGGGAGAGGGCCTGGAGGAATGCGGGGCGGGAGTAGTCAGGCTGGGAGAGGAGGCGGGAGTCCGGAGGCGAGGCGTCTGAGAGCGAGGAGGATATGGGGTCTGGCGGGATCGTCACGGAGCAACTGGACGTAGAGCTTGCGGCTGTGGCGAGTGAGCTTGGCGGGCAAGCGGAGGAGCCAGAGCCGGAGGCGGTTGGGTTGAGCTGTGCGCCAGGCTCCGGAGAGGGCGGTGGTCCTGAGTGTGTGGAGGAGCTGGTAGGCGATGGCGCCGAGGGCCCAGAGGAGCGCGTTGCCATCGAGGTCATCGATGGCGGTGGCCCCTGCTCCGAGCTGGCCGAGTTCCTTGATCCTCTGTTCGACGACAGCGCCCTGGTTGTAGCGGCGCCAGGCGGTGAGGACGTGGATGCCTTCGATGTTGGTGAGTACGTGAGCGCTTAGTGGGACTTCGTAGGTGTCGAGCGCGAGGGTGTCTGGGCCTTGGAGCGGACGCCGTGTGTGGAGCGAGAGAAGACGGACGCCCCACAGACAGCCGGAGGTGGTCCAGAGCTCATGACCGGGGAAGATGTGCTCACCCTTGCGAGAGCGACGCCAGGGCTGGTGGTGGTCGGCAAGCCAGCGGTGGGCAGGGAGCTTGAGCAGGAAACGGACCTCGAGGTCATCGAGGGTCCGTACCATGGATCGGCTGAAGAAGCCCTTGTCGAGACGCACGGTGATGGTCTCGACCCCCACGGAGCGCAGGCGCCCCACCAAGTCGGTGATCCACGCCTCGGCCCCCGCGGCGGTGGGGGCGTTGCCCGGGCGCCAACGGATGCCCATACAGTCTCCCGTCTCCTGAACGAAGGCCAGAAGCGGATGGTGCGACGGTCGACCGGGCTTGTGCGGGTTGTAGCCCCGCTCGGCGCCCACTTGCTTGCGTCCGTAGCGCACGCTGACGGTGGAGTCGAGGGTCAGGGTCAGCGCCCGGGGCACGCCCCCCAGTCTCCAGCGCCGGCACACGATGTGCCACAGGAGTTCGTCGAGGAGGGGCACGAGCGGCTCACCTGCGCGGCGCAACCAGCGTCCGAACGTGGTGGGATCGGGCAGGCGAGTCCAGCCGAACAGGCGTCGAATGCCGCGCCGGTCCAGGAGCGGCAAATCGTCGAGCACGCGGCCACCGTAGAGCAGAAGCACGACCCACACCTCGACCATCAGGCTGGGACGGAAGAAGCCGGCAAGCCCTTCGCTCCGACGGTCGATCCAGGAGCCCAGGCCCATGCCGTCCCACAGATACCGGACCAGAATCAGCCCGCCTCCATCGGTCAGATCCCGGGCGCTGTGACGAATCCGTAGCGGGGAGCCCTCACCTTGTACATGGGGCCGAGAACAGATACGATGGTTGCGCACCGTCTGGGTGCCTTTTGTGGCGAGGAACCTTCTTGGACGAAGTGCCCTCAACCTAAGGCCTTAGACGGTGTTTTTCTTCCCTATGCTACTCCCCTCATGCAGGATCCGGGGTCAATGGTCGGAGCGGATCGGTCGAGGCGTCCTCGGCTTCGGAGTCGCCGCCGTCGGATCCGTCCGGGACGGTTAGGAGATTGGCGAGCGGCCCCGCCGATTCGTCCGCTAGAGATCGCTCCGTCTCAGACTGGAGCCTCGCCGTTGTGTGCGCCCACGAGAGCGGCCCGGTCCCCACGTAGGGCTGGCCGGGAGTCGAGCCCCAGCGCACGAACACAAGGGCGGCTCCGGGAAGATTCCACGTCGTGGACGTCGAAGGCCCGTAGGCCGTGGCCCGGACGGTCCACGAGTCGGGATCGTGATTGCCCTCCCAGTGCCAGCTTGAGCACGGGATCAACTGGACGCGCCCCCGAGCGTCCATGCGGATCACGTGCAACGAGTCGCCGGACTGGATCAGGTCCCGGCCCGCCTGGGCCAAGAAAACGGGCGAGACGGCCCCCAGGACGTGCGGGGGTCCCCTCCTCCACCCGTGCGGAAGCGAAAGGGCGGCTCAGGGCGCCGCTTGCGGCCTCCACAGCCGCCGTAGAGCTTGCGTCCGCCGCCGATCCCGCCGCTTGCGCCTCGATAAGCCGGACAACCGCGTCCGAGAAGTCCCCGCCGCTCAGTCCGCTTCGACCAGGGCCAGCGCATCAGATCGCCCCCCCCACGGCGCACCCGGTACCGGGTCAAGAGCATTGCGGCCCCCGAGTTTCGGAACGCCGCCGCGTGATTTGGTCACGTACTCCCGCGTGAGCGGGCCGATCGTCTCTTGCCGGATCGGCCCGTAATCGCTCCCGAGTAGGTAGCCGCCGACACGCAATGCGGCCTCGTCCTTCAGGACCTCCGGGGCGGCGGGCGCGTAGTCCTCGACCAACTGGACGGCCACGGGGAGCACCCGCGTAGCCCACTCCAGTCTGGCCCCGGATTCCGCCGCGAGCGTGTCCGCCGTCAAAGCCACAGACGCCGCCTCCGCCCGCCCTCGCGACCCCGGACCTTGACCCGAGAGCCGCCGTAGGATGGATCGTCGACCAAGCCCGCGCCGATCAGGTCGGCTTTCAGGACCTCGCGCATCCCGTCCACTTGGCGCTCCGATCGCGCCCGGAATTCGACGGAGAGCCCCCGGAAAGTCCCGTTCCGGATCAGCGTCCCGGCGTCCCGCCCGCGTTGCGTGTCGGGGAGCGGCGAGTCGAGTACTACCGCGTTGCCCTGGACCTCGGGGAGCATCCGGGCGATAGGCGCCTGCCGGTTGTGTTGCTCACGGAGCACGATCCCGCCGTCGGGCCAGGAAAGCGCGCCGGGCGCGAACCGCTCCGGGCGATCGCCCGCCCGCTCGCCGTACGTCACGAGGGTCCCCACAAGCCGACCGGGGGACTCGCGGGCGTCATCCTCGCGGATCTCAATCGCGCAACGGATCTCAGCGTTGATGAGCCGCGGCATCCGGTGAGCGGGATCGTCCCCCCGCGCCGGCGCAGTCGGGCGGAGCTGGGAGGACGCAGGGAAAGGACGAGCTCCCGTCGGCGTTGGCGGCTATGGACGGACCGAAGTCGAACGTGACAAATTCGTCGCTGTCTGCGCTCCGCCAGCTGTGCCAATCTCGTAAGCTCCGGGGGGCCGGGCGAGATCGGGAGCGTGCGTAGCTCCGTTCAGGGTTCCAGGCTCACGTGCACGCTCACCGGCTAGGCCATTGCGGCCGGAGAGCGAAACGGAGGGGCCGGGTCACTGGTAACGAGGCCCCCCGGGCGTGGGTCCGGGTCCGGGCCGCAGATCACGGAAGTTCCGCGGCGTTCGCCTTCCGCTCCGGTTCTCCGCACTCGCCTCCACGGGCGCCCAACCCGAACCGGACAACTTCATTTGCTTCCTATGCTTCCTACAGGACAGTGCTAGCCGTTGACACCCGATTGCGCGGGAAATATCATCTAGAGCTAATTTTCCGTCACCTCGCGAGGAGGGCGGAGTGCACCCAGAGGGCCGGTTTGATGAAGACGCACACGCCGAGAGTGAGCGACATCGAGCGCACGTGGTGGCTCGTGGACGCGACCGACAAGCCGCTCGGCCGGCTCGCCACGGAGCTCGCCCGGATCCTCCGCGGCAAGCACAAGCCGATCTACACCCCTCACTTGGACACGGGTGACTACGTCGTGATCCTCAACGCGGACAAGGTCCGCCTGACGGGCTCGAAGGCGGACAGCAAGACGTACTTTCGTCACTCGGGGTATATCGGCGGTGATAAGCACATCCCCTTTCGAAGGATGATCGAAACTCATCCGGAGCGCGTGCTGGAGCTTGCGGTCAAGGGGATGCTCCCGAAGAACAAATTGGGCCGAGCGATGCGCATGAAGCTCAAGGTCTACGCGGGTAGCGACCATCCTCATCAGGGGCAGGATCCTCAACCCCTTGAGATCTGAGGATGGCACGAGATAAACCTCCACGGTAGGCGGAAGAAGGCGAATCAATGGCTTCGGAGCCGACGGAACGATACCAATCGGTGGGTCGCCGGAAGGCGAGCACGGCTCGCGTCCTGCTCACTCCGGGTCGCGGCGAGTGGTCGATCAACGGGCGTACCCTCCAGGACTACTTCCCCCGCATCTTCCACCGCAAGCGTGCGGAGGAGGCGCTCAGGGTCACGAGCAACGACGGCCTAGTGGACGTAACGGTTCGGGTGAAGGGCGGGGGCATCACGGGGCAGGCTGACGCGGTGCGCCTCGGTCTCGCGCGGGCGATCGTCGCAAAGGACGAGGAGACGCGGCCGGTCCTCAGACAGCAGGGTCTCCTGACCCGCGATGCGCGCCGCGTCGAGCGAAAGAAGCCGGGGCGTCCCAAGGCCCGGAAGCGCTTCCAATTCAGTAAGAGATAAGGACTTGGTCAACCAAGCGATTCCAGCAGAGGACGGGCAGGTCGGGCTCAGCCAGCTTCTTGAGGCGGGCGTCCATTTCGGCCACCAGACCCGACGGTGGAACCCGAAGATGCGGAAGTTCATCTTCGCGGAGCGGAACGGGATCCACATCATCGACCTGAGGAAGACCGTCGAGCGCCTTCGTGCCGCAGAGGCGATCACCCGGGATGTGGTCCTGAACGGGGACCGGCTCCTCTTCGTCTGCACAAAACCCCAGTTGAGAGGGGTCATCGAGGAGCACGCCGCGAGCTGCGGGGCCCTCTACGTCACCGAGCGCTGGCTCGGGGGGATGCTCACGAACTTCCAGACGATCCGCCAGCAGATCCGAAGGCTGAAGGAACTGGAGCGGGGCCAGGAGGAGAACGCCTTTGAGTTCTACACGAAGAAGGAGCAGCTCCTCCTCGATCGCGAGCGCGAAAAGCTCGCGAAGTATTTCTCGGGCGTGAAGGACATGGGGCGCTTGCCGGGGATCGTCTTCGTCGTCGACGCTAGGAGGGAGATGATCGCCGTTCGGGAAGCGAACCGCCTCGGGATCCCAGTCGCCGCGATCGCCGACACGAATGCGGATCCGGACAAGATTGATTTCCCGATTCCGGGGAACGACGACGCGATCCGCGCAGTCAGCCTGATCGCGAAGGCGATTGCCGATACCGTTCGAACGGCGAGCCAAGAGGTTCCCGAGCAGAAGCGCCGGAGAGTGGACGACCTCGAGGCCACGACCTACTCCACCGAGACCGGGGAGAAGTCGGCCGCGCCCGAGGATTCGGTCAGGCGCCGGGTACGACGCAGACGACGCCCCCGCCCGGACGTGATTGCGCAGATGCAAAAGGCCGATACCGCGACCGAGTCCCCGGAGGCAAAGGGGCCAGAGGTCGAGCCCACACCGGCGCCGGCAGGGGGCGAGAGCCCGGCAGAAGCGTAGCACTTCGGTGCGGTTCGGCGCGGAGCCGGGTCGCCCCTCGATCGAGACACGCAGCGGCAGGAGGCCGGCTTGGTGGTGCGGAGGGTCCCCACCCGTGTACCACCCCTCTTCTTTCTGAATCAACCCCGCAGTATACGAAGGTGGAGACGTCAGAATGAGCGTGAGCGCGATGGAAGTGAAGGCTCTCAGGGAGCGCACGGGAGCCGGGATCATGGACTGCAAGGGAGCCCTTCGCGAAACGGGCGGGGACTTGGAGGCGGCTGTAGATCTCCTGCGGACGAAGGGGGCTGCGAAGGCCGCCAAACGGGCCAACCGCGCCGCGAATGAGGGAACCGTCGGGCAGTACCTCCACCATGGAGGCCGGATCGGGGTCCTCGTCGAACTGAACTGCGAGACGGACTTCGTTGCGAACACCGACGAGTTCCAGCAGTTGGCGCGGGACGTGGCGATGCACGTTGCAGCCGCGCGTCCCCTCTCCGTGAGCCCGGAGGATCTCCCCGGGGAGCTCATCGAGAGAGAGCGGCAGATCTATCTGGAGCAGGTCCGGAGCGAGGGAAAGCCGGAGGCGATCCGTGAGAAGATCGTGGAAGGCAAGTTGAGGAAGTTCTACGAGGAGTCGACGCTCCTAAAGCAGCGCTTCGTCAAGAACCCGGATCAATCGATCGAGGATCTCGTTACGGAAATCTCAGCCAAGACCGGTGAGAATGTTCGCATCGCCCGCTTTGCCCGGCTCGAGGTCGGCGTCGTGGGGTGAGGTATCGAGGAGTCCTTCTCAAACTCTCGGGAGAGGCGCTCTCCGGCGACCGCGGCTTCGGGATCGATCCCCCGGTCGTCGACCAGTTGACCGACGAGCTGAGACAGCTTCACGAGATGGACGTCAAGCTCGGGCTCGTGGTGGGGGGCGGGAACATCGTCCGCGGCACCGTTGCTTCGAAACAGGGGATGGACCGCGTCACCGCGGACTACATGGGGATGCTCGCCACCGTGATCAACGCGATGGCGCTCCAGGACATGCTCGAGCGGAAGGGCGTCCCGACGCGGGTTATGACCGCGATTCGGATGGAGGAGCTGGCGGAGCCGTATATCCGAAGGCGGGCACTTCGCCACCTCGAAAAGGGTCGGCTCGTCCTTTTTGCGGGGGGAACGGGGAATCCCTATTTCTCTACGGACACCGCAGCCGTCCTCCGGGCCATTGAGATAGGGGCGGATGTCGTCATCAAGGCCACCAAGGTGGCCGGCATCTATACGGCCGATCCGGAGCAGCACCCCGAAGCCACCTTCCTCCCGGCGGTGAGCTTCAACGAGGTCGTGGCCCGGGAGCTCGAAATCATGGATGCGCCCGCCGTCTCCCTCTGCAAGGAGAACGGCCTTCCGATCATCGTATTGAACCTACGCCAGATCGGGGCGGTAAGGGCGGCCATCCAGGGGGAGTCGGTGGGAACGCTTGTGTCATGAGTGCGGGAGCTCCCGGCGGTGGCGAGAGGTTGGCCGGGCACCTTGAGGCGCGATGGCTGGCGACGATCAGGACCGAGGGGGGGTAGCATGCTTACGGACCAAGAGACGAGACAACGCATGGAGGATGCGCTGACGGCGCTTCGCCGCGAGTTTGCCGCAGTGCGAACGGGGAAGGCCACCCCGGCGCTCCTCGATACCGTCCGGGTATCGGCCTACGGGTCAAACCTTCCACTCAACCAGGTCGCCACCGTATCCGCTCCCGACGCCTCACTCCTCGTCGTGCAGCCGTTCGACCCCTCGCTCATCGGGGAGATCGACAAGGGGATCCGCAGGGCTGACCTCGGTCTCAATCCGGCTAACGACGGGCAGCTCGTCCGCGTCCCGATCCCTCCCCTGAATGAGGAGCGGAGGAAGGAGTACGTTCGGCTCCTCCACAAGCTGGCCGAGGAGGCCCGGATCTCCGTTCGCTACGCGCGGCGGGAGCGCAACGAGGCTGTCAAGGCCGAGATGAAGGCCGGGGAGATGTCAGATGACGAGGGCCACCGGGAGATGGATGAGGTCCAGGGATTCACGGACGAGCGTACGAGACAGATCGACGGACTCCTCCAGGCGAAGGAGAAGGAGGTCATGTCCGTCTAGCCCCCGGCGCTTCCCCGGGCCGTTGCCGTGGCCGGGGGGCATACTTGCGGTCTATTTCCGCTCGCCGAACTCTACGCTTTGACAGGGGCCTCGAGCTCTGAACATCTTTCCTACCATGAATCGAGATCCGCTCGCGCCGGGCTCGCTCGATGGGCTGGTTCCGCGCCACATCGCCGTGATCATGGATGGCAACGGACGTTGGGCAGCGGCGAGGGGTCTCCCCCGCAGAGCGGGGCATCAGGAGGGGATGAAGGCGGTCCGCGAGGTCATCGAAGGGTGCGCCGAGGCCGGGGTGGGGATCCTCACGCTATTTGCCTTCTCGACGGACAATTGGCAGAGACCCGAGGAGGAAATTCTCGCTCTGATGGGACTCCTCCAGCTCTACGCCGAGCAGGAAAAGGAAGAACTGCGCGAGATGGGCGTCGAAGTTCGGGTTCTCGGCGACCTCTCGCGGATGGACGAGGCCACGATGAGTGCGGTTCGCGCGATCCAAGGGGAGACGCGCGGAGGGGAGAGAATGCGTCTCAACCTCATGGTCTCCTACTCGGGCCGGGCCGATATCCTAAGTGCTGCCCGCGCGCTCGCGGCACGGGTCAGGGAGGGCGTGCTGGACGTTGCGGATATCGACGAGGACACCTTCTCTGCCCAGCTCCTCACGGGATCCCTTCCCGATCCCGACCTCTTGATCCGAACCTCGGGAGAGCTTCGGATCTCGAACTTCATGCTCTGGCAATTTGCCTATACAGAGATCTATATCACGCCGGTGCTGTGGCCTGACTTCACGCGGACCGACCTTTGGGAGGCGCTCACCCAATATCAGCGGCGAGAGCGCCGTTTCGGCCGGGTGCCGTCGCCCTGACGCCTCCGCATCGGAAGATCCCCGCTACCGTTATGCAGGAGCCACGGCAGAGCGACGAGCGGGGGAGGCGGCTACGAGTGGCGGCGCTCGGGATTCCCGTCGGGGTTGTCGTCATCTACCTCGGGGTCTGGAGCGTGGCCGGGGTCCTCGCCCTCCTCGCGGCGCTCGGGACGACGGAGTTCTTCCGTCTCGCGGAACACGCCGGAGCGCGACCGTTCCGCGTCCTTGGGATCCTCGCATCCATTCTCCTGGTCTTGGGTGCGGCGTGGTCCGATGGCCTTGGAGCGTGGGCCCTTCCAGCCCTCCTTACCCTCCTCGCCCTCGCGCTCCTCGCTCTTGGCGCTGCGGTCTTCTCGAGGAGCGTAGAGGAGCGACCCCTCGCCTCCACGGCGGTGACCGCGTTCGCCCCCATCTACCTCGGCGTTTCCCTGAGCTTCGGAGTTCACCTCCGCGGCTTTCCGGGCGTGGGAGACGGGGGGCCAGGGTGGGAGGGCTCCGTCCTCCTGATCTTCCCGATGGTCGTTGCTTGGCTCGGCGACGCGGCTGCGTACTTTTCCGGTCACCGGTGGGGTCGAACGAAACTCATTCCCAGCGTGAGTCCGGGAAAGACGGTCGTCGGTGCCGTCGGCGGGCTCCTCGGTGCCGTGGCCGGCTCGGTTCTCTGTGGCGTTCTTCTCCTCGAGCCGTACACGGGCCTCGCGCTCTCCGTCGCCGCGGCGGTGCTGATCGGGGTCGTGGTCGGCGTGGTCGCCCAGCTCGGAGACCTTGCTGAGTCACTCCTCAAGAGAGAAGTGGGGGTCAAGGATTCGGGGACGTTGTTCCCCGGCCACGGCGGTGTTCTCGACCGCTTCGACTCGATCCTCTTCGCGTTGCCGGTGACGTACCTACTTCTCAGGGTTCTCGCGGGGTGATGGGGAAGTTCTTCGAGGCACCGCCAGGCGCGAGGGGGACCGGGGGCAAACGATCGCGGGAGCACCGGCTTCGCGTCGCGGTCCTAGGTTCCACCGGCTCGATCGGCCGGAGCGCCCTCCGCGTGATCGAGCGGCATCCGGAGCGCTTCGAGGTTGTGGTTCTGACGGCGAACCGGTCCGTCGAGGAGCTCGCCAGGCAGGCGGAGAGACACGGGCCGGCTCAGGTCGTGGTCACGAGCGAGCGGGCTCTCGCGGGCTGCCCGGGAGCGCCGCAGGGATGGGCCTCGGGGCGGGCCGGGCTCCTCGAGTCGGTGACCCGGCCCGACGTGGACGTCGTCGTCAACGCCCTCTCCGGGTTCGCCGGACTCGAACCCTCGCTTCAGGCGCTCGAGGCGGGAAAGCGGCTCGCGCTTGCGAACAAGGAGTCGCTGGTGGCCGGCGGCGGGCTAATGGCCCGCGCGCTTCGCCGGCGGGGTCAGCTGGTCCCGATCGATTCCGAGCACTCGGGAGTCATGCAGTGCCTAGGCGGGCATCCGGCGGGGACCGCCCAAAGGATCGTACTCACGGCCTCCGGGGGTCCGTTCCGGGGCTGGTCTCCGGCCCGGCTCGCGGGGGTGCTGCCGAAGGATGCGCTGAGGCACCCGACGTGGGAGATGGGAAACAAGATTACCGTGGACTCGGCGACGCTTGCGAACAAAGCCCTGGAGGTGATGGAGGCCCACTTCCTCTACGGCCTCCCTTATGAGCGGATCGAAGCAGTTGTCCACCCGCAGTCGATCGTCCACTCGCTCGTCGAGTTCGTGGATGGATCCGTGATCGCGCAACTGGGGTTTCCGACTATGGAGCTTCCGATCCTGTACGCATTGACCTACCCCGAGCGGGTTTCCGACCCGGCACTGAGAACCTTTGATCCAGTCGCATCCTCGCCGCTCACCTTTGAGCCGATCGACCTCGATGCCTTCCCCCTCTTTCGGATCGGGAGCGAGGCCGGGGCGAGGGGGGGCGCAGCTCCCGCGGTGTACAACGCCGCAAACGAGGTGGCGGTTGCCGCATTCCTGGCCGGGGAAGTGAGCTTTCCGATGATGGCCGAGATCGTGGAGGAGACGCTCGACGCTGCGGGGGTGCGGGAGGTCACGAGTCTGGAGGACGTGCTTGACGCAGACCGCGAGGCAAGGGAAGTAGCCCGCCGGCAGGCTTTGCGATCCCGATCTCCGGGGAGACCAAGAGGATGACCGTTGTCGCGACCGTAGTCGTACTCGGCGTTCTGATCTTCGTGCACGAGCTCGGACACTTTCTCGCCGCGCGCTCCGTAGGCATCCCGGTCGAGCGATTCTCAATCGGACTCGGGCCCAGGATTGCCGGTTTCACCCGTGGGGGAACCGAATTCGTGATCAGCGTCATCCCGCTCGGAGGCTATGTGAAGATGCGCGGGATGGACGACGAGGTCATGGAGGCGATCGAGGGGGGGAAGAAGGAGATCGAGGCCCCATCGGCATACCGAGCTCCAGGAGATCCGCCCCGGAGCACTCCGGGATTCGACTCGAAGCCGGTTTGGGCGCGTGCGTGGGTCATATCGGCCGGCGTCCTCATGAACTTCCTCTTCGCGTTCGTTATCTACACGGTCGTCTCGGCCGGATGGGGATATCCGGAGATGGAGACGACCCGCTTCGGGATCCTCGATCCCGAAACGCTACCTGCGGATGCCGCCTCGCTCGCCGAGGTGCCCCTGGGTGCGGCGATCGTGAGTATCGGGGGTGGGGAGGTCGAGCACTGGGGACAGGTGCGCGAGGCGATTCTTGAGGGTCCCGCGGGCCGGACCCCAATCGTGCTCGAGGCCCCGCACGGCGAGGTGGAGATCCAGCTCGCCGGCTCCGAGGAACGCGTAGCGATCTTCGGGGCGATGGAGTACTGGCTCGACCCGGTCATCGACGCCGTGACCCCGGACGGCCCGGCGAGCCGCGCGGGAATCCAGGCGGGTGACCGGGTGGTCGCGGTGGGCGAGCTTCCCATTTGGACGTGGCCGGAGCTGGTGGATGCGGTTCGCTCGAGTCCGGAGAGGGAGATCACCCTCGTCGTAGAGCGAGAGGGTCGTCACCTCGATCTCCCCGTGACACCTGACGCGGAAGAGGAGCTCGATCGGGAGACCGGAGAGGCTAGTACCATCGGCCGCGTGGGGATCATCCCGGTCCTCCCCGAAATCGCCTACTCCTCGATGCCGCTCCTCGAGGCAGTCCCAGCGGGTTGGAATGAGACGGTCTTCATCATGGCCGAGATCCTCGGATTCCTGGGAGATCTCGTCACCGGCCAGATCTCCGCCAGGAACGTCGGAAGCATCGTCGCGATCGGGGAGATGTCGGGCCAGGCAGCCGCGGAAGGACTCCCCACCTTCCTTCGCTTCATGGCCCTCTTCTCGGTGAACCTGGCGATCCTGAACCTGCTCCCGATCCCGGTCCTGGACGGGGGCCACCTGGTCTTCCTCGGGATCGAGAGTGTGCGGGGGAGGCCTCTCTCGGTGGAGCAGCGGCTCCGCTGGAGTCAGGTCGGGTTCGTCGTTCTCATCGGGATCATGGCGCTCGCCCTCGGAAACGACCTCCTACGGCTGGTCGGCCTCTGATCCCGACTCCGGGAAGAGGGAGAGCTGGGGCTGGCCTCGCCCGAGGGGGAGCTCGTCGATATCGATCAGGCGGGTAGGTTCATCCTGGCCGGCGACCTGCAGGAATCCCGTCCACCCCGCATCCTCCAGGCGCTCGCGGACGACCTGGTACGCGAGCTCGGCCCGGTTGCACTCCTGAGACAGGTGTGCGAGGAAGATCCCTCGTAGCTTCGGGTGGAGGAGTTCACGCGCGAAGTCGGCCGCCGCGTGATTGGAGAGGTGTCCGTGGGAGGAGGCGATCCTGGCCTGCACCGAGGCAGGGTACGGGCCGCTTCGAAGCATCCGCTCATCGTGGTTCGCCTCGAGCACGAGGAAGTCGCACCCGGAGAGGGAATGGCGGATGCCCGCCGTCGGCCGCCCCAGATCCGTCGCGATTCCGACCCGCGCGCCGGAGCGCGGGCTCGTCACCGTGACCGCCACCGGGTCAACGGCGTCGTGGGCGGTCATGAAGGGCTCCACCCTGAGTGTCCCCACCTCGAAGTCGCGTCCCGGCTCGTAGTACCGGAGTGGCACCGGCCCCTTGAGGAGCTTGGCGCACACTTCACCCGTGGGGCGCGTCAGATAGACCGGGGTGCCGAACCTGCGGGAGAAGACTCCGACACCTCGCGTGTGGTCCCCGTGGTCGTGCGTCACGACGATCCCCGTGACGGACTCGGCCCGGACACCTAGGGAGTCGAGCCTCCGGGCGGTCTCGCGGGCGCTCAGTCCGACATCGACCAGGACCCGCGTCTCTCCACACGCGACGAGGGTCGAGTTTCCGCGGCTCCCGCTCCCGAGGACCGCTATTTTCACGCCCGGTCCGCCGTGCTCGCCGGGCCGGGGCCGTGCTCCCGGACCCAGATTCCACGGAGCCGCTCGCGTTCCTCCTCGCCGAGCGAGACACCCCGCCTGGCCATGACACGTTCCGCCGTGGCTAGGAAGGCGCCCCAGCGGTAGGGAACGAAGTCGCTTCCACCGCCCCAGCGAAATGGCGGGATCCACTTCCGGGGCAGCCCGGGGCCGAACACGTTCGTTCCGACGCCCACACACGTGCCTGCACTCAACCGTGTGCCGATGCCGGTCTTGACGTGGTCGCCGAGGAACACGCCCAGCTTGCGCAGCCCCGTATCGGTCTCGCCGCGGATCCCGCCAACGCGGATTGATCCGTAGTTGTTCTTGAGGTCGGAGTTCGTCGTCATCGCTCCGAGGTTCACCCAGGATCCCACGAGAGAGCGACCCAGATACCCGTCGTGGGCCTTGTTCACGTAGTCGTGCAGGCTCGAGTGCGAGACTTCCCCTCGAAGCTTGCAGGTGCGCCCGCAGGAGAGGGATTCGAAGACACCGCCGAGGAGCGCGGATTCCTCTCCGATCCAGGCTGGACCGATCAGGTGCGTGTGCGGACGGATCATCACGCCCGGACCCAGATGGATCGGGCCGGATCGGGTGTCGAGGACCGCGCCGGGATCGATGGTCACGCCCTCGCCCAGGCGGAGCGGCTCTCGGCCCAGATGGACGACCCCAGGGGGGAGCGGAGGGGCGACGCTCGGTCCATTCCCGGCGTCGCGCCGGAGAATCCGGAGGTCTTCCGAGAGCCGCGTCGCGTGACGGTCCACGATGTCCCAGAGCGCCTCGACCGTCGTGCCGGCAAGGTCGATCTCCGCCGCCGCATCGCCTTCTCTGGACCCGGGGGCGGCCTCCGCCCCGGCCCCAGGGATCGTGGCCTCGGAAGAGACCTCAGCCGGGGAGCCGCCGGGCGGGATAAGCCACCCCACATGTGCGCCGCCGGCGACGAGCCGGGTGAGCCTCTCGGGGGCCTCTTGAGAGAGGGTGAGCCCGCGCGCCGAGCTTTCCCCCGGGAGGGGAGGAAGGTAGCGGGAGGAAAGGAGGATGAGGCTCGAGGGCTGGGGGCGGTGCTCCCTTCCCCAGGCGGAGGGTTCGGTGAGCGGGCCGTCGTCACCGTGAGAAACCGGAAGGTATCCCTCCGAGATGAGTCCGGTGGCCCGCTCGATCCGCTCCCGGAGGAGGAGCGCTCCGAAGCGTATCTCGCCGGCCGGGCGAGTCTCAGTGATGGGCGACCAGTCGCGGCAAGTCCGGTCCTCGACGAGATAAAGGCGGGTGCTCACGCCCCGCGGCTCCCGGGCTCCCCTTCCGCTTCGCCGGGCGCGGCCAGCGCCCCCGTCGCGGCCTCGCCCCCCCCCCGGAACGCGGCCGGGAGGCGGCCGAGGAGCACCTTAAGTTCCTGAGCGCGCTCGCGGGTCGTGACGAGCGTGATGCCCCCCGAGCGGGCCACGACGAGATCCCCGACGCCATAGAGGACGACGGGGCCATCCTCTGCCCAGATGACAGAATCCTCCGCCTCGATCGCATATGCCTCTCCTACGCGCCAATTCCCGTCCGAGTCGGCAGGGAGGGAGCGTGTGATCGACGCCCAGCTTCCCACGTCATCCCAGCGGAACTCCGCGCACATGGCGCCGATGCGTTGGCTCCGCTCGAAGACCGCTTCGTCTACCGAAATCGATACCGTCCCCTCGAAGAAGCCCCTCTCGTCTTCGCGATCTAGGAGGGGAAGGAATGTCGAGATTTCGGGCGCATGGCTCCGAATCTCCTCGAGAAAACGGGCCACGGGGAAAACGAAGATGCCGGTGTTCCACAGGTACCCGCGAGCGACGTACTCGCGCGCCCTGAGTGAGTCGGGCTTCTCCGTGAACTCCTCGACTCGAACGGCCACGGCTCCGTCGAGGGTGGAAGGCGAGAGTGTGAGCCCCGGTCTGATGTAGCCGAAGCCGGTCTCGGGCCGGTCGGGAGGGACGGCAAGCGTCATCAGCAGATCTTCTCGGCGCGAGGTCTCGACCGCGTGCTCGATGATCTGAATGAAGGCTTCCGAGCATTCGACATCGTGGTCTGCGTGAAGCGAGACGAGGACGGCCCGCGGGTCGCGCCGAAAGATGCGGTGCGCGGCCCAGGCGAGTGCCGGACCGGTTCCCCGCGCCTGGGGCTCGCTCCAGTAGTTCTCTGGATCGAGCTCCGGGAGGAGGGGGCGAAGCGAGGCCGCGAGGGGCTCGCCGCCGAGGATCGCGAGGCGATTCGGCTCGACGACCGTGAGCGCGCGATCAACAGCCTCGCGAATCATCGGACGGCCGGAGGCTAGGGAGAGGAGCGGCTTCGGGCGCTCGGGCCTGCTCGCGGGCCACAAGCGAGAGCCGATCCCTCCCGCAAGGATGACGACCCAGAGGTGCGGGTCCGCATCGCGCGAGGGGTTCATCCGCCAGGCTCTACGGGTACCGCGAGCGAATGGGCCGTGCGGTGAAGGTCTCGGCTGTGCGTGGGAGCGATATTTGCAGCGTTTGATCTTGCCCCGGTATGCCGCGAATCGCCCAGCACTCAGGGGGGAGGGGCCCCGAATCGTCTTCACTGCGACTGGAATTCGACGGCGAGTTTCGGATCCTCTCGAGGACCGAGGTCGCCGTCGTGCTCCCGAGCGGGAGTTCCCGCGTGAGAAGCGGGCGTGAGCGATGCCTGGGCGAGGTGCCTTTCCTGCCTTCGTTTCCGTGCTCGGCAGCGTGCCTGAGCGAGGTGTGCAAGCTCGGTAAGTCCAAGGAATCAGGGACTCTTCGGGGGGTTGACACTGTTCCGCGTGGCCGAATAGTGTTCGCGGCACGAAGATACCCTCCGGCCGAGCATTCGACCAGCGCCTGTGGGGCCCCTCGCACGAGGTCGATATCGGACCCATGAGACCAGTGCCGTCCTGCGCAGCCGCAGCCCTGCTCCTCATCCTGGTTGGCTGCGGTGACGACCCCTTCCTGGTTCGGTGGACCGCGAACCCCGGGGAGGTGACGCTCTTCGCGCTCGACCGCGAGGAGCTGAACCGGCCCGCCGGCTTCAACATGCTCGCGAGATCGAGGGTGGTCATCGAGGATCCGCTGGCTCAGGGAAGCTGGGACTTCTCGGTCGAGCGTGAGGGGGGGCGGATGCTTCTCGTCCCGCCATCCGTCCTGGGGGTGCATTCGAGAGCGGCCCTCGTACCCATGGAAGGGATGACCTTCGACGAGGTGCGGCGGGCGCCCTCCGATACGCTCCTCTACATCACCGACGATGCGGTTCCCGCCGAGTTCGGGACGATTTACGTGGTTCGGACGCACGAGCAGCTCGGCCGGTTCAACCGGGCCTGCGTGTATTATGGAAAGCTTGAGCCGCTCGAGATCGACATCGAGCTCGGCACCTTTCGCTTCCGTCACGACACGAGTCCGGATTGTAACAACCGCAGTCTGGTTCCTCCCCGGTAGGCATTGAATTCCCGTGCTTGATCTGCGGGCGATTCGGGCCGCGCCCACTGCGGTGCGCGACGGGCTCCTCCGGAGGGGCCCGTCCGAGGCGGCGGCGCGGATCGAGGAGCTGATCGCGCTCGACGATGAGCGTCGCCGCGCCGTCACAGCGGGGGACGAGCTCAGGGGGCGGCGGAACGAGACGTCACGCAGGATCGCCGAGCTCAAGCGGGAAGGTCAGGATGCCTCTGCCGCCATCGACGAGATGCGGGCCGTCGGAGCCGAGATCGAGGCTGCAGAAGAGATCGCGAGCTCCGCGGGTGATCGCATTCGCGAGATCCTCCTTCAACTCCCGAACCTCCCCCTCCCAGAGGTGCAGCTCGGGGGTTCGGATGCCGGTGAGGTGGTTCGGTCGTGGGGGGAGCCGCGGGAGCATCCCTTCGACGCCGTGCCCCACTGGGAGTTGGGCGAAGCTCTCGGGATCCTCGATCTCCCCCGCGGGGCGAAGCTGTCGGGCTCAGGCTTCCCCGTCCTGCGGCGCGCGGGCGCACGACTGCAAAGGGTCCTGATCGACTGGATGCTCGATCTCCACACCCAGGAGCACGGCTACGAGGAGCTTCGCGTCCCCTATCTCGTGACGGAGGAGACGCTCACGGGGACGGGACAGCTCCCGAAGTTCGCCGACGAGTCGTACCTCATCGAGAGGGATGGCCTTTGGCTGATCCCGACCGCCGAGGTGCCGGTCACGAACCTGCATCGAAACGAGATTCTCCATACAAAGGAGATGCCGCTCCGGTACGTGGCGTACTCGCCCTGCTTCCGAAGGGAGGCGGGTGCGGCGGGGAAGGACACGCGAGGCCTCCTCCGAGTGCACCAGTTCGACAAGGTCGAACTGGTGCGCGTGGAGATGCCAGCGGAGAGCCGGGACGGGCTCGAGGAGCTTACGGGCGAGGCGGAGAGGATCCTGAAGGAGCTCGGCCTCGCGTACCGCGTTGTGCGCCTGGCGGCCGGGGACCTGGGGTTCTCGTCCGCGCTCACCTACGACATCGAGGTCTGGTCCCCGGGCGTGTGCCAGTGGCTCGAGGTCTCAAGTTGCTCCACCTTCGGCGACTATCAGGCCCGCCGGGCGAACCTTCGGTGCCGCCCGAAACCGGGCGGGAAGCCCGAGTTTGCGCACACCCTGAACGGCTCGGCGCTCGCGCTTCCGCGCCTTCTGGTCGCGCTTCTCGAGACGTACCAGGACGCTGCCGGCGCCGTCACGCTGCCGGGCCCGTTGTCTGAGCTGATGGGCGCCACTCGACTCGAGCCTTAGGCGGTGTCACGGGGTCGGGCGGAGGCGGCGACCGCGGGGACGTTCGCCGCGAGCCGGAACCGGAGCGCCCTGTGCGCGGTCAGGACGGGGTGAGGAGAAGACTCGAAATCGACCGGGGCTGGCCCGTGAACCGACGTGGACCCGACCGACTCCACCCCTCCGACGAACTCCGCTTACCGTGCTCGCCCCTCCCACTCGGGGAACTGCTGATCGCGCTTGAGGCGGATTCGCTGAAGGCGGAGTGCATCGAAGAGGTCCGTTAGCCCTGTGTCGCCGGCCGCCAGCGTCGGCAGGCTCGACTTCGCCTCGATCCAGAATTGATCGTGAATCGGAGTGGCCATGCTCGCATACGCTTTCTCCCACCAGTGAACGATGCGGTCCTCGGCGGATCTCAACACGGCATCGCTCGGCAGGCGTGCCCTCTTCTCTCGCTGATTCACGCTCCGACCAGCCGGCATCAGATTCCAGAGGTCACCGCAGGGCCAGGCCGACCACGGGAGACAGTGATCCACATCGAGGGCTTGGACCCGCATACGTCTCCCGGTCCACACACAGTACAACTCTCGCGCGTCCGCGAGTGAAATCGCGCGTTCCCTCGCGACTCGGACATCCCTCGTCGGCTCGTCCCAGACCATTGCGGCTGCGATCGACCCGTCCTTCACGGGACGACCCTGGCGTGCCGCGTATCGCTTGATGAGCCGGCTCCACTCGGCAATCACGGCTGGCTCGATCCATACGTCGAAGCGCTGTAGTGCACGCCAGAAGTGTCGCGGGACGAACACGTCTCCGAAGCTGTAGAGGTAGGCCGGATCTAGCCGAACCGGGTCAGGGCGCACGATCCTGGCACGCTTCCGCACCGGGAAGATCGGCTGGCCATCTGCGTAGGTTGTGTAGTGCGCGGGCATTCGGGTGATCGTTTCTGCCGCATCGTTGATTGCCTGGTGCAAGTGCGAGCCGGTGGGCCCCGCGAAGGTCGCTCCGACGCGAAGGTCCAGATGGGACACGTTCGTAAGGCGCCTGAAGGCCTTCTTTACGAAGCTGAGCCGCCCGTACCCGCGGTTCGTGGCACTCTGAGGCAGTCCGTGTGATCCTGCGAGAGCCCCGCCGCGCCGTCAGCCACCCGGCAGAGCGCCCGGAGGAGGGCCAGCTTGTAGGTGGAGCTCTTGTCATCGTTGAGGATCACGTGGCGTAGTAGAGGGAGCGCCCCCGTTCCGTCGTCGGGGACCCGGACGGCAATGTGGATCCACGTCACATCGCTGCGTCCCAACTGGTCCCTTGCCTCTCCGGTCCGTTCGACGAGGAGGCCGTGATTCCGCCCAAGCACCTCGATTTCCGACAAGGATACGGGGTGGATGCCCCGTTCCTCCTCCATTTGGCCGCGCCGCAGTGTCATGGCCAGGAGACCGCCGGGTCTCAGGAGGCTTGCAATCTTGCGAAACGCTCGCGGACGGTCGCCCGGCGGCACATGCATCCAGACCGCACTCAGGAGCACGACATCGAATGTCAGCCTCGAGCGGATCACGGCCCGAAGCGCCGGCAGGCTGTCGTCGATCCACTGAATTTGCGGGTGGGGATGATAGCGGCGGGCCTCTTCGCGCATGGCGGCCGATGGCTCCAAGGCCACAACGTCGTAGCCCTTGGCGGCGAGCCAGACCGCATCGCGTCCGGATCCGGCGCCGATGTCCAGCGCAGCGGCAGGTCTCGAGGGAAGCAAGTCAGCCAGCCACCCGTGGACGGCTTCGGCAGAAAGCGTTTCGTACCGGGCCGCCAGACTCTTTGCGTTATCGTCGTACCAATCCGCGCTGGCCATCCCCGAATCTCTCGTCCGATCCGAAGCTACGTTTGGCTAGACGCGGCACGCGCGGCGAGTCTGGCCGCGATCCCGTGGGCGCAGTGGCTTCCCGGCACATGCCTACATGCGGCGCGCAATCCCGCTGCCCAGCTTCTTGGTGCTGATGATCGCCATGGATCGTTTCTCCGTCTACGCCCCGTTGCCAAGGACGAAGGCCCGGGTGCACCGCTTTCAAGCACAGGCCAGTCGCTCACCGGAGACCGAGATCGGAACGGGTGCTCATGGCGGCAGCGGGCGGGGTGAACAGGTGCAGCACGTCCAGTTCCGCAACCCCGGCGCCGTAAACGGCGGCATTCGCCTCGTCTTTACTGACGACACCGACGCGACGTCGAAATCCGTATGGTCAACGGTGCCACAGGGACGGAGTTGCCGCTCGCGAACCGCGGTCGGTGGGGCGGCCCGAAGTCGGCCTCCGGCGTAATCAGCGAGGGCGGCGCCCACGTCGTGCGTCACGCGCTCGCCAGTCCTCTTGGCGCTACGACCTCTGTAGAGGGATCGCACCCCGCGCAGTGACTTCAGGTTCGGGATTTACCAGGTCGTACCGGCTATTGAGCCTGCCTGCTCCCTCGACCCGCTCACCCGGCGGAACGCGCGCTAACGGTCGCCGGGTGGCACGTGTCGGGACAACGCCCGGTAGCGTCCGGCTGGAGGCTCCGGTCAGTACGTTCCGGAACCGGCGGGCGCGACGGACGCCTGGCGGACGATCGGCCGTTCGTCGATCGGCAGGTGAATCACGGCGGCGGCCAGACCCAGGGCGACGCCGGCCCACCAGACGCCGTCGTAGGACCCGGTCGTGTCGAAGAGCCACCCGCCCAGCCAGACGCCGAGGAAGCTGCCGAGTTGGTGGCTGAGGAAGACGACGCCGAACAGCGTGGCCAAGTAGCGCACGCCGAAGACCTGGCCGACTATCCCGGTGGTCAGCGGCACCGTGGACAGCCACAGCACGCCCATAACGGCGGCGAACAGGTAGATGACGACGGCGGTCTTCGGCAACAACATCAGCGCAGTGATCGCCACCGCGCGCGACGCGTAGATCGCGCTCAGTCCGTATTTCTTGCTCCAGCGCTGGCCGGCGGCGCCGGAGGCGAGCGAACCGAAGATGTTGAATAGGCCGATGACCGCAATCGCCCCCGCCCCGACCGAGGCGGAGAGCCCGAGGTCACGGACGTAGGCTGGAAAATGGACCGTGATGAAGGCCACGTGGAAGCCGCAGACGAAGAAGCCGGTGGTCACCAGCGCGTACCCGCGGTGCGAGAACGCCTCGCGCAGCGCGGCCGGCAGCGACTGTTCGGGTGCCGGGGCCTCGCCGTGCACAGCTGGCGAGCCGGGCAGCACGAAAGCCAGCGGCGCGATGAGCAACGCCGACCCGGCCAGGAAGAGTAGCGCGGCCTGCCACCCGTAGGCGGAGATGAACGCCTGACCCAGCGGCGAGAAGATCACCTGCCCGGAGGATCCGGCCGCCGTCCCCAGACCCAGGGCCAGGGAGCGTCGCTCCGGACCGACTACCTTGGCCATGGCGGCCAGCGCGATTGAGAACGCAGTGAACGCCACCCCGACCCCCACCAGGATACCAGCTGTCAGGTGGAGCGTGCCGGCGCTCTCGGCTGTCGTCATCCCCCAGATGCCCGCGGAGTAGATCAGCGCCCCGAGCGCGAGCACCCGGGGCGGGCCGAACCGGTCGCTGAGTGCACCGGCGAACGGCAGGGCCATGCCCCACATGAGGTTCTGGATCGCCAGCGCCAGCGCGAACGTCTGGCGTCCCCAGCCGTGCGCCGTGGTCATCGGCTCCAGGAAGAGCCCGAAGATCGACCGCGCACCGAAGCCGAGCATCGCGATGGCACAAGCTGCGGCCATGACCAGGGCGGGCGTCCGCCAGCTGGGGAGATCGAGGCGGTCGTGCGGCATCTGTGGGGCCAGTTCCTCTATGTTCAGTTCCTCGCCAACGCGGCGGGTCAGCCTATCAGCCTCTGTCTCAGGGCGGATTCGGCCTGGCGGCTCGCGGCGGACCTCGATGAACCTGATTCCCCGCATGCGCGGGGATGAGCCGGGCGCCCGTGGTGGACGACCGCGGCGTGTAGCAACGGATCCACCGCGGGACCCCAGGCACGGTACAGCTCGAAGAGTCCAGCGGCCAGACAGATCTGACGGGAGCAAGCAGCGCCTCGATGCACCCGGCGACATTGGCGCCGCGATGCTCGAGGTGGTGGAACGGCTTAGTCGGAGAACCTCAACACCGTCGAGGGCAGGGGCGTGTCGCCGGGGCTGACGCCCCAGCCTTCGTTGGGCGACGACCGTGGGGGGGGCTGCCCTCGATGGGCTCGGTGGGCGATGCCTACGACAACGCGATGTGCGAGAGCTTCTTCGCCACGCTCGAGTGTGAGCTGATCGAGCGGAAGTGGTTCTCGAACCCGGCCGAGGCGAAGATGGCTGTGTTCGACTTCATCGAGGGCTGGTACAACCCGCGACGCAGACACTCGGCCCTCGACTACGAGTCGCCGATCAACTTCGAACGGCGGCGGGAGGCTGCGGTGTGAGGCCGCTCTCTACTCCCCCGCTATGCGGGGAAAGCTTCTCACTCCCCGCAGCTAGGGGAGAAACAAAAACCCCAATCCTTACCTGTCCACCGAAAGGGGGGCGGTCTCCACAGACGCTCTGCGTCGTCTTCGTACCAGCATTCCCGAATCTCTCGTCCGATCCGAAGCTGCGCCCGGGCGGGTGCGGCGCCCTGTCGCCCCGCATCGATCCGGTGGTCTTGGCCGTTCCCGCACCGGAATCACCGGAAGCCTGCTCTTCCTCGGATCTCGGGTCCTGACTAAGCTCTAACCGGGACAGCCAAGGCGGTCTTCCGGGATGCCGCTCGCGGAAGCGGGCGTGGCGAGGAGCGGGAGCACGTTCGGGAGCACATTCCGGTTCCGCGACCCCGACGCGGTCGACGTACCCGTCGCCGTTGCCCCGGTTCGAACTTCTCCCGCGGGGAGGTGGCACGGTCCGGGCTCACGCCTGCGCGAGCCGATGCAGGTCATCAGGTCGGCATGTGGTGCCCAGATTAGCACGGGAGATTCGTCAGTGGCCGTTTCCGGCAGGGCCTTCCATGCCGCACGGAGGTGGTGGTTCTTGCAGATTCCTGGACGCGGGCGCTAGAACTTGGCCGGTGTTGGGGTAGGCGCGCCCCGCGTTCCCGGCGGCGGAGGAAGCCGGCGGGCGAAACTCCCTTCGGTGCGCCGGGGTGCCGTTGTTCCCCCGGCTTGCCGCCTGTGCCAGTGCGGCTCTCCGCATAGCCTCCGTACGATCCCCGCACATGCCTGACGCGCCTCGTCCCGGCGGCCCGGTTCATTCCCTGAACCCAGAGCAGCGGCTGGCGGTCGAGCATGTACACGGGCCTCTCCTGGTGCTCGCCGGCGCAGGCTCCGGCAAGACCCGCGTCCTGACGATGCGGGTGGCGCGGTTGATCGAGGCGCACGGCGTTGCGCCCGAGCGGATTCTTGCCGTCACCTTCACCAACAAGGCGGCGGGTGAGATGCGGGAGCGCATCCGTGGCCTGCTTGGCCGAGAGCCCCGTGGGGCCTGGATCGGGACATTCCACTCACTCGGAGCGCGCATCCTGAGGCGCCACGCTGAGCACCTCGGGTGGTCGTCGAGCTTTACGATCTTCGATGCGGAAGAGGGGCTCCGGGAAGTGAAGCGCATCATGAAGGCCCACGGTGTCGACGTGAAGCGCCACAGCCCCACTGCGGTGCGCTCGGTCATGAGCGATGCGAAGAACCAGTTGATCCGGCCGTCGGCTTTCCACGACGAACACGGTGGCGGCTTCGACCTCCTTCTCAGGGTGGTCGCGAGCGTTTATCCCGCATACCAGCAGTCGCTTCAGGCGCAGAACGCCTTTGACTTCGACGATCTCCTAATGAAGCCGGTCGAACTCTTCCGGAGCGATCCTCGGACGTTGGACGCCTACCGGCGCCGGTTCGAGTTTCTCCTGGTCGATGAGTACCAGGACACGAATCGAGCGCAGTTCCGGTTCCTCGAGCTCGTGGCGGGTGGTCACAAGAACCTCATGGCGGTGGGGGACGACGACCAGTCGATCTATGGGTGGAGGGGTGCCGACATCCGAAACATCCTGGATTTCGAGAAAACGTATCCGGCGACGCAGGTAGTGCGGCTCGAGAGGAACTATCGTTCCACCCGTACAATTCTGGATGCGGCCAACTCGGTCATCCGCTTCAATCGCGACCGAAGGGAGAAGACGCTCAAGACCACCAAGGCCTCCGGGAGGCCGATCGATGTCAGGGAGTGCAACAACGAATCCGACGAGGCGCGTTGGCTGGTCGACCGGGTGGAGACGCTCTTGGCGGAGGGAGGGATCCGCCAGTACCGCGACGTGGCCGTCCTCTATCGGACGAACGCGCAGTCTCGGGCGCTCGAGGACGCCTTTCGACGCAGGGGGATCCCGTACCAGATCGCGGGCGGAGTCCGATTCTACGAGCGCCGGGAGATTCAGGACGTTCTTGCGTACCTGCGGCTGATCTCGAACCCCAAGGACGCCGCGGCCTTCCTCAGAGCCGTGAATTATCCGCGCCGAGGGGTCGGCGGCAGGACGGTGGAGCGGTTGAGTCTGTGGGCGGGTGAGGAGGGCGTGAGCCTGCTAGAGGCTGCCGGGCGCGTCGAGAGCGTCGTGCGGATCTCCGCATCCGGTGTCCGCGGGCTGCGGCGTTTCGCTGCGCTGATTTCGCACTACTCCGCCCGCGCCGCGGAGCTTCCTGCCGGGCCGCTGATCGGCGAACTCGTGGAGGAGTTGGATCTGCTGAAGACGCTCAGGGACGAGGGGCCCGAGGGCACGGATCGGGCGGACAACGTGAGCGAGCTGATCGCGGGCGCGATGGCGTTCGAGGCCGACCTGCCGGACGAGTGGGATGGTGAGATGCCGGACCGCTTTACCGAGCTCGATCTGTTCTTGCAGCAGGTGGCGCTCGTGACCGAACTCGACCGTCATGACCCCAAGTCGGATCTCGTGACGCTGATGACGCTCCATAACGCGAAGGGGCTCGAGTTTCCGTGTGTTTTCATCACGGGGCTTGAGGACGGGCTCTTCCCCCTCGCAAGGGCGCGCGACGAGCCGCGCCTGCTCGAGGAGGAAAGGCGTCTATTCTACGTTGGGATTACGCGAGCCGAGGATCGCCTCTCGATCAGCTGGGCCCGTGAGCGTATGCGGGCGGGACAGCGAATGGTTTGCCGGCTCTCGCCCTTTGTGGAGGCGATCCCGGAGGAGCTAATCGCCGCCAGCCGCACTGGTCGCTTCGGGCGTTGGAGCACGCCGCATCTCGGGAGAGGCGGTCACGGGAAGGCGCACCTCGGTTCAGCCCCGTCCAAGGAAGGGGGCGAGGGTGCATTCCGGGAGGGCACCGCCGCTTGGGTTGAGGAGGAGGAGGTGAACCAGGATCTTGCCCCGCTCGTGAAGGGGCAGCGGGTCGTTCATCGGGCCTTCGGATCGGGGAGGGTGGTGGCCGTGTCCGGCTACGGCCGGGAGGCTAGGGTAACGGTTGACTTCGACTCGGTCGGGCGAAAGAGGCTGGTGGCCCGATTTGCCGGGCTCGAGCGTGACATGTCGTAGGTGGATCTTTGAATGGGAGGGGGCGGTGAGCGGATCTGAAGGGAAGCGCCGGGGCGGCGTCTCCGAAGATGACGTGCGGGCCATCGCGGCGCTTGCCCGACTGAGGCCCCCGAAGGGGACGATCCCGCAGCTCACCAGCGAGCTGAACCGGATACTCGAGCACGTTCAGGCCCTCGAAAGTCTCGACCTCTCCGGGCTCGAAGGGGAGGGGACGCTCTCGCCGGCCCGGGCCCCAGTTCGGGATCCTGGCGCGCGGCCCGACGATTTGGCACCGGACGCCGTGCGAGGGATGGCCCCCGATTGGCGAGAGGGGTTCTTTGTGGTCCCGCGGCTTCCCGCACTGGAGGGTGGCCGCTCTCCGGCGGACGAATCCCGGTGATGCGCGCAGCCACCGCCTTCGAGATCGCCGCGGAAGTGGGCTCGGGGGCGGTTCCTCCGGACCACTTCCTTCGCCAGGCGGCCCGGCGCGCAGAGGAGGCCGCCGGCCTCAACGCCTTTCTCTCCTTGGCCGCGGACGATGCGAAGGCATCCGAGGGAGTCCTTGCCGGGGTGCCGGTTGCGGTCAAGGACAATCTCTGCACCCTCGGGCAGGCGACGTCGTGCGGTTCCCGCATTCTCGAAGGGTACGTCCCGCCCTTCGAGGCCACGGTGCTCGCCCGCCTCCGCCGGGCCGGAGGGACCGTACTCGGGAAGACGAACATGGATGAGTTCGCCATGGGATCTTCGACGGAGAACTCTGCCTTCGGCGTGACGCGGAACCCTCACAACCGGAGCTGTGTGCCCGGAGGCAGCTCGGGTGGCTCGGCAGCCGCAGTCGCTGCCGGAATTGTCCGATGTGCCCTGGGCTCCGACACGGGCGGATCGGTCCGCCAGCCGGCCTCCTTCTGCGGCGTGGTGGGGATCAAACCGACGTATGGGCGGGTCAGCCGGTACGGACTCGTCGCCTTCGCCTCTTCCCTCGACCAGGTCGGGACCTTCGGTGCCACTGTCGAGGAGGCGGCCGTCCTCCTGCAGGTCATCGCGGGCCATGACCCGAGGGACGCGACCTCCTCTCGGCGCGAGGTCCCCGACTTCCTCGAGGGGATCGCGAGCGGCGTCAAGGGACTTCGGATCGGGGTGCCGGTCGAGTACTTCGCCGATGCGCTAGATCCCTCGGTACGCCGCCTCTGCAAAGATGCGCTCTCTCGTCTGCGGGAAGCCGGGGCGGTGGTCAGGGAGGTGTCGCTTCCCCACACCGAGCACGCAGTCCCGACCTACTACATCCTGGCGCCGGCCGAGGCCTCCTCGAACCTGGCTCGCTACGACGGCGTCCGGTACGGCCTTCGCGCTTCCGATGGCGACTCCGCCGCCGAAGTATACGAGGTCTCGCGGACGGAGGGCTTCGGAAGCGAGGTCGTGCGGAGGATCATGCTGGGTACCTTCGTGCTTTCCGCGGGCTACTACGACGCGTACTACGGGCGGGCGCAGCGGGCGCGCGTACGGATCGCCGGGGACTTCGATCGCGTCTGGGAGGAGGGGATCGATCTCCTCTTTACTCCCACCTCTCCAACGCCGGCGTTTCGCATCGGCGAACGAACCCGCGACCCTGTCTCGATGTACCTATCCGACATCTACACCGTGACGGCAAACCTCGCGGGGATCCCCGGGATATCGCTTCCCATCGGATCCGTGGACGGTCTTCCCGTCGGCGGGCAGTTCCTCGCACCGCGCTGGAAGGAATGCACGATGCTTCGGGCTGCGCGGGGACTCGAGAAACTCCTCGTCGGGCGGGATCTCCACGGGGCGGAGGCCGCTCGACACGTCGGCGGCGAGGGAGGGGTCGCGTGAACCGGGACCGGAGTGCGGGAACTGGGGCGCGGGGCGTGGCCCCGGAGTTCGAAGCCGTGATCGGCCTCGAGATCCACGTCCAGCTACGCACCGCGCAGAAGCTCTTTTGCGCGGACTCGACCCGCTTCGGAGACGCCCCGAATACGCACGTGTGCCCCGTCTGCCTCGGCCTCCCCGGTGCGCTGCCCGTGTTGAACGGGGAGGCCGTCGATCTCGCGATCCGGGCCGCGGCGGCCTTCGAGTGCACGATCCACGAGACGAGTGTTTTCGCCCGAAAGAACTACTTCTACCCCGACCTGCCCAAGGGCTATCAGATCTCTCAGTTCGAGGCGCCGCTAGCGACGGAGGGGCGCTTCGCCGTGAAGACGGAGGAGGGGGAGACCGAGGTCCGGGTTCGACGGGTCCATATGGAGGAAGATGCCGGGAAGCTGATTCACGACCGGATTCCCGCCTCGACCGCCGTCGATCTGAACCGTGCTGGAACGCCGCTGGTCGAGCTGGTGTCCGAGCCGGATCTCCGGAGCGCGCGGGACGCGCGCGCCTACCTGCAGCAGGTCAAGCACGTGCTCGAATATATCGATGTTTCAGACTGCAACATGGAGGAGGGATCACTCCGGGTAGACGCGAACGTCTCGATCCGGCCGACCGGGAGTACGAGGCTCAATACGAAGACCGAAGTCAAGAACATGAACTCCTTCTCGAATGTGGAGCGGGCGCTCACGGTCGAGATCGAGCGCCAGCGGTCGGCCGTTCGGCGGGGCGAGGCAGTCGGGCACCAGACGCTCCTATGGGACGAGGTGAGGGGTGAGGTGCGGCCGATGCGCTCCAAGGAAGAGAGCCACGACTACCGGTATTTTCCCGAGCCTGACCTCCCCCCGCTCGTGGTCTCCCGCGCCAGGATCGAAGAGATTCGCCTGGATCTCCCCGACCTTCCAAGGGCGCGCCGTGAGAGGCTCAAGCGAGACTTCGGGATTCCGGCGTACGATGCCGATGTCCTCACATCAGAGCGGCGGCTCGCCGACTACTACGAGGAGGTGGTAGGCCTTGGGGTGGATCCCAAGCAGGCGTCCAATTGGGTGATGGGCCCTCTACTCGCCCTCGCCAAGGAGGTGGAGAGCTCGCCAGATGCCTTCCCGGTCGCTCCCAGGAATCTGGCGGAGCTGATCGGGCTCGTACGAGACGGCTCGATCAGCCAGAGCGTCGGGAAGGACGTTCTGCGCAGGATGCTCGAACGAGGGTGCCCGGCCGGGCAGATCGTAGAGGAGGACGGCCTCGCGCAGATCAGCGATGAGGACCAACTGGAGGCGTGGGTCGCGGAGGTCCTGGGAGGGCATCCGAAGGAAATCGAGCGATATCAGGCGGGAGAAAGAAAGCTTCAGGGGTTCTTTATGGGCCAGGTCATGAAGATCTCCCGGGGGAAGGCCGATCCGTCCAAGGTCTCCCGCCTTCTGGCCGAGAAGCTCCGGAGCTGACTCGACGCCCGAGCTCCCGAGCGTTTCCGCTCGGTGCCAAGCGGCGACGCGACGGCGGGACGACGTCGACCCCAGGGCAGGGGCCTGGCTGCTACGCGCCATCCGCGTAGACCGGTGGGGCCTCGCTTGCGCGATACACTGAGTCGCCAGATACGCCGGGAAGCGCTATACCGCTGCGACGGAAGCGCTCCAGGCTGAGCGGGGTCGACGCTGAAGGCGATCCCTGATCGATGCCGCAGGTTGGTTCCGCACGCTTCGACCGGTCGGGGCCTCGGCGGTGAGCGACCCGCTCGCGCCGGGCCTCGCTGCTCCAACTTCCGAGGGCACGCCGGAGAGTCGGAGGGCACCGGAGCCTGCCGTCAGGCGGCGGGCTAACTCCGGTCAGCCCCGGCTCTCGTCGGACGATCCCGCTTCCTCTTCCTGGAGCTCCTCGTCCGCGGCGTCTCCCGGGCCGCTCCCGCTCCGGTGACGCGCGCCGAGTCCGCTTAGATTCTCAAGCCCTGCGTGGATACCTCGTGCCACCGCCGCACCATCGACGAACGCACCCTCGGCCTCCCGCTGCACGACCGCCAGCAAGGCGTTGAATTCCTCGATCCGCTCTTCCGTGACCCTGGATGCTTGCGTCAGTCGGTCCGAGACGCTCGAGACGGACCCTGAGAGCTTGTCTGCCTCCTCCCTGAATCGCCTGGAGATCGACTCGACGTGGCTCGCGGCCTTCCTGAGGCTCTCCAGCGCAGGATCGGTGCGAATCTTCTGCCCCGCCCCTTCGATGGCTCTGACGGTTCGCCGGATCTCCGCGAGCACCCGGGCGAGGAAGACGATGATCACCGGGAGGGCGACCGCGATCGACGCGGCCGCCACGACTTGGACGAGATCGAACACGTCCCGGGCGAGGATCACCGTGTCCGGTGTGGCGGCCCCCTGCAGAGTCAGCAGTGCGGTCATGGGTGCATGAGTAGCGGGGTGAGGGAAAAACGTTCCACGTAGCCGGGGAGGCGGCTCCGCCGCGAGAGTTGTAACCGCTACCCTCGCGCGGTAACTTCCGCGCGCCTCGCTCCGAGGCGGCCGGTCCCTGACTCGCACACCTGCGCACGCTCATGGGTTCATTCGTGGTCGAGGGGGGACGCAGGCTCTCCGGTTCGATTCGACCCGCGGGAAACAAGAACGCAGCACTTCCCTGCATCTCGGCTGCTCTGCTCACAGAAGAGCCCGTGGTGCTCGAGAACGTCCCCCGCATCCTCGACGTCGAGACGCTCATCGACATCGCTGGCGCGCTCGGGGTAAGCGTCGAGTGGCTCGACGGGACGACGCTTCGGATCGAGGCCTCTCGGATTGAGGACGGATCCCCCGACGCCACGTTCTCGGGCCGGATCCGGGCATCGATCCTCCTGGCAGGACCCCTCCTTGCCCGCCTCGGACGGGTGAGGATCCCGCCTCCGGGCGGGGACGTGATCGGCCGCCGGAGGCTCGACACGCACTTTATGGCCTTCCGCGCCCTCGGCGCGGAGGTCTCGGTGGCTGAGAATATCCTCGACATCCGGGCCCCGGAACTCACCGGTACGGACATCTTCCTCGACGAGCCCTCGGTCACGGGGACGGAGAACGCGGTGATGGCCTCCGTTACGGCCCGCGGGACGACGTTGTTGCGGAATGCGGCTGCGGAGCCGCACGTGCAGGACCTTTGTGTGCTCCTGAATGAGATGGGCGCGCGGATCTCGGGCATCGGGACCCACATCCTCCGAATCGAAGGGGTCGAGGCGTTGCAGGGGGCCCGCTTCCGGCTCGGGGCGGACCACATCGAGGTCGGATCCTTCGTGGGGCTCGCCGCCGCAACTGGGAGCGTGCTTCGGATCCAGGGCGCGCCCCGCATGCATCTCGACTCCACCCTCCTCGGCTTCGGGAAGCTGGGGGTGGCGCTGGAGTTCGAGGGATCCGATCTCGTCGTGCATGGAGACCGGGATCAGGAGATTCGCCGGGACGCATTCGGTCACATCGCGCGGATCGACGACGGACCATGGCCGAGATTCCCCCCGGACCTGACCTCGATCGCCCTCGTCACCGCCACGCAGTGCACGGGGACGGTCGTCGTCCACGAGAAGATGTTCGAGTCCCGGATGTTCTTTACGGACAAGCTCGTGGCGATGGGTGCGCAGATCATCCTATGCGACCCTCACCGCGCCGTTGTGGTTGGCCCCTCGGTGCTTCGGGGACAGCCGCTCGAGAGTCCGGACATCCGCGCGGGGATGGCGCTCCTCATCGCTGCCTTGGCTGCGGAGGGGGAGAGCCGGATTCAGAACATCGGCCAGATCGAGCGCGGGTATCAGACGATCGACGACCGGCTTCGGGCGCTGGGGGCGCGGATCTGGAGGGAGGACTAGCGCCGAGCAGCGCGGATTCGTGCGGGCGGGGCTTGAGCCGAGAGGCCGATTCGCCTATCATGTGACTGAGGGAGAGCGGCCGGGAGGTGGCTCGTTTGTAAGTGGGGGAGCGGGTGTCCCCCGCTTTTTTTTACCAAAGAGTCCCGGCTCCCGAAGACGGGCCGAGCCGGGAGCGAGAGGGACGGGAGCGGTGCCGGTGGTCTCGGGATTGGAGGCGGTTCGCGGGATCGGTGAAGGGGTCGAGGCCCGGGTTGAGGCGCTCGGCTTTGAGGTCGTGGAGGTGGAGTGGGGTGGGACGGCGAGGCGGCCGGTCCTTCGTCTCCGCGTCGATCGCCCGGACTCCGTCCCCGGGAGGGGGGTCACGGTGGACGACTGCGTTCGTCTGAGCCGAGCGCTCGAGGCGTGGCTCGATGAGGAGCCGACGTTGTCGGCGAGATACGTGCTCGAGGTTTCCTCGCCCGGCGTGGAGCGGCCGCTCTCGAGGAGGAGAGACTTCGTGCGCTTTTCCGGGCGCGACGTCGTCCTCCGTGGGGCGCCCGGAGCGGCCGGCACCGCGTTCTCGGGCCGGCTGAGCGGAGTTCTAAAGGGGATCGAGAAGGATGGCGACGGATACCGGGTGGTGATCCGGACGGCCGATGGGTCGAAAGTCACCGTTCCCCGGGCGGAGATCGCTCGGGCGAACCTCGTGTTCGACTGGAATCAAGGCGGATGAAGAGAGAGAAATAGATATGCCAGATGCCGGCCAGATCGTTGCGGCCATCCGAGATATGGCCGCAACGAAGAGTCTCTCGGCTGACGAGATGAACGACATGGTGCGGGACGCGATTCACGCGGGCCTTGCCAGGATCTTCGGCCCGAACGTCCGGGCAGAGATCGAGGTCGACGACTTGGCCGGTGAGATCGAGATCGTTGTTCTCAAGCGCGTCGTCGAAGAGGTCGAGGACTCCTCCTCGGAGATCTCGCTCGAGAAGGCGCGCTGGGATGATCCCGACTTCGAGGTGGGGGACGTCATGGAGATCCCGGTCGGCTTCTCTGATTTTGGCCGGAACGCCGTGATGGCGACGAAGCAGCGGATCGTGCAGCGGATTCGCGAGGGGGAGCGGGAGCGGATCCGGCAGGAGTTCGCGCACCGAGTCGGCGAACTCCTCTCGGGCGAAGTGCAGCAGATCGAGCGCGGGAAGATCGTGATCATGATGAACCGGGCACGCGACGCGGAGGCGATCGTCCCGTGGAGGGACCAGAACCCGCGCGAGCGCTTTCGGCAGGGCGATCCGATACGGGCCGTCCTGAGGAAGGTGGAGGAGACCCCGAAGGGCCCGCGGCTCATCCTCTCCCGGGCGAGTCCGCTCTTCGTCGAGGCGCTCTTCAAGCTCGAGGTTCCGGAGGTCTATCAAGGGATTGTCGAGATCAAGGAGCGCGCACGGGAGGTCGGCGGTCGCACGAAGATCGCGGTCTGGTCGCGAGACGACTCGATCGATCCGGTAGGGGCGTGCGTCGGCCTCAAGGGATCCCGGGTGCAGGCCGTCGTATCGGAGCTCGGGGGCGAGCGGATCGACATTGTGCCGTGGCACCCCGACCCGGAGGTCTTCGCCCGGCGCGCTCTCGCGCCCGCCCGCGTCTCCAAGGTGATCTCGGATGCGCAGCGGCAGGTGATCACCGCGATCGTGGACGAGGACCAGCTCTCTCTCGCCATCGGGCGGAACGGCCAAAACGTGAGGCTCGCCTCCCAGTTGATCGGCTGGCAAATCGATCTCTACGGTTCCCGGGAATGGCTCGAACGGGGGGCCGATGCCGCGCTCTTCGGCCGTAGCCCGGAGGAGGAGGGTGTCGAGACCGCCGACTTCCCGATCTCTGAGCTGGATCTGAACGAAGAGGCGCTAGCGGCCCTCGAAGGGGCCGGATATAGTACGTTTCTGGAAATTATCGACTTGGAGGAAGAGGATTTCCGCGGCATCGAGGGCTTTCCAGAGGATGCGGTCCCGCAGCTCATCGGGATCATCGACGAGCTCACCGTCCTCGAGGACCCGGGTGGCGGGATCGTAGATGAGTCCCATATCGACCGGGCGGTCTCCGCGCTGGTGGAGCCGCTCGAGGGACCGTCTGCGAGGGAGGAGACGACGGGGCAGCAGGATGAGCGGCCCGAGGTTGGCTGACCCGCTTGGGCTCCTCGGCCTCGCCCGGCGGGCCGGAGCCGTCAGCCCCGGGGTCGGTGCGACGCGACGCGCCCTCGCGGCCGGAGAGGTCCGGCTGGTTCTCTTGGCCACTGACGCTTCCGAGACTCAGTGGAGGAAGGTTCGGAGCCTGGTCCGTAGGTCCGGCGTACCCGTCGGGGCGATTGCCCCCCGGCACGTCCTGGGACGTGCCCTCGGGCGCGCCTCTTTGTCCGTGATCGGCGTGACCGATCGCTCGTTCGCCAAGCAGTTATTGGAGAAGCTCTCGCCGGCCGACGGCCCGCGAGGGGAATTCGCAGGGGCCAGAGGAGGGACACAGTCCGCATGCGCGTCAATGAGTTAGCGCAAGATCTCGGGGTGATCCCCCAGGATATCCTCGTCCTCCTGAGGGCGATGGGGATCCCCGTGCCCGACGAGGGTGCGCCGGTTGTGGATGCCGACGTGGCCCGGGTCCTGGCCCGGGTTGAACGTGAACGGCGTGCGGGGAGGAAGGACGCCACCGAGGCCGTGCGTGCGGCGATCGACGAATCCGATACCCCCACTCGCCGCCGCCGTCGTCGGAGGGCGGCCGATGTCGTGCCAGAGCTGCCCGCGGCGCCCGTGACCGAGGAGCCTGGAGAGTTTGGGCAGGCGGTCGAGGCGGATGTGGGGGCCGGGGTGCAGGTATTTGACGAGCCTTCGGCGATACCTGCCGGGCTGGTTGAGACGCCCCTCGCCGGGATGGAGGTGGAGCCTGACGAGGCGGAGGTCTCGGTCGAAGACGGGGCGGGCCTTCCCACCTCCGAGTTGCCAGTCGAGTCTGCCGGAACAGAGGAGGCGGTCGAGACGCCTGCGGCGGAGGAAGGGGAGAGGGCCGATGCCGAGCGACTCCCCACGCCGGTCGACGCTTCGCAGGTGGCGGAGGAAGACGCCGAGGGACGACCGAAGCGTCGACTCAGGATGCCGGATATGGGTCCGCTCACTCCCGCAGCGGGGGAGCGCCGTCCGGTCGAGGCTCCGTGGGAGCGTACCGAGCCTGAGCCGGTGGCTTCGGCGCGCCCCACGCCGGCGGCAAGCGCGGGCCCCGGCGGGCAGGTACGGATTCAGGCCGAGGGCTTCACCCCGGATGGAAAGAAACAGGTCAAGAAGAAGGGGAAGAAGCGCCAGCGGGTCGACCAGGGCGCGGTGCAGGACAACATCCAGCGGGTGATGGCCGAGCTCAAGGGGGGAGGGAAGCGCCGGCGCAGGAAGGCTCCCGCGGGGCCGAGCCGGGAGGAACGCGAGGCGCAGGAGCAGGAGGAACAGCAGATCGCCGCGGTGGAGGCACAGACCGTACGCGTGAACGAGTTTCTCACCGTGGCCGAGCTCTCGGAGCTCATCGACGTGCCGTCGACGGAGCTCGTGGGCGCCGCTTTCAAGAATCTCGGGCTCATGGTCACGATCAACCAGCGCCTCGACTTCGACCAGCTCGAGCTTCTCCTCGACGAGTTCAACTACAAGGCGGTACGCGAGGAAGAGTACGCCGGGGCGATCGATGTGCTCGACGAGGAGGAGGACGACCCGGCGAGCCTCCTCCCGAGGCCGCCCGTCGTCACGGTGATGGGGCACGTCGATCACGGGAAGACGCTCCTCCTCGATTCGATCCGAAACACGAATGTGGTCGCCGGCGAATCCGGCGGGATCACGCAGCACATCGGCGCCTACCACGTCGAGCTCGACGGCCAGCGCGAGATCACCTTCCTCGACACCCCGGGGCACGCGGCCTTCACGGCGATGAGGGCTCGCGGCGCTGACGTGACGGACATCGTGGTGCTAGTCGTCGCAGCCGACGACTCCATCATGCCGCAGACCATCGAGGCAATCTCGCACGCGAAGAATGCGGGCGTCCCGGTGGTCGTTGCGGTCAACAAGACCGATCTACCCGCAGCAAACCCGATGCAGGTGAAGCAGGAACTCCTCCGCTACGACGTCACGGTCGAGGAGTACGGGGGTGAGGTGCTCGTAGCCGAGGTATCGGCCAAGACGGGCGACGGGATCGAGGATCTCCTCGACAAGGTCCTCCTCCAAGCGGAGATCCTCGACCTCAAGGCGAACCCCGACCGCGGCGCGCAGGGCACGGTCGTCGAGGCGAAGCTGGACGTCGGGAAGGGATCGGTGGTGACCGTCCTCGTGCAGAGGGGCACGCTACGCGTCGGGGACGATTTCGTCTGCGGTCAGTTCGAGGGCAGGGTCAGGGCCCTCCTCGACGAGCGGGGGAAACCCGCCCGGGAAGCGCTTCCCGGGAGTCCGGTTCAGCTCCTCGGCGTCGGGGGCGTCCCCCAAGCCGGAGATACGCTAGCGGTGATGGACGCGGTGCGCGCGAGCGAGATCGCGCAGACGCGCCAGCGGCTCGAGCGCGAGAAGCAGATCCGGGTCAAGGAGCGAGGCGTGAAGCTCGGCGATCTTGCCCAGTTCATGCGCCAAGGCGAGGTGACGACACTGCCCATCGTCGTCAAGGCCGATGCGGATGGCTCGGTTCAGGCCGTCTCCGATTCGCTCGAACAGCTCTCCACGGCCGAGATCAAGGTGGAGATTGTGCACCGCGCCGTTGGGGCGGTCAACGAGTCGGACGTTCTCCTCGCCGAGACGGCGAGAGCGATCATCATCGGATTCGGTGTTCGCCCGGACACCAATGCCCGGCTGCTCGCAGAGCAGGCCGGCGTCGAGGTTCGACTGTACGACGTGATCTACGAGGCGGTCGAGGACGTCATCCAGGCGATGGAAGGGATGCTCTCCCCCGAGGAGCGCGAGAACGTCATCGGTGTCGCAGAGGTTCGCGAGATCTTCAAGATCTCCCGCGTCGGGACGATTGCCGGCTGCTACGTGTCGACCGGCGTCGTCGACCGGAAGGGACGGGCGCGGCTACTCAGGAACAGGAGCACGATCTACGGCGGGGAGTTCGAGTCTCTCAAGCGCTTCAAGGACGACGTCCGGGAGGTCCGTGAGGGTTACGAGTGCGGGATCGGGATCGCGAACTTCAACGATGTCAAGGTAGGGGATGTGATCGAGTGCTACCTCGTGGAGGAGGTGGCACGTACCCTGACCAGATCCGCAGCGGCCTCGGGCCAGGGCCGATGAGGTGTCGCCGGTTCTCGTGCTCACCTGGGAGCTGAGCCTTCCCGGGTGCCGGTCGCTCAAGGAGAAGCGCTCCACGATCCGATCGTTGAAGGACAGGCTGCAGCATCAATTCAAGGTCTCGGTGGCGGAGACGGGCTTTCAGGACACCGCCGACCGGGGGGAACTCACGGTCGCGCTCGTGAGCTCGGACGGGCGCCTCGCCCAGTCCATGGCGGACAAACTCGACCGTTTCGTGGCGGAGCGCGGGGGTGCTCTCGTCACCTCGACCCGCAAGGCGGTGGTCTGAGCGTCCATCTGCGGACGCGCCAGGGCCAACGCACCGCCACGACTCAAGCCGAGCCATGTCCGAGCGACGACGGGCCCGCCTGAACGAGCAGATGAAGCGCGAGATCGCGGAGCTCGTGAGGAGCGAGGTGCACGATCCCAGGGTCGGCGTCCCCACGGTGACGGGGGTGGATGTGACGGCGGACCTCTGGCTCGCCCGGATCTATGTCCGTCCGGGCCCGACGGACCCGGACGCATCGCTCGGCCAGATCCTTGAGGGGCTGGAGGCCGCGGCTCCCTTCATCCGGCGTGCCCTCGGGCGCACACTCACCCTCCGCCGGGTCCCGGAACTCCGCTTTCTCCCCGACCGAACGCTCGAGGAGGCGCGCCGGATCGAGGAGATCCTTCGCGAGGTGCTTGCGGACGGCGTCGGGGGAGAGCGCAGGCTCCCCGGGGGGAGCGGTGGGGCCGGATCCGGGGAAGGGGACGTGGACGCGTCGCGCCGGGAGGAGGGGCCGACGTGACTCCGGAGACGCATCTCGAGGGTCTCCTCCCCGTGGGGAAGCCCGCGGGCCCGAGTTCGCACGACATGGTGGTGTTCGCGAGGCGGATTCTCGGCGTCAAGCGCATGGGTCACACCGGCACGCTTGACCCCTTTGCCCTCGGGCTCCTCCTCCTCTGCCTGAACCGCGCGACGCGACTCGTGGAGTATCTTCACTCGTTCCCGAAGGAATACGTGGCCACGGCCCTCCTCGGCGTTGCCACGGCGACGGATGACCCGGAAGGAGAACCGACGGCGGTATCCGACGCGTGGCGCGAGGTGACCCGGCCGCAGGTGGCGTGCGCGCTGAACGGGTTTCTTGGCACGTTCGATCAGCGTCCGCCCGACTACTCGGCGAAGAAGGTCAGGGGAGAAGCCGCGTATTCGCGGGCCCGGCGCGGGGAGGAGTCGGGGCTTGCCCCTGTGCCCGTTACCGTGCACCGGATCGAGCTCCTTCAGGCGGATCTTCCGCGTGTCCGCTTTCGGGTCGAGTGCTCGACCGGGACCTATGTCCGCGGCCTCGCCCGAGATCTCGGCGAACGCCTGGGGACGGGTGCGCATCTCACCTACCTCGAGCGGACGGCGATCGGCCCGCACCGGCTCGGTGACGCGATCTCCCCCTCGGAGCTCGAAAATCCGGAGCGTGTCAGGCGGGCCCTCATCTCGCCGCTCGACGCCGTCTCCCACCTCCCCCGGGTCGACGTGAGTGCCGAAGAGGCCATCCATCTCGAGCGGGGACGGAGTATCCCGATCGCGAACGGGGAGGCGGGCGACTGCGCGGTTGCGTGCGAGGGGCACCTCCTCGCGATCGCCCGCCGCGGTCCCGAGGGCCTCTACCCGAAGAAGGTCTTTGCGCGTGGTTGAGCAGGCGCTGGATACGGCGCTCCCCGCGGGGATCCCGAGCGATGGTCGCGGGACCGTGGTAACGGTGGGGACGTTCGACGGGGTGCACCTCGGGCACCGAGCGGTCCTCGAGGAGATCCATGGCCGGGCCGAGGCAACGGGCCGGCGCGCCGTACTCCTGACCTTCCACCCTCATCCGTTGCGGATTGTCCGGCCGGAGGCGACGCCGCTCCTCCTCACCACCCCGGTGGAGAAGAAGGAGATCCTCGCGGAGACCGGGCTCGACTACGCCGTCTTTCTCGCATTCTCACCCGCTCTCTCCCGGTACTCCCCGAGGCGGTTCGTGGAGGAGATCCTCGTCGGCCGGCTCCGCCTCGACGAGCTGGTCATCGGTCACGACCACGGCTTCGGCCGAGGGAGATCGGGCGACGCGGCCCTCCTTCGCGAGATCGGACGGGACCTGGGGTTCGCGGTGGATGTCGTGGCGCCGGTCCTGATCGGTGGCGAGGCCGTCTCCTCGTCCTCGATCAGGAGCGCGGTCTCCGAGGGGCGGCTCGAGGTGGCCAGGATGGGCCTCGGACGCCCGTACTCCGCGAGGGGGATCGTCGTTCGAGGCGAGCGGCGGGGGCGGGAGCTCGGGTTCCCGACCGCGAACCTGAGCATCGACGGGACGGAGAAGCTCCTCCCTCCCTCCGGGATCTACGCCGTCCGGGGGGTCCTCAGGCGGGGGGCATTCGCCGGTGCGCTGCACCTGGGACCGCGCCCCACGTTCCAGGGCTCCCCGCCCTCGATCGAGCTCCACCTCCTCGACTTCGACGAGGAGATCTACGGGGAAGAGATCCGCGTCGACTTCATCCGCTTCGTGAGGCCAGTTCGGGCCTTCGGGACAGTTCCGTCCCTCGTCCGGCAGATGGAGCTCGATGTCGAGGAGGTCCGTCGGGCGCTATCGGAAGAGGTGTGACGCCGGATTTCCCGGCGGCCGCCATCGGTCAGTCTTGTACGGAGTGCGCCTCTCGCATAATTTGAAAGGCTGTAGGAAGAGAGAGGGCTTGGGGCCGGTAGCGGTACGGGCGGGCCAAGCGCCGCCTCGCTCCCGTACCGCCAGGTTTCCTTCCAGAGAAAGACTCCTTCTGAGCGAGCACACGTCCCTATGACGAGCGTGAACACGGCCGATCGGCAAGCACTCATTGAGAAACACCAACTCCACGACAGTGACCGGGGTAGTGCACCCGTTCAGATTGCCCTTCTCACACAGCGGATCAACCACCTACGGGACCACTTTGCGAATCACAAGGGGGATCACCACAGCCGACACGGCCTTCTCAGGATGGTTGGACGGCGCCGGAGGCTACTCGAGTACCTCAAGAAGACAGATTTGCAGCGATACCGGACGCTCATCGAGGATCTGGGCCTCCGGAAGTAGCGAGCGCGGCGAACAACCCGTCGGCCCGGAGGTGTCCGGTCGCGGTGTGTGCACCGTGTGGAGGGGAGCGGGCCGGCCACTCTGTACGCTGGATCGACGGCGGAAGGAGGCGTCTCCGACGGCGCGGCGGCCGGACTTCGCCCGTCTCGCACACTTACCTCTCCTAGCCCGTGACCTGGCGGGGATCCACCCCGCCTCGGGATATACCCTTGCAGCAAGCGGAACATAAGCAATGCAAAGAATTGAGAGAGAGTTCGCGGGTCGGACTCTGACGCTCGAGACGGGCCGTCTCGCCAAGCTGGCGCACGGATCGTGTCTCGTGCAGTTCGGAGAGACAGTTGTCCTCTGCACCGCGAGCGTCCAGAATCGACCCACCCACCTTCCCTTCTTCCCCCTCACGGTGGAGTACCGCGAGAAGTCGTATGCGGCCGGGAAGATCCCGGGGGGCTTCTTCAAGCGTGAGGGGCGGCCGGGGGAGAAGGAGGTCCTCTCCGCGCGCCAGATCGACCGCACGCTCCGTCCCCTCTTCCCGGACGGTTTCAAGAACGAGACGCAGATCATCTGCAGCATCCTATCGGCGGATCAGGAGAATGACGCCGACATCCTGGGGCTCCTCGGGGCCTCGGTCGCGCTGAACATCTCGAAGGTCCCGTTCCGGGTCCCGGTCGCCGCGGTCCGGATCGGGCGGATCCGAGGCAACTGGATTCTGAACCCGACCTTCCAGCAGCTCGAGTACTCCGACGTGGACATCGTCGTCGCGGGCTCCCGGGACGCGATCGTCATGGTCGAGGGTGGGGCGGTAGAGGTGCCGGAAGCCGAGGTGCTCGAGGGAATTCAGATCGCGCAGGACGGGATCCGGGAGTTGGTCGACATCCAGGAGGAGTTGATCGGGGACCTCCGGCAGCCGCAGATGGAGTGGGTCTCGCAGCTTCCCCCGGCACAGCTCACGGAGAGGGTGGAAGAACTCGCCCGGTTGCGCGTCGCCAAGGCGATGTCGCTCGAGGAGAAGCAGGAGCGGAATCAGGCGCTCGGCACCGTGAGGGAACATGTCCTGAGCCAGCTCCGGGGCGCGCTCGACGACGACGACGCCGATGCATCGCAAGAGCAGGTGGAAGACATCCTCCGCGGGATCGAGAAGACCACGATGCGGGGGCGTATCCTCGACAGCGGGACCCGGTCAGATGGCCGGAGGCCGGAGACGGTTCGGGAACTCTCGTGCGACATCGGGCTCCTCCCCCGCACGCACGGCTCCGCGCTCTTCACCCGGGGCCAGACGCAGGCGCTCTGCGTGGCAACGCTCGGCACGTCGCGCGACGAGCAGAGGATCGACTCCATCGACGTACTCCAGGAAATCACCAAGTCGTTCATGCTCCACTACAACTTTCCGCCCTTCTGCGTGGGGGAGGCGCGTCCGATCCGAGGGACCTCGCGGCGCGAGATCGGGCACGGCGCCCTCGCCGAGCGCGCGATCCGGCCCCTCCTCCCCTCCGACGAGGACTTCCCGTATACGATCCGCGTCGTCTCCGACGTCCTCGAGTCGAACGGCTCCTCCTCGATGGCGACCGTGTGCGGCACCTCGATGGCGCTGATGGCCGCGGGGGTCCCGGTGAAGGCGGCGTGCGCCGGGGTCGCGATGGGGCTCATCAAGGAGGGTGACCAAGTCGTGGTCCTGACGGATATCCTCGGTCTCGAGGATGCGCTTGGAGACCTGGACTTCAAGGTGGCGGGGACGCGTAGCGGCGTCACGGCGATACAGATGGACATCAAGATCGACGGGATCGCCGCCGGGATCCTCGCGGAGGCGCTCGAGCGGGCCCGCGATGCCCGGCTTCACATCCTCGAGGTCATGGACCAGACGATCGACGAGGCCAGCGGGGAGCTTTCCCCGCACGCCCCGAGGATCACGACGATACAGGTCAACCCGGAAAAACTCGGCGACATCATCGGGCCCAAGGGGAAGATCATCCGGGCGATCCAGGACGAGACCGGGGCGAAGATCGAGGTCGAGGACTCGGGCCTCGTCAAGATCGCGGCGGTAGCTGGCGAATCGGCGGTCCGGGCCCGGGAGATGATCGAGGCGATCATCCAGGAACCCGAGGTGGGCCGCATCTACGAGGGCCCGGTCAAGAACACGACGACTTTCGGCGCCTTTGTCGAGATTCTTCCTGGGGTGGAGGGTCTCTGCCATATCTCCGAGCTCGAGCGAGGCCGGGTGGAGCGGACCGAAGACGTCCTCACGCGCGGGGACATCACCCGGGTCAAACTCCTCGCGATCGACGAGAAGGGGCGGATGAGACTCTCCCGCAGGGCGGCGCTTGAGGAGGAAGCCGAGAAGGTCGGCGCGGCGAGTCCGGCGTGAGCCCGGAGCGGCACCGCGTCGGGGAGACGGAGGGCCCGGCGTGGTCCGGTGGGGAGATGCGGGAGACGACGCTCTCGAACGGGGTCCGCATCCTGAGCGAGAGGATCCCGGGGGTGCGCTCGGTGACGGCGGGGATCTGGGTCCGCCACGGTGCGGCGCACGAGTCAGAGGAGCTCCTCGGGGGAAGCCACCTCCTCGAACACCTCGTCTTCAAGGGGACGAGGCGGAGGTCTCCAAAGGAGATCGCGCTCTCGCTCGAACGCTTCGGCGGCACGCTCGATGCCTTCACCTCCCGGGAACACACGGCGTATCAGGCCCGCGTCTTGGCAGAGCACCTCCCCGTGGCGCTTGATGTCCTCGCCGACATCGTACTCGAGCCCCTCCTCCGCGCGGAGGATCTCGAGCTCGAGCGCGAGGTCGTCCTCGAGGAGATCTCCGGGGTGGAGGATACGCCCGATGATCTCGTCTTCGAACTCCACGGGGATACGCTCTGGGGCGGCCACCCCTACGGGCGCTCGATCCTCGGCACCCGCGAGTCCGTGGGAGGGATGAGTGCTGAATCCCTCCGCCGGCTCCACGCGGCGCGGTACTTGGGGGGGGAACTTATCATCGGGGCGGCCGGGTTCCTCGAGCACGAGGCCTTGGTCAGCGAGGTGTCACGGCACTTCTCCCGGATCCCCGGCGGCGTTGCCCCCGAGGTCCCGCCCGTCGGGGCGGAAGCGGGGGGAGGCGAGCGCCGCGTGGCCCGCGACGGGGCGCAGACGCATCTCGTCTTCGGGATGCGAACGCCACCCCGGAGCGGCCCGGAGAGGTTCCCCCTGACCCTCCTCACCGCCGCCCTCGGAGGGGGGATGGGGTCCCGGCTCTTCCAGCGGGTGAGGGAGGCGCTCGGGCTGGCCTACGCGGTCTACTCATTCCAGTCCTACTTCTCGAGGGCGGGCGTCGTCGGCGTCTATGTGGGGACGCGACCCGAGTGGGCGGACCATGCGGCCAACGTCACCCTCGAGGAGTACGGGCGGCTCGCCCGAGAGGGGCTCGGGGAGGAGGAGCTCGCGGAGGTCAAGAACCAGGTGAAGGGTCAGGTGATGCTATCTCTCGAATCCACCGGCTCGCGGCTTTTCCGGCTCGTGGGCTCTGCCCTCTTCGGCGAGCCGAGGCTCACGCTCGACGAACTCCTTGCTGCGATCGACGGCGTCTCCGGTGAGGACGTCGAGGGGTGTGCTGCCCGCTATTTCGATCCGGAGGTACAGACGCTCCTACGCCTGGGTCCCGAGGCCGCCTGACGCCGTGGCACCGACCGCAGGGGACGGTACGGAGCTAGGCGAGGTCCGGGGCATGAGCGGGGCGCCGGGGAGGGGGGAGCCCTACCGCGTCGGAATCTACCGTCTCCCGGGGAATCCGGATCTTCCTCTCCCCGCCCGGGCTACACGCGGGTCCGCGGGCTACGATGTACGGTCCTCGGAAGAGGACTTCTGGCTCGAGCCCGGCGAGATCCGCGCCGCCGGGACCGGGCTCGCCCTCGAGCTCCCGCCAGGGCTCGAATGCCAGATCAGGCCCCGCTCCGGCCTCGCCCTTCGTCACGGTGTCACGCTCCCGAACGCGCCTGGGACCATCGACTCGGACTATCGCGGCGAACTAAAGGTGATCCTGATGAATCAGGGACTCGCCCGCGTCCGGATCGAGCGGGGCGAGCGTATCGCGCAGCTCGTCTTCGCCCGCTTCGAGGCCCCCTGCCTCGTAGAAGTCCACGCGCTTTCCAGAACCGTGCGGGGAGGGGGCGGACTCGGCTCCACGGGCCGGTCATGAGCCCCCCGTTCTGCAGGGTTTGACGGTATCCTGGCCCGCCCCGGCCGAGGCTTGCCCAACGTAGGCCGGTCCTGTACAATCCGGAACCGTTCACCAACGGGCGTCGCGGTCTCCCCAAGTGACTAGCCCTCTGCCGGTTCAAACGCCGCCCGCCTCCGATTGTCTTAGATATTGGCCATCACTTCCGGTTGGTTTGGCAGCGGCTCGATCATTCCTGTCAATGACATTGCAGTCGATCTAGGCACCGCGAACACCCTCGTGTACGTGAAGGGGCAGGGCATCGTGCTGAACGAGCCCTCGGTCGTCGCGGTGGAGCGCGGTTCGAAGAAGGTTCTCGGGATCGGGCTCGAAGCCCAGCGGATGCTCGGCCGGACGCCCGAGCACATCGAGGCGATCCGCCCGCTCAAGGACGGGGTGATCGCCGACGTGGACGTGACGGAGATCATGCTCCGCCACTTCCTGAAGCAGGCGAGTTCGAAGCGGATCTTCCGGATCCGGCCCCGCGTTGTCGTCGGCGTGCCCTCCGGGATCACGGAGCTCGAACGGCGCGCCGTCCGTTCCTCCGCGATCGCTGCCGGTGCGAAGGCCGTCTACATGGTGGCCGAGCCGACGGCCGCAGCGATCGGCGTCGGGCTTCCGATCGAAACGCCGACGGGGAACATGGTGATCGACATCGGCGGGGGAACCACGGAGATCGCGGTCATCGCCCTCTTCGGCATCGTGTCCAACACCTCGATCCGCGTAGGCGGCGACAGACTCGATACCTCGATCGTTACCTTCGTCAGAAAGGGCTACAACCTCCTCATCGGGGAACCTACGGCGCAGGCGATCAAGATGCAGATCGGGTCGGCGTACGACGTCGGTGACGACACCACGATGCGGGTCAAGGGACGCGATCTCGTGAGCGGAATCCCTAAGACGGTCACGGTGACGTCGAGCGAGGTCCGGGAGTGTCTTCAGGAGCCGATTCAGTCGATCGTGGATGCCGTCATGCGGGCGCTCGAGATCACCCCGCCCGAACTCTCCTCCGATATCGTGGATCGCGGGATCGTGATGACGGGCGGCGGGTCGATGATCCGGGGTCTCGACCGTCTTCTGACGACGCAGACCCAGCTCCCGATTCATGTGGATGAAGAGCCGCTAACCTGCGTGGTCCGGGGCGCCGGGCGGATCTTGGACGACATCCCAAAGTATCGAAACGTGCTAGCCACCTGATCCAAGGGATCATTTCGCCTCGTGGTGTCCTACGAGTGGGGCAAGGGGAATGCGAGGAGGCGGGTCCGCCTGATTCCCCCGCTCACCGTTCTGACTCTCTCGGTCGTCCTGCAGATCGTTCCCCCCGCCGCGCAAGAGCGCATCTCCTCGGCGCTTCGCGGCTCGGTCCTCGCACCCTTCCTCTGGACCCAGGCGTCCCTCCACCGGGCCCGCTTGCGCGCGGCAGATGTCGGGGAGCTCCGGCTGAGGCTCGACTCCGCCGAGGCGCTGATCCACTCACAGGGGACGCTCGCGGAAGAGAACCGGCGGCTCAGGGAGCTCCTTGCGCTTCGCGACCGCTCGAGTGCAACGTTCGTCTCCGCCTCCCTTCTCCGCTCGGGGACCCTCGGTTCCGAAAGCATGTTCCTCCTCGACGTGGGGCGGCGCGACGGCGTCTCGATCAACGCCCCTGTGGCCACCGCCGCCGGGCTCGTCGGCGTCGTCAGCGAGGTCGGGCCCGCGAGCGCTCTGGTGATGGATTGGACGCATCCGGACTTCCGTGCGAGCGCGATGACCGAGGACGGGGAGGTCTTCGGGATCGTGGAGTCGCGAAGCGGGAGCCTCCCCTACGAGGAGAGGCTCATGCTGAATGGAGTGCCCTTCCAGACCGAGGTCGGGGACGGCACGCCGGTCGTCACGAGCGGCCGCGGGCCGATCTATCCCCGCGGGATCCCGATCGGACGGGTCGTCGGGCTCGCCGAGATTGAGGCGGGGTGGAGGCGAAGCTACTGGATCGAACCGGCGGTGAGCCCCCCCGGGAACGCGACGCATGTCCTCGTCCTCACGGGAGAAGCGCGTGAGGACAGCACGAATGCGGGCGACCCGCCCACCTGGCCCGGGGCGGCGGCGCTCACCCCCGGCGAGCTTCCGTGAGCAGCCGGCTCGCCTTCTGGGGAGTGGCACTCCTCCTTCCCATTCTCCACTTTACTATACATGTGGGATTCGGAGCTGGGACGTGGGGTCCGGACCTCCTCGTGGTCGGCCTCCTGGCAGCGGCACTCCGGCTCCCGCCCGGCGTGGCTGCCGCGATCGGTTTCTCACTCGGCCTCCTCGAGGATGCGTTGTCGATAATCTCCTTCGGGGCGAATTCAACGGCGCTTACAGTGGTAGGGATCCTCGGCTCTTGGTCGAGGGAGTTCTTCGTGGGGGGATCCGTGATCTTCCTCCTCTCCTACTTCGCATCCGGCATCTGGCTCAGGGGTGCGCTCCACTGGCTCATCACGGACCATACGTTGGGGGCGGAGGCCGTTGGGTTCCTCCTGGTGGATACGCCGCTCGCCGCGCTCTACGGCGCATGCGTCGGGACCGTGCTATTCACCCTCGCCGGAAGCCTCGGCGGTCTTGGCTCGGGGGAGGCGGAGGGCGACGCCCGGAGACTCTAGCGATGGTGGTGCACCCGGTATGAGACGGCTTGATCGGACGCTCAGACGACAGCGCGGGGCGATCGCGGTGATCGCCCTCGCGGCGGTCATGGGCATCCTCGCCGTGGCGTTCTTTCGGGCGCAAATCGTTCGAGGCGCCGCCTGGACGCTCGAGTCCGACTCGAACCGCCTCCGGCTCGTCTCCGTCCCCGCGCCCCGCGGCACGATCTTCGACCGCTACGGGGAGGTGGTGGCAGACAACGTCCCCTCCTACTCCGTCTCCCTCCTCCCGGCGTCCATGGATTCCATCGGGGCGGGTCTTCGCCGCCTGAGACCCCTCCTCGGCCTCGACGCGAGCCGCGTCGCCGAGTTGATGGAGAGGGCCCGGGAGGAGCGCCGCCAGCCCCTCCTCGTCGTACAGGATGCGGAGTACGATGCGGTCGCGGCACTTGAGGAGCTGAGGCCGGAGCTTCCCGGCGTCTTTCTCGAGATGCGCCCGAAGCGGCGCTACGTCGAGGGTCCGGCGCTCGGACACGTACTCGGATATGTCGGGGAGATCTCTCCCGGCGAACTCGAACTTCCTGACTTCGAGGACTACGAGCAGCGGATGGAGGTCGGGAAGGTCGGGCTCGAGCGGGAGTACGAGCGCGAGCTCAGTGGCGAGCTAGGGGTCCGCTACATCGAGGTAGACGCGGTGGGGAGGGTCGTCGGCTCCTTCCAGGGGCAGGCGGGGGCATCCGCTTTCCCCGGGGGTGACCTGCAGCTGAATCTCGACCTCGGCCTTCAGGCCTACATCCACGAGATCTTCCCCCCGGGCCGAAGGGGAGCCGTCGTCGCGCTGAATGTGGAGGACGGAGGCATCCTGGCACTCTACTCCGCGCCCTCCTACGATCCGAACGAATTCGTCGGGGGGATCGACCCGGACCGGTGGGTTGCGCTGAACGGCGACCCCGAGCGCCCGCTCTTCAACCGCGCGGTCGTCGGGCGCTATCCCCCGGCCTCGACGTGGAAGGTCGCGACGGCCGCGATCGCGCTCCGGATGGGGGTGCTCGAGCCGGGCGAGTTCATGTCGGCCCCCTGCACGGGCTCGTATGCGTACGGCAACGACGTGCGCCGCTGCTGGAACGCGGCGGGCCACGGGCACCTGGATCTTGCCGGCGCGATCGCCCACTCATGCAACGTCTTCTTCTATCAGGTGGGGCTCCGGGTCGGACTCGACAACCTCGTCCGAGAAGGGGCCCGCTTCGGGTTCGGAGACGTATGCGGGGTGGATCTCCCCGCCGAGTCCAGGGGCGTATTCCCGGCGACGCTCGGCTTTTGGGAGGATCGCTACGGCTTCCCCCCGACGGAGAACGAGGTGCTGAGCCTCGCGATCGGGCAGGGGCCGAACGACCAGACCCCGCTCAAGATGGCCCAGTTCTACCTCGCGCTCGCGCGGGGCGGGAGTGCGCCGCCCCCTCAGCTCGCACGGGCGGAGGGGTCGGCGCCGAGCGACGGGGACTGGAGCTTGGGGCTGAGCCCCGAGATTGTGGACGCGATCCTCGAGGGGCTCCGGCAGGTGACCACCCCCGGGGGTACGGCGTATCTCTCGACGCTCGAGCACTGGGACCTGATCGGAAAGACGGGGACGGCGCAGCAGGGCCTCGCGAGCGACCCGGCGCATGCCTGGTTCGTCGGGCTTGCGGGCCCCTGGGGCGAGCCGCCCGAGGTCGTCGCCGCGGTGATCGTCGAGGAGGGCGTGTCGGGATCGGCAATGGCCGCGCCCGTGGCGGCGAAGGCGGCCGACTTCTACCTGCGGCGGAAGTACGGGGTCCCGACCGACAGCGTCCAGACGCTCGGCGAGCACTACCGCTTCGGCGTCCCCGCGAGGTGGGCCGGTCAGAGGCGTCCCGAGTAGGGCGGGCACGCGAGCGTGGCCTGGTATCGGCGCTGGGCGGGAGACCCGGAACTCGTAGCGCTGGGGCTGATCCTCTCCCTTACGGGGATCGCGATGATCTTCTCCGCGGGCGTCGTGAACGTGCCGAGTCCGGTCACGGAGGGGGCGTGGATTCGCCAGACAGTGTGGCTCGCACTCTCCCTCGCGGTCTTCACCTTCATCACGCGGATCGGCGTGGCGTGGATCGAGTGGATTGCCGTCCCCGCCTTTCTTCTCGCCGTCCTCCTCCTCGGACTCAGCCTCATAATCGGCACGGGGGCGGGGACGGCGGCCGGGATGGAGGGATGGATCGAGGTGGGCCCGCTCCGCTTTCAGCCCTCCGAGCTGGCGAAGATCGCGGCGGTCCTCGGGATCGCGCGTCTCCTCGCCCTCAGGCAGTCGCCCCCTGAATACCTCCGCGAACTACTCGCGCCCAGCGCGCTAATCGCGATTCCTCTCGTCCTCGTCGTCCTCCAGCCGGATCTCGGCACGGCGCTCGCCTTCATCGGGCTCCTCTTCGCCGTTCTCTACTGGGCGGGAACACCGCTTCTCCTCCTATTCCTCCTCGCGAGCCCGGGGTTTGCGCTCATACTCTCCTTCGACACGCGTATCTGGTCGCTCTACTTCGTCGGCCTCGCCCTCCTCCTCTTCCTCTACCGACGCTCCCTCTTCATGGCCGACTCGCTCGCGGTGGCGCTCGCGAACCTGGCGGCGAGCGCCATCGCGACGCCCCTCTGGAACTCGCTCGCGGAGTACCAGAAGAACCGCCTCCTCGTCTTCCTCGACCCGGCGACGGATCCTCGCGGGGCGGGCTGGAACCTCATCCAGTCCAAGGTTGCGATCGGGAGCGGGGGGCTCTTCGGGAAGGGCTTCACGCAGGGGACGCAGAAACGCCTCGACTTCCTCCCCGAACAACACACCGACTTCATCTTCAGCGTGGTGGGAGAGGAACTCGGCTTCGTCGGGGCGCTCGGCATCATCTTCCTCTTTACCCTCCTCCTTCGGAGGCTCGTGCGCCTCGCCGAGGCGAACCCGAGTCCCTTTGCGGGGCTCGTGCTCTTCGGTATTTTTGGGACTTGGCTAGTTCACATCTTCGTCAACGTGGGGATGACGGTCGGGCTCGTCCCGATCACGGGGATCCCGCTCCCCTTCATGAGCTACGGCGGCACCTTCCTCCTGACCTGCTGGACGATGACGGCGCTGGCCGTTCGAGTGGCGAGAGAGACCTGACGGCACGGACCCGCGGGGTCGGATCCATACGCCGGAGGACTGGATGGCGTGGTTTCGAAAGAAGAAGAAGCCGCTCAGCGCTGAGAATCGTCGCGAGCTGGCTTCCGACGTCTTCGACAAGTGCGGGGGCTGCGGGGAGATCCTCTACCGGGAATCGCTGACGCAGAACCTCCGCGTCTGCCCCAAGTGCGGCTTCCACGCCCGGTTCCCCGCCGAGGCTTACATCCGCCTTATCCTCGACGAGGGGAGCTTCGAGGAGATGGATCGTGCGCTTTCGAGCACGGACCCGCTCGGTTTCGTCGACCTCAAACCGTACCACGCCCGGCTCCGGGCCGCGGAGGGGAAGACGGGGCGGAAGGAGGCGGTCATCACCGGCGTGGGGACGCTCGACGGGATGCCGTTGGCCCTCGGGGTGATGGACTTCGGCTTCATCGGTGGATCGATGGGGTCGGTCGTGGGGGAGAAGGTGGCCCGCCTGATCGCCCGCGCCCTAGCGGAGGAGCGGCCCCTCGTCATCATCTCGGCGACGGGTGGCGCTAGGATGCAGGAGGGGATCCTCTCCCTGATGCAGATGGCGAAGGTCTCTGCTGCCCTCGCCGAGCTGCACCAGGCGGGGATCCCCTTTGTCAGCATCCTGACGGACCCGACGACGGGTGGCGTCACGGCCTCCTTCTCAATGCTCGGTGATGTGATCCTCGCCGAGCCTGGAGCCCTTATCGGTCTCTCCGGACCGCGTGTCATCAAGGAGACGATCAAACAGGAGCTCCCCGAGGGATTCCAGCGTTCCGAGTTCCTCCTCGAGCACGGGTTTGTCGATGCCGTCGTGGACCGGCGCGAGCTTCGCTGCACCACGCAGCGGCTCCTTGCACACATGTTCGGCCCCGTCCCGGAGTCGCCCGGGTGAACGAGCGAGCCGACGTGCCCCCCGGCCTCGCGAGCCACTCCGGGCCGCCAGCGGACGATCCGCTGGCGGCCCGAGTTCTTCCTGAGCTTTCGGGCGAGGTCAAGTGGGGGCTCGACCGGATGGAGCGTATCCTCGCCGCTCTTGGCGACCCCCACCTCGACTACCTCGTCCTCCACGTCGCGGGGACGAACGGAAAAGGCTCGGTGGCCAGGATATGGGCTGAGGTGCTGATGGCAGCCGGCCTGTCCACGGGGCTGTACACCTCGCCTCACCTCGTCTCCTTTCGGGAGCGGATCCTCGTCAACGGGAGACCTCTCCCGGACGAGCTCCTCGTCGAGTGGGCCCGTGACCTCAAACCACTCCTCGCGAGGGAGGCCCCTTCCTTCTTCGAGGCGGCGACCGCGCTCGCGTTCCTCTCCTTCTCCCGCGCCGGGGTGGAGGCCGCCGTCGTCGAGGTGGGGCTGGGCGGGCGCTTGGATGCGACGAACGTGGTCCGGCCGGTCCTCGCGGTGGTCACGAGCCTCGGGCTCGATCACACCGAGATGCTCGGCGGCAGCCTCGCGGAGATCGCCCGGGAGAAGGCCGGGATCTTCAAGCCCGGCCTCCCCGTCTTTACGGCGGTCGAGGATCCGAGCGCCCTCGCGGTCCTCCAGGCGGAGGCGGCGGAGCGGGAGGCGCGGCTTCGTCGCGTCCGGGTTCCGGGGGGGCGGATCCGGATCGCGGGGGTCGAGCTCGAGCTGGAGACTGATCGCTGGGGCCCGCTCACCCTCGAGTCCCCGATGACGGGGAAGCATCAGCTGGAGAACATCGCACTCGCCGTGTCCGCCCTTGAGGCGCTCCCGCCTAGGATCCCCCTCTCCGTCGGTGCGGTGAAGAGCGGGGTGCAGCACGCGCGGGTCCCGGGACGTTTTCAGGTCGAGCGGCGGGGGGCGCGGACGTGGATCCTCGACATTGCCCACAATGTGAGCGGAGCCCGGGCGCTCCGGGAGACACTCGAGGCCGTGGCGGCCCCCCGCCCGCGGGCGGCGATCGTGGGGATCCTTGCCGACAAGCCTTGGGAGGCGATCCTCCGGGAGCTCGCCCCCGTCGTGGACCACTTCATCCTCACAGTCCCCCGCTCCGCCCCCGCGCTCCGCCGCTGGCGTCCCGAGGACGCGCTTCCCCTCTTCCCCCCTGGCCGCGTCTGCGTTCGCCCCGACCCTGGCGCTGCGCTCGAGGAGGCCCGGCGCGTGGTGCCGCCCACGGGGTCGGTGATCGTGACGGGCTCGATATATACCGTGGGCGAGGCTCTCGCGTGTCTCGGCCGGATTCCCGAGGAAGCCTTGCCCGTCCCATTTGAGTCCGGGTAGATTCGCGCCATGTCCGCGTCTCGGAAGTACGCGAAGCTCCCGGGATTTCGGGATTTCCCCCCCGAAGAATTGGCCTTCAGGAGCCATATCTTCGGTAGTTGGCGGCGGGTCGCCCGCCGCTACGGCTACAGGGAATACGACGGCCCGCCACTCGAGGAGCTCGAGCTCTACACCGAGAAGAGCGGGAGCGAGATTGCCGAGCAGCTGTACGAGTTCACCGACAAGGGGGAGCGTCGCGTCGCGCTGCGGCCCGAGATGACGCCTTCCCTCGCCCGCATCCTTGCCGGCCGCAGCCGGGCGCTCCCGAAGCCGATTCGGTGGTTCTCGATCCCGCAGCTCTTTCGCTACGAGCGCCAGCAGCGCGGGCGGCTCCGCGAGCACTATCAGTGGAATGTGGATATCGTGGGGGAGGCGGGGATCGAGGCGGACGCCGAGGTGCTTGCGGTCGCGCTCGACGGGCTGAGGGAACTCGGCCTCGGGACCACAGAGATCCGGGCCCGGGTCTCCGACCGGATCCTCCTCTCCGAGGTACTCTCCGCCCTCGACGTACCACAGGACCGAACATCGGCCGTCTTCGCGGCCGTGGACCGGATCGAGCGGGAGCCGAGGGAGCGGATCCGCGAACGGCTGGGTAGCCCGGAGGCGTGCGGGCTCCGCAGCGAACAGGTGGAGGCCGTCCTCGCACTCTTCTCCGAGCCCACGATCGAGACGATCGAGCGCGAATTCGCCGGATCGCCGCGGGTGATCGAGCGGACTGGCGAGCTCAGGGGGTATCTTGCGGTCCTCGGAGAGCTCGGCTTTGCCGACTTCGTGGGCTTCGACCTCACGATCGTCCGGGGACTCGCCTACTATACCGGGATTGTCTTCGAGATCTTCGACCGGGCCGGGGAATTCCGCGCGATCTGCGGAGGCGGGCGCTACGATCGCCTCATGGAGCACGTGGGGGGTGACCGGCTCTCGGCGGTCGGGTTCGGAATGGGGGACGTCGTCCTCGGCGAGGTGCTGAAGGCGCGGAGCCTAACCCCGGAGTACCGGCCCAGGGTGGATTACTATATCATCTCGATCAGCGATGGGGAGGCATCCCTTGCCCGGCAGATCGCCGGGGTTCAGCGAAGGGCGGGGAGGAGCGTCGTCTACGCCCTCGGGGGGCAGTCGGTGAGAAAGCAGTTCTCTTCGGCGGCCGCGCTCGATGCGGGCTCCGTCATCGTTCTCGGACCCGATGAGGTGGAGAGGGGAGTCGCAGTGGTGAGGGAGATGGCGAGCGGGAGGGAGCGCGACGTGCCGATCGCCGATCTGACGAGCCCCCGGCTCCGGGGACCGGGGGGTGTGGACGGGGAGCCTTCGGAGCCGTCGCGTGCCGGCTGAGAACGGGTTCGACGGTACGAGGGAAGAGGTGGAGCGGGCGATCCGGCGGCTCAGCGTCTTCGAGTACGTGATCCTCGCTGCCTCCTTCGCGCTCGCACTCGGAGGGGGCGGCCTCGCCGCGTATCTCTTCAGCGCGGGCACGAACCTCCCATTCAGGCTCACATGGGCGGTCGTCTCGATGGGCCTCCTCGTCATTCCCGGCCTGTTCGTCTTCGGGCGCGACTATCTCGAGCGCCGAGGGGAGGATCAGCCGTCCATCGAAGAGGACCGCGAGGACGGATAACGGATGTCGAGAGAGAGGGGTTTGACGCCGCGCGCCGAGGACTTCAGCGCTTGGTACAACGAAGTGGTGCAGCGGGCCGAGCTCGCGGACCACTCCCCGGTCCGCGGGAGCATGGTGATTCGCCCGTGGGGCTACGGGATCTGGGAGCACATGCAGAGCGCCCTCGACCGGATGTTCAAGGACTCGGGGCACGAGAATGCCTACTTCCCCCTCCTGATCCCGATGAACTTCATCGAACGGGAGAAGGAGCATGTGGAGGGGTTCAAGCCGGAGCTCGCCGTCGTCACCCACGCCGGCGGAAAGGAGCTCGAGGAGCCTCTCGTGGTGCGTCCCACCTCAGAGACGATCATCTACTCGATGTACGCGAAGTGGGTGCAGTCCTACCGGGACCTCCCCGTTCTGATCAACCAGTGGGCGAACGTGATCCGCTGGGAACTCCGCACCCGCCCCTTCCTTCGGACCACGGAGTTCCTCTGGCAGGAGGGCCATACGGCGCACGCAACCCGGGAGGAGGCCGTCGAGGAGGCGCTCAGGATGCTGGCTCTCTACCGGCGCTTCATGGAGGAGTGGATCGGGCTCCCCATTGTGACGGGACGGAAGTCGGAGTCCGAGAGGTTTGCCGGTGCCCTCGAGACGTATACGTGCGAGGCGATGATGCAGGATCGCCGGGCGCTCCAGGCGGGGACAACACACGACCTGGGCCAGAACTTCGCGAAGCAGTTCGATCTCACCTTCCAGAGCGAGGAAGGGGTCGACAGCTACGCGTGGAACACCTCGTGGGGGGTGACCACCCGGCTCGTCGGCGCGATGGTGATGACGCACGGGGACGACCGCGGGATCGTGGTCCCCCCGAGGCTTGCGCCGGCGCAGGTCGTGATCGTTCCGATCTACCGGACCGATGAGGAGCGCTCCGGTGTCGTCGCGAAGGCCCACGAGGTGAAGGACCGGCTCTCCGCCGCCGCCGTCCGCACCCGCGTGGACGACCGCGATCACCTGAGTCCGGGTGCGAAATTCTACGAGTGGGAGAGGAAGGGAGTCCCCTACCGGATCGAGATCGGCCCGCGTGATCTGGCGAGCGGGCAGCTGGTGCTCGTCCCCCGTGTCCGGGACGAGGGCGGGAAGCGGAAGGAATTCCTCCCCGAGGCCGAGGCGGTGGCCGGGCTCCCCGCCCGCCTCGAGGCGTTCCAGGCGGCGCTCTTGGACAAGGCCCGCTCCTATCGGGAACAGCACACTCACCGGGGGGTCGAGCGCTGCGAGGAGCTGGTCGAGATCCTGAATGGTCCGGGTGGGTTCGTCTACACCGGGTGGAGCGGGGATCCCGCCGTCGAGGCCCGCGTCAAGGAGGAGACGGGCGGGACGCTGCGCTGCATCCCCGATCCGGACTTCCGCTCGGGGAGCGTGCCGGAGCGTTGCATCGGCGGAGGCGCTGCCGCCGAGGTGGAGGTCGTCTGGGCGAAGGCATACTGAGCGCCGGGCTCGAGAGGGTGGGAGGCGTGCTGGCAGCCGGCGGGGTCTCCCTCGAGGAGGTGGCGGACGACTTCGGCACGCCGCTCTACGTCTACGACGCTGAGAGGATACGGGGCGGTGTGGCGCGCTTCATCTCCGCCTTTGCGGGTGTCCCCCTCCTGGTAGCCTACGCCGTGAAGGCGAATGGCTCTCTTGCGCTCTTGAACCGGATCGGCGCGCTCGGTGCGGGGGCGGACATCGTGTCCGTGGGCGAGCTCCGCAGGGCCGAGAGCGCGGGGATCCCCGCCGGGCGGGTCATCTTTTCCGGTGTCGGGAAGACGGAGGAGGAGCTGGAGGCGGGGGTCCGCGCGGGGATCCACGCCTTCCATGCGGAAAGCTCGGCGGAACTCGACTTGCTCGGCCGGGTGGCCGAACGCCTCGGCACCCCGGCCCGCGTCGGCCTTCGCGTGAACCCGGATGTCCACTCGCCGACCCCCTACGCGTACACGCAGACCGGACACGCTGCCTCGAAGTTCGGGATCCCCGTCCGCGAAGCGGAGGCGCTCTATCACGCGAGGGCCGATGATCCGAATCTCGACTTCGTGGGGATCGGGGTTCACATCGGGTCCCAGATCGCGGAGGTGGCCCCGTACGTCGAGGCCCTCGAGACCGTGCTTGGCGTCGTGGACCGGCTCCTCGAGGGTGGGATCGCCCTCGGGTATGTGGATCTGGGCGGGGGCTTCGGCGTCGCCTACGAGGCGGGGGGCGCGATGGATCTCGAGGAGCTTGCAGCCCGTGTCGTTCCACAGGTCCGGGCCCGGGGGTTGCGCTTGGTCCTCGAGCCGGGCCGGTCGATCGTCGGAGAGGCGGGGCTCCTCCTTGCTCGCGTCCTCTACACGAAGCGCGTCGATGCGAAATACTTCGTCGTGACGGACGCCTCGATGACCGAGCTCCTTCGTCCCTCCCACTACGGGGCCTTCCATCGTGTCACGCCGGTCGCGAGGCGTGACGGTGCGCCGACCGTCGTGGCGGACGTGGTCGGTCCCGTATGCGAGAGCGGTGACTTTCTCGCACGCGACCGCCAGATCGAGCTTCCCGAAGCCGGGGATCTCCTCGCCGTGGAGACGGTGGGTGCCTACGGGTTCTCGATGGCATCCAACTACAACGGCCGGAGGCGGCCGGCCGAGGTGCTGATCGAGGGGGGCGAGGCGACGCTGATCCGCGAACGGGAAACACACGAGGACCTGATGCGGGGGGAGACGATACCGCCGCCGAGGGTCCCGGCGGGCGCCGCGGGCACGGGGTAGGCGGAGATGGCCGAAGTCAGGGACCGTGTCCTGATCATCGACTGCGGGTCTCAGTACACGCAGCTCATTGCCCGGAGGATCCGGGAGCAGGGCGTCTTCTGCGAGATCCACCCGCCGAGCCGGAACGTCGAGTGGATCCGGGCGTGGGACCCCGGTGCGATTATCCTCTCCGGCGGGCCCGCATCCGTCTACGACGAGGGGGTACCCCGGGTGGACGGAGCGCTCCTCTCGGAAGGGATCCCCCTCCTCGGGATCTGCTACGGGATGCAGCTCATCGCCGAGAAGGAGGGTGGTCGGGTCAGGGCGGGGCAGCGGGAATACGGACCCGCGGATCTCCGGGTGGACGGGGGGAGCGAGCTGTTCCGCGGGCTTGAGGGGGAGATGGTCCGGGTCTGGTGCTCACACGGCGACCACGTCGACACCCCGCCGCCCGGGTACCGCGCCATTGCCTCGACCTCGACGCTCCCCGTCGCGGCCTTCCGGGCAACGGACCGAGAGATCTACGGCGTTCAGTTCCACCCGGAGGTCGCACATACCGAGAAAGGCGGGGAGATCATCTCCAACTTCCTCTTCCGGATCGCGGAGCTCTCCCCCAGCTGGACGGCCGGGGCCTTCGTAGAGGAGTCGATCGAGAGGATCCGGGAGCGGGTGGGGGGGGAGGCCGTCATCTGCGGACTCTCGGGCGGCGTCGATTCCTCCGTGGCCGCGGCGCTCGTCCACCGGGCGATCGGGGATCAGCTGACGTGCGTCTTCATCGACAACGGGCTCCTTCGAAAGGGGGAGAGGGAGGGGGTAGAGCGCACCTTCCGGAAGCACATGAGGATCCGCCTCATCGTCGCTTCCGCCGCCGACGAGTTTCTCCCCCCGCTCTCGGGCGTGGCGGAGCCGGAGCAGAAGCGGCGGATCATCGGGAACACCTTCATCCGCGTCTTCGACCGGGTCGCCCGGGCAGCCGGGGTCGGCGCCCGTTTCCTCGTCCAGGGGACGCTCTATCCGGACGTGATTGAGTCGGTCTCGACCGGTGGCCCGTCCGCGACGATCAAGACGCATCACAATGTGGGGGGGCTCCCCGAGGATATGCCCTTCGAGCTCATCGAGCCGCTTCGCGAACTGTTCAAGGACGAGGTCCGCGAAGTCGGGCGGGTGCTCGGCCTCCCCGAGGCATTCGTGGGCCGCCACCCATTCCCCGGCCCCGGTCTCGCGATCCGGGTGCTCGGGGCGGTCTCCGAGGACCGCCTCTCCACGCTACGGGAGGCGGATGCGATCTACCTTGAGGAGATCCGGAGCGCTGGGCTCTACGACGAGATATGGCAGGCATTCGCCGTCCTGCTCCCCGTCCACTCGGTCGGCGTGATGGGGGATGCCCGCACCTATGAGAACGTCGTGGCCCTGAGGGCTGTGACGTCCCGCGATGGGATGACCGCCGACTGGTACCCCTTCCCGCACGAACTCCTCAGCTCCATATCCGCTAGGATCATCAACGAGGTCCCGGGCGTGAATCGAGTAACGTACGATGTGAGCTCGAAGCCACCGGCGACGATTGAGTGGGAGTGACGCCTGGACGAGCGGGCGGCAGGGAATGCCCGGACCCGCAAGGTGTGGCCGTGACACCCGGGAGGGGATCGTGCGCCCTCACGCCCGGTGGCCAGAAGCACCTTGCCGATGGCATGTACACCCTGTGACAGACCGGGGCAGCGAGGGCGAACGAGGGTGAGACGGCTAAGGTTGGTGGCGGTCGTGATGATCTGCCTCGGGCCGGCCACGCCGCTGGGCGCACAGGTCGCGTGGGACGGCCCCATGTTGGTGGGCACCGAGAGCCCGGCGGGCTGGGGGGCATACGTGGTGGATCTGACTTCCCACGGTGGGATCGGCCTTCTGGTGAGCTGGAGGGGAAGCGGGAGGACGGGATACAGGATTGGCTTCGCCGAGGACAGTTCCGACGACCTTGCGGTGTACGGAGGCGCGGATTTCTCCGGCCCTCTCCTCAGTGCGGGGGAGCAGTTCCCCCTGGACGTACGTTGGGTAGGGGGAGGGGGCGCGGCCATCGGCGATGACTTCGTCCTCTCGTTTCCGTTGGGAATCTCAATCGGTCGAAGCCTGGAGACCGAGGGTGTCGCCTTTCGACCCTACCTCACCCCCAGGGTGGCGCTCGACGCCGCTTTCACCCGAGCCCAAGGGTCCGGCAGCCGCGCGGATGAGGTCACTCTCGCCTTTGCGTTCGATCTCGGACTCGATGTGAGCCCCGCTCCCGGGTGGGCTGTCCGCTTCGCGGTCTCCGGCGTGGATTGGGAGGCAGTCGCGATCGGGGCGAGCTTCAGGAACGATTGAGGTTCCGGATCTCGTTTACGCGACGCTCGATCTCGTTCCAGAGGGACGCCATCAGCACCACGTCGTTCCCGTGTGCCTCGACGAAGCGCCGGAGATCATCTGGGACGAGACCCTGCTCTCCCAGGATGCGCTCGGGCTCCCCCTCCGGCAGGTATCCGGAGGTGTCCAGGAGGTCGGAGGTCCGAAGCGCGATCGTCGCCTCGACAAAGGCCTCGGAGCTGATCGTACCGCCCCAGCCTCCCGGTCTCGCTTCACACGATGCGAGGACGAGCGCGCCGAGGACGAGAAGGAGCCACCTCCGCCCATCTCGAAGGCGCCTTCGAGTGCACCGCCAACGCTCCGCCTCGGGAAGGGTCATCCGCACGGTCGATCCGTGGTGAAACGTAGCCCGTGCCTCCGGTTGCGAGGCCTGCGCCGGGAAAGATAGCTTCCGGAGCGCACGCGGGCGATGGGTCGCCCCAGCCCTTCGGCCCCAAGGCCACGACACACTCAACTTCATCTCCGCGAGATGCCCGTATCCCGCTGTAGCCGAAGGCGCCTTGGCGCGCTTTCCTTCCTCCTCCTCCCCCTGCTCGGAGGCCTCCAGGCGTGCGCTGTGAATCCGGCCACGGGGGAGCGCCAGCTTGCCCTCATCAGCGAGTTTCGGGAGGTCGAGATGGGGCGCGAAGCGGATCCGGCGGTGGTGGCCTCGCTCGGCCTCTTCGAGGACGACGAGTGGCAGGCGTACGTCCAGCGCCTCGGCGAGACGATGGCCCTCCGCTCGGAGCGGCCCGGTCTCCCCTGGACCTTCCGGGTGGTGGACGACCCCGTCGTGAACGCCTTCGCGCTGCCGGGCGGGTTTATATACGTCACCCGGGGGATCCTCACCCACTTCAACTCTGAGGCCGAGCTCGCAGGGGTCCTCGGCCACGAGATCGGCCACGTCACGGCCCGCCACTCGGTGAACCAGATGAGCCGAACCCAGCTGGCCCAATTCGGGTTGGGTGTCGGCACGATCCTGAGGCCCGATCTTGCCTCCGTCGCGGAGGCCGCCGCGACCGGGCTCGGGCTCCTGTTTCTCTCCTACGGGAGGGACGACGAGCGAGAGGCGGACGACCTGGGGCTTCGCTACATGACCCGAGAGGGATACGACCCGGGCGCGATGGCCGAGACCTTCGGGATGCTCGCGGATGCGTCGGGGGCCCGCGAAGGGACGGGCAGGGTCCCCGCCTTCCTTTCCACCCACCCGGCTCCACTCGAGCGCCGCGACCGGATCTCCGAGCGTATCGATGCGGGGGAGTTCTTCGGCGAGCGGATCGAGAGGGAGGCATACCTGAACCGGCTGGAGGGAATGTTCTTCGGCACGGACCCCAGGCTCGGCTACTTCGAGGGGAGCACCTTCTTTCACCCAGATGGAGCGTTTCGTGTCGACTTCCCGGGGGGTTGGGAGGCGGAGAACGGGGCAGCTGCTGTCCAGGCGGTGAGTCCGGAGGGGGAGGCGGTGCTCACGCTCATGCTGGACGACGCCCCGTCGCCCGGCGCCGCTCTCGACGCCTTCCTCTCGGAACTCGACTACCCCGGCTCGAATCGGAGCGGCACCCCCATCAACGGACTCGATGCGGCCCGGGCGGACTTCGCGGGGCGGGCGGATCAGGGGACGGTGGCCGGGACCGTCGCCTTCGTCCGCCACGGCGGCCAGGTGTACGGCGTCCTCGGCTACGGCTCGCAGGCGGGCTGGACCCGGCACGCCGAAACGATCCGGGTGACCCTCGTTTCCTTCGAGCCCGTCAACGATCCCGCCGTGCTGAATCGGCAGCCGGACCGCGTGGCCCTCGTCCGGATCCCCGCCGAGATGACACTCGAGAGCTTCTACGAGAGCTACCCCTCGTCCGTGCCGATCGCGACAATCGCGACGATCAACCACCTCGAGCCGGGCGAGGGGATCCCCGGCGGTACGCTCCTCAAGCGGATCGTCTCCGGCGCCTCCACGCCGTAAGGCGTTCGCCTCCCCGGGCCTGCTTCGCGCGCTGCCTCCCTCGCCGGGCATGGCACGGTTCTTGACCTGTATAACCGTGCACACGCTCTGCCCCGCCCCGTGACATGCCAAAATGGCAGGGAGCTGCGCCGCGGTGGATCGCACCCCGAGCGCCGGCAGCGTACGAGAGAATCCGGAGTGAACCGTGGCCCATGCCGACCGCTTCACCGTCAAGTCCGGGGAAGCCCTTCAGTCCGCCGCCCGCCTCGCGAGAGGGGCGGGGCACCCCGAGATCGCGGGAACCCACCTCCTGGCGGGGCTCCTCGAGCAGGGAGAGGGGATCGTGGGGCTGGTCCTCGAAAAGGCCGGAGTCCGCCCCGCACTCGTTCGGGAGCGCGTGACTCGTGCCCTCGCTGCCTGCGCGCGCGTGGAGGGGGGGAGTGAACCGGCCCCCGCGCAGGACCTTCGGAGCGCGCTCGAGCGGGCCGACGAGGAGGCCCGGAAGCTCGGCGATCGCTACGTCTCGACCGAGCACCTCCTCCTCGGACTTGCGGGCGGGAGGGACGATGCCGGCCGGGTCCTGAGGGAGACCGGGATCGACCGCGAGTTGATCCTCGGCGCGCTCGAGCAGGTGCGCGGCCCGCACCGGGTCACAGACGAGAACCCGGAGGACAAGTACCAGGCGCTCGAGCGCTACTCGCGCGACCTGACTGAGCTCGCCCGGGAGGGGGAACTCGATCCGGTGATCGGCCGCGACGAGGAAATCCGCCGGGTCATCAAGGTTCTCGGGCGCCGCACGAAGAACAACCCGGTCGTGATCGGTGAACCCGGGGTGGGGAAGACGGCGATCGTCGAGGGGCTTGCCCAGCGGATCGTCGCGGGCGACGTGCCCTCCTCACTTGCCGAGAAGCGCCTCGTCGCGCTCGATATCTCGGCGATGCTCGCGGGGGCGAAGTACCGGGGCGACTTCGAGGAGCGGATGAAGGCGGTTCTCAAGGAGATCACCGAGTCGGAAGGCCGATTCGTCGTGTTTGTCGATGAATTGCACACGATCGTCGGTGCGGGCGCGGCCGAGGGCGCCGTGGACGCGGCGAACATGCTGAAGCCGATGCTCGCACGCGGGGAGCTCCGGCTCGTGGGAGCGACGACGCTCGACGAGTACAGGAAGCACGTCGAGAAGGACGCCGCCCTCGAGCGCCGCTTCCAGCCCGTCTTCGTCGCGCCGCCCTCCGTCGAGGATGCGGTCGCGATCCTGCGGGGCCTGAAGGAGCGCTACGAGGTGCACCACGGGGTCCGGATCCGCGACGAAGCGCTCATCGCCGCCGCGAGGCTCTCCGACCGCTACATCGGGGGGCGTTTCCTCCCCGACAAGGCCATCGATCTGATCGACGAGGCCGCGAGCTGGCTTCGGATCGAGATCGATTCCCTCCCCGAGGAAATCGATGAGGTCGAGCGTCGCATCACGCAGCTGGAGATTGAACGCCAGGCGCTCGCGAAGGAGGAGGATCGCTCGGCCGTTGATCGTCGGGAGGCGATCGAGGAAGAGCTCCGCGGGCTTGAGGAGAAGAGTACGGGGATGAAGGCGGAGTGGCAGGCGGAGAAGGAGGCGATCTCCCGGATCCAGGCGCTCAAGGAAGAGATCGACGCCCTTCGCTCGGAAGTGGAGCGAGCGACGCGGGAGGGGGACCTCGAGCACACCGCCGAGCTCCAGTACAGCCGGATCCCTGAGGCATCCCGGGCGGTGGAGGAGGCCGAGGAGCGGCTCCACGAGCTCCAGGAGGGGGGGAAGTTCCTGCGGGAGGAGGTGGAGGCGGACGATATCGCCGAGGTCGTCGGGGAGTGGACGGGGATCCCGGTCTCGCGCCTCATGGCGTCGGAGCGGGTCCGTCTCACGCAACTCGAGGCGCTCCTCGGCGCGCGTGTGATCGGCCAGTGGGAGGCGGTCACCGCGGTCTCGAACGCGGTCCGCCGGGCGCGAGCGGGGCTCCAGGACCCGAACCGGCCCGTCGGCTCCTTCATCTTCCTCGGCCCGACCGGGGTCGGGAAGACGGAGACGGCCCGCGCCCTCTCCGAGTTCCTCTTCGATGACGAGCGCGCGATGGTTCGGATCGACATGTCCGAGTACATGGAGAAGCATGCCGTCGCCCGCCTGATCGGCGCGCCGCCCGGCTATGTGGGCTACGAGGATGGGGGCCAGTTGACCGAAGCGGTGCGCCGCCGGCCGCACTCCGTCGTCCTCTTCGATGAGATCGAGAAGGCGCATCCGGAGGTGTTCAACATCCTCCTCCAGATCCTCGACGACGGGCGGCTCACGGACTCGCAGGGCCGGAGCGTGGACTTTCGGAACGCGGTGATCATCATGACCTCGAATATCGGGAGCCAGTACATCCTCGAGGAGACGGAGAGGACGGCGTGGGAGGTCATCGACCGCGAGGTTCGAAGCGAGCTCAGGCGCCACTTCCGCCCGGAGTTCCTGAACCGGGTGGGTGACGTGATCTGCTTCCGGCCGCTATCGGAGGAGGACCTGCGGAAGGTTGTCGATATCCAGCTCGGGCGGGTTTCCGAGCTGGCGGCGGGGCTCGGCGTCCGCGTCGTGATCGAGGATGAATTGAGGGACCGCCTCGCCCGGGAGGGTTACGATCCCGCCTTCGGGGCCCGGCCGCTCAAGCGGGTGATCGAGCAGCGGATCCAGGATCCGTTGGCGCTCCGCCTCCTCGAGGGCGAGGTGGAGGAGGGAACGGAGGTGAGGGTCCGCGCCGCGGGCAGCGCGGGGGCCGAGGCCGAGTTCGAGTTCGCAGTGCCGGCGATGCTCCCTGCGGGTTGACGCCCCCTCCCCCTCCGTCGAACTTGTGCCCGCGGATCCAGGCGCGGTTCCGGGGCGAGCTGCGCGCGCGGCCGGCCCCGCGCCTGTGGAGTGGGAGGGGGTTCCGGTCGTGGGGGGCGGGGAATCGAAACGGAAGAGGAAAAGGAGCCGAGGGATGGCGGAAACGGAAAATACGGTCGTCGTGACGGACGAGACCTTCGAGGTTGCGATCGAGGGGGCGGGGCTTGCGATGGTGGATTTCTGGGCCGAGTGGTGCGGCCCGTGCCGGATCGTGGGCCCGATCGTCGATGAACTGGCCGAGGAGTATGCGGAGAAGGGAGTCGTCGTCGGGAAGCTCGACGTGGACCACAATCCGGGCGTTGCCACCCGCTTTGGGATCCGCTCGATTCCATCGATTCTCTTCTTCAAGGACGGCCAGCATGTGGATACCGTCGTGGGTGCGGTCCCGAAGCCCCACCTTGAGAAGAAGCTCCTCGAGTATCTCTGAGAAGGGCGCGCACGCCGGAGGGCGCCTCAGGAGAGGCGGACGGGCGCGCGCGCCCCAGCTCCCGGTCGCTGACCGCGGGGCGCGGCCCGGCCAGCCGTAAGGCAGGGCAGGCCTCATGGGAACGCTCTACCTGGTCGGCACCCCGATCGGGAACCTAGAAGACCTCTCCCAGAGGGCGGGCCGAATTCTCGGGGAGGCCGACGAGGTCCTGGCGGAGGATACCCGGAGGACGCGCGTGCTCATGCGCCACCTCGGGATCTCGACGCCCCTCCTTTCCCTTTATGCGGAGAACGAGGTGGCGAGAGCCGGCGAGGTCCTCCCCAAGCTGGAGGGTGGGGCGTGCCTCGCGCTCGTCTCGGACGCCGGCATGCCCCTCGTCTCCGACCCCGGCGAACGACTCGTCCGGCGTGTCCTCGAGGCCGGCCACGATGTCGTGCCCGTCCCTGGGCCCTCCGCCGTCCTCACCGCACTCGTGGCCTCGGGACTCCCGACCCTCCCCTTCGTCTTCCTCGGGTTCACTCCGCGGCGCGGGAAGCAGCGGACGAACTTCCTCGAGCGGATCCGGCGTTCGGAGGAGACGATCGTGCTCTTCGAGTCGCCCCGCCGCCTCGCCAGGCTCTTTCACGACCTCGCGGCGCTCGGCGGCGGGGAGCGCCGCGCCGCGGTGGGCCGGGAGTTGACGAAGCTTCACGAGGAGTTCCGGAGGGGAACCGTCGACTCCCTCGCCCGATACTACGGGGGTGAGGAACGGACGCGCGGCGAGGTGACGGTGGTAATCGGACCCCTCCCGCGAGAAGAGGTCCGCCCCGCGGAGGAGGTTGGGGAGGCACGCCGGATCGCGAGGGCGCTCCTCAACGTGGGCACCTCCGCGAGCCGGGCCTCGAGAGAGCTCGCCTCTCTCCTCGGGATCCCGAGAAACCGCGCGTACCGGGTTGTCCTCGACGAGGCGTCTGATCCGGAGGGGCGGAGGAGGGGTGAATCGCCCGGGATCGAGAGGGAGGCAGGCGACGCGATGAACCACATGGTGGCACTCCTATCGGTCCTCCTCCTGGCCCCATGGCACCCAGGGGCAGGCGCGGTAACTCTGCCCGCGGAGAGGGGCGGAGCGGGGGAGGCGGAAGCGCTCCCTGCGCCTGACGCCGCTCCGCCGACCATCGCCCGGCTCCAGTACGGCGGCGGCGGCGACTGGTATGCGGGCCCCTCCGCCCTCGCGAACCTCCTGGCGGCGATTCGGGAACGGACGGGGATCGCTCTCGCCGAGCGGGAGGCCGTCGTGACGCCCCTCGATCCGGCCCTCCCGGACTATCCCTACCTCTATATGACGGGGCATGGGAACGTCGCCTTCAACGAACAGGAGCGGGAGGCGCTCCGGCGCTACCTCCTCTCGGGCGGCTTCCTCCACGCCGACGACAACTACGGGCTCGACGAGGCGTTCCGGCGCGAGATGGCCGCGCTCTTCCCCGACCGTCCCCTCGTGGAGGTCCCGCCCGACCACCCGGTGTTTCACTCCTTCTATGATTTTCCGGACGGACTCCCCAAGATACATGAGCACGACGGCGAGGCGCCGGAGGCGTGGGGCATCTTCTACGAGGGGCGTCTCATCGTGTTCTACAGCCACGAGTCCGATCTCGGGAACGGGTGGGAGGACCCCGAGGTCCACGAAGACCCGCCCGAGCTCCGGGAAGAGGCGCTCCGCATGGGTGTGAACCTATTCGTGTACGCACTGACGAGGCAGGCGTCTTGAGGAAGGACGAGGCGCCGGCTCGCGGCGTCACCGCCGTCGTTGGCCGGATACGGAGATATCTCGAGGGCCGGGCCAGCTTTGCGCTCGCCTTCGGTGGATTCGCCACCGCGGCGGGGCTCCTCGTCCTGGCGTGGTTACTCGCCGGCGCGGACGGGTGGAGGCAGGGAACCGCCGCGCCGCTCATCCTCCTGATCGTGGCGGGCTTCGTCCTCCTCGCGCTTGCGACGCACGTCCTCACGGCTCTGCCGCGCTGGACCACCGAGGAGAGCGTGGCCGGGGAGATGGAGCGGACGGCAGCGCTCCCGAGGGGCGCCGTACGCGTACAGGTCGAGCTCGCGCGCTCCGTCCCGGAAGGGGTATCGAGCTCGCTCGCCCGAGCCGGGGAGGAAGCGCTCCTCCATCGGCTCGATCCCCCGGTGGAGCGACTCGCGGGGCGGCCCGGGGCCGCCCTCGTCCGGCTCGCCCGAATGACGGCGCTCGGAAGCGGTGTCCTCGCCATCCTCGCGGCCGGACTCCTTGTCGTGACGCCTAGCCGCGCGCTGAGTGCGTGGGCCGGGCTCATGAGTCCCGTAGCGCTCCTCGTTCCGCCGCCGCTTCCGCCCCTTGAGCTCTTGCCGGGAGACGCGGAGATCCTGAGGGGGGAGGAGCCGGGGGTCGAGGTGCGCGCCGCGGGTCGGGATTCCGTCACGGTTCACTGGCAGGCGATCGGAGACATCCTCCGCGAACGCACCCTCCCCGTCGAGGACGGGAGCGCCGAGACGATCCTCCCGGCGATCGAGGTGGCGACCGGGTACTGGGCCTCGAGCCCGGACGGTGCGAGGACGGAGACGAGGCGCCTCGTCCCGATCGACCCCTCCCTCCTCACGGATCTGAGGCTCGACCTCACCTACCCCCCGTACACGCGGCTCCCACCGGAGAGCTTCCGAGGCGTGCCGCCCCGGCTCGCCCTCCCGGAGGGAACGGCGGTGGAGATCGGGGGACGGGTCGTTGGCGAGGGCTCGGAGGTTCTCCTCCTCGGAGGTGGGAGCCGCATCGCCTTCCGCCTCCCCGTCGAGGACGGGGGCTTCGCCGGCCTGTGGCGGCCCACCCGGTCGGAGCGGATCACCTGGGTCGTTGAGGGCGGAAGGGAGGGTGCGGTCCTCTCGCAGGTTCTCGAACTCGAGGTCGTCCCCGACCGGCCGCCCGAACTCGCCCTCCCGGTCCCGGGCCGGGACGAGGAGCTCCCCCTCTCGCTCCGGGTGCCCCTCCTCCTTGAGGCCACGGACGACTACGGGATCGGGTGGGCCGAGGTGGAGACGGTACATCAGAGCCCGGGAGAGGAGGACCGGCCCGTTGTCGACAGGATCCCCGTCGCCGATCTCGCCGAGCTCACGCTGAGGCCCGTCCTCGATTTCTCGGGTTGGGGTCTTCGGCCCGGGGACGCCGTTCTCCTTCGCGCCCGGGTCTCCGACAACGCGCCCACTGCCAACGTTGTCGAGACGGCGACGTACCGGCTCTCGATGCCGGCCGCGGGCCAGATCCGGGACGCGGCGAGGGAACGGGTCACAGAGGTGAGCACTCGTACCGAGGAGCTCATGGAGCGTGTCACGCGCGAGACGGAGGTGCTCCGCGACCTCGAGCGGCAGATCCAGCTCGAACCGGAGGGGAGTGCGGGGGACGAGAACGAGGCCGAGGGCTTTCAGGATCGCGAGGAGCTTCGCCAGGCGCTCGAGCAGCAGGTCGAACTGGCAGCTGAACTCGACGAGCTTCGAACGGAGCTCGAGGAGGCAAGCGAGGCGCTCGCCGAGATGGCCGACGCGGATCCCGCGGATCTGGAGCTTCAGGAGGAGATCGAGCGGCTCGAGGAACTCCTTGAAGAGGTGCTCGGGCCCGAGGCCCGCGAGGAGCTGGAGGAGCTTCAGGAGGCGCTCCGGCAAGGGGAGGTGGAAGAGGCGTCCGAGCGGATGCTCGAGGAGCTGGCCGAGCGCCAGGAGAGACTCGAGAACCGGCTCGAGCAGGCACTTGAGGAGCTACGGGAGAGCGTGATCGAGGAGGCCTTCCGCGGCGCGGAGCGCGACATCGAAGAGCTCCTCGAAACTCAGGAGCGCCTCGTGCCGGAGCTGGCGGAGGGACGGGGCGCCGAGGAAGAGCTCGAACAGGCGGAGCGGACCCGCGCCGTCGAGGAGCGCCTCGCTGCGCTCGAGGAGGAGCTCGCGTCGCGCGGGGACTCGGACGAAGGGCGGCAGACGGAGGCGGCCCGCCAGGAGCTCGAGAACGCTCGTGAGTCGATGGAGGCGGCGGCGCAGGAGAGCCAATCCGAGCGTCCCGAGGAGGCTTCCGAGCAGGTGAGTCAGGCGGCAGAGTCGCTCGAGGCCGCTCGCGACCAGCTCGGAGAGACGCGTTCGGAGATGGCCGAGAACCCCGGCGAGGCGATGCGGGAGGGACTTCGCCAGGGCGCGCAGGATGCGCTTGCCCTCGCGAGGCGGCAGGAAGCGCTCACGAACCGCCTCGACGCCGCGGCGGACCCGGAGCGCCTCGGGGAGGAGGAGCTCGCGATCATGCAAGGGCTGAGGAATCTCTCCAGTCAGCTTCGCGAGGCGGCGGCCGAGGTGCCGGAGTTGCAAGACATGCTCTCCCAGGCGGCCGAGGCCTCGGAGGAGGCAGTCGGCGAGGCGGTCGAGCGCCTTCGGCGTGGCGACGGGAGCCCAGCCCAGCTTCAGGAGGCGCAGGGCGCGCTGAACCGCCTCGCCCTCACTGCGCTCTCCGGACTCGGGATGGGGGGGGGCGAGGAGTCGCAGGGTGCCTCCGCGGAGGAGCAGATGGCGCAGGAGATGTCCTCGATCGGTGCCCAGCAGTCGAGCCTGAACGAGGAGGCGGGCCGCCTCTCCGACGAGTCGAGTCCCGGCGGGGCGCCGGCACCGATGGAGCTTGAGAACCTCGTTTCCGGTCAGCAGGGCGTGGCTGCCCGCCTCCAGGAGCTGGCGCGGAGGCCGGGGCCCGGCGGGACCAGGAGTACGCTCGACGCGCTCGCGGAGGAGAGCGACGAGATCGCGGAGGAATTGGGGGAGGGGCGGCTCGACGCCTCGACGCAGGAGCGGCAGGAGGAGCTGCTCGAGCGCCTCCTCTCCGCCGGCCGGACGCTCGAGCGGGAGCGGCCCACCGATGAACGCGAGGCAACGTCCGCCGAGGATGTCCCGAGGCGGGCGATCACGGCGATTCCCGAAGAACTCCTCGACCTCTCGGCCCTCCCCCTCCCATCGGCGGCCGAGCTGGGCGGTCTCACACCCGCCGAGCGGCGCCTCGTCCTGGAGTACTTCGAGCGGGTGAACAGGCGCCGGAGTATCGGAGGCGATCCGTGAGCGGCCCCCCGGAGGCGGCTCGGGTCGGGCACGTGGTTGTCCTCCGCGTTGCCCACCTCGCCGCCGCCGCCGCCGCGCTTCTCCTCCCCGCAGGGGCGGCGCGGGCCCAGCTTCCGGGGCTCGTTCTTCCTGATGCACCGGCCGGTGAGGCGGCGGGGGTCTCCGAATGGGCCGGATGGGTTGAGGAGGAGGGGGGGCTCGAGCGGGCCAGGGTCGCGATCATGACGGAGATCGCGCGTTCGAGCGCCTCGGAGGGGACGCTCTGGGCAGCGCTCCTCACCGTCCTCGAGCAGGTGGAGGGCCCGGCTGCGGCGGAGGCGATCGGAGCGATGGGTCTCGCGGTCGAGGCGCAGTGGCTGGTGGCCTCGAACCGGATCATGGAGGCGCTCCCGGGCACGGGCGCGGAGGGCCGCGCCTCCCTCCTGGCGCTCGCCGCCCACCTCGCGGAGCGGGAGGACGAGGTGCGGGCGGCGGAGCTTCGGGAGGCGCTCCTGCGTGGTCACCCAGAGGCGACGGAGGCGGCGGAGGCACGGCTTCTTCTCGCCGCCTGGCTCCTTGGCACGGCCGGCAGGGAGGAGGAGGGGATGGCTCACCTCGAGGCGCTCATCACGGGCGCGCCGGCGCACCCGCTCGCGCCCGAGGCGAGGCGGCTCTTCGAGGCACATCGGGCCGGCGGGGACGGGGCGCGATGAATTCCCCCGGCCGTGGCGTCCTCGGGCCCCTCCTCGCCGTCATCGGCCTCCTCGCCGGGTCTTCCCCCGCGCTCAGCCAGAATCTCCTCGTACCGATGGACGCGGCCCAGGGGAATCACCTGCGCGCCTACGGGCTCACGTATTGGGCGCTTGAGGGGGGCGCTTCCGTCGAGTGGCTCCTCAACTACCGCGGGGGCGGCTTCCTCCTCCCCGACACGGAGGCGATCCGGCGCGAGGCCGCCTTCCGGGGCGTCGACGTCGAGCGGATGGATGCAGGCGGGGTCGCGGCGATGCGCTCGACGATCGAGCGGGACAACATGGACACGGTGCCCCTCGAGACGGCCCCGAAGGTGGCGATCTACACCCCGCCGAACACGGCCCCCTGGGACGATGCAGTGACGATGGCGCTGACCTATGCCGAGATCCCCTACGAGATCGTGTGGGACCCCGAGGTCCTCGAGGGCGAGTTGTCGGAATACGACTGGCTCCACCTCCACCACGAGGACTTCACGGGCCAGTACTCGAAGTTCTACCTGACCTACGCGGGGGCGGACTGGCTGCAGGAAGAGGTGGCCAGGAACCGCGGGGTGACGCAGCGATTCGGCTACTCCGACGTCCCCGCCCTCAAGCGTGCGGTCTCCGAGGAGATACGGAGTTACGTCGAGGAGGGGGGGTTCCTCTTCGGGATGTGCTCGGCGACAGAGACGCTCGATCTCGCACTGGCGAGCCACGCCACGAACATCTCGGCGAGCTACGCGGACGGCCAGAGCCCGGACCCCGACGCGAGCGACCGGATGGACTGGTCGCGAAGCTTTGCCTTCACGGGCGCGCGCGTCGAGCTTCGCCCTGCGGTGAACGCGTTCTCGGACATCGACTTCCACCTCGTGAACACCGCGGGCCGCCAGCCGCTCGGGTACTTCACCCTCTTTGAGTTCTCCGCAAAGCTCGATCCGATCGCGACGATGCTCGTTCAGAACCACGAGTCCGTCATCGCCGACTTCTACGGCCTCACAACCTCATTTCGACGGAGCCGCCTGAAGCCGGGCGTGATCGTTCTCGGCGAGGCGGGCGAGTGGGCGAAGTACATCCACGGCACGCTGGGGCAGGGGACGTGGACCTTTTACGGGGGGCACGATCCGGAGGACCCCGAGCATCAGATCGGGGACCCCCCGACGAGCCTCGACCTCTACACGAACTCACCCGGCTACCGGCTCATCCTGAACAACGTCCTATTCCCGGCCGCCCGCCCCCGACCGCAGAAAACCTGAGCGACCAGTCGCCCTCTCTCTCTCTTGGCCCGGATGCGGCGGAGGCGATCCGAGCCGAAATCCGCCGCGCCCATGGTCGGGAAGTCTGCTTTCTCGCGGAGGTGGATGCAGGCGGGCGGATCGTCCATCCGAGGGCGGTGGCACGCGGGAGCAGGGATGCGGTCCTCGCGGCCGCGGCGGACGGCAAGGCCGGCGAGATCCTCCTGCACAACCACCCCTCCGGGAACCTCGAGCCCTCGGACGCGGACTTGGCGCTCGCCGCCGGGGTGTACGAGGCCGGGCTCGGAACCGGGATCGTCGACAACGAGGTCCGCTCCCTCTACGTCGTCGTGGAGCCGCCCGCTCCGAAGGAGGCGCCGAGTGAGCTCGATCCGGGCGCCGTTTCCCGCCACCTCCTCCCCGGGGGCCAGCTCGAAGCCTCCTACCCCGGATACGAGCACCGGCCCTCCCAGCTCGAGATGCTCCTCGAGGTCACGGAACGCTACAACCGCGGGGGGGCGGCGCTCGTCGAGGCCGGGACCGGAACGGGGAAGTCGCTCGCCTATCTCCTCCCCGCCGTCGAGTGGGCGCGCGCGAACCGGGAGCGTACGGTCGTCTCCACGCACACGATCAACCTGCAGGAGCAGCTCGCCGACAAGGACCTCCCGCTCGTCCGGAGGCTCGTCGGCACCGACTTCCGCTGGTCCCTCGTAAAGGGGCGGGGGAACTACGTTTCGCTGAGACGCCTCTTGCTCGCCGGGGAGAGCGCTCCGACGCTCTTCGGGGCGGACCGGACGGAGGAGGTCAAGGCGCTCGTCGAGTGGGGGCAGGGGACGGCCGACGGCTCTCTTTCCGACCTGAACCGCCGGCCGCCGGACGAGATCTGGGAGGAGGTGCGCTCGGACGGGGACATCTGCCTCGGCGCCCGCTGTCCGCACTTTCGCGACTGCTTCTACCAGCGGTCGAGGAGGGAGGCGAACGGGGCGGACATACTCGTGGTGAATCACGCTCTCCTCTTTGCCGACATCGCCCTTCGGCGGGCGACGGAGAACTGGTCCGGGTCCGCCGTGCTCCCCGCCTACCGGCGCCTGGTGCTCGACGAGGCGCACAACGTGGAGGAGGCCGCAACCCTCCACATGGGGGCGGAGGTGACACGGGTCGGGATGGCCCGCGTGCTCGACCGTCTCGAGCGGCGCGGGAGGAGAGGGCTCCTCCGGGCCGTCGGGGAGGCGGTCTCCACCCTCGGGAGAGGCCCGGGCCGCGCACGCCTCGTGGCGGAACTCGAGCGCCGGCTCCGGCCCGCGGTCGTCGAGGCGCGCGGCGCGCTCGGGGCGTTCTTCACCGCCATCGAGCCCGCCGTCCCTTCCGAGGGAGAGGAGCCGCTCCGGCTCGGCCGGGGCGATCCCCGCGACCCCCTCGGACACGCCGCCGTGCAGGAGGGGCTCGATGCCCTCGTCGCTGCGTTCTCCCGCCTTCGCGGACAGGTGGAGACGCTCCGCGGCCGGCTCGAGGAGGACGCCGGCCTCTCGGATGCGCTCGAAGGGCGGATCCTCGACCTCAAGTCGATCGAGCGCCGCCTCGAGGCAGCGACGCGGGGGCTCGCGCTCGTCTTCGCTCCCGACGGGGACGGGGAGGAGTGGGTCCGCTGGATCGAGGGCCGGGGGAAAGGAAGGGGGCCGAATGTGCCCCGGAACGTGGTCTTGGCCGCCGCGCCCGTGGAGCCGGGCCGGCTGTTGCGGGAAGCGCTCTTCAGCCGGATGGAGACGGCGATCGTCACCTCGGCAACGCTTGCGACCGGGGGAGGCTTCCGGTTCATCCGGGAACGGCTCGGGCTCGCCGCCCCGGAGCTCCCGTCGTTCCCGGGGGAGGCGGCCCCTTCGCTGACGCTCTCCGACGGCGGGGCTTCACTCTCGCCGCCGGATCCGGATGGTGCCGAATTTGCCGTCACCGAGAGTCTTCTCGCCTCCCCCTTCGACTACCGGGAGCAGGCGATCTTCTGCGTGCCGACCGACCTTCCGCAGCAGGGTGCCGGCCGGGATTTCCAGGATGCGACCGCGCGCGTCGTCGCCGACTTCGCCGCCGTTACCGGCGGCGGGCTCTTCGTGCTCTTCACCTCCTACCGGGCTCTCGATAGCGTCGCCCGCCGGATCCGGGAGGCAGACCCGCGGCTGGGCGAACGGCTCCTGGTCCACCGCGAGGCCCCGCGCTCCCGGCTCCTCACGCGGTTCATCGACGCCGGCGACCGGATCCTCCTCGGGACGGCCTCATTCTGGGAGGGGGTGGACGTACGCGGCGAGGCGCTCCGGGGCCTCGTCCTCCAGAAGATCCCCTTCCGGGTGCCGACCGAGCCGATCACGCAAGCCCGGATGGAGGCGATCGCGGCGAGGGGTCTCCGCCCCTTCGATGCGTACCAGGTCCCACTCGCCGCCCTGCGGCTGAAACAGGGGTTCGGCCGGCTCGTCCGCTCCCGGGAGGACCGCGGTGCCGTCCTCCTCCTCGACTCGAGGATCGTGACCAAGAGGTACGGCCGGGCGCTGAGGGCCGCGCTCCCGGCCGCCCCGATGGTAAGGGGGAGCTGGGTGGAGGTGCGCCGCCGCGTCGCCGAGTTCTACGGGAAGGGCGCTGGCGCCGCCGACTTCTCCGTTGCCTCGAGGAATTTCGCCGGTAGATTAGGCGACGTTGGGTCGTCACACTGAGAGGCGGGCGCGGTGTCCGCTTCCGGCGAGCCTCACCCGGGAGCGAAGCCTTGCCCTTCGAGCTGAATCCGGCGCCCACGAAGATCGTCTGCGTGGGAAAGAACTACGTGGATCACGCAGCGGAGCTCGGAGGGAAGCCTCCCGAGGAGCCGCTCTTCTTCTTCAAGCCCCCCTCCTCGCTCATCGGCGACGGGGATACGGTCCTCCTCCCGCCCGACGCCGGGCGCGTCGACTACGAGGGCGAAGTGGCCTTTCAGGTGGGGACGCGGGCGAGTCACGTTCCGGCGGAGGACGCTTTCTCCTTCCTCTCGGGGGTCCTGCCGCTTAACGATGTCACCTGCCGGGACATGCAGAACGCGGACAGCCAGTGGGTCCGGGCAAAGGGCTTCGACACCTTCTGCGTCGTCGGCTCCCCCGTCCCGCTCGAGGGAGTGGACGTCGGCGCGCTTCGGGTCGAGACACGGGTCAACGGCGAGCTGAGGCAGGACGGGAGATTCGGAGACGTCGTCTTCGGGATCGACGTGCTCCTCGCCTACATCACGCGCGTGATGACGCTGGAGCCGGGTGACCTTATTACCACCGGAACGCCGGCCGGGGTTGGGCCTCTCGCCCCCGGGGATGAGGTCGAGGTCACGATTCCCGGCGTAGGGAGCATCCGAAACCCCGTCGAGGCCGGGAGCGGCCCCCCGTGGGGGATGGGCACCTCGTAGTCGGGATCTCCCCCTCGGCCCGGTGCGCCCCAGGAACCGCCCATTCCGGACGGTTTACAAATCTCGATGATCCCCTCTGGATGGCGCCCGCGCTCTCTTGCCGGCTCACTCCCGCTCTCGGCGGATGGCCGGGAGCACGGTGCGTTCCGTACCGGGATGTGGATCTCCGCCTTCCTCCATCTCGCAGCCGTGGCTCTCTATCCCCTCGTCTTCCGGGGGCCCGGGGGCGCCGTTCCCGGCAGTGTGCCTGAGTTTCTGGAGCCGCGCCTCGAGGGGATGGAGGTTGTGGAGATCGTGGAGTTGCCCCCGGCTCCGGACTCGCCGGCGCCGATCCCGATCCTGGCGCCGAGCCCCGCGGCCCCGCTGCCCGGCCAGGAAGTCGAGGTCACGCTCCCCCCCGGCGTGTCCGGACCGCGTGATGCGGACGACAGGCGGGGCGACCTTACGGTGGCGGAGCGGCTCCGGCCCCGCATAATCGACCCGCGTCTGTGGGTCCCGCTCGACCCAGACTACACCGCGATGACCGATCAGGAGCGGGCCGAGATGCTCCTCGAGGGGATGATCCGGAGCTGGAACGATTCGATGGCGGTGGCGGAGGCACTCTCCGCACGGGCGTTGGACTGGAGCTTCACGGACGACGAGGGGCGGCGCTGGGGGCTCTCGCCGGGACGACTGCACCTCGGTGACTTCTCGATCCCGATCCCCTTCAACCTCGCGCTCCCCCCGGGGCGGTGGGAGGCGCTCAGGGACCGGGCGCTCATTCGCGACGACCTCGCGCGAGGCGCGGCCACGGCGGTCATCCGCGAGACGTGGACGGAGCGAGCGCGGGCGATCCGGGAGCGCCTCGAGGCCGAGCGGCCCGGGGCCCGGGACGAGGCGGAGGACGCGGATACGGATGACGGGGGGGCGGAGGCGCTCCCCACAGCCGATCCCGGAGGGGGAGATGCGAGGGGAGCGAGTCCGTAAGGATGCACGCCGCGGGACCGGTCCCGCGGGAGTCGCGTACGCCCCCCCCGGCGGCCGGTCCCGTCCACCTGCCCCCTCCCGGAGGCGGGGTGCATCCATCGCTCCCTCCCTCCAGATTCGGACGACCTCAAGTACTCATGGCGCGGCTGCATCGGCGAGTGCCTCGGCTTCCGCGCCCAACCTCGACGAGCTGCCACGTGGATGAAGTCCTCCCCAACCGCCTAAACCCGCGTGCGATCGAGGGTCCGCTATACACCCGGGCCGTCGAGCGCGGGACCTTCCACGTTCCCCCCGAGGCGGTCGATCGGGAGGGCCGCGAGCCCTTCGTGATCGTGATCCCGCCGCCCAACGTCACCTCGGTGCTCCACATGGGGCATGGGCTGAACAACACGCTCCAGGACGTCCTGATCCGGTGGAGGCGGATGCAGGGCAGGGCAGTCGTCTGGGTTCCGGGGACGGATCACGCGGGGATCGCGACACAGAACGTCGTGGAGCGTATGCTCGCCAAGGAGGGGAAGACCCGATTCGACATCGGTCGCCAGGCCTTCGTGGAGCGGGTGTGGGCGTACGTGACGGAGACCGGGGGGACGATCCTCGATCAGTTGAAGGCCGTCGGGGCGAGCTGCGATTGGGAGCGAACCCGCTTTACCCTCGATCCCGGGCTCTCCCGCGCCGTGCGGGAGGTCTTCGTCCGCCTATACGGAAAGGGGCTCATCTACCGGGGCGAGTACATCATCAACTGGTGCCCGCGCTGCCTCACCGCGCTCGCGAACGAGGAAGCGGAGGGCACCGAATCACAGGGGCGGCTCCACCACCTCCGCTACCCCTTGACGCCGGGGGCATTTCCCGCCGCCGAGGCGGCGGATGCGAAGGCGTTCGAACGGACGGCGGACGGCGGATGGTGCCTGACGGTCTCGACGACGAGGCCGGAGACGATGCTCGGGGACACGGGGCTCGCGGTTCATCCGGATGACCCGCGTTACCGGCGCCTGGTCGGGGGCCGGGCTCTCCTCCCGCTCGCCGGTCGGGAGATCCCGATCGTCGCCGACGAGTGGGTGGATCCAGAATTCGGGTCGGGGATCGTCAAGGTGACGCCGGCTCACGACCCGAACGACTTCGAGATCGCGGGTCGGACCGGCCTTGAGGTGCTGAACATCTTCACCCCGGAGGCCCGCACGAACGACGCGGTTCCCGAGCCATTTCAAGGGCTCGACCGCGCCGAGGCCCGGCGCACCGTTCTCGCAGCCCTCGAGCAACTCGGGCTCTACCGGGGGTCGGAGGCACACGTCCACGCCGTGCCCCACTGCTACCGCTGCAACACCGTCGTCGAGCCCCGCCTCTCGGAGCAGTGGTTCGTTCGGATGAAGCCCCTTGCGGAGCCGGCGCTCGAGGCCTCCCGCGCCGGGACGATCCGCTTCCACCCGAACCGCTGGAAGAAGGTCTACGAGAACTGGCTCGAGGGTGTCCGGGATTGGTGCATCTCGCGGCAGCTCTGGTGGGGTCATCGGATCCCGGTCTGGTACTGCCGGGCCGAGGGGTGCGGCGAGACGATGGTGCTCGCCGAGGATCCCGATGTCTGCTCCCGGTGCGGATCGGCGGAGATCGAGCAGGACCCGGACGTCCTCGATACCTGGTTCAGCTCGTGGCTCTGGCCTTTCTCCGTCTTCGGGTGGCCGGACGAGACGGAGGACCTGGCGGCCTTCTACCCCGGGCACGTCCTCGTCACCGGACCCGATATCCTCTTCTTCTGGGTCGCCCGGATGATCATGTCGGGATACGAGTTCATGGGGAAGGCCCCCTACACGGACATCTTCCTAAATGGGATGGTCCTCGATGCCAAGGGCCGGAAGATGTCCAAGTCACTCGGAAACGGGATCGACCCGCTTGTCGTCGTGGACCGGTTCGGAGCCGACGCGCTCCGCTTCACCGTCCTCTCGATGTGTGGGGTGGGAGCTGACATCCACCTCGATCACGAGAATCTTGAGGCCGCCTTCGCCCCAGGGAGAAACTTCTCGAACAAGCTCTGGAATGCGGGGCGCTTTACCCTGATGGCAGTGGGCGAGGAGCCCGTGAGCGATATCGAGGCCGTCTCCGGGCGCCTTGAGGTCAGCGACCGCTGGATCCTCTCGCGGCTCGCCGGGACGGCCGAGGGGATGTCGGAGGGGCTCGAGAAGTTCCGGCTGCACGACGTGGTTGATCGCGCCTACCACTTCTTCTGGGGAGACTTCGCGGACTGGTACCTCGAGCTGAGCAAGGCGAGGCTTCGGGGCGGCGAGGGAGAGGAGTCCCGACAGGTGGCGCGGGCCGTGCTCATCCACGTCTTCGACCAGATCCTCCGGCTCCTTCACCCGCTCGTCCCCTTCGTCACGGAGCACCTTTGGGACCGGATCCCCTGGCCCGAGGGGCGTATGCGCCCGGAGAGCCTCGCTCTCGCGGCCTGGCCCCGCGGTCGGGAAGGGCTTCGGGACCTCGAGGCGGAGTCCGCGATCGAGCGTTTCCGGGAACTGGTGGGTGCGGTCCGGAGTCTCCGGAAGGAGTACGGGGTGAGCGAGGGGGCGAGCGTCTCGCTTGTCCTCGGAGGGCTCATGGAGGAGGCGCGCGCCGAAGTCCGGGAGCAGGCGCCATGGCTCGCTCAGCTGGCTCGGGTATCGGAGCTCGGGTTCGGCACGGGCGAGGGGCGGGGGATGGGTGCGAGCACCGTGCTTCGCGACGGGACCGAGGTGTTCCTTCCGCTCAGGGGGCTCGTGGATCTCGAGCGCGAGATGGGCCGCCTTCGAAGCGAGGTCGAGTGTCTCACCGGACAGGTCGAGAGCGCCGAGAAGAAGCTCGGAAATCGGAACTTTGTCGAGCGGGCGCCGGAGGCCGTGGTCGACAAGGAGCGGGAGAAGCTCAGCGTGTTCCGGGATCGGCGGGAGAAGCTCGGGGAGAAGCTCGCCGTGCTCGAAGAGCTGTGATCCCCCCCGGCCGAGGCCTCCTCCTTCTCGCGAGTCTCGCTTGGGGATCGGCGGGGTGCGCGCGTCCCCAGGCGCCCCAGGGCGGCGCTATTCCGGAGGTGCCGCTTCGGGCCATCGAGACGCGCCCCCTCCATCTTTCGACCGTAGAGCCCTTCGAGGACGCGGTAGAGATCCGGTTCGCGGAGGTCCTGAGCGAGCGGCTGACGGAGGGTGCCCTCGCCGATGCCGTCGTGGTCTCTCCACAGACGGGGGAGGTGGTCGTCGAGGGATCGGGGGACCGGATCGAGGTCTCCATGGAGGGGGGGTTCCAGGCCGGGCTCCTCCACCGGATCACGGTTCTCCCGCGCCTGCAGGATCGCTATCAGAATACCATGGAGGTCCCCTTCGACCTCCTCTTCTCGACAGGACCCGAGTTCGAGCCGAACCTCGTGGCAGGGATCGCGTCCGACAGGCTCACCTTCGAGCCGGTCGAGGAGTTCCGGGTGGACGCGAAGGTGGAGGGGCGGGAAGAACACTTGAGCGCCATTGCGGATACCGCGGGAATCTTCTCCTTTCCCTACCTCCCTTCCGACGCCTACACGCTCGTCGCATACGAGGACAACAACCGGGACGGGGAGCCGGGGTTCGCCGAAATCCAGGACTCCGTTCGGGTGACCGTCGCGCTCGGCGACACGCTTGTCCTGGCCGACTTCCGGCTCCTCGAACCGGACACGACCGAAGCGGTGCTCGGTGACGCCGAGGTCGTCGACTCGGTGGCGATCCGTCTCACCTTCGACGACTATCTGGATCCCGAGGCGCCTCTCGACGGGGTGGAGGCGACGATCACGGCGGCGGCCGTCGCGCTCGATGTCTCGGAGGTACTCCACCTGGCCGAGTGGGAGTCCCGGGAGCCTGCGCCGGAGCCGCCTGCCCCAGAGCCGTCTGCCCCGGACAGCGGCGCCGTCGAGCCTGCGGAACTCGAGCCGGATACCGTCGTGGTCGCGGACACTGTCCCTGCCGCCGCCGATCCGGCGGACCCGGCCGCTCCCGACGACCCCGCCGTCGCACCGGAGGAGGAGGGGCCTCCGCTCCCTTCCCGGGATCTCATCATCATCATCTCGACCCCGCTCGTGCCGGAGGAGAACTACGAGCTCGAGGTCGCCGGTGTTACGAATGTGAACGGACTCCCGGACGGGGGCGGGGTGCTCGAGCTGACGGGTCCGGTACTGCCTCCTCCTCCTCCTCCTCCTCCTCCGGACCCGGCGGACGCGGATCCGGCGGACGTGCCAGGGGATGCCGATCCGGCCGCCGATTCGACGATTGTCCCGGGAGCGGGCGCTCCGCCGGACGCAGCTTCTCCTCCGTAGGGCGCCTCCCCCCCTGAACGAGCGCGTGCGAGAACGGGGGCACGCAGCCGGCCGGCGGAAGAAGACCGCTCAAGTGAACGCTCGGCGGAGGGCGGGGGTGGAGAGCTCCCCGTGCGGGCCCGGTTGACCGGGGTTTGAGGCCGAAACTACCTTTCTCGGGGAATCGGGTGATGCCCCTTCCCGCCGGAACCGAGAACCCCATGCCTGCGGACGGGGTATCTTTCGCGCCGGGTGTTTCTTCACCGGCGCTGGCGACTGAGAGGCGGGTTCCCCCCGCGCGACAGGGGTAGATGAAATGCTGATTCACGTTACCGATGCGGCGCTGGCCAAGGTCGAGTCTTTTATTGAGGAACACGGTGCCGGCGGGGCGGCGGCAGGGCTCCGCGTGGCCGTGCTTCCGGGCGGCTGTTCGGGGTTCCAGTACGGGCTGAATATCGAAGAGGAGCCGGATGAGGATGACGAGGTCCTCGACCTCCCGGCCGGGGTCCGCGTCTTCGTGGATCCCTTCAGCGCGCAGTACATCGAGGGAGTGGAGATCGACTACGTGACGAGCATGATGGGCTCGGGGTTCACATTCACCAACCCCGTGGCCACGGGCGGGTGCGGGTGCGGGAGTTCGTTTACGGTTTGACGGCCCCGCCCCTCGACATCGGCGGTTCGCTCCCCATCGAGGTCTACCGCTTTACCGCGGGGCCTTTCGGTGAGAACACCTATGTTGCCCTCTGCACCCGGACCGGAACGGGGGTGGCCATTGATCCCGGTGCGGCTGCCCCGGCGGTGATCGAGGCGGCCCGGAGCCGGGGGTGGAGCATCGGAGCCGTCTACCTTACGCACGCCCACTTCGATCACATCGAGGGGATTCCCGCGCTCCGGCGGTTCGTCCCCGGCGTGCCGATCTACCTGCACCCTTCCGATCGGCCGATGTACGACCACGCAAAGGAGGGGGGCGCGCTCTTCGGCCTCGTTCTCGAGGAGCCCCTTCCCCCGCCCGACCTCCCTCTCGTTCCCGGGGAGTCGGTTCCCGTGGGCGAAGCGAGGCTTGAGGTTCGTTTCGCTCCCGGCCACGCGCCGGGGCACGTACTCCTCTACTCTCCGGAAGCTCGCTTTGCACTCGTCGGCGACGTGATCTTCCAGCACTCCATCGGGCGGACCGACCTGCCCGGGGGTGATTTCCAGATGCTGATGGAGTCGATCCGAGGGCAGGTTCTCACCCTCCCGGACGATACGACGCTCTACCCGGGGCACGGTGACGAGACGACGGTGCGAGCGGAGCGTCTCGGAAATCCCTTCTTGATCTCACAGGCACCGAGTCGCTTCGCATGACGCTCAGGGCCGCCGTCTTCGCCTCGGGGCGGGGGTCCAACTTCCGGGTGCTGGCGGTGCACGCGAAGAATTCGTCCCTCTGGGACGTGGCCCTTCTCCTGACGGATCATCCGGATGCGCCCGTCCTGGAGCTGGCTCAGGAGCTCGGGATCGAGGCGACGATCCTCTCCCGATCGCGCGATCCTAGGGAGAGCGCGGCCGCCATCCTCGGCGCGCTCGAGCCCCGCGAGATCGACTTCGTCCTTCTCGCTGGGTACCTGTGCCTGATTCCAGCACGAGTGGTGGAGCGGTACCGGGGACGCATGCTGAACCTTCACCCCGCTCTCCTCCCCTCCTTCGGGGGGAAGGGGATGTATGGGATGCGCGTTCACGAGGCGGTCCTCGCCGCCGGCGTAACGCTCACCGGGGTGACCGTGCACTTCGTGAACGAGGAGTACGACCGGGGCACGATCCTCGCCCAGTGGCCCGTCCCGGTGATCCCGGGCGACACGCCGGGGAGCATTGCCCGGCGCATCCACTCCGTCGAGCACCGCCTCTTTCCGGCGGCGGCGGACCGGCTGGCGAGCGCGATCGTGCAGGGGGGCGCCCCGTCCCCGATCCCCGGCGCGGGCGCCGACTTCCCTCTCGAAGAGTACCTGCACGTCCCCAGATAATCACACCTGAAGAGAGGTGGAACGAACGTCATGACCTCGATTCGACGGGCCCTCCTATCCGTATCCGACAAGACGGGAATCCAGCCCTTTGCACGGGCGCTCGCAGACCGGGGATTCGAGATCCTCTCCACGGGCGGCACCGCCCGGGCGCTGCGGGCGGGCGGGCTGAGCGTCGTGGACGTGGCCGATGTGACGGGCCACCCGGAGATGATGGAGGGGCGGGTCAAGACGCTTCATCCGGCGATACACGCCGGACTCCTGGCGCGCCGGAGCGTTCCCGGCGACCTGGCGGCGCTGGAGGAGCATGGGTATGCGCCCATCGAGCTCGTCGCCGTGAATCTCTATCCCTTCAGGGAGACGATCGCCCGGGGCGGCACGAGTGTGGCGGAGGCGATGGAGCAGGTCGACGTCGGGGGCCCCACGATGATTCGGGCGGCCGCGAAGAATCACGCGAGCGTGTGGGCGGTCGTCGACCCAGCCGACTACCCCCGCGTGCTTGAGGGGCTGGACCAGGAGGGCGGGGGGGGAGCACTGAGGAAGGAGCTTGCCGGCAAGGTGTTCGCCCACGTCTCGGCCTACGATGCGGCGATTGCCGACTTTCTTGGGGGACAGGACGGCGTCCCTCGCGCGGACGAATCCTCGCCCGGTCTCCTTACCGTCGAGCTCTCCAGGCTCTCGAAGCTCCGCTATGGGGAGAACCCGGATCAGGAGGCCGCCTTCTATGGACCGGCCGGATCGGGGCGGACGGGGATCGCCGCGCTCGAGCAGCATCACGGGAAGGAGCTGTCCTACAACAACTTGCTCGACGTCGACGGTGCACTCCTCTCACTCTCTCCCTTCGCCCTCTCCCTCGATCCCGCCGTCTGCATCGTGAAGCACACGACGCCGTGCGGGATCGGGATCGGCGACTCCGTCGAGACAGCCTACCGGCGCGCGCTCGCCACGGATCCGGTGAGCGCCTTCGGGTCCGTGATTGCCGTGAATCGAGCGGTGGACGAGGGGGCGGCCGACGCGATCCACGAGCTCTTTGTGGAGTGCATCGTAGCCCCGGCCTTCACCGAGGGAGCGCTCGCGAAGCTCACCCGGAAGGAGAACATCCGTGTCCTCACCCTTCCGGAGCGGGAATATGGCGCTGTGACGGTGCCGGTCTCCGCCGACCACTTGGAGATCTTCGACGCAGCGCTCGGCGGCAACGAGGAGGCGATGCGGGCGGCCCGCTTCCTCGCACTCTACGGGCGGGACCCCGACGGACCGCTCCTCCGGGGCATCTACGGCGGGATCCTCGCGCAGGCGCCGCCACTCCCCCCGTTTTTCGGAGTGGAGGATCCTTCCTGGAAGGTCGTAACCGAGCGTGAGCCGACGCCGGAAGAGGCGGCCGATCTGGCCTTCGCCTGGGCGAGCGTCTTCGGGGTCAAGTCGAACGCAATCCTTCTGGCGAGGGACGGCGCCACGCTCGGGATCGGGGCCGGGCAGATGTCGAGGGTCGACGCATCGCGGCTCGCCGTCCAGAAGGCGGCGGACGCAGGCCTCGATGTGGCCGGGAGCGTGCTGGCGTCGGACGCGTTCTTCCCATTTCCGGACGCCGTGGAAGCCGCCGCCGAGGCCGGGGTCCGCGCGATCGTTCAGCCGGGCGGGTCGATACGGGATCCCATGGTGATCGAAGCGGCGAACGTAGCAGGGATTGCGATGATCTTTACCGGCCGTAGGCTGTTTCGCCACTAGAGCGGTGGGAACCCCGGTGCGTGCTCTGGGCCCGAACCCCTGGAGCATTATCTTGTTCGGAGTCCGGGAGGGGTGACCGAGCGGCTAAGGTACCGGTCTTGAAAACCGAGGTCAGGGTAACACCTGCGTGGGTTCGAGTCCCACCCCCTCCGTTCGGTAATTTATGTAAATATCTATTGCATAATGACCTGCATGCACTTAGTTGTCGTATTTCCTCAGTCATGTCCTGACTGCGGGAGTGGAATCGACCCGGCGGTCTCACGCGGTCGACGCGACATCGTGGTAAGGGTCAGATCACGCCGGGAGGTGGTGATGCGTTCACGGACGGCGCATGGGAGGCCACGCGGAACGGACCACCCTGAGATCGGTGAAGAGAACAGAGCCGGTCGGCCGTGCCCGGTGGTAGCATCGGCCACTGGATGCTTGACGAAGTCGGGGGAGCGGCTACTGATACGCCTCGGCGGCTGCGGCGGGAGAACGAGCGGAATCAGGAACAATCCCTGCGTCATACGTTGCTCGTGTTCGTCGTGGGCAGTCACCGGCGTGCAAGCACCAAGGCTACCGCGGGTCGCGCATGGCCCGGGTTCCGTCGTGACGTTGCCGCTGCACAGTCCAACGAGGTTGGACGGCCCCGAAGGCAACGGGCCCATGCGAGAGAGAGGTTGACGTGATTGCGTGCGATCTCGGCCTGCTGGCGGATCACGCCCATGTGGATTCGTCCGGGAAGCTCTACATCCTCGGGGAGTTCCGCTACATCTACGCGCCGACGCTCCCGGCCCGCCACGGTCACTTCTCGGTGGTGGCCCGTTGGAGTGCAGACCTCGTCGAGGTGCGAGACCGCGAGAATACGATCGAGTTGGAGATCGTGGACGAGGACGGGAATCCCGTCGTCCCGCGCTCGAAGAAGCTCCCTCTGGCCTTCGGGCCGATCGGCCCGGCGGAGCGCGGGAGAGCCCACGCACAGGCGGTGATTGCCATGGATGGCTTTGTGCTCACGAAGTATGGGGACCACGCGATCCACTTCATCGTGAACGGGACGCACAACGGGAGCGTCCGCTTCCACGTCCTTCGCCCGCAGCCGTCCGCAGGCGAGACCGGGGAGAGCCGCACAGGGAGCTGACGCTGCGGTTGGGCGCGCGGTCCCCGGCCGGGGAGGGCGTGGGCTGCACTCGTTTGACGTCGGTTGGTCCGGTGCCGCCTCGCGGGCAGCTCCCCTGCGTTCCCCGCCTCGTTACGGATTCGGCGGGCTTCGGGTGCTCGTTCCGGAATCCTCGGCGACCCCGACCCGTATTGTCCAATAGAGCCTGCTGTCAGCGGTAATCACTCCCACGTAGTCGTCCTCCGGCGTTCCCACGACCGCGGACTGCGTGTAGATCAGGCGAGCCTGCACCGTGTCACCCTGAGGAATCCATCTGGAGGGTATCCAGACCGGGCTCTCCGGCACGCCGTCCCGACCGAAACGGAATCGCGTCCCGCCCGCCTCGAGCGTCAGGAACCACTGCTGTATCGACGGGACCGGGTTCGCCTCGCCCTCGACTTCCGCGACGGGGAGGTACAGGTCCTCGCCGCCGGGAAGGTCGATCGTGTCGGGACCGTCGCGGCGGAGGCCGTACCACTCGACGGCGGGGGCCGGCGTCTCGAGACCCTCGATCATGGGGGCCGTGAGGGTGATCGGTTCCAAGTGTATCCCCGGGACCGCCTCCCAGGACGCCACGTAGTTCCGCGTACCGTCGCGGAGCACGGTGTCCGGCTCGAGCACTTCTCCGAGGACGTAGAGCCGCGGGTTCGGTACGGGGCGATTGAGACCGTCGAAATCGAGCCCCGGCCGAAGGCGGGCGTTGGCACGCACGGCTCCGCTGTCGCTGACAGTGATCCGTGCATCGAAGAGGGCGGCCGACCCGCGGTCCTCGATCCCCGGAATGTTCGGGGCGACGAAGTCGATGCAGCCGGTCGAGGCGAGAGCGACGAGCCCGAACGCCGACGCTGTAGTCAGCGGGCGAAGAAGACCGACTCGACTTCCCATGGACGATCCCCGTGTTCCGAGATCGCGCCCCCGAGGAGGCGGAGGATCTCGGTGGAGAGGTTGACGGCTAGCCTCGATCGCGTGGGCCGGAGCCGTTGTACACGTCCGATCACCCAACCGCCGAGCGGATCCGTCCACATGATTGCCAGCTGATCCTCCTGAATCACGTGAATCTGCTCGTGGGCCCGGTGGCGGCGCACGTGGGCGGAACCGTAGGCGGGCACATCGGCCGAGTATACGATGCCCGCGTTCGTGACCCCGGCGACGTGGACCGTATCCCCGGCGAGGCGGAGGACCTTGTTGTGTGTCTTGAAGACCGGCGTGCCGTCCGAGAGCGTCCCGCCCCAATCCAGCTCGAGCTCACGCTCGCTGATCCCGTAGATCATCCATCCGAGGGCCACGGGATCGAGCCGGGCGCTCACTCGCCGGGTCGACCTGTCGATCTCCATCCAGAACGGGCCGAGGGGAAGCGTCAGGCGCGAGAAGAGCGGGGCTCCCTCCGAAGCGTTCCGGACGGAGGAGGAGCCGACGGCAGCCATGCTCCTTCCGATGAGGCCAGCGCCGGAAAAGGACTCGGATGCAGTCCGCTTGCCTGCGTATACGATCGACCCGCCGAGCGCCCCCCGCACGAAGCCATCCTGGAAGGAGCCGCCCCTGAGGTGTTGGGAAAGCCCCCCCGTCAGTGCGCCGAGTAGCCCGTTTGCACTGAGGGAGGCGAACTCGCCCACCCAGCGGGGGGCATCGAAGAGGCATGGGCCGGCATAGTCGACGCTGCCCTGGAAGCAGGGCTCCTGGGCCGTGAGCGCCTCCGTGCCAAGGGTGGCCGAGAGCGCGGCAATGAGCGCGAGCCGGTACCCTAGGGCGGTGGGGGTTCTCAAGGAGTCCGGGCGCCCCCGCCCGCGCTCTCCGCCTTCCCGGGGCCGGGGGAGGGGGATCCAACGCGGGACACGCCGGCACCCCTCACGCGCGGAGCCGCGGTGCTACGGTTCGTTCTGCCACGTCACCGACCACTCCGTGGAGTACTCCACCCGGCCCCATGCGATGCGGAAGTTCCCGGTGGGGAGCCCCCCCCCGGGCTCAGCGAGGGAAGGCTCCAGGGTGAGCGCGAGGCTCTGGACCGTCTCGGGCAGCTCCCTCCGCTCGAGTTCCAGCCGGCCGAACTCCATCGCGGGCTCGAATTCGGTTCCCCACTGCCGGAGCTGGCGGTTCACGATCAGCTGTGCGCCGTCCTCCCTCGGGATCAGGTAGAGCGTGTATGATCCCCTCGGGATCTCCAGCTCTCCGAGGCGGACATTCAGATCGACCGCCAGGTGTGTCGCCATGTTGGCGCCGAGGCGCCAGATCTCCCCGTACGGGACGAGTCCGCCGAAGATCTCCCGAGCTCGGGCGTGCGGCTGCCCGTAGTCGAGCGTCATGCGGGCAGGGCCCGAGTGCGACGTCGAGCGGTTGAGCCAGGTCGCGCCGCCCGCCATCATGCGGCCGTCGAAGGAGACGCTCGCTGTTACGCGTCCGGAAGCGGCCACGACGGGTCTCGCCTGCGGGTCTTGAGCCGCCACGGAGTCAGCGGCCAGGGCGGAGATCAACGTTGCCAGGGCGAAGATGCCCCCGCCTCTCTGAGTAAGACCCATCGCCTGCCTCCCGCGGTAAAGAATGGAGTGCCCGGATGCCTCGGCCTGCGAGATAAGATGTAATGATGGTTCCCCGGGGGCCAAGGGGCGCGTCGGCGCCCGCGCCGACGCGAATGCGTTGGCGGTGCTCCCGGATCGATCGGGCGGGTGTGTGTGGCGTCCATGGATGAGAACCGGGCAGTGGAGATCGCGATGCCTCTCCCCGTGCACACCCAAGGGCCGCACCCCGCGTCGCGCTCTACCTACTACGAGGGCGCGGGGCTGTCAGGCCGATGCGAGGGCCGCCTCCAGCGAGTCCTCGATGGGGATAATGTGGCCGAAGCCGCTGATCTGGAACACTTCCCTGATGTGTTCCTTCATGCCGCAAAGAACGAGCGTTCCGTCCTCGGCCCGGAGCGTCTTCGCGGCGATCAGGAGGATGCGGAGCCCAGAGCTGCTGATGAAGTCCAGGCGGGTGAAGTCGACGACGAGACGCTGCTCGCCCTTCCTGATCTGACCCATGATGACCGATTCGAAGGCGTGCGCGTTGTCGCTGTCGAGTCGGCCGACCGGGGAGAGCACGAGTATCTCGCCGTGTCGGGCCTGCACGACTTCAATCGCCATGTCCTGGACCCCATGTGCTGTATTGGTCGCGCGCCGCGCCACTGCCAGCGTGCCATCGTCGCCCACGGCCCGGGCACGGTTCCCTCAGCCGCGCCTGCAGCCGCGCCTGGACCCGCCTCGCGCGCACGGCAGCTCCGTGCAGCGATCTGATCGAGGCCTGAGGCGCCGACTCGCTACATCGGGAGGTAGATTGCCTCGCCGGACTGGGAACTCCGGTAGACGGCCTCGACGAAGTCCATGTACCGGACGCCCGTCTCGAAGGTCGCCATCGTGACCTCCTCGACGCCCCGGATCGCGTTGATGAACTCCTCCTCGACCCGGTAGTACGCCTGCTGCTCCGGTGGATTCGGGACCTCGGAGAGCTCCGAATCGCCCCGACGCCCCGCGAAGATGTTCTGCGCCCGGTCGACGTGAATCGTTCCCTCGCTCCCGTAGATCCAAGTTTGACTGCCATTCGACAGCCCGGTCGTCGCGCTGAAGCGCATGTGGATCTGAGCCCCATTCGCCAACTCGCACATCACGTCGATGTGGTCGGGAATGGCGACCGAGGTCATCTGTCCATTCGGGCCGCGCCGGTATGGGACGTGGGTCTTTGTCATCGCCACCACCCGGTCGCCCGGACCCGTCCAGCGCATCATCGACTCGTAGGTGGATCCGACGTTGAGCGCGTTGTATCCACTGAACTCGAAGCTCTGCCGCCACCCGAACTCCGCGTCGATGTCGGCGAATCCACCCTGGAGCCGCTGGAGCTCCACGGAGAGAATCTCTCCTACGTACCCCTCGCTGATCAGTCTCTTGAGGACGTTGTCGAGCCGGTAGCTGGTGGACGTGGGAACCAGGTGGCTCACGAGGCGCGGGTAACGCAGAGAGGCCTCGAGCATCTCCCTGGCCTCCTCGGCCGTGTTCGCCATGCGGCCCTGGCAAAGGACGTGCTTGCCGCTCTCGAGGCCGGCGAGGGTCAGCGTCCGGTGCATGTATGGCCAGGTCCCGATGAGGATCGCGTCGACGTCTTCATCCTCGAGGAGCTCCCCCCAGTGGGCATAGGCTCGGGGGATGTCGAAGGCATCGGCTACCCGCTGGCTGGACTCGAGGCTCCGGTTCGCCACGGCGATGATCTCGCATTCCGGGATCTGGAGAAAGCCGGGGATCTGCACGTTTTGCACATTTGCGCCGGCGCCGATCAGCCCGACCCGGACCACCTCCTGGCGTGAGGGCGACGACACGCTTGGACGCGCCGACGCCGTTCTCGTCGGGCTCAGCGTGGCTGCCGCCAGCGGGAGAGCGCCGACGGCGAGGAACTCCCTCCGGTTCACACCCGAAACGTTGGGCTGGTCGGTCATGTCTTCCGTGGGCGGAGTGAGGAAAGATGCGTGTCCGCCGTCACGTTACCGGGCGGCTGAATGCCGGGCAAGGTGCGCTGCGGTCCCCCTCGCGGTGCCCGGATCCGGGACGCGCCGCGTGCTCGCTCGGCCTCGGCCATTGCGGTCGAGCGATCCCGTATGGAACTTCCGAGCGTGTACCGCGGGCGGCACGTTCCGGCCGCTCGGGATCCAGGAACGGAGGCAGACAGATGGCTGGAGAGATCGGAGGGGAGGGGGGACTCGGGTCCCGCCGAGCGTTTCTCTGGAGCGTCGCCCAGGGGGCGGCCGGGCTTGCCCTCGCACCGGCGCTCCTCGCCGCCCGTCCTCGGCTCCTTCGGGGATCGCCCCAGGGGATGAGGATCGGCGTCATCGGGTCGGGTCGGATCGGCGGGGCCGTCGGCCTCCAGTGGGCGCGGGCGGGGCACGAGATCCTGTTCTCCTCGCGTAATCCGGAGGAGCTGACGGAGCTCGTGGAGCGGGCCGGGCCGCGTACGCGCGCGGGGTTCCCCGGGGAGGCTGCGGAGTTCGGGGACGTGGTCTTCATCGCCGTTCCGTACGCCGCGCTGCCCCAGATAGGGGAGGACCACGGTCCCGCCATGCGCGGGAAGGTCGTGATCGACTGCAGCAACCCGTATCCGGAGCGGGACGGGCCGATGGCGGAGGAGGCGCTTGCCAGGGGGGCCGGGATCGCCTCCGCCGAGTACATCCCAGGCGTCCGTATGGTTCGGGCCTTCAACGCGATCAACTACCGCTCCGTCGAGAGCGAAGCGCACAGGGCCGGCGAGAAGGTCGGAATTCCCATCGCCGGTGACGATGAAGAGGCCGTCCGGATCGCCTCTTCGCTCGTGACGGATGCCGGATTCGACCCGGTAGTCGTCGGGCCGCTTTCCCGTGCCCGGGAGTTCGATCAGGGTACGCCGGTCTACGTGACGAACATGACTGCGGCGGAGCTCAGCGCCACATTGGAGCTCCGGTAGCGTCAGCGGAGGGGCGTGCGCCGCAAGGGCTCTCTCTCTTCCACCGAGGGTCCCGCTGGTTGATGATGTGGCGGGCGGGCTCTCGGACGAAGAACCTGACACGCTTTGGCTACTCAACGCGCCTGAAGCCGGGGCGGAGGCCGAGCTCCGCCCCGGGAGTGATCATGCAAGAACGAACAGCCGAAGTCGTCCAATAGCGCCGTAAGGGATGACGGGCTTCCAAGCTCGCTTGCAGCCCCCTTTCGCGAGGGCCATCTTGCGGAGGGCAGCCCCCCCCTTTCCGAGGCGTCTCGCTGCCAGCGTCCGGGAGAGGGGGCGAGTCGGCCGGCTCACTTGGGGTCTCGTCTCCGGTCGAAGCCGACCGGACGTGCTATTTCATGCCACGGTGGACGACCGGATGTTCCAGCTTCACTCGAAGCACCGGGAGGGCAGGGTGATGTTAGGACGGGTGCTCTGTCTCGCCTTCGCACTGCCGGCACTCCTGTCCTCCCTAGCGGCGCAGGGTCAGGAAAGGGCCGAGTCGTGGGATCCCGACTGGCAGCCGCCCAGGACCGCCTGGGGCCATCCCGACTTCCAGGGCAACTGGAGCAACGCGACGCTCACCACGTTCGAGCGGCGGCCGGGACTCGGCCCCGTCTACACACGAGAGGAGGTCGATGCGATCGAAGGCCGGGAGCGGTCCCGCCTCCAGACGGATCTCGAACCGAGTGATCCGGATCGCGCTCCGCCGCCTGTGACCGGATCGGTCGGAAGCTACAACGAGGTCTTTTATGAGCGGGGGGATCGGGTGGCGAGGGTCAACGGTGAGCCTCGGACCTCACTCATCACCTTTCCCGCAGACGGCCGGATTCCCGCCCTTTCTCCGGAGGGCGCCCGCCGCAAGCAGACCTACGAAGAGTTCCGAGTCCAGTTTGGTGAGTTCGACCACCCCGAGCTCCGGCCGCTAGCCGAGCGTTGCATCGTCTACTACGCTTCGAGCCCGGCGGGAGTGATGGGTCCTCCGATGATACCCACGCGGGGATACAACAACAATTTCACGATCGTCCAGAATGCCGACCATGTGCTGATCTACTCGGAGATGATACATGATGTCCGGATCATCCGACTGGGCGAACCGGACCCGTTGCCGGCGCACGTGCGTCCCTGGTTCGGTGACTCGTGGGGCCGCTGGGAGGGCAATACGCTCGTGGTCGAGACGACCAACATTCATCCGGGCCAGAGCATGAATGAGCAGTCCGACAAGATTCTGCACTCTGAGGATCTGAGAGTGATCGAGCGCTTTGCCCGGGTCGATGATGACACGATCCTCTACGAGTTCGAGGTCCACGACCCGAGAACCTACACCGAGGTGTGGGGGGGAGAAGTGCCCTGGGAGACGTTGGACCAGCAGATCTTCGAATACGCCTGTCATGAGGGCAACTACGCGCTCTCGGGCGTCCTGAGTGGCGCGCGTTATCAGGAAAGGATGGAGGCCCAGGAACCGAGGTAGTCGTTATTCCACCTGCGGCCGACAGGTCTCATCCAATTCGCCAGATCTGCTCACCGCCGGCCGTGTGGATCGGGTCGCAACACTCATCCGAAAGTGGGTGATCCGCGCGGAGGGCTCGGGGGGGCATCCGGTGCCACTTCGCGGATGCGATCGATCTGGCGATTGCCGAAGTCAGGAGCGGCTCATAGATCGGCCATTTCGGCCATCGCCCCCAGTGTCGGAAAGATGAAGTCGAACTCCGGCCGTTCAGCGACCAGCGCGGTGGCGCCCCAATTGACCGCCGAGAGTCCTAGGGCCGAGGTTCGGTAGCTGTGCCTCTCCATGGGCTTCCTCCGTCGACAAAGTGGCCGAGTGTGCATGTACAGAGATGGTAATGACCTGACAGTCGGCCACGACGGTGACGATTCAGTCGGCGCCGCCGACGGCCACGATGCGCTCGACGGCGGCGACGGAAACGACCATCTGATCGGTGGCGAAGGCGCCGACACACTCGGCGGCCCGGCCATCCGTTCCCAACTCTTCAGCCGCAATTTGGCGATCCTGCTGTTCGCGCAGGCAGTGTCGGTCACCGGCTGGTTCGCTGTCGTTACGGCTGGCGGCATCCTTGGCCGTAGCCTGGCGGCAAACCCGGCCCTGGCGACCTTGCCGGTGTCACTGCTCATCGTGGGCACGGCCGTTTCCACGACCATCGCTTCGTGGACCATGGCGCGCGTGGGCCGCGCCCGCGGCTTTGCGATTGGCGCTACGGTGGGCGCCTTCGGAGCAGCCTGTGCTTTCGTTGCAACCCTGACTCACAACTTCGCGCTGCTTTGTGGCGCCTCGATCACGATCGGCTGCGCGGCCGCGTTTTCTCAGCAATACCGCTTTGCCGCCACTGAATGTGTCGGTGCGGCGGCCGCACCAATAGCGATCTCAATCGTGCTCTTGGGCTCCATCATTGGCGCTTTCCTCGGCCCGGGACTGATGGCGTCGGGTGAGGCTTGGGTCGCAGGCGCACCGTTCGGTGGCTCATTCGCCGCTATTGCGGGGTGCTATCTGTTTGGCGCTGCCGCCCTCCTTGCCTTGCGGCCGATGACCCCTTCGGCCGAGGAAGAAACAACCGGGGGCGCTCGTCCTCTGCGCGTCATAGCTCACGGCCGCTTCTTTATCGCGGCCGTCACGGGGGCCGCGATCGGGCAGGGCGTCATGTCTCTCGTGATGACGGCCGCACCGCTGGCCATGAATGTTGTCGACGGGTATTCCCTGGCGGCAACGGCGGCGGTCATCCAGGTCCATGTGCTGGCCATGTACCTTCCTTCATTGATCAGTGGTGTTCTCATCGGACGCTTCGGCGCCGGGCGGGTGATGATTGGGGGAGCGGCGCTGCTTGGCGCCACCCTGGTTGCTGGCCTGGCGGGCCGCCACGTGCTGCACTACGGCCTGGCCATGGTGGCGCTCGGCGTCGGCTGGAATTTCCTCTATGTTGGAGGAACGACGCTACTGGCCCGAGCCTATCGTCCAGCCGAACGCTTCCGTGTCCAGGCGCTGAACGATTTCAGTATTATGGGTGTCTCGGCCTTTGCCTCCTTGAGTGCGGGGGCAGTCATGCAGCTGCTTGGCTGGAACGGGGTGCTCTACGCCTCGATTCCCGCCATCCTCGTTGGGGCTATGGTTATTCTCTGGAAGGGATCGGGACATGGCCATGAGGGATCGGGACATGGCCATGAAGAATCCACCCATCCAGGTCTTTCGTAAGCGGTGGCCTGACCCCATATCGGGATCCGGGTTGACTACGGGGATTTGTCGAAGGGCGGCTTGAGCGCCGTCGTCAGTCGGCGTCGGTCGCGGGCCCGAAGTTCCAGGGCAGCAGCTCGTGGATCTTCGATTGCGGGTGGCCGGTGGCGATCTTCTCCAGTGTGCTCTTGAGCCAGGCGTAGGGCTCGACGCCGTTCATCTTGCAGGTCTCAATCAGCGATGCGACGCGGCCCCAGGCGGCAGCGCCCTCGTCGTGGCCCCGCGAACAACGCGTCCTTCGCGGTGAGCTTGAGCGGGCGAATCCGGTTCTCGACGAAGTTCGAGTCGATCTCGACACGGCCGTCATGCAGGAACACCAGCAGGCCGTTCCACTGGTTGGCGATGTAGGTCAGCTTCTCGCCGAGGCGTGAGCGCGGCGAGAGGCGCGAGCGCTGCTCGTCGAGCCACACCCCGAAGGCGTTCACGATCGGCGCCGATTCCGTCCATCGGATCGCCTGGCGCGTCGCCGGCGGCTCGCCCCGGATCTTCTTCTCGATCGCATAGAGCTGGGCGACCCGTTCCAGACCGGCCTTCGCGATCGGCGAGCCGCTTGAGTCGAACACTTCCTTCAGGCCGCGTCGGGCATGTGCCCAACAGGCTGCGAGCGTCAGCGCCCCGTCCGGACGGTCCGGGCGGCGCAGTCGGTTGTACCCGGAATAGCCGTCGATCTGCGCCGTCCCGAAAAACCCTCGAGCAGCGTCTCGCCATGCTTGCCGCCGCGACCGGGCGCATAGCGATACACGACCCCCGGCGGGTCCGCGCCGCACCACGGCCGCTCGTCCCGCACCATCGTCCACATGTAGCCCGTCTTCGTCCGGCCCCGGCCCGGGTCGAGAACCCGAACCGTGGTCTCGTCCACCCCCAGCTTCCCCGACGTCTTCAGTTCCACCGCCAGGCTGTCCACCACGGGCCGCAGATGGAACGACGCCTTGCCGACCCAGTCGACCAGCGTCGCCCGGTGCAGCTCGACCCCGAAGCGCGCGTAAATCTGCAATTGGCGGTAAGATGTTGCGCAGCGGATTATGATGCGGAGGCGCTGCTTCCCCATGGTAAGGGGCGGTTCTCCAGCGTTCTCCGCACCATAATCTTCTGACGCGCGGTCAGTGTCATGGTCCGGGCTCCGACAACAAGGAGACCGGATCATGTTCGAGCTTCTCTTCACCCGGCCGGCCGCGATTGAGCGATATCGTTCTGCACCATTGCTCAAGGAGCGGCTCAGCCATCTCGCTCATTGCGGGCAACTCGGTATCAAGCCCGAGACGCTGTGCAGGATTGCCGCCCATCAGCTGAACCTGGTGCGCCTGCTCGACCTGCAAGACGACGAAGGCTTGAACTTGTTGTACAGAGATGGTAATGACCTGACAGTCGGCCCTCGCCGGAGCTGCGTCTAGGCTGCCTTCTTGTTGGCGTCCTCCTTGTTGGCCTTTGCGGCCTTCCTGGCGTGGGTGAGACCGGCCTTGAAGACCTGATAGGGCGTACGGCCCTCCATGGCTCGGCCTCGGTGCGGTCGCTTGCGGTTGTAGGTCTCGAGGTAGGCCTCCAGGTCGGTCTGCATCTCCTCGACGGTCTCGTACCAGGTGGTGTGGCCCTTCACCCTCAAGTGCTCGTCGAGGAGCTTCGCGGTGGGATGGTCGATGAAGCCGTTGGACTGGGGCCTGCCCACCTTCGTCGTACGGTGCTCGATGTCCTCGAGCTGAAGGAAGAGCTCGTAGGGGTGACGGTCCGGACGGCCACAGAACTCGCGGCCGTTGTCACTGAGCACGGTCTTCACCCGGACCCGGTGCTCCTCGAAGAAGGGCAGCACGTCGTTGTGGATCACCTGCACCGCCGTGAGCGGGAGCTTGCTCGTGTAGAACCGGCCCCAGGCATAGCGGCTGAAGCAATCGAGCACGGTCTGCAGGTACACCTTTCCGACCCCCTTCAGCGTTCCGACAAAGAACGTGTCCACGGCCACGAGGTCGCCCGGATAGTGGACTTCGATGTGGCGCTCCCGGAACTCGGGACTGAAGCGCTCCAGCAGCGCGATCTGCTCGGCGGTCAGCTTCAGCTTCCGTTCCCTCGCCGTCTCTTCGAGCCTGAGCAGCCGTTCGTGCTTCGTCGTCAGGCCGTGACGATCCCACACCCCACGCACCCCCCCTGAGCTGACCTGGATCCCTCCCAGCAGCAACGCATCCGCGACCCGCTGGGCTCCCTGCGCCGGACACTCCAGGCTGTGTGCCAGGATCGCCGCCTCTACCCACTCGGTTCGGGTGCGGTCCCCTCGGCCCGTAGAGCTGGAAGTTGCGACGGATCTCGTAGAACTGCTGCCTGCTGTAGCCCACGATGAGCTTGCGCCGGGTGAGGAGAACGAGCGGGGTGCGTTCGCGCAACGAGAGGGAGGATCCATGGGCAAGGTGGTCAGCATCATCGGCATCGACATCTCGAAGAGGTACTTCCAGCTGCACGGGGCTACGGCGGACGGTGAGCCTGTGCTGCGCAAGTAGCTCACGCTTCTCGCCCACTCGGTTCGGGTGCGGTCCCTTCGGCCCCGGAAGCTGGTCGATCAGTCCCTCGGCCCCGTAGAGCTGGAAGTTGCGACGGATCTCGTAGAACTGCTGCCTGCTGTAGCCCACGATCTGGCACGATGGAGTGGACGCCCCCCGACCGGGGGCGCCAGCTTGCGCCGGGTGAGGAGAACGCACGCGGGGTGCGTTCGCGCAACGAGAGGGGGGATCCATGGGCAAGGTGGTCAGCATCATCGGCATCGACATCTCGAAGAGGTACTTCCAGCTGCACGGGGCTACGGCGGACGGTGAGCCTGTGCTGCGCAAGTAGCTCACGCGCTCGAAGCTGCTCGAGTTCCTCGCTGGGCAACCCGCCTGCCGGGTCGGTGGCGTACCGGAAGAGGCTGAGCCGGGGGAAGGTGCTGAGTTTTCTCGCCTCGCAGCCCCGTTGTGTGGTGGCGATGGAGGCCTGTGGCAGTGCGCACTACTGGGGCCGGGAGATCATGACGCTCGGCCACGAGGTGAGGCTGGTTCCGCCGATCTACGTGAAGCCGTTCGTCAAGAGGCACAAGAATGACGCGGCCGACGCGGAGGCGATCTCGGAAGCGGCGCAGCGTCCGACCATGCACTTCGTGGCGGTCAAGACAGAAGAGCAGCAGGCGCGGGGGATGCTCTTTCGCACGCGAGACCTTCTGGTGCGTCAGCGGACCCAGTCGATCAATGCGCTTCGGGGTCACCTGGCGGAGTTCGGCGTCGTGGCTCCGCAGGGCACCGCCCAGCTCAGGCGGCTGACCGGGGTGCTTGAGGATCCGGACTCCCCCCTGCCGGAGCCGGTCCTCGAGCTGGGCAGGCTACTGCTCGAGCGGATCGATGAGCTCGATGAGAAGATCGACGGACTGGACAGGAAGCTCCGGGCGTGCGCACGGCAGGACGAAGAGACGGCGCGGCTGATGACGATCCCGGGAATCGGACCGATCACCGCGCTGGCCCTCGAGGCCTTCGCGCCACCGATGGAGAGCTTCCGGCGCGGGCGCGACTTCTCGGCTTGGCTCGGCCTGGTGCCGCGGCAACACACGACCGGAGGCAAGCCAAGGCTGGGCAGGATATCGAAGATGGGCCAGCGCGATCTCAGGCGACTCTTGATCACGGGCGCCATGTCGGTCGTCAATTCCGCGGTCCGACACGGCAAGACGACCGATCCCTGGCTGGCCAGGATGTTGGCGCGCAAGCCGAGGATGCTGGTCGCGGTGGCGCTGGCCAACAGGACGGCGCGCATCGTTTGGGCGCTGACGACGCAGAAGGAGATCTACCGGGCTCACGCCGCCGCCTGACAGCGGACGGCAAACGGGTGGAGAAGCTTGTCGGGAGATGTGGGCAGGACGACGAACGGGTAGGGGCAAACGGTCAATGAGACGGGATCGGGAAAACCAGGGTATGTGTGAAGGCTTTCAAGCCTGCGAGGCCGATTTGGACCCGGTCCGCGTATCTCCATATGGGCCAGCAGCCTCGGACACCACAGGCTGCACCAACAGGCCGGATAGACGACAGCACCTGACCACATGCATCCAGCCGTTCGAAGAAATGCTTGCGTTATCGGGGGCGTCCATAGACGCACATACGACAGTACCTGACCTGAATGCCACCAACCTCGGTTCGAAGTCAGGCTTGCCAACAAGGGGGCGTCCACATACGCCTTGCTCACGTTGCCGAGCTCCTGGGCCAGCTGTAGCAGACTCAGCTTGCGACGCGCTATCTTTTCTTTCTGGACGGTGGTCATCTTCTCTCCCGTGCTAAGTGAGTGACTTTGACATCTCTCAATTAGCTCCGGCGAGGGCGGTTGGCCACCGTCCTCTCTCGTGGCCGACTGTCAGGTCATTACCATCTCTGTACAAACTTGTGCAGGATTGAAGCCGGGTTCAGGCAATGGTCGTCGCCCGAAGAGCGCAAATCACGGACGCGCGCTCGCCGACGATTCTTCAGCTATGCGGAGCGATGGTTGCGCTTTCTCGGTTGGCTTGAGGAGCCCGAAGTTGCGACCCACAGCCATACACGGGAGGTCGCCGATTTTGCGGCTCGGATGTCCAGCGAGCGCGGATGGTCCGATGCGACGATTGAGGGCCGTTGCCAAACAGTTGATCGCTTCTTCATCTGGTTGGACGAGAAGGGTGTTGATTTAGCGTCGGTCGAGATCTCCCTGATCGATCAGGTTATCGCCGGCTATTACGCGCGCGGCTACAGCCGTTCCACGATCCATCTTTATGCACAGCAGCTTCGCGCTAAAGAGGTCGTCCGAGGCACGGCAGGAGAACGCTCAAGCAGACTATGTGGCCAGGACCGGCAGCGGACCCGAGACCCACGCGACTTAGATCGAGCCAGCTCCAGACGAATCCGAGTTCTTGCCGCTCTGGCTCTCGGCTAACCGGCGTATATCAGGAGGATTCACCGTCGAAGCGAACCTCGGGCGGCTTCTTCCCTCGGCTCATCTCAACAACCTCAACCCCAACGGTTGACAGATGGCCCTTCCATATCAGGATGCGCCTGCGGTGCCGTGACGGCGGGCTGCAACCTATGGCTTGCGACTTCCACCGGCGAGGTACGCGGCCCAATCGTCCATGAGTCGGCGTCGGCGCTCGAAGAAGTCCGAGCGCCGGTACGCTGCCTCGATCTGGTTGGGGACCTTGTGTGCCAGGGCAGCCTCCGCCACCTCGCGAGGATGATCCGTCTCCTCGGCCACCCAATCCCGGAAGCTCGACTGGAATCCGTGCGGCACGGCCGCGATCCGGTGCCTCTCGAGCAGTCGGCGCATCCGCTCGCCGCCCAGCGATCAGCCCCTGCCGGAGACCGAGGCGGCTACCAGCCCAGCGGCCAAGCCGATCCCCTATCGCAGGACCGGCTTGGCCGCTGTCGCGTGCCTCGAAAGGCAAACTCGCCGTCTTCCGCGGACGCTAAGGCTCTACATGTACATGGACCGGCGCGGTGACGAAGTCTGCGTGGCCGGACCCCACGGTTCCGTGCTCCAGGCTGAACACCGCCTCGGTCTCACCCTCAGCCTTCCCGTGGAGGTGACCGCCGAACTCTCCGGGAGTGTCCTGTTCAAATTCCGCGATGGACTCGTCTGCAATCTCGACGCCGAGGTAGAAGTCATCGTCCAGCGAGACGGCGTCGCCGTCATGGTCCACGAACTGAACAGCGATGTGGGCCGTTTCCTCCCCGACCGCCACCTCCAACTCCCCGGTCCACCTGCCGGAATCTCCGTCATAGGTGGCGATCGTCCGTCCGCTCAGGACGAGCTGAACGCCTTCGACCTCTTCGCCGTGTTCCTCGTGAGGCTCGGTCGTGCTATCTCCGCAAGCCGCGAGGATCACCGTGCCGATGACCGTGAGTGACACCGGAATCTTCGCTCCGATCTGGTGAATAAACTTCATTGTTGTCTTTCTCCATTGTCGTTTTTCGTTTCATCTCATGTCGCTGGCAGACGGAGCACGCCGGCATTAGAACGACCCGGTAAGAGACGCTCAGCGCTCTCCCGGCCCCGGGCATGATCTCCTTCACCCGCGACAGATGGTTTCTGTATTCGGTATCGCCAAGGTTCTTGAACCGGAGCGTCACGACGTGGAGCCCCCCGTCGAGCGTGGGCGCACCCCTCCCAAGAGATCGAACACCGCATATCTATCGGTCGGACGCTCGAATATCCCCGTCCGCTCCTGACGCGCCGCCACCCGCGCCTCGGGCTCCACGAACAAGTCCACCGGCGAATAGCCGACCGCGAGCCGGCCCTGGAGCGGGGCATTGGCGGGATGTGTTGTTTCGTCATGCCTGACCCGCACTACCGGTTGGTCGATCGCCTGCTCTCCCACCCGCAGTCGGGCGCGAGGTCACCTGCGTCCTAGCTCAGCCGCATCACAGCCGAGCGGACCCAGACGGGCGAAGATGCTATGGGGATCCGGAGGACGTCAGGCGACGGGAGGTGGCCGCGGACCCAGCCCGCCAGAAAGGACAGGCTCGCTTCCAAGAGGGTTCCCCGTCGGTGGGACGGCCCGCACTTCGGTGACGGGCCGCAAGCTCGGAAGAACGTGAGCGTGTGCGACGCCCATGAAGAGGGCGCGCGCAAATTCGCAGTGAAACTCGTTGTGCCCGGAACTGAGGTGGTTGTGGCCGGGGCTACACCACTCGTAGCCCCCCACATGCAGCTGGACATCCTGCACCTCGTGCACCGCATCCGCCGCCGGGACGGCGACGAACACACTGCACTCGAAGAGCGCGAAGGCGAGTACTCGAACTCTGCGCTGATTCCACATGAGAGACGCCGTCGACATCAGGGCACCGCTGGGATTTCCTCAAGCACTTCGGGAAAAGATACGCGAGCCTGAAAGAAGTCGTCAAGCAGGCATGCCCCCGGGGGGCACCCCTAGCCGCGCTTTACGGATTGACGCGCTCGACAATGAGCCGCCCGCGGCCGCGCTTCACCAGGTAGCCACGCCGCGGGATCGCCAGCTTCCGCGCCTGCACGAGGGGCCAGAGCGCGTCGGTGATTAAGTCCGCATTCTTGTCCCGATGATCGGCCGACTGCTTGGCGAGCCAGTTGGCAAACGCCTTGTCCCCGATCTTGTTGCCGACGGACTTGCGGAGCGCGTTCAGTTTGCGGATCTGACCCTTCGTTAGTTTGGCTTGGTCAAACAAGCCGGAATTCGTCGGTGCCATGAGTTCTCACATCTTCCTGTGCTTGGGTGGTACGGGCTCGCTCGGAAGCGACGCGGTCCGCCAACTTGCACGCCGGGGTTCCGGAAGAGATCGGGTCATGGAATCAGAATGTCCGATGTCCACAATGCGGGGAGCCTGTAGTGCCGGCGAAGTAATGCGCACCGATCTTGGACGCTTTTGGGTTCTTCTCGGCTAGGTCCGACCCCCTGGGGTATCCCGGTCGGGTCGCGTACCCTCGATACTCATGCGTTATTTGGCCCCACTACCGGTCCTAACCGGCGAAGGTCTCGGCTGTCAGAGCGTCGTAGAGCCATCGGTCAGAGTCGACCAGGTGATGCGCCGTATCCGCGAAACTCATGGCCGCCGGATCAATTCGCCAGTTTTCGGCTCCTGGCGGGACGAGCAGCAGGCGCCTCACTGTTGACGCCCGAACCGCCCCGGCGAACTCAATCATTTGGCTGGTCATGCGACTCTACAAACTTCGCGAGGGAATTCCGCTCGACGTTGCGTTTGAACAAGGATGATGCACCTACCCTCGGGGCGCCAATGTACTGTTAGGATGTCCCAAGCAGTCCGGAGGTAAACCCCCGAAGCTGCCCCCTTTGAAGCAGGCGTTAGCGCTCCCTCCGGGCAAGCCCGATAGATGGCTGTGTCGTAGCGAGTTGGGAGCGTTGGAGGCGGGCGGCGACCTGATGTGCTGTTCGGGAATCAGGCCATTCTCGATGGCCAGCTCGCGTGCGGTACCCCCCCGTTTCGCGTGACCGTCAGGATCTTGAACGGCGCTCCCTTCGGTCCCCGGGCCCTGGACTCCCTGAGTAGCCCAGTGCCGAATGGAGCCGCTTCTAGTTGCTCCTTGGTCTCCCGGGTCATTGGACTGGGTTCCTCCGGCGAAGGAACGGGCTATGACACTCCGGAGCACTGCTTGGGTGCGGTTTCGCTGCCCATCCGCTACCTCGAGATCAGGTAGGTCGCCTTCAGAATCAGCTGGCGATCCTGAATTTCGGTGAACCCTCTTCCGTCCCGCCGAACCTCGTCGTAGACGATGTAGAGGTCGCTCCCCGGCATATAGGTGTAGCGGAACCGGGCCGCCGTGCTCCACTGATCCGTGAGCGAGTTGTACTGCGTCAGCGTCCGAAGCGAGATCGTGGGCGAGGGTGCGTAATCGATGCGGAGTGAAGCCACGGAAGTGACGAAGGCCCCGTCAGGCACGGGAAGATCGATGTCATTGCGCGAATACGATCCCTCGGCCGACAACCGGTCGGTCAAACGAACGCCCGTCCGCACGCTGACGTCCGTGCGAGTTCCGTCGAAGAAGCCCTGAGGCCCGTAGGAGATCGCCCCGTAGATCCGGCGGGCCGGATTGCTGCTGTAGGAGGCCCGAAACTCACGGAACCTGTATGCACCGGTGCGAATCTCTACGCCGTTTCCGAGCCGACCCGGCTCATCGAGCCGCTCGAACCAGCGGTTGAAGATGAAGCTCAGCCTAGCGCCGTTATCGAAGTGTACCGCAAAGAAGTTGTGATTCTGTCGCGTCAGCAGACGGCCGGTCTGATCCTCCACGAACCGGAAGTTGATCTGGGGCTCGAGCATGCGAATCCCGAACCGGCCAGGGCGGGGGTTCCGCTCGAAGTGGATCTTCCGCATCTGGACACCCGGTCTCGGGATGAACCCCACTTCGGGATTGAAGTCTTCCTGGAAATCGGCGATCTCCCCGTAGATCCTCCATCTCGCGTCTCTCCATGTCGCGTTCAGATACCCGCCCCAGTCGTCGCCCGACACTCCCGGACTCCTCGTCTGCGCCAGGAAGCCGCTGACGGTCATGGCAGGGTGGGGCGCGTACGACAGGTCCGCCCCGTAGGTACGATTGAAGTGGTCGCCGCTCGTCGCGGCCTTGTTGACGAAGATGGCTCCGACACGGGAGCGGGCCAAGACGTCCCGGGAGTAACGCGTAACGAGGAAATTCTCGGCCGGCTCGCCGAACGCCTCGTCAGTCTGGACATCCAGCATCGAAATGCTGTTCGGGCCGATCTTCCCCGTCAGCCGGGCTCCGCCGAGGATCGGGATGTGTTCGCCCGAATCGGAGAGTCCGATCCGGCGAGAGAAGAAAAGGTCCGCCAACTGGCTGTTGCTCGCCGTGGCCCCGAAGACGAACTGACCCGCGTTCTCCAGGAAGAAGTCCCTCTTTTCAGGGAAGAACAGCGGAAAGCGCGTCAGGTTGACCCGCTCGTCGTCGACCTCGGCCTGCGCGAAGTCGGTGTTCAGCGTCAGATCAAGATTGAGGCCCGCCGTCACGCCGTACTTCACGTCCACTCCGATGTCGCCCTGCCTCGAAGTCCCATCGGCAAGCGTGCGCTTTCCCCCGCCAGCCGCGAACGGCTTGACTCGCAGATCGAGCCCACGGCTCAACGAACTCAGCTCCGTCAGGCTTCCCGCCAGGCTGACACGAGCCAAGTCGAACGCCCTCGGAATCGGCGCCCAGAAGACCTGCTCGTTCTTGCGGCGGATGTTCCGCATGAAATTGAGGCCCCACGCTTGGCTCTCCGATGCCGGAAAGCGGAGCGTGACCATCGGGATGGTGATCTCGGCGGTCCAGCCCTGCTCTAGCCGGCCAACGGATACATGCCAGACCCCGTCCCAGTCCCGGTTGATGTTGCCGGTTCCGCTCCCGCCGCCCTGCCTCCGCGCACTGTCGCCGCCCTCGTTGGAAATCTGCTGCTCAAGTTTGGCGCCCAGGGGACTCGTGACGAACATGTACCCGGATCGGGAGTCGTTGAACGTGTCTAGGATGATCTGGAAGTTGTCTTCGTCGAGAATCCGCTCGGAATCGCGTCGCATCTCGGTGGAAACGATGCCCCCCCGCTGCGAGTCATAGGCGCGGAGGCCGATGTACAGGTTTTCCGCATCGTAGAGGATCAGGACCTCGGTTCGCTCAGTAGCAGGCGCTCCGTCGTCGGGCTCCTGTTGCACGAACTGGTCGATGACCGCGGCACGCAGCCAGACGGCTTCATCCAGAACTCCGTCGAGCACCGGCGCCTCGTCGACCCGCACCGCGGAGACCGTGTAGAGCTGCCGGCTCGTCTGGAGCGCGGACGCCGGCTCGAGCCAGAGCACTGCCACGAGCCCGGCCACGGCCGCACGGACGCACGCCGTGCGCAGGCGCCCCTCCCTGCGTACGAGTCCCCGACTCTTCACGATCTCATCTCGAGCCCTTCTGGCTGCAGCGTTTGGCGAAGAGCCGGAAAATGGCTCCCGCCAGTGGGAGCGGCAACTGTACACCCGGGGCGGGGCGGACGTACTATTCGGCAGACTTGGTTGAACCCCACGACCGCGAGTTCCCATGCCTCCTTCATCCATGAACCGCCGCGATTTCGCGCGACTCTTCGCCGCCGGAGGATCGGCTGCCCTCCTCACCCATCCTGCCCTGCAGGGGCTTCGGCGCCAGCTGCGTTCCGCACCGCTCGCCCGGCGCACCGGAGCGGGCCAAGTGGTGGATTGGGACGAGGTCCGCGCGCGTTTCCTCATGCCGCCCGAGCTGTCCGTCATGAACGCGGCCAACCTGTGCCCGTCGCCCGCGAGCACCCTGCAGGCGGTCTACGACTACACGGAGCGGATGGACCGCGAGCCGGTGCCGAGCTTCCGGGACGCCATGCGCGGGGTGAAGGAGCCGACCCGCGACCGCCTGGCTGAATTCCTGGGCGTCACCCCCGAGGAGATCCTCGTCACCCGGAACACCAGCGAGGCCAACAACTGGGTGTCGACCGGCCTCCAGCTGGGACAGGGCGACGAAGTCGTGATCGTGCGCGACAACCACCCCAGCAACAACCTCGCCTGGAAGGCCAAGGGCGAGCGCTTCGGCTACGCGGTGCGCGAGATCGAACCGCTGAGCCCGCACCCCGGAGCCGACTTCTACGTGCAGGCGTTCCGCGAGGCCATCACGCCGAATACGCGCGTGATCTCCTTCACCCACCTGACCAACACCGCCGGCGACCTCTTCCCCGCGCGCGAGCTGTGCGCGCTGGCGCGGGAGCACGGCGTCCTCTCGGTCGTGGACGGCGCCCAGTCCTTCGGCCTCTTCGACATCGACCTCTCCGAGGTGCAGCCCGACTTCTATAGCGGGAGCGCGCACAAATGGCCTTGCGGCCCCAAGGAAACCGGGGTGCTGTACGTGAACGCCGGCGTCCACGAGCGCTTTTGGCCAACCATGTACAGCGCCTCCGCCGGATCGCGGGGACTCGCGCGCACACACGAGGGGATGGGCCAGCGCGACGAGCCGGCCATCCGCGCCTTCGGTGCGCAGATCGAGTTCCTGCAGGAGATCACGATGGCCGAGGTGGAAGCCCGGAGCCGCGAGCTAGCGACCGCGCTGGTCGAGGAGCTCTCGGTGCTGGAGGGCGTTCACATGTGGACCTCGCAGGAGCCCTCGCGGCGCGCGGCCGTGGTCACATTCCGGCCGGGCGACCTCCCGCCCGGTGCCGTGGTCGGGGCGCTGGAAGAGGACGGCATCGTGGCCGCAGCGCGCGGGGGGAACGACCGCCCCGGCGTGCGCCTCTCTCCCCATTTCTACAACTCGCACACCGACGTCGAGCGCGCGGTGTCGGCGATCCGGGGGTATCTGCGAACGGGGCTGTAGGGTTACCTGCGCGGGGGCCGGTGCCAGGCCGGCTCTCACGCTTCAAGTACGGACACCGGTGCCCGGACGCGGCAGCTGACCTGCCCCGCTACCGGCGGGTGCGTCGCCGGTCAGCATCCACTCATAGCTGCCGTCGGCCTGCCGCGGCGGCTTGGGAAGAATCGTCCGGTCGCTCCGGGCGCCGGCCTTGGAGCTTCGAGGTCCGGTCCTAACGCCTGCCAAGCCTGAAGACATACATCGCGTTGTGTCGCTCGCCGGACGGAATGTGGAGATCGGGCGCGAGAAACGTGGGAATCCTCCAAGGACTTCCACCGACCACCGAAGTCGGCACCGCGAGGTACTGCACCCCGTCCACCAAGTAGGTGATGGGAGTGCCTTGGACGGCGGTGCCTAGGCGGCTCTCCCAAACCTTCTCGCCGGTCTGCACGTTGTAGGCGCGGATCCAGCGGTCGTAGTCACCGACGAAGGCGAGCCCGCCAGCGGTGGTGAGCACGGAGGTAAGGAAGGACTCCCGCTGTTCGACGCTCCAGACCTCCTCCAGCGTCTGGGCGTCGAAGGCCCCGAGCTTCCCGAACAGACCGTCGGTCTCCGGCATCTCCATCCACACCCGACTCGACCCGGTCTCACGGTGGACGATGTCCATGCAGGTCTGGGCCAACGGGGCGATGATGAGGTTGGCGCCCGGGTGGTAGCTCATGTTGTGCCAGTTCTTCCCGCCGGCCGTCGAGGGGCACACCGACAGCCACCGCCCGAGCTGCGCGTCCCGGATGTCCGGCCGGTACTGGACTGCGCCGGTCTCGTATTCAATCTCCAGTTGGTTCTGGTAGACCATCTCCTTCAGGTCGAGGAATCGTCCGTTGCGGCGGTCCAGCATCCAGAGGATGCCGTGCTTGCCGGCGGTCACGAGCGCGGGAATCCCAGTGATATCGATGAGGATTTGCTCCATCCCCTCGTCCATGTCCTGGGACTCGTTCGGCACGTGGGATCGGTACCACACGATCTCACCGGTATTCTCGTCAAGCGCCAGCGTCGAGCTGGTGTATAGCACCGAGTCGGCCATTGCTACGCCCCGGGTCACGGCCGCCCACGGCTTCGCCTGGGCGACACCGAAGTAGACCAGCCCAAGCTGCGGATCGTAGCTGCCGAGGTTCCAGACCTCGCCGCCATTGCGCTCCTCCCAGGGCTTGCCACCCCAGGTATCGCCGCCGGGCTCACCGGGCCGCGCGATCGTGTATCGCTTCCAGAGCTCCCGTCCCGTGCGGGCATCGTGCGCCGTGATGAAGCACGCCGATCTGCCGCACCCGTTGACGCCGTTGATCACCTTGCCGTTCGCGATGATCGGCCCGGTCGAGTTCTCGTGGCGGTTGCCCGGCTCGGCGAGCGCCGTCTCCCAGCGAACCACCCCCGTCCGGGCGTCCAGAGCGAGCAGGTAGGCGTCGCTGGTGGCCATGAAGACCATGTCCTCCCAGATCGCCAGGGTCCGTGAGCGGCCTCGGCCGTACGGCCCGTCCGGACCAAAGTCGCGGCGGTACTCCCAGAGCAGGTCGCCGTTGGCCGCGTCCAGGGCCTGCACCACGTTGCCCCAGTTGGGAAGGTACATGATCCCGTCGCGCACGATCGGGGTCGGCTGGCCCCGGATGCCGTCCTCCATCCCCCACACCCAGGCCAGCTCGAGGAGGTGTGTGTTCTCCGTGTTGAGCTGGTCCAGCGGGCTGTAGCCCCACGACATGAGATTGTGCCGCGGGTTGATCCACTCGCCGGGGGACGGGTTCTGGAGCTCGGCGTCGGAGACAGGATTCAAGCGCTCGATCCGCGTGTAGGTGCGGGTGACGCCGGTCGCGGTCGAGGAGATCTCACCGACGTTCTCGGGCGGAGCGTCTCGACCCCAGGGGGACGGGATCCTGGCGGGGCGTCCGGGCCGGGGTGGGATGTCGTCGATAATCTCGGCGACCGGCCCCAGGAGCCCCCCATCCGAGTCGAAGCTCAGGTCCGTGGCGCCGGGCTCGATCCCGTTCTGACGCATGATGTAGGCGGTGATGGCGAGGTACTCGCCCTCGGTCAGCGAACCCTCCAGGCCGGGGGGCATCGTCGTGCGGATGAACCCCGCAACCACGGCTGCCGGTCGGCTCCCGCGGCTGCTTCGGAAGCCAGGTCCGGTCAGCGGCGGAGCGTCGCCGTCGCCGCCGAGGTCCCCGCGGTGACAGGAAGCGCACTCCGCCTGGTAAAGCTGCTCGCCCTGGTCCGCTTGCAACGACAAGTACGAGGCCTCCTGCGCCGAAGCGGAGGCCTGAGGGTGCGCCGATATGGCCATGAGTAGAGCGAGGGCGCCGCGGATGCTGGGCAAGATTCCTCTTTGTCTGGCTTGGGTTTCCATGGGCCCCTCCGTTTCGTTACGAGATGGTCACGCCGATCACCGATCGAACGATCGGCCCTGGGAACCCGTCGCTGGCGCACCCACATCAACATCCAACGCCATACTAGATTTGGCGGGAAGCACGCTGCAAGTTCGACCCGCCGTGCGGGCCTGCGCTCCACTACCGGGACCGACTGGTGCATAGCGTCCGCCGGTGCCTCGAGTTGATGTGGCGCCACGGGCAAGCCAAGGCCCGGGACGAGCTATCGAGTCACCTCAACTCTTGTGTCTCGTCAGCGCTCTCCACAGATGACCGACCCGCCATTCCATCTGTTCGAAGGACGCATCTTGGCCCCCTACGGATCAAACTGTTCACGTGCCCATGGCCAATTCGAAGTAGTCCCGGATTGCCGAAGTACGGCAGGTCGCCCGGGCACTGGCACTTGCCGCATGCGGGCATGAGCCTGAAGGCAAGCGGACGCGGGACGCCGACGCCCGACGGCAACGGTGCTCCGCATCGACATGCGGGGCAGGGAAAAAACCGCTACGTGTTAGGGGGAAAGGAGCTGTGGAACTCACTGCGAGGGAGGTGGCTGGTCGATGCGAACGACTTTGTTGACAGCAGCTATCCTGGCAACGGTTCTGTCTGTGGTTTCGACTGAGGCCGTGGGTACGCAGGATCTCCAGCGTACCGCCATGTACACATCCATCGCCGAGATCGAAGCCCTGTTGGACGAACAGGGTGAATCGGGCGGAGGCGGTGCGAGTTTGTCGATTTCAGATCCCGGAGACTTTGCACCGGAGATCATGGTGCGGCGTCGGTTCGCCTCGCAGCCTAACAACGCAAGTGTCCACACCGACCGCGATGAGATCTATCAGATTATCGATGGCGGTGGCACGTTCATGGCTGGAGGCACGTTCGTCGACCCCCAGGATCGACCGGCCGGCATCCGGGGTGGCGAGGAGCGGCGAGTCGGGCCCGGTGACTTCGTGGTGATCCCGGCTGGAGTGCCACACTGGTTCAGTCGGATCGACGGGTCGATCACGTACGTGAACACCCGACTGGCACCGGCCAGCCCGTAGTTCAAATCCTGGCGCCGGGGAGTCCGATCGGCGCAGGGTAGCCGAGGGGTGCAGCGGCCGGCACCCTGGGACACACGGACGCTAGCTGGGGCCGTTCGCCGAGATCGACGCGGCGCCCGGCGCCAGGGGTTCCACGGAAAGGCGCGCCGGAAGACAACCATGACCGACAGCCGTCAGGCGAAGAGGCTGGCCTTCATCGCTTCCACTTTTCCTGCGGCGGCTCGGCTTTCGCGGCTAGCGCACCGCATCTGAGTACCAGCCCGTCCAGACGGCCTTCCAGCGCCGGAACAGCGCGATGAAGAGGGGGTTGGTCCAGAGCAGGATACGCCACAGGGGCCACTTGTCAAAGCGTCGGCAGGAGGGTTGCACGCGCAGATTCCGCAGGAACCGGATCGTGCGATGCTGTTGCTTTGCCAACTTCGAGAGTGCCCAGTAGAAGTCCACATCCTCGCCGATCCAGGCTCTCTCGTCGTAGCCTCCGACCTGTTCGAAGATGTCCTTGCGACAGAACTGCGTCGCGCCCTGGACCATCCCCCCGAGGCGGCCGAGGAGCCGCCACGCACGCAGGTAGACCCTGACGAACGGACGTCGCGGCTCGTAGTCGACATCCACGCCGCCTCCGACGCACGCAGGATCGCTCATCGTCACGTGGATCGCGTGGAGCAGCGAGCACGGCACGACCACGTCCGCATCAACAAAGACAAACACGTCCCCCGCGGCATGGCGCGCCCCGGTGTTGCGGGCTCGCGCAATGTTCCGCACGGGCTCATGAACCACCATCGCTCCCTTGTCCCGGGCGACGGAGGCGGTCTCATCCTCGCTGTCGTTGTCTACGACGATGATCTCGACATCGGTGTCCGAGCGAGCGCACAGATGGTCTGCGGCGGCTCCGACCGCGTCCAGCGTCGGCGCGAGGTAGGCCTCTTCGTTGAAGGCGGGAACGATGATCGTCAGCTTCACCGCAAACGGTCCTGGTGGGGGGCGTGCCTGACCACACCGAAGTCACAAAGAGGCAGGGCGTTCGGCCGCTAGTGTACCGTGCGGAGCGTGCTCGTACCAGCTGGCGAAGTCCTTCAGCGCAGCTGGCGCAGGTACGTGGCTCTGCGGCGCACTCCCCTGCGGCGAGGCCGAATGCCCCGGCTCGACCGCCTTTGGGGAGAGCGAGACCGGGCGGCCTCGGCCACTATCGCCCTACGCGCCTCCGAACCCCGGCCACCACCGGGCCAGCGCGTATCCGAGGGTGACAAGCGTCACGAGCACCATTAGGGAGGCGAGGAGCCCCTTCGTGGCCATCGTCGGGAGATGGACGCCGTACCCCGCGGCCACGGCGGGGCCGCCCGCCGAGGAAGGGAGCACGAATCCGCAGTTCGCGACCGCCGCGACGATGTAGACAAAGGGGAGCGGGTCCAGGTCGAGAGACTGGAAGGTGCTGATCGTTACTGGAACCACGATCGCCACGGCTGCCGTGTTACTCGTGACCTGCGTCAGAATCATCGTCAGCAGAGCGAAGACAAGGATCGCCACGAAACCGCCGGAGCCCGCGTACGGCACGAGGGCGTCCGCGAAGCTCGCGGCCGCGCCCGATTCGCCGAGGATCCGGCCAAGCGCGATCCCGCCTGCGAAGAGGTAGAAGAGCCCCCAGTGCATGTGCTTCTGGGCGAAGGGCCAGGTGATGAGGGCACCCTCCCGCGTACGGACCGCAAAGCTCGCGACCGCCATCGCAACGAAGGCGAAGGCCGGTGTGAGGCCCGGGAGGAGGCCGGAGTAGAGGGGCCGCCCGAAGGCGAGTGCCGCGGCGGCGAGGAAGAGCAGAAGGCCCCACTTCTCCTCGCTCCGCATGGGCCCGAGCGCTGCCAACTCGCCCTGCACGAACTCCTTCGAGCCCGGGAGCTCCGCGACATCGGGGCGCATCGCGAAGCGGAGGAAGAGGAACATCAGGACGATGACGACGGCCGTCATCGGGGCCAGGCGCGTGATCCAGCTGAGGAAGAGGAATTCCTGGCCGGTTACGGACTCTTCGATGAGGCCGACGGCAAGAAGGTTCGGGGCCCCGCCGAGCGGGGTTGCCGCGCCCCCGGCGCTTGTGCCCCACGCCACCGCGATGACGAGCACGCTCCCCACGCGGCTCTCCCACAGATCCTCGATCCCGACCGAACGCAGCATGGCAACCACGATCGGGATCATCGTGGCCGCGACGATCGTGTTCGGGAGGATCCCCGAGAGCACGGCGCTCACCAGGAACCACACCAGGATCTGCCGGGTGGTGTTGCTCCCGACGCCGAGGAGCGAAGCGAGGCCGATCCGGCGGTCGAGCCCCCACCGCCTCCACACGCTGGTCAGGATGTTGGCGCCGAGGAGGAGGAGGATCGTGTCCTGTGAGTAGGAGGAGGCGACCTGATCCATCGGAGCCAGCCCCAGAAGGGCCGTGACCGCGAGCGGAAGGAGACCCGTCACCGCGAGGTGCACGGGGCGGGCGATCCACCACCACGCCATCCACACAAGGAGCCCCATCGCGCCGCGGGCCTCGAAGGAGAGCTCAGCCACGGGGAGGAGGAGAAGGGCGAGGAGGACGACCGGGCCTCCTGCGAGGTGAAGGAGCCGCTTGGCGGGGGCGGGCCCGGCCGCCCCTTGGGGTTTATCGGTCATGGCGTCCGCGGACTCGGCTCCGCGCGAGGTGTGTGGCGACTGCCCGCCGCTCTGATGCGCCTTCGGTTTGGCGTCCTGCGGGCGAAGGAAGCCCTTGCTCGCCGGGGGCGTGGGACGCACGTTCCCGGACGTCCATGCGGTCGGACTCGCCCGCATGAGCCGAGCGACGAGGTTTCATGGCCGGTGGCCCCTGCCGACGATGGTTCGACGCCCTTCCCCCGACTCAGCGACTCGCTCCGGCCCCCCCGCCCGCTCGGCGGCCGGCTGGGTACTCCTCGGCGCAGCGGTTCTCGCCGCCGCGTTGTTCCTTCTCTTCCGGTCCGGCTCTCCTCCAGACGCGGAAGGGGAAGGGGGCGCGGCTGCCCCGGGAGCGGGCACCGACTCGCGGCGTGCTCCCGGTTCCAACCTGCCGGTGACGCTGGTGTCATGCGAAGAAAGCGGTGACTCCGTTTGGGCCGAAGGGTATGTGCGAAACAACGGGGGCGTGGTCGTCCGCTACGTCGAGGTGGAGGTGACCTGGCGGGACACGGAGGGGAACCCGGTCGACACGCGTGTTACCTACGCGATCGGCGGCGAGGTCTTCACTCCGGGCGACTCCACCTCGTTTCAGACGGCCACCGGTGAACTCGGGGCGGTGGACTGCGAGGCGTCCCTCCGGAACTACGAGCCCCTCTGACGTCTCCTCCAAGAGGGGGCGCCTCACGGGAGGGTGAAGGCAATGAGCTCGGCCGGGTCTCCGCTTCCGCCGACGGCGACGGCGATGTACTGCCTTCCGTCCAGCATGTAGCTCACGGGAGAGCCGGTCTGCGCGGCGGGGAGGTAGGCGGCTCCACGCTCCTCGCCGGTCTCCTTGTCGTAGGCCCGAAGCATCGCGCCAACCTCTCCCGAAGGCGTCGTGAAGGTGCCGCCCTCGCCGCTGATGACGAGCGTCCGGGTCGTCAGCGTTCCGATTCCCCCCGAGCTCCCTCCGGCCGAGGCGAATCGGCCCGTCCGGGGGATCTCCACTCCCTGGAGTGCCGGATGATCCCGGACGAAATCCGGCGTCTCGCCGTGTGCCACCTGCCAGAGGATCTCGCCGGCGTTCAGGTCGATTGCCGTGATCCGGCCCCAGGGCGGCTTCACGAGTGGAAGCCCCTGGACCGTGAGCGGTCCGCTCGGGCCCCGCACATAGTCCATGTCCGACCGGTTCGGGTCGCGGACGAGCCCAACGGCCCGCATGAGCGTGTGCGAGTACACGTAGAGGATGCCGGTCTCGGGGTCGAAGGAGCCGCCCGGCCAGTTCGCCCCGTTCGGAACGAAGAGGGTACCGAGGAGCCCGTCTTCTTCCTGGACGATCGGGGGGGTGAAAACGGCCCCCGTCCGGTACTGCGAGGCGACCTCGAGCGCCTCCTGACGGAGCTCGGGCGTGAAGTCGATGAGCTCCTCCAGGAGGAAGCCCTGCCGCTCGAAGGGCGGCGGCCTGGTCGGGAAGGGTTGCGTGGGGGCGTACCATTCGCCCGGGACATCTCCGGCCGGGACGGGCCGTTCCTCGATCGGCCAGACCGGCTCCCCCGTGACCCGGTCGAAGACGTAGACCCACCCCTGCTTCGTCGGCTGCGCGACCGCCTGGATCTCTCGTCCGTCGACGGTGATGTCCACGAGAATGGGCGGGCAGGGGACGTCGTAGTCCCAAATCGGGTGGTGGACGAATTGGAAGTGCCAGAGCCGGCGGCCCGTCTCGAGGTCAACGGCGACGAGACTCTCGCCGAAGAGGTTCCCGCCCGGCCGATGCCCCCCGTAGTAGTCGCCTGTCGGGATCTCGACCGGAAGATACACGATCCCGAGCTCCTCATCCACGGTGAAGGTGGTCCACACCCCCGTGTTCCCCGTGTACGCGGCGGATTCGTCCTCCCACGTGTCGTGGCCGAACTCGCCGACCTGGGGGATCGTGTGGAAGATCCACTGCCTCTGCCCGGTTCGGACATCAAATCCGCGGATGTACCCCTTGATGTTCTCCCTGCTCGGGGGGCTCGATCCACCCCGGTGCGCGGCTCCCACGAGGACGACGTCGCGGGCAACGATCGGCGCGCTGTTCCACCCGATCTCCCCGGATACAAGGTCGATCTCCTGATCGTTTCCGAGCTTGAGATCCACGACCCCGTCTGTCCCGAATCCGCTGACGGGGCGTCCCGTTTCCGCATCGAGGGCGACGAGCTGATAGCCGATCGTAACGAGGAAGATCCGCTCGTCCCCCGCTCCGTCCGTCCAGTACGCGACCCCGCGGCCCGACATGCGGCGGATGGCGTTCGCCCCGCGTTCACCCTCCTCGATCCGGTACATCCAGAGCATCTCCCCCGTCGCGGCGTCGAGTGCCACGACGTTCCGGCGGCTCCCGGCGGTCGTATACAGCACCCCGTCCACCATCAGGGGGGTCGCCTGATAGTTGGAGTCCGCGAAGGGGCCCAGATTCGCAGGGCTGAAGCGCCAGGCGACCTGGAGATCCGAGAAGTTCGTGGCATCGATCTGGTCGAGGGGCGCGTAGCGGGTGTTCCCCAGATCACCGCCGTACGTCTGCCACTCCCCCCCGGTAGCGCCCGACTGCGCGGCGAGGGGCGAACTCCCGATGGCGAGAAGGATCGCGAGGCAGAGCGGGAATCGGGCAGGGCGGAAGCGGTGTTCCATCATCGACCTCCAGCGAGCGGCGGGTTGGACCCTTGCGGGGCCTCGGAAGGGGGGCGTGGCGAGGGGACGCGACGCGACGTGTGCTCCCCGGGCCTGCGGGGGCGCTCGCGTGGGGTACCGGGCGCGAGCCTCCCGCACTTCGGTGGCCGAGTCCTACGCGATAGATCGTTCAGAGTTCGAGGACCTCCACCACGCTCTCCCTGAGCGCCTCGATCGTCGGGGGACTCAGCCAGCTCCGTTCCCCGTGATCGTCCAAGCCGAAAACGTGGACCCTCGAGAGGAGGGAAGGGTGCTCCGCGCTGGTCTGGGCGAGGAGCTCCCCTACCGCCTCGTCGAGCACGGAGCCCCGGGTCCGGCTGTAGATCACGAACTCGGTCTCCGAGTCTCCGAAGTGGGCGAGAAAGTCCCGCAGCCGTTCTCTCGGTCCCGTGCCGTCCTCCTCACGGAACCCCGAGTAGTGTATCACGACCAAGTCCGGTTCCAGAGCGGCGATGGCGGCATCCCGCTGCCAGGCCGGGCTGATCGCTTCGCTGACCCGGCGTATCGGAAGGTCGCCGAAGTACTCGGCGAGAAGGTCGGCATTCGTCTGACCGGCACCCCGCGTCTCTTCGTCGTAGACGCGAGCCGGGTGCGCCGAGTCCATGAACACGACGAGGGGCTCTTCCGTGCAGGCGGCGACGACGGCCGCCAGGAGGAGGATTGCGGCCGTCGAGCGTGTGACGGGGCCATACGGCATCGGTGCTACCGGGGTCCGCGCGCGGCCGTGGAGTCTGGAGTCATCGGAAGATGCCTCGCGGTACGTACGTTCCCGATTTGCCGGGACGCATCCCGGCGACGGTTTCGAGTGGCGCGACCCGGATGCCGACCGATGGAGCAGTCCAAAGCCCGCCCAGGCCGGTAGCCGTGGGGCAACCGCCTGACTCCGCGCCGCTCGCGCACGCGTCGGCCTCTCCCGGGAGCCGTGCACTCGCACCCTACTGCGACAGGACGAGCGGACGCCCGATCAGCTTGTCCGGGTCCGCGTTCGGCTTCGGAACGAACTTGTTCGCCCACCCGCCGTCCCAACTCGCGACGTAAACGTTCCCGGCCTGGTCCACGTCGATCTGGTGTGGACGCGAGAGTCCACCCGGGAAGCCGCCCCTCGTTCCGCCGAATGCGCCCCAGTGATATTGGAGTACTCCGTCGCGGTTGTACTTGAGCAGCCGATTCAGCGTCGCGGAGATCACCCAGATCGAGTTGTTCTCATCCACATAGACGCCAACCGGGTCGGAGACGTCCGGCCACTCCTCGATAAACTCGCCATTCTCGGTGAAAATCTGGATGCGATTATTCGTGCGATCTCCCACGTAGACGCGCCGGTCCCGGTCCACGGCCACGCCGTGCACGAGGTCAAACTGGCCGGGGCCGCTCCCGAATTCCCCCCACTCGAGCAGGTACTCCCCATTCGCGTCGTACTTGACGATGCGGGTGTTCCAGTACCCGTCGCCGAGGTAGAAGCTGCCGTCCGGCAGGAAGGCCAGCACGGCAGGATCCCCGTATGTGTAGGGGCCCGGGTGCGGGTTCGCCCGTGCCTCGTCGCGGCTCGTGGGGTGGTCCGGATCGACGAGGCGCATTACCAGCTCGCTGCCGTCGTTCGTGAACTTGAGGATCTGCATGTTCACGCCCCGTCCGCCCCGCTCGACGACCCATACGTGACGCTCCGGGTCGTAGGGGCTGATGTAGACTTGGTGAGGCCGGTTCAGGATCGAGTCCCACTGCGTCCACCGTTCGATGATGTTCCCGTTTCGATCGACTGCGACGAGGTAATTCGTGCTTCCTTCCCGCTCCTCCCCTTCCGCATTCCGGTCTCCCCACACGGCCACGATGATCCGGTCCGGGTTGTCCACTGCGATCCCCGAGACCTCTCCCCACGTCCACGGGCCCTCGTGGTCCGGCGCGGGCTTCCACCACCCTGCGACGGCGTCATATTCCCCGGTTCGGTCATCTCCCCCCTTCATGACGGCGGCAGATGTCGTCGCGGCGGTGGCCTGCTCGTCAGCGCTGCCGCAGCCGACGATCGCGGCGAATCCGAAGACGAGGAGTAACGGCAGGACGGTACGGGGTCTCATGGTCTCTCCCATCGGTGCTTTCGTCGCAGCGCGTCTCTCAGCGGATGAGACCGCCCCGGCGTCAATCTGGACCGAACCGGTGTCGTCGGCCGCCGGCACCGGATGAGGCCGGTGCCGGCGGACCGGTGTCGCGCAAATCAGCGCGGTGCTGTGAGTGCCTGCCCGTCGGACGCCGGGATCTGCGGGGGCTCGTCGCCCCAGGGGTCGTTCACACCCGCTCCCTCGCAGAAGTCCCCGGTATCAAGGAAGTGCGTGTGGAGGCACGCGAGCGGGGAGCCCATGCCGGTGAGCAGCTCGACGGTCTCCGGGTACGCGACCCGGGTGAAGAAGCCGGCCCGGCCGCCCCGCGCCATGTCTGCGGGCGACTGGCCGAGGCGTGTCAGCGCCGTGACATCCGCACCCTCCGCGACCAGGTACTCGATCATCTCATTGTCGCCGCGGGATGCCGCGTAGTGGATCGGCCGGTACCCCCACGAGTCCGCGAGACTCAAGTCCGCTCCGTGCTCGTCGACGAGGTACTGCACCGCGGGGAGGAACTGATCCGGCATGCTCCGGACGCTGAAGGCTCCGAGCCCGAGGTATCCGCCCCCGGTTGCGGCGTGAATCGGATACGCGTTCGGGGCGCCCTCGGGAATGTAGGGAAGCGCCGAGTCCTCCTGCTGCCGTCCGTCCGGCTGCCTCCGGTCCCGCATCCCGAGCTCCGGCCACACGGTCGGGACGTTGGGGTCCGCCCCGTACTCGGCGAGGAGGCGCATCGCGGGGAGATCTTGCGCGAATGCGGCCCGGTAGAACGGGGTGGCTCCCGTCAGGTCGATTCCCATCTTGTTCAGCCCGTACTCCCAGTACCAGAGGTGGGCGTTCAGCCGGACATTCGGGTCGGCTCCCGTCTCGAGGAGTGCCCGGAACACGTCCATGTACTCGGAGCGCTGCGAATCTTGCGCGCGCGGCTGGGGATAATTCGACTTGGGCGCCCACTGGGTCTGGAGCGTCGCGAAGAGGGGAGTGGACCCGTCCGTCGAAGCGGCCAGGTTGGGGTCTGCTCCGCGCTCAATGAGGACGAGTGCCAGATCGAACTGTCCGTTCAGGGTGGCGATGAGGAGCGGGCTCGTCCCGTCCACGGCCACCTGATCGACGTCGGCACCCCCGTCGACGAGCGCGACAGCTGCCTCGATGTGACCCTCCCTGGCAGCGTGAAGGAGCGCCGTCATTCCCCCGGTCTGTCCGACGACTACCTCCCGGAATGGGGGACGGACGACGTCGGGGCCTCCGGGGTAGTCCGGCCGCACGTTTGCGAGGGTGTAGCGGTCCACGTCACCGACATCGTAACCGGAACGCAGGAACTCGCGTTGCGCCAAAATCGCCTCCTGCGCCTGGCTCGGGGTCAACTCGACGTCCGAGTCTCCCCTGAGTTCGGCGACGGATTCCCGGAGGCGCTGCGTCGCCTCCCGGTCGAGGGCGAGGCTCCGAAGGACATCGACGGACTCCGTCCGGATTCCGGGGTCGGCCCCGGCTTCGAGGAGCTCCGTGACGGATTCGCCCCGATTCGTCGCCGCGGCGAACATGAGCGGCGTCTGGCCGGCGGAGCCCTCCCGGGCGTTCGGGTCGGCCCCCGCTTCGAGGAGCGCCTCCACCGCGCCGGAGCCCCGTGGCGCGCCTGCGGCCAGGTGGAGCGGCGTCACCCCGCTGTTCGTCGTGAGGGGTGTGGGGTCGGCCCCGGCTTCGAGGAGCGCCTCGACGGCGGCGTCGTCGCCCCGCCTGCTCGCCAGGTGGAGCGGCGTGTAGCTCCCGATACGCGTCACCGCCGATACCTCCGCGGACGCGGCGAGGAGGATCTCGACGACCTCGGCGTGCCCGCGCTCGACCGCCCAGTGGAGCGGGGTCATCCCGTCCCCGGCCACTTCGTTTACGTCAGCCCCCGATGCGAGGAGGGCGCGAACCGCCGCCCTATCCCCGGCGCGCGCCGCATCCAGGATCGTGATGTCCTGGGGGAGCTGGGCCCCGATGAGTGCGAGGGCACAGATCCCGGCGAGGATCAGCCTGGTCCCGAGCGGGGCGACGCCTCCGCTCGACGAAACCCGGCGGACTCCGGAGCCTGTCGTTTTCGTCGTCCCCCCCCTCATGCCCCGCTTGCCCCCGTCCGGGCGCCGCCCGTGTAGTCGAGCGAGAAGTGTCCGTCGCTGTCGCCGAAAGTCTCGGTGTCGTGCCCGAGCTTCTGCATCAGGTCGACGAAGACGTTCGCCATCGGCGTCCCTTCCGGCGCCTCCAGGTGCACGCCGCCTTCGAGGGCGCCGTTCGCGCGGCCGAGCAACATGAGGGGCGCCCGCCGGTGGTTGTGCAGGTTCGGGTCGGCCATCGGGGAACCCCAGACGATCGCCGTCTTGTCGAGGAGCGAGGCGTCGCCCTCGTGGGTGTCCCTCATCTTCGTGAGGAAGTAGTTGAGCTGGGCGACCCGGTAGGTGTTGATCATGTTGAAGTCCATGATGTCCGCCGCGACGTTCCCGTGATGCGACGCGCCGTGGATCGACTTCGTGGTCCCGCTCTCCGGGAAGGTCCGGTTGGACTGGTCGAACCCGGTCTTGAAGGTGATGACCCGCGTCAGGTCAGCCTGTAGCGCGAGCACCTGCAGGTCGAACATGAGCTGCATGTGCTCGTCGAAGGAGTCCGGGACGCCGGAGGGAGCCTCGGGCATTTCGCGCTCCTCCCCGCTCGTGTTCCTCGCCTCCACCAGGTTGATCCGCCGCTCGATCTCCCGGATGTGCTCCGTGTACTCGTCGAGGGCCGCGCGGTCGGCGGTGCCAAGCTCGCGCTTGAGCCGGGCAACCTCGGTTGCGACCCAGTCGATGATGCTCCGATTCGTCGCCCGCCTCTCGGCACGGTCCGCCGCCGAGTCTCCGGCGCCGAAGAGGCGCTCGAATACCACGCGAGGTTCCCGGATCGCGGGAAGCGGCTGGTTTGGGGAAGCCCAGGCGAGCGAGGTCGTGTAGGCGCAGTGATAGTTGTAGGCGCACCCGCCGCCCCGGTCGATTCCCTCGATGCTGAGCTCAAGGGACGGAAGCGCGGTGTCCTGCCCGAAACGCCGCGCGTGGAGCTGGTCGAGCGAGGTGCCGAGGAAGATGTCCGAGCCCTGGGTCTGCCTCGGGTGAGCCTGGGTCAGGAACACCGCCGTGGACCGGTCGTGGTCACCGCCGATCTCCTCCGCGGCGAAGGCCTCGGCGGAGCGGCAGTCGGTGTTGCTCACGATCGTCATGTACTCCCGGAAGTCCGAGAGGGGAGCGAGACAGCTGTTCGGCGCGAACTCGAAACCCCGCCCGACCTGGGCGGGGGCGAAGAGGTGCTGCGCGGCTCCCCAGTCGCTCGACCCCGCCGTCCCCATCGACTCCTCGATGCAGACCATTCGCGTGAAGTTTTCCTGTCGCGAGAGGCCGAGGATCCGGCCGGCAGGCTCCATCGCGTCCAGGTAGGGGAGCGCGATGCCCGCGCCGAGGCCCCGAAGGAAGGTCCGGCGGGAGAGGTGCTTTCCGGTGAGGTAGTTCGCCATGGATCGGGTTTCCCTTTCTGGGTCGTCTACTGGGTTTCCTGGGACCTTGACATTGCGAATGGAGCGCTCCTGACGACCCCCAGGATGAACGAGGACAATCGGTAGCCGTTCGCTTCCGCCGCCTCGGTGATGGTGCGGATCTGGGGTTGGTCGAAGTATTCCATCCGTCGGCCCGTGGCGTAGGCAAGCAGGTTCGCCGCGAAGTTCCGGACGAGCGGAATCGGTCGCTTCATGATCACGTCGGTGAGCTCCTTCGGCGTGCTCACCTCCGTGCCGTCGTAGTAGGTGCCCCGCGTGTCGAGTGGCACGCCGTTCTCCCGGGTCCGGAGGCGTCCCGTCACGTCGTAGTTGTCGAGTGCGAGCCCGATGGGGTCCATGAACCGGTGACACGCGTTGCACGTCGGATTCGAGGTGTGCAGCTCGAGCCGTTCCCTCGTGCTCAGGCGCCGGCCGTCGATCGCGCCCTCCGTGTCCTCGAAGGACGGGATGTTCGGCGGGGGCGGGGGCGGAGGCGTTCCCATGAGGACCTCCATCACCCATTTCCCCCGGAGCACGGGAGAGGTGCGGGCAGACATCGATGTGAGCAGGAGGATGCTCCCGTGGCCCAGGATCCCGCGGCGGGTCTCGTCCGGGTAAGCGACCCGGCGAAACTCCTCTCCGACGATCCCCGGGATCCCGTAGTGGCGGGCGAGCCGCTCGTTCAGGAAGGTGTAGTCCGCCGTGTAGAGCTCGAGGAGGCCCAGGTCCTCGCGCACGAGATGCTCGAAGAGGAGCTGGGTCTCGCGGACGAGGTCGTCCCGGAGCTGCCCCGTGAAGTCCGGATAGAGGTACGGCTCGGGGAGATTGTCCTCTGTGTCCTGCAGCCGCAGCCACTGCGATGCGAATCGGGACGCGAGCGCCTCGGAGCGGGGATCCTCGAGCATCCGCCGGACCTGGCCCTCGAGAACGAGGGGATCGGAGAGCCTGCCGCCGGTCGCGAGTTCGAGAAGCTCCCTGTCGGGGGCCGTGGCCCAGAGGAAGAAGGAGAGGCGGCTCGCGAGATCCACCTCCGCCAGCCGGTAGTTCTCCCCGGGGTCCACCTCCTGCGGCTCCGCCTCGAGCCGGAAGATGAACTGCGGGCTCGCGAGGATCGCCTGGAGCGCCGTCCGGACCCCGACCTCGAACCCCTCTTCCGCGGCCGCGCGGTCGTAGAAAACCATCGGACCCGCGATCTCCGCCTCGGACACGGGTCCCCGGTAGGCCTCTTGCGCGACGCGGGTCACGATCTCCTGGGCGCAGGGGCGCTCCTCGGAGGGGGAGGCCGGGCGGCAGCTGAAGATGCGCTCCCTGCTCGGCGTCTCCGAGACCCCGGCCGGCTGCAGCGGCCCAGTGACCATGACCTCGCTCAGGTGCGGGAGCGCCGTGATCCCGTAGTTCGCCCACGCCTGCGAGTCCTCGCCGCCCGCGAAGGACCAGCCGAAGGGGCTCAGGCGGTCCTCGTAGGGACCCTCGATCTTCCGGACGAAGGCTGCCGACACCTGGTGCTGGCCCGCCGTGACGAAGATCGGCTCCGTCTCGATCGGGACGGTCCCGCCCCGGCCGTGTTCGAGCGCGAGGAGGGCCGCGGCCTCCCCGTCGACGGAGAGGTCGAGATCCTCGAATCCCGTTGCGGCCCCGAAGAGCGTCTCGAAGGTGAAGACGTACTCCCCGTCCGCGGGAAAGTCATGCGTGACGACCATCCCGCCCCGCGTCCCGAAGGGCGTGCCCTCGACCTGGTCCCACGCGTGCTGGGAGACAGCGATCGGGTTCGTGTACTTGATCGGGGTCGAGGCGGCGTCGGGGTTCCCGACGGCGAGGCGGCTCACCTCGGTCGCGGCCCGCATGTATGACTCGAGGAGTGTCGTGGAGAGGGCCTGGGCGGCCGACATGTTGTCGAAATTGCCGAGGTAGGTGTCCGCAGGGAGCCACCGCCTGGCATCGATCTCGAGCGCCAGCAGGTCGCGGACGACCCGCTCGTACTCGGCCCGGTTCAGTCGCTGGAAGCGGCGAGCGCCCGGGTTCGGCTCGCTCGCGGCCACCTCGTCGATCGTCGTCTCGAGCGTCTCGACGAGGGTGAGGAGGGCCGACTCGTCCGGGCGCGGGGAACCCGGCGGGGGCATCATCCCGGCGCGGAGCTTCAGGATCATCTTCTCCGCCGTCTCGGCCTCGGCGTGCGCGAGCGCGACGTCGAAGCTCTCGAGCGAGAGGTTCCCCGTGACCAACTGGTCGTTGTGGCAGGCCACGCAGTACTCCCCGACGACCGCGTTCAGGTCTTGGGCAGACACGCGTACCGGGCCCCCGTCCTCCCCCCCCAAGGCACCTACGTGCTGGGCCAGGGCGGCGAAGCGGGGGGTGATACGAAACGAGGCCTCGGGGTCCGCGAGGCCTCCCCCCGTCCAGAGCGCACTTCCAAGGAACACGGTGGACAGGACGATTGCCTTCATGCACCACTCTCCGTAGGCGGAATTCCCTACAAGTAGTTACTCGTTTGGGCAGTTCGGTGCAAGGATCTTGGCCGGTTGTGAGCCCCCCGGGAGACGCGTCCGGAGGCGCTCAGGGTTGACTCCCTGAGGGCGGATGCGCGGTCGCTCGGCGGAGCCCGTCACCCGCCTGCCGGCGGGCCCCGACCGTCTGCCGAGACGGGTCCGCCAGGCGGTGGTCAGGCTCTGCAGTTAGTCACTCGCTCCGTGGCCGCCGGAGCTCCTCCAGCGTCATCCCGTTCACGCGGTCGATCACCCGGAGGAAGGCGCGGGTGGCCCGTTCCATCCCCTCGGCCGGGACGAGTTCGGGGGTGTCGAGCGTCGTGTGATAGATCACGTGGTCGATGATGTGGAACCCCGGGGCCTGCCGGGTGAGCTTCGGGTTCGGGTCCATCACCGTGTAGCGCGAGACCCCGAACTCCCGGAGGGAGGTGGCGAGGACGTCCAGAAAGGCGGGGCTCCCGAGCGCGTTCCACCGGAAGGCTCCCATCGTATTCGAGGTCATGAGGCCGTCGTTGTACCAGTAGAGCTGCGTCTGCGAGGGGTGCTCGAGGGTGAGCGCGATCGCCACATTGTCCCAGTCGTGGCTCTCCTCCCAGGCGTCGAGTCCCACCTCCCCGTGGTGGTGATCGGGGAAGAGGAGGAAGACGAGGGTGCGGGGCCGCTCGGCCGCCGGGACCGCCGCGTAGTGGCGTGCGATCTCGAGGGCGCTCGCCATCCCGCTCGCATTGTCCATCGACGCCTGGAAGAACCCGTCCGTGTGCGCGGCGATGACGATCTCCTCATCGCTGGCCCCGGGGAGGCGCGCGAAGACGTTCTCCGTCTGGACGTTCTCCAGGATCTCGATCTCGAGGCGGAGGCTGAGCTCGACCCGGGCGCTCGTGCCGAGGAGGTCCCGGAGCGCGAAGCCCTCGTCCTGGCTCAGCGTGATGAGCGGCACCCCGTAGTCGGCGGAGGGGGCTCCAAGGGGGTTGAAGTGCGCATTCCCGGGGACGGCCATCACATTCACGATCATCGCCGCGCCGAGCTCCGAAGCCCGCGTGTTCGCGTCGAAGATGCCGGCCCGGTCGCTCGCGGAGTGGCTCCGCCCGCCCGGGACGAAGGTGCTGTAGATGACGACGGCCTTCCCGCTCACGTCCCGTCCGAGGAAGTCGGGCTCGGCTCCGACCCCGACCCACACCGCCTCCGCCGTGATCCCCCCGGGCGGGGTCGCCGCCGTCTCCCCCGCCGGGAAGGCTGTCAGGAACTCCCCCGTTCCCTCCGGGGAGGAGTAGGAGGCCTCCCACGAGACGGGTCGCCAGTCGTCGGGGAGGGTAAAGGGCATCCGTTCGATCGAGAGCCCGAGCCGCTCGAACTCGTCGACCATCAGCTCCATCGTCATCCGGTCGTAGACGGTCCCCGGGAGCCGCCCCCAGTACTGATTCCCGTCCGTCTGGCTCTGAAGCGAGATCGCCGAGATCCTATTGACCCACTCCTTCATCCGCTCGCCGCTAACCCCCGCGTACTCGGCCTGATCGGGCCTGAGCGGCCAGTCCGGGTAGTCGGCGTCGGGAACGAAGAGGACGTCTCCGTCCCGGGGGAGCCCCAGCCCGTAGGTTGCTCTCACGGCGGGTCCCCGCGTCTGCGCCAGAAGGAACTCCCCCGGCACCACCAGGAGCCCAAGCAATACGGGCAGGATCCAGGCTCTCATTCGTCGCTCTCCCGGCTCAGTCGGCATCCTCATTCCAAACAGGATCCCGAGGGTACGCGCGTCCGTTCCCAGGGGCAAGCGAACCAGAGGGCATGGCGCGGACCCCACACTCGACGGCGACGGGATGGGGCTCCGGCGGGCGGCCCCGCTCCGCCGTGTCGGCTCCGGGCGGCACCGGGGGCGGATCCCGGGTGGGCTGCACCTGCCGACCGGCCGGCGCGCGGTCACGGTCTCAGAGCTCCACACCGCGCGACGCCGGGCGAGCACGAGGCGGCGGTCCGCCGCTCGGGAGAGAGCGCCTGGGAGGCCTGGGCGGTCCACCACTGGAGCATCCGGGGCTGGGCCGACCGCACACGGCTCCTCCCCGAAGCCCGCGGAAGCGTGGTTTCCGGCGGCAGCCGATCCCGCTCGTTGGTCGGCGAGGAGGGGGCGCGCTACCCCCCGGGGGGATTTGACCCTTCCCGCGCGCAGGCACATTCTTCGAGGCCCGGTGCAGCCTGGCGGCGGTACGGGCGCGCTATGCGGTCTTCTTGGACGGGGGGAGATGCCGGGAGCGAAGAGGAGGGGGGCGAGGCGGAGGGAGCGCCGGAGGGCGGGGGCCGAGCCCTCTCCCGAGGCGCCGCGATCCTTCCGGGGGCTCTGGGTCCCCGTGGTAGCGACGCTCACGCTCCTCGTCCTCGCGCTCCAGCCGCGCGTGCAGGGGAACCCCGTACTCCTCTGGTCCTTTCTCGGGGCCGCGGCCGTTCTCGCGGCCTGGCAGGTCGTCCTGTTTCGCCGGCTGAAGCGCGCGTCGGCGACCCGCTCCCTCGAGCTCGTGCTGCGACCCCAGCACTACCTGCAGGCTGCCGTCCAGCTCTCCGTCTTCGCGTATTGGGGATGGTACTGGCGGCCGGTCTACGACTTCGCCGGCCTCCTCCTCGCCCAGCTGGCCTTCGCCTACGCCTTCGACATCCTGCTCGCATGGTCGCGCCGCGAGGGATACGCCTTCGGCTTCGGGCCCTTCCCGATCATCTTCAGCACGAACCTCTTCCTCTGGTTCCGGGACGACTGGTTCTACCTGCAATTCCTGATGATCGCGGTCGGGTTTCTCGGCAAGGAGTTCGTGCGTTGGAACCGGGACGGCCGGCGGCGGCACATCTTCAATCCCTCCGCCTTCTCCCTCGGCCTCTTCTCTGCCGTCCTGATCCTAACCGGCACGAGCGATCTGACGTGGGGCCAGGACATCGCCTCGACGCTCACGCTCGCACCGCGGATCTATTTCTTCCTCTTCCTCCTCGGCCTCGTGGTGATGTACTTCTTCTCGATCACCCTGGTCGCGGGCACCGCCGCGGCGACGCTCTTCGGGCTGAGCGCGCTCTATTCGGCGCTTGAGGGGGTGCCGTACTTCGTGGATTCGGAGATTCCCGCGGCCGTCTTCCTCGGGCTCCACCTCCTCGTCACCGACCCCTCCACCTCGCCGAAGACCCCGCTCGGGAAGGCACTCTTCGGGACGGGCTACGGGGTGAGCGTCTTCGCGCTCTACTCCCTCCTCGGCGCCTTCGGGGCTCCGACCTTCTACGACAAGCTCCTCGCGGTCCCCCTCCTGAACCTGAGCGTGAGGGGAATCGACGCCGTCGTTCAGGCGATCGGGCGGGGGGGCGTCCTTACGAGGTGGAGCCAGAGCGTCCCGCTTCGGCGGCTGAATCTCGTCCACATGGGGGTGTGGATCCTCCTCTTCCTCTCGATGACGGCGGCGGGGAAGACGGACGGACGGCATACGGGGGACAGCATCCCCTTCTGGGAGGCGGCGTGCGAGGAGGGCCGCCGGAACGCCTGCCGGAAGCTCGTGCAGCTCGAGATCTCCTACTGCGCCGACAACTCCGCCTGGGCGTGCAACGAGCTCGGTGCGCACTACACGGACGGCCGGATCCTCGGGGCGGACGCCGCCGCCGCGCAGCGCTATTTCTCGAGGGCGTGCGAGCTCCGCTTTCAGGCGGGGTGCGTGAACCTCCTCGACGCCAGCACCGTGAGCCGGGCGCCTCCGAAGCCCCTCGACTTGCGGCTCCTCCTCCGCGAAGGGAGCCGCAATCTGATGGAGATGCCGGAGCCCGAACTCTACCTGCGCGCCTGCGAGCACCGCTGGAGCTTCGCCTGCGGGCCGGGGGCGCCGTCCACGTGAGGGCGCTCTCACGCGGGAGGCTCGGCCGGGCAGGGCGCTCGTTCGTCCTCGCGGCGCTCGCGTTGGCCTCGGCGAGTCCGGGGGCCTCGCAACTGCGGCCGAACCCGTGGGTGCTCCCCGAGGAGCCGCTCCTCGGCTTCGTCGAGATCCCGGGCGGGCCCTTCCGGATGGGAAGCGACCCGTCGGTCGATCCCATGGCCTTCGACAACGAGCGGTGGTCCGCGACCGAGCTGCAGGGCACGGTGGAGGTGCCGACCTTCTACATCGGGAGGTATGAGGCGACGGTGGCGCAGTTCCGCGCCTTCGTGGAGGCGACGGGGCACCCAGTCCAGGCGGAGCCGCTCGCCGCTCCCCCCGATTTTCCGGTGGCCTTCGTCTCCTGGCCGGACGCGCTCGCCTACGCCCGGTGGCTCGAGGGGGAGCTCAGGGAATCGGCGGACGTGCCGGCACTGATCCGGGAGCTCCTCGGGGCCGGGTGGCGTGTGAGCCTGCCCAGCGAGGCCGAGTGGGAGAAGGCCGCGAAGGGGAGCGCGGAGGGCGCCTTCCCCTGGGGAAGCGCGCCCGGCTCGGGGCTCGCGAACTTCGGCAGCTCGGGGAGGCGCCCCGTGGGCAGCGTCGCGTGCCAGGTGTGCGCCAACGATCTCTCGGACATGGCCGGGAACGTCTGGGAGTGGACGAGGAGCCCGTATCAGCCCTACCCGTACACGGAGGCGGACGACCGGGCGGATCTCATGACCGACGCCCTCTGGGTCATGCGGGGAGGGGGATTTGCGGACACCGCCCAGAACGTCCGCACTACGGTCCGCGGAGGCGCGGATCCCGGCGTCCGGAGGGACTTCATCGGCTTCCGTCTCGTCCTCTCGCCCCGGTAGCCCTGGCCTCGTCGTACGCAACGCAGCCCGTCCCGGACACCGGCCGCCCCCGACCGCGCACGGCACGTGCCGGTGTTGGGGCGAGATACGCTGCGTGCGGCGATACTGTACGAGCGCGGCCCGGCCGACGATCTCCACAATGCGCACAAGAGCTTCCCGTCCTTCCGCATCTCTCAGGCGCAGCTCCTCCCACGGCTTGAAGGCAACCGGCTGCTGGGGTCCGCCGTTGATGGCAACGTTGTCGGCGTAAAGATATGTGCGGCCGTCTGTTGCCAGAATCGGGTTGAGCCGCCCCTTTGGGACCGGCACATGTCCCGTAGCATTCGGAAAAGATCGCCCCACTGCCCTCGGGCAAGCTGGCCAGCTCGGCATCGAGCGCACCCTCGACGATCCATGCCGAGTGGGTGGGAAGGGGGACGCGGGAGCAGGACGCAGCAGGCTGTGAGGGTTACAGCAGCACTGCCATGAATCGGATCAGGGCCGGACGCCGGCGGGGCGGAATGTCGTGGTTCAACCCCCGCAGGGCAGTGAGGAGGCGGGGGCGGACGGGTCGACCGCGAAGGAACTGGAGGTGGTTCTTAGGCGCATAGGTGGTCAGTTTCGCGGGAAGCCGGCAATCAGGCCCGGCGGAAGAGCCCCTGCTCCTTGTTTGCCCGGCGGTCGGTCCAACCGGCCCGGCCGAACCGGTCGAACAGCCTGCGAACCAGCACTGGCCCGGATTTCTCAGCGTGCCGTGGAAAGGCGCACTGAGAAATCCGGGCCAGAAGTGCACGTTCAGCAGCGGCACCTTCCAAACCAGTGCGTCCCGCCCGTCCGCCCACATGGCGGGCTCCCGCACGGGGAACGGCAGTGGAGCCGAGAGCGACCACTCGCCCCCGGACCGGTTCAACAGCGCGCCGGACACGGGAAGCGACCCCGTCGTTTGGACGTTTCCGCTCGTGTCCTCCTCGCTACCATCGCCTTCCGTCAGCACCGCGCCGATGACGAGGCCGGCAACGCTGGTCACGAGGGGAATGGCAATGGCCGAGTTGTCGTCGTCCGGCTGCGCGATCAACACCACTCCAACGCCACCGACCCCGGCCATCAACCCGCCGACGCTGATCAGGCGCGCTCGCGACCGGCTGAGCGGCCACCGGCTTCCCGCCAGCGCCCCGCCCACCAGTCCCACATTACCCGTGACCATCACGGTTGCCCAAGCCGGGTTTTCCGTCCAGATCCATCCATATCGACGACGCAAGTCCGAACCAGGCTCCCCACAAGCTGCCCAGCATGGCCGAAGTGGCGGTGCCCGGCGTTATCTCTCGCCTCGCGGCCAGGGCGCCGCCCGCGATGCCGAGCGCGCCGCCCGCGATCATCGAAGTGACGACAGCCTCACCGTTCTCTCCCTCTTCGATCAGGATGTCCCCTTCGATGATGCGCTCGCCGCCGCCCAGATCCAGGGCATGGGCCCAACCCATGCCCTGCAACGCGCCCCAGGTTCCACCCCACGTGAGGGCCCGGGCCTGGCCTGCCGATACCGGCCGCGACCTTGTGAAAGTACGTCCGCCAAGAAACCCTGCAGGACCCCCTAACAGGAGTCCGAGCCCCTACGGCGCCGGGCCCTCTGCGCCGAAGGCGGCCGGTACGGCCATCCCGGACCAGATCCCGTAGAGCGTCGACCAGACCCTGAGTTCGGTCTCGCCACCGGCCTGGGATCGCGCCGCCACAGCGGCGTCCAACCGGCCGCGCGCGGTGACGGCGGCTGGCGTACCCGGGAAACGGTCGACGATGTGCCGGTAAAGCGATTCGGCCACATCCCGTTCTCCCCGGCTCTCAAATTCGGCGGCCGCCGCGAGGAGGGCGGCCGCCGAGTCGGCCCCGGTGATCTGGGCAGACGCCGGCAGCGGGGCGGACAGCGGGGCGGACAGGACGGCGACGAGGAAGACGGCGCGGATCAACCCGGGGGTACCCATATTCGAAGCTACACCGGCCTGATGATTCTGTCTCTTCATGCAGGCCCCGCCGCCTAGCCCAGGTGCCGTCCGATTCGAGGTGGTATTGGGTGTAACCCATTAAAACACAATGTGTTAGGCGGTTCTCCTCTGGTCCGGAAAAGCAGGATCCGGGTTCATGAAACGAGGAGTCACATTCCGCGAAGCAGATAGAGAGAGATCCGGTACTCCAGATTCGCCACGCTCGTGCGCGGTCGGCGGTACGTCGCCTCCATCCCCATCAGCCCGATGAGCAGCTGCCGCTTCCGCGTCCTCACCTGGTTCGGGTGAAGCTCGTGCCGCGCGGCGACCGCCTGCACACTGTAGTGCTCCCGCGGGGCTTCCAGCGCCGCCCGCACCTTGAACTCCGGCGTGAGCCGCCGTCTCTTTCTGGCCATCTCGGTGCCTCCTGTTCCGTCTTGGAATCCGCCTTGACGACCTGTCCAAAAAACCGGGACCACCTCAAAGAGTGGATGCTCGGGATTGCATCTGATATGTTGAGCCTTCCGTGCGCTTGGGGCCCACTCCGGCGGTGCTCATTGACGGGCAGCCCACGGACCAGCCCCTTGCAATTCAAGGAAGCAGACCTCCGATCATCACTGTCAGGAGCACAGCCACCATGTCGTACGCGAATCCCGACGCACTCGTCAGCACCGACTGGCTCGCCGAGCATCTCGGCGACCCGAACATCCGGCCCATCGAGGTCGATGAGGACACGACGCTCTACGCCGCCGGCCACATCCCGGGAGCCGTCGGGTGGGACTGGACGAACGACCTGCAGCATTCGACGCGGCGCGACTACCAGGACCAGGCGGGTCTTGGCCAGCTCCTCGGCCAGGCGGGCGTGGGTCCCGGTACGACGGTCATCCTCTACGGGGGCAACAACAACTGGTTCGCCGCCTACGCGTACTGGCTCCTCAAGTACCGGGGCTTCGACGCGGTGAAGCTCCTGAACGGGGGCCGGAAGAAGTGGGAGCTCGAGGGACGCGAGCTGACGGACGCGCCGACCGAGGTCGCGCCGACGGCGTGCGAGATCACGGCCCCCGGCCGCCCGGAGCTCCGCGCGCTCAGGGACCACGTCCTCGCCTCCATCGCTGCCGCCACCTTCGTGGACGTGCGCTCTCCCGAGGAGTTCACGGGCGAGAAGCTGGCACCCGATCACCTGCCCCAGGAGCAGCCTTACGTCGGGGGGCACGTCCCGGGCGCGCTCAACATCCCGTGGGTGAAAGCGGCCAACGACGACGGGACCTTCAAGAGCGAGGAAGAGCTCCGGGAGCTCTACACCGGCGTCGTGGACGGCGAGATCATTGCCTACTGCCGGATCGGGGAACGCTCGAGCCATACCTGGTTCGTCCTGAAGGAGCTCCTCGGCTACTCGGACGTCCGGAACTACGACGGCTCGTGGACCGAGTACGGTTCGATGGTCGCGGTGCCGGTCGAAACGGGGGCCTGATGCTCCGCGCGCGGGGTGACGCGAACTGGGGGTGGGCAAGGCGCCTAAGGACGCTCGTCCTTTTCCTCCCCGCCGCGCTCCTCGCGTGCGGGACCGACTCCGGCCCCGCCTCCGGCGGAGGCGGGGCTCCTCCCGGGGAAGACCAGGAGGTATCACCCCTCGTGGCCCGGGGCCTCGCCCTCGAGCTCGAGACCCCGTACGAGCTTCCCCCCGGGGATCCGCTCCATCACCACATTGCCGGCTTCGCGAACACCCTCTGCTCGGCCGTCTTCCTGACCGGGCTCGATCCCGAGGACGCCGCGGCGAATGTGGGCGGGTTCTCCGCCCCCTTCGAGCACCGCCACCACGTCGTCGACACGATCGTGGACTTCGAGCGGGAGATGGTGAGCCTCACCCTTCCCGATGGCGTCACGCGGACCGCGAAGCGGTACGGGAGCCAGGGGTGCGTGGCCCACGCGATCGGGGAGGACTCGGTCCGCTTCGCGCCGTCGGTCATCGAGAGCGCTCTGCCTCCCGCCGAGTCCACCCCGTGGCCGATGGGAGACGTCCTTGCCGACGAGCCCTTCCCCCCCGGGATCGACATGGCCGGGGTCGAGGAAGCGCTGGAAGTGGCGTTCGGCCCCCCGGAGGCGCGGACCCTCGCGCTCGTTGTCATGCGCGAGGGCCGGATCCTCGGCGAGCAATACTCGGACGAGGTCGACATCCATACCCCGCTCGAAAGCTGGTCGATGACGAAGAGCCTCACCGGGGCACTCATGGGGGTCCTCATCGAGGAGGGCGCGTACGAGCTCTTCGAGCCGGCCCCGATCCCCGAATGGCAGGGTGAGGGCGATCCCAGACAGGCGATCCGGATCGGCGACATCATGAGGATGTCGAGCGGCCTCCGGATCCGGGCGCCCCAGGATCCGGACTTCGATCCCTCCGTCGGGTATCCCGATCACCTCTACCTCTACACGGGGACGACGAACTCCTACGAGTGGGCCGCGACGCGGCCGCTCCAGTGGGAACCGAACACCGTCGGCCGCTACCGGAACACGGACCCCATCCTCGCGAGCTATCTCGTCCGCCTCGCCGTGGAGGCGCGGGGCGAGGACTACCACGCCTTCCCCTGGCGCCACCTCTTCGATCGCATCGGGATCCGGGACGCGTACTTCCAGACGGACATCTACGGGAACTATCTCGGACAGGGCTACGCCTTCCTTTCGGCGCGCGACTGGGCCCGGCTCGGGAACCTCTACCTGCAGGACGGCGTCTGGGAGGGGGAGCGGATCCTCCCGGAGGGCTACGTCGAGTACGCGACGGAGCCGGCGCCCGCTTGGGTGGCGGACGGACGGCCCACCTATGGAGGCGCGCACATCTGGGTGAACCGCCAGCTCTCCCTCCCGGTCCCGGAAGGCTCCTACGCGATGTCGGGCGCGGGCGGCCAGAGTACCACGATGATCCCCTCCCACGGGATCGTGGTCGTCCGGATCGGGAAGTACACCGGGGCGGGCGCGGGCGGGCAGGCGCTCCGGGCCGGGCTCGAGCTCCTCTTCGAGGCAGTACCCCCCCTCTAGCAGGCCGACCTCCGCCGGAGTACCGTGGGCTAGCCGTCCCGGAACAGCCGTCTGCGGACCAGCTCAGTCGAGATCGACGATGGTGATGGCGTTCCAGTCGTTCATCGGGATCAGGAGCCGGTTCCGCCTCGAGTCGTAGGCCATCGAGGCGGCGCTCGGGATGCCGGACGCCACGACCTCGGCCGGCTCTCCCGGACGGATCCGCGACACGGTGCCCGCCCGGACGCTGGACACGTACTTCGTGCCGTCGTCGAGGACTACGAGCCCATCGTTGCCGCCGTCCACCGCGTACTCGGTCCTGACGAGCTCGCCGTCGGGCGAGAACGTGAGCACCGCGCTGTCGTTGACGTTCACCACGACGATGTTCCCGCCCGGATCGAAGGCGATGCCGTTCGGCCGGTTAAGCGGCGCTCCCTCGACGACGACTGAGGCGTCGCCTTCCGGCTCGATCCGGTACACGCGCCAGGTGCCGTTCTCCTCGGTCCCGGTCTGCGTGGCCCAGATGGTCCCGTCCCCGGCGACCTCGATGTCGTTGAAGCGGAGCGCGTCCTCCACGGTGACGCTACCCCGCGGCTGGCCGCTTTCCATGTCGAACCAGCGTACGACGTTGATGTCGGCCACGTAGAGCAGGCCGCCTGCGATGTCGCTCCCGAGCGGGTGGTTCAGCGTCAGGCCGCTCCGGTCGGCGCCGATCCACTTCAGCGTGTGGGCCGTGCCGTCGGGGTTGACCAGCGAGATGTAGCCGTCGTTTGGGACGATGTCCTGAGCGATCCCCGCGCTGACGGCGACGTACAGGTCGCGGCCCTCGTCGTAGGCCATGCTCTCGGCGAAGCGAAAGCCGCCGTAGGTCCTGGCGTTCGGCGACAGGTCGAGGGGCTCGCCCGCCGTGAAGGGCCGGTCGGCCGCATCCCGGGTCTGCGCCCCGGCGGCCGGAGCAGCGCCGCATCCGGCCAGGAGCGCGGTGACCACGATCCATCGAGGGGCGATCCGTCTTCTGCAGGGACGCGACATGAGTCCTCCTCCATTTCGAGCGTTCGTTCCGGGAGTGCCGGTGCATGTACGCGCCGGCGCCTCCGCACGTGCCGGGGCCGATCCCCGCCACCGGCGATTCGCGCGAGTACGGGCTGCCACAGGGGACTGTGGCGCGGCTACCACGATCGAGCGTCTCTTGCAGGTCAGGATATGCCCGGCTGGGTCGCGCAGCATATCCTATGTAATACCAGTAGGTTCCACGTGTCCCCCTGATCTCCGGCCTCAAGTCGCCGGACCGGTATCACATTGCCGTCGATACAATCGAACCCCGCATCGACGTCTACGGCAGGACCGCGGCGACGCGGGTGAGCACCTCGTAGATGATCGCGTGCGGCATACCTGCCCGGAGGCGGGTGTCAGAGCTTCGATGGGTACGGTGGGGGATGCATATGACGACGGGCCTGCCGAACCCTTCTTCGCCGTGCTCGTTGGAGGTGTCAATCGACCCCCACGACTATGCCGCCTCCGGGTCATCTCGCTCGATGGAGCCTCCGAAACTTGCGGGACGTTGGTGTGGCCCCGAGCGTATCGATATGCCTTTCGCAGCCCTGCGCTCCCGACGAGTGTCATACCGCATCTTGCGTTGGCATTGGAACTCGGGGTATTCAGAGGTCAGCCGGGGCTTGATGTAGAAGTGTCCACCACGAAACCAGGTGAGTCGGGGCGCGCACTGATTGTATCTGCGAGCCTTGACCCCGAGAGCCGTAGTGAGAGGATCGCACAGCACTATGCTGAGGCGCTGGTCACGCGAGGGGTCGCGGCAACGTTTGTCACTCTCAAGGACTACGACCTTCCGGGCTTCGACAACCCATCAGTGCTACCGTCGGACTACAAAAGTCTTCACGGGATGGTGCTCGATGCTGAGGCAGTCGTCCTGGCCAGCCCGATATACAACTGGGGATGCTCGGCTGAGCTGAAGCGCTTCATCGAGTTCGTCGGCTCTACTCCACCGGACGAGTCCCTTCGTGGTGCCTTCTTCGATAAGATCGTGACGTTCATTGCCTCGGCGGCATCGCCACTTAGCTACATGGGGTTCGCGCCCGCTATGGCCTCGATGATCCTGGATTTCAAATGCATCATCAATCCGTATCACGTTTACGTGCACAACCAGCACTGGGATGCGGACAGGATCAACGACGATGCCTCAAGCCGCATCGAACGATCCGCCGACGTCCTGGTGGATCTGATGCGGGCACTTCGAGGCAGAGCCTATGCCTCTAGCTGGGATGTCTAGGAAACGCACGACGTACGTATGTCGCCCGCTGCCCGCATACGAGGCATTCCACGACTCGAAGGTGGACGTGAGGGTGACGCACGGCCCCAGCCGTGAAGCGCTGACGCAATAGCGACCTCGTGATGATCGTCGTCACGAGCTAGGTCATGGCGTTCGACCGCCGGTTGAATCGCAATCTGATGCTTCTGTTCGGCACATCGCCGCAGCCCATCGGCCACCAACATCGAATTGTGTCGCGCGCGGTCCGAAACCACTCAGGCCGGGAGCTGCGATTCAATTCCCGGCCAGCCCCCGCACCGTATCGGCCAGTGTTCTCACCTTGGCGGGGTCGCCGGTCCGTCCGGCCTCGCCGTCCAGCTGACGCGCGAGCGACCTGAGTGCACTGCTCCCTTCCGCGCCCGGCGCGCGCTGCGCCGAGCTCAGCGTGCTGCGCAACTCGGCAATCCGTCCCTGCCCCATCGAACGGGAGCGCTCAAGCTGATCCACGTAAGCACCTGCCAGGGCGAAGGTGAGAGGCCACTCGAATTGCTGCTGCCCCTGGGAGTTCAGGTACTCCAGACGAACCGACTGCGCGGCGTCGATCTCATTCTGTGAGAGCGCCTCGCTGGGCGTGAGCTCGAAGATGTCCAGTCCGCGCGCGATCTCGGAGCTGACAAGCACGCCGTTGTACCAGTAGACCGACCAGCTTCCAGCCATGTCCATCTGGTCGGGGTTGGCGGGGCCTCGATCGTGGAAGGCGATCTCGACAGCGTTTGCCGGATCGGTCCAGTCGAAGATCGAGATTCCACCCTGATACCACGCCTGGACCATGACGTCACGTCCGGGGATCGGGATCAGCGAGCCGTTGTGTGCGACGCAGTTCTCCAGCGAGGTCTGGGGCGCCGGCATTTTGTAGTACGACTCGAACTCCATCTCGCCGCCCTCGATGCTGAAGATGGCGTTCGCCCCCCAATCCGTGGGATCAGTATCACGGCACTTGGGGGAGCCACCTCCGCCCCACTCGTCGGTGAACACAATCTTCGTCCCGTCGTTGTCGAAGGTGGCGGAGTGCCAGTAGGCGAAGTTCGAGTCGGCCACGGCCGCGAGTCGCCTCGGATCGACGGCATCGCTGATGTCGAGCAGGAACCCGTAGCCCTCGCAAGCTCCGCCAGCCAGCCCGACCGCGGGGTACACCGTGATGTCGTGGCACTGAGTGGGCCCGAACTCCGGACCGCCGTCCCCTTGACCGGTCATCTGCGCCACGAGCTGCGGGAGGTATGCGCGGAGGGCGGTGCTGTCGGCGGCGGTCGGAGCTCCCGAGCCGCCTCGGGCCTGGATGATCTGGTCGAGCAGATCTTGAGCAAACGCGTCGGGAAGAACCTCCTGCTCCTGGCCTCCAGGGCCGAACGACACGATAAACGCCCCGCGAGCCCGGGCCTCCTCGAGCTCTGCGATGTCCGCCGGGGACAGGCCGTGCGACGGCGGAACGGGGAGGTCGTCGAAGATCCGGGGCGAGGTGACGATCTCGGCCGCTGCGGGATTGTCGACCGGCACGCGGATTACCTCGATCCGGAATAGGGCCGTGTTTAGGTCCTCATTGGGCAACCCGCTCGAGCAGCCCGGTAGCTCCTCGGCCGGGCGTACCGGTGCCGATCCGGAGACGTAGATGTAGACGTTATCCGGATCATTCGGAGCCTCCAACACCGTGTGAGTGTGGGACCCGCGGCACGTCTGCACGTTGGCGACGTACTCCGGGTTCCGGATATCGCTGATGTCGAAGATGCGGATGCCCCTCAGGCGGTCCGAGCTGATGGCGTCGGGCACCCCCTGCGTGCCGCAGTCGAGGCGACCCCCCATGCCCTCACCCGAGACGAACAGGAGGTGCTTGTATACCGAGACGTCACTCTGTGAGGCAGGACAGATGTATGTTGCTACCGGCGCCGGCCGGACTGGGTCGTCGATGTTCCAGATCTGGAAGCCGTTGTAGTTGCCCTGGATCACGTAGTCGCCCGAAAAGGCCAGATCCGAGTTCGTAACGCCCACGAACGGCTCGGGTGGCGGCGTGCTCGAGACGACCCGCAGGTTCCACGCTGCCTCTGCGGCATCGAAGAGCCCGGCCTCCAGGCCCACGCGCGGATCTGGATCAGGCGGCGTGATCCGGAGCGCCGCCGATGCAGCTGCCGGGCCGGCGGCTGCGGCACTCTCCGGCGGCGAGCTCTGACCGGCGCAAGCGGCCAACCACACCAGGCCGAGGGACAGGAAGAACAGCTTCGCGAGACAAGCCGACGGGCGCGACGGCCCACATGACGACAGGGCAACGGAGGTCATAGCAAGTTTCCTCGAGCGGGTAGCGTGCATCGGTCAGCGGTTCGGCTCCGGCATTGCCTCAAGCATTCTCCGCATGCGGGCGACTTCGGTGACTTGATCCACCTGGATGTTGGAGGCGAGCGTGAAGGCGGTATCGTCCAGTGCGGCTCCGTCGCCGGCGAACAGCTCGTGCACCATCATGACGGCACCTTCGTGGTGTTGGATCATGTCGGTCAGGAACAGCCGATCGAACTCGGTACCCCTTGCCGCCTCGAGCTCATCCATCTGCTCGGGGCTCAGCATCCCGGGCATCTCCATGGCGTGGTCCACTTGGCCCGAGTCGTCCACCTCGGGCACCAGCCGCCCGCGATCTCGGAGCCAACGTTGCATCAGGGCGATCTCGTCCTTCTGAGCGTTGACGATCCGTGCTGTCAGCGTCCGGATCTGTGGGCTCGCGCCGCTGCCCGGAGCGAATCCCGACATCACGAGCGCCTGCGAGTGATGGCTGATCATACCGGTCATGAACTGGACGTCCGCCTCGCTCACCCGCACGAGAGCGCTGTCCGCACGGGCGCGGAAGAGTGCCTCGAGCTCTGCCGGGGTCATCTCGCTCGTTAAGCGGGGCGTTTGGACCGAAGCCCCCTGGGAGCTGGCGCACGCCGACAAGAGCAACGCACAAATAGAGACCGTGAGGCTGGAATGGACTCGGCAGGTGGTCATTCTCTCACTACGAGCGCGAAGGGGCGGGTGCTGACAAGTGAAGCGGTCCCAGTGGTCTGGACAAGAGCGCGTCTGATGGACGCCCCCGGTGATGCACTCGCTTCCGCGCCTCAAGAGCTTCCTCAGCTCGTCCTCGTGCCCCTTTTTTCGAGAAGCTCTGTCGCCAGCTCCATTCGCATCGTCAGCTCACCCAACTTCGCCGATCCACTGACCCGTCCGTAGCGCGAGGCGGAAGACACCGCGGGTTGCCGGAGTCGCGTCCTCGGTCGCTTGCCAGACGGCCTTGATATCTTTGCGAGTCAGGTGCCGGTCCCGTCCCACTTCCTCGGTCGGCGGCTCGACGAGGTGTGCCGGATTGGCCTCCAGAGTCTGAACTCCTCTGCGTAGCCCATCGTTGAAGATCAGTCGTATGAGACTCAGCGTCCGATTCACGCCGATTGGGCCCCCTCGCTTGGCAATGTTTTCGGCTAGGTGGACGACCTCCCGCCGAGTGATGTCCGCGGCTGGCCGATTACCCCACGTGGGCACGAGCCCCTGATCGAGGATCCGCGTTCTCTCCCGCTGGGTCGCTTCCCGGGTCCGCATCGCCCGCGCCTCCAAAACTTCGTCAGCAGCGTTACGAAAAGTTCCTTCCTTACCGAAATCCTACGAAAAGTAAACGGCGATACACTTTCGTTAGGTGAGCGGATGGGGTGGCGTTAGCAAGAGTTCTTTCCCAACCAGGCGCCTAAAGAAAGCGAACGCCTTGAAGTTTTCTTACAACGACGCCATCTTGGGACTCACCCGTCCGCCACGCTAGCGGACAGAGTCTCCGGCTCCGAAAGCCCAACAGCATGCGACGCGAATCCACAGGCACCTATGAAGTGACCGTTGGTGGCGGAGAAACCGTACGAGCCTTCGTGCCCCGGCCTCTACCGCCTGTACCGGAAGTCAATTTCCGGGAGGGTCTCCGACGTCCGCTCGAAGCGGCCACGACCGCACTCGGGCGGCTCGACGCGGTCACGGAGTTGCTGCCTGACGCAACCGTCTTCGTGTACGGCTACGTGCGGAAAGAGGCCGTGCTGTCGTCTCAGATCGAAGGCACCCAGTCCTCGCTGGCCGACCTGATGCTCCACGAAGCGGGGGGGGGACCCGGTGTCCCCAGCAGCGACGTCCTGGAAACGTCGAACGTCGTGGCGGCCTTGTATCACGGTGTTGAGCGCCTGCGAGGCGGCTTCCCGCTTGCGAACCGCCTCATGCGGGACATGCACGCCAAGTTGTTGGTGAGCGGCCGCGGGGCGGGCATGATGCCGGGCGAGTTCCGTCGATCACAGAGCTGGGTCGGCGGTTCGCGTCCCGGTAATGCGGTCTTCGTGCCGCCGCCACCCAATCTTGTCCAGGAATGCATGGCCGATCTGGAGCAGTTCATCCACGCCACGGACGACGGACTTCCCATTCTCGTAAAGGCCGGGCTGGCGCATGTGCAGTTCGAAACCATCCATCCGTTTCTCGACGGCAACGGCCGGCTGGGACGATTGCTGATCACCCTCATGCTGTGCGATGCCGGACTGCTCCGGGAGCCACTGCTGTACCTCAGCCTGTACTTCAAACGCCATCGGAGCGCCTACTACCAGCTCCTCAACGACACTCGGCACACTGGAGATTGGGAAGCCTGGTTGCGGTTCTTCCTAGAGGGTGTGCGCGACGTAGCGGAAGAAGCTGTCACGACGGCTCGGTCTGTCAACGAAAAAATCCGGGACGACCGGTCGCGAATCGGCCGCCAGGGACGGCGCGCGGGTTCGGCACTGCGAGTGCACCAGTCCCTTGTCGAACGTCCAGTCGGGAGCATTCCCCACCTCGCACGGCGAACCGGCCTGTCCGCACCGACCGTGGCTGCCGTGCTCGGGCTCCTTGAGGAACTCGACATCGTGCGCGAGATCACGGGTCGCCAGCGACGAAGGGTCTTCACCTATGAGCGCTACCTGGCTGTCTTGCGGGAAGGCACGGAAGATCCACCCGGGTAAGTGGCAGGTAGCTGACGACAACAGACGACAGGCTGGTTGATCCGCCTTTCCCTGGAGTTACCCCGTCGGTAAGGATGCCAAGGCCGTATCCGCTCGAGTTTCGACAGCGGATGGTAGAGCTGGTGAGGGCCGGGCGAAGTCCGGAAAAGCTGGCTGAAGAGTTCGAGCTTTCAGCCAACACGATTCGGAACTGGGCGCTGGCAAGGGACCAAGCGTAGACAGTGGTTCCTGCCACTCATACCCGCCATGTGATGCCGTTTCCCCGCTATCGTAGTACTGCATGGCCTCATGCAGGCTGACGGCAAGGATGGCAGATCATGCAGTCCCAGTTGAACTTAGACGGTTTGTTGCCGTGAGTCATATCATCTGTACCACGCCGGATAAGCGTGAGGCCGGCAGTTCTAATCTCGCCAGGCCCAGTCTCCCCTCCCAAGTGGGGGCCACGAGCATTCTCGCTTGCGCGAATGGTACAAAACAACCATGGCGTGGGTGATTATCACCCACATCATGGTAAAGGCTGAAACGGTCCGAACACCGCCCCCGTTGGGCACCCCTGGTAACGGATCCGGGCTAGGCGCCGCCTTCGGGGGTGTGGGCCCAGAGGGCATCGCCCTCCGTCTCCGAGGGGACGAGTAGGAGGCCGGCTTCCCGCGCGAGGCGGCCGAGCCCCCGGCTGCTTGTCCAGCGGATGAGCGGGAGGGCGAAAAGCAGGCCGGCGAAGATCGGGGTGAGCCAGAGGAAGAAACTCATGCTTACAGCGAGGGTGATGGCCCCCCAGGCGAGCCCCGTCCCGGTGATCCAGCAGGCCTCCCGGGCTGCCCGCCTCCACGCCACCTCCCCACCTCCACGGGTGCGACCGTCCCACGGGACGTCGCGCCCGAGGAGGATGCTCCCGATGAAGCGGGTGTGGTAAACCATCATCAAGGGGGCGAAGATGACCGCGAACAACAACTCGAGGAGCCAGCTCGCGACGAGGCGAGCTCCGCCCCCGTAAAGGTCCCGTTCCCGGAGGAGCGCGATGACGAGCGCGAGGGCCTTCGGGAGGAATAGGAGGATCGCCGTCACCGCGAGGAGTGAGAGGGGCGGGCCTGCCAGCGAACCGGCCCAGGCGGAGAGGAGGGGCTCCGGCCGGGTGAGGGCCGCGGCGCGGCCGGCCTCGGCGAGCGCCACGTAGCCCGTCGCGGAGAGGAGGATCAGGAGCCAGAGGAGGGAGGCCAAGTATCCCATCGCCCCGAGCAGGAAGTGGAGGCGGCTCAGCACGTGGAGCCCCGTCGCGCCGAGGAGCCTCAGGTGCTGCAGGCTCCCCTGGGCCCAGCGGCGATCGCGGGCGGCGACGTCCGGGACGTTTCCCGGCACCTCCTCGTAGCTCCCCCGGATCCAGGGGGCGAGGTAGACGTCCCACCCGGCGCGCCGGAGAAGCGCCGCCTCCACGAAGTCGTGACTCAGCACGGGACCTCCGAGGGGCGGTCTCCCGGGGAGCACGGGGAGGCGCCCGTGCTCGATGAAGGGGCGGAGCCTCAGGATCGCGTTGTGGCCCCAGTAGTTTCCCGCGTCGCCGTGCCAGAAGCTCTGCCCGGCCGCCTGGAGAGGGGCGTGGAGCGCGGCCGCGAACTGGAGCATGCGGCCGAAGAAGGTCTCCTGGCGGGCCGGGAGGGGAACGGTCTGGACGAGCCCCGCCCGCGGATTCGCCTCCATGATCGCGACGAGCTCGAGGATCGCCTCCCCGCTCATGACGCTGTCCGCGTCGAGGACGATCATGAACTCGTGGAGATCGCCCCACCGCTTGCAGAAATCCGCCAGATTCCCGGGCTTCCTCCCGGCGTTCGTCTCGCGGCGGCGGTAGTGGAGGCGCTCCGGGCGGCGGGCCAACGCGAGAAATTCGGCCCACCCGCGCTCCTCGGCCCGGATCGCCGCCGGGTCCGTCGAGTCGCTGAGGAGATAGAGATCGAACCGCTCCGCCTGGTGCGTCTCCTCGAGGGAGAGGAGCGTCGCGGCGAGCCCGCCGAATACCCTCGCGGGGTCCTCGTTTCGCGCGGGCATCACGAGCGCGGTCCGGCTCCGGATCCGGGGCCCGCGTCCCTCGGAGCTCCGCTCCCGCGCGAGCGTCAGCGGATCGCGCCTGGATAGGGCGAGGAGGAAGCCGATCACGGCGTTCCAGAAGGGGATCGAGATCCAACCGAAGGTGGGGAGGAAGAGGAGGAGGATCGCGAGCTCGAGCGGGCTCACCCCTCCCGCCCCGAGGATCCCGAGCATCAGCCAGCCGCCGGTCCCCGTCGTTCCCGCGGTGAGCGCGAGGAAGATCCACCGCCTGAGGCGCTGAAGGGGAACGCGCATCCGGTATGCCTCGAGCCCGGGGGGAGTGTCCGCCGCGCCGGGGGGAATTCCCTTGAGCCCGGGTCCTTCGTCCAGCCCCGCCGTCACCGGGGGTGGGAGCCGCGTCGCCCGGGTCACGGCGGAGCCGCCCAGAGGTAGCTCCACGTCTCGGTGATCCGCTCCCCCTCGGCCTCGAGGTAGAGCATCATGTCGACGGGCGTCCGGGGTTCGGGGGCGAGGACGAAGGTGGTCCTGAGTCCGACCCCGCCGGGGAGCGGCTGCACGAGGACTTGGGAGACCTCGCCCGACGAGGTGAAGAGAACGGGAGTCGCCCCCTCCCGGAGCGCCTCGCCGCCAGCCGCGGCGCTACCGAAGTCGATCACGAACCTCCGGGGCGCCTCGCCCAGGGCCCGGCCCCGGTCCGGAAGCTCCGCGAGCCCGCTCCGGCTCCTCGCGACCGGCATGAGCGTCTCCCCATCGATCCGGTCGTCGAAGGTGACGAGCCGGTAGCGGTACGCCCGTTCGTCCCCCGCCCGGAAGGGCTCCTCCGACAACCAGTAGGAGACGATGTTGTCGTTGAACTCCGACGGGCTCGGCAGCTCGACAAGCTCGACGCCGCCGGCGCCCCAGTCGCCCTCGATCTCGACCCACTCGCTCGGCCGCCGGTGGTAGCGGGCCTCGAGATCGAGATAGCTCCCGAAGGCGCGGTCGCGCTGGACGAGGCCGTACCCGCGGGGCCCCTCGTCGCGAAGCGAGGTGACCTGCACGCCGTGCCGGTTGCTGAGCGGCCGCCAGATCCACTCGTTCTCCGAGGTCCACATGAGGAGCCCGTCCGAGTCGTGGACCTGCGGGCGGTAGTCGTCGAACTCGGCGGACCGGTCCGGGCCGTAGAGGAACATGCTCGTGAGCGGGGCGACGCCGAGCTTCCGGACGTCCTCCCGGGCGAAGAGCCTCACCTCCACGGAAAGGACGGTCCGCCCACCCGGCTCGAGCCCGAAACGGTACGCCCCGGTGACGGAGGGGCCCTCGAGGAGGGCGAAGAAGGTCAGGCTCTCCGCCTCCGCCTCCGGACGCACGAGCCAGAAGGCCGTGAAGTCGGGGAACTCCTCTCCCGTCGGCTCGGCGACGTCGACCGCGAGCCCCCGGGAGGAGAGCCCGTGCACGTGTCCCGGCCCGAGGAGGCGGAAGTAGGAGGCCCCGAGGAAGACGGCGACCTCGTCCTTGCTGGCCTCGCTGTTTAGCGGGTAGTGTATGCGAAAGCCCGCATATCCGAGCCCCGGCGAGGGCGTGCGTGTGGCCTGCGCCGCCGCCTCTTCCGCATGCGCCGCGAGCTCCCGGTACTCGAATCGCGCCGGATCGAAGGGAAGGGGGGAGACGGCCCCGTCGGCGATCAGATGGAGCCGGATCGGCTCGGGGTAGAGGAATCCCGGATGGAAGAGCTGGAGCTCGAAGCGCGCTTCTCCCCGCCAGATCGCGGCATCGGGGCGGTAGGCGATCGCCCGGTACTCGTCGTAGGTTAGCGCCTCGAGGCCGGCCGGGAGGGCGGAGGGGGGAGGCGCGTACGCGGAGCGGGCGAGGTCGCGCGCGAAGCGGATGAGCTCCTCGTGGAAGCTGTCGGGCGAGACGCTCCCCCCGAGGCCGGGCCAGGCGGCGGCATCCGAAGGAGGGCGGGGAAGGGGGTCCCGTGAGGGCGCGCGCTCCCCCGCAGGCTCCCGGGCCTGCCCGTCCGTCCCGTCTCCGGACCCGCAGGAAGCGGGGCCGAGGAGGGCGGAAAGGACAAGGGCGAGGAAGAGGCGGTTCCGCATGGCGCTTGGGGGTCCCTCGTGGTGGCTGCGGGGGTGGCCTCCCCCGGACGGGCCGCGGAGCTCACGTAACACGATGCGGAGGCGGACGACGGTGGTAAAGTGGACCTTGAGCCTGCCCGCGGGGCTCCTCGCTGTCAACGGCCTCCTCCTCGCGGCCCACTGGCTCTTCCCGCCACCCGGCGGCGCGCCCTGGATCGCCCTCGAGGCGGGCTTTCTCGTCGGGCTGACTTGGCTCGTGCCCAGGAGGCGCCGCGGACTTCGCCTCGTCGTGACGGGGGCTGCGGCCGCGACCGTCACGCTCTTCTCCGCTATCGCCCTCGCGGATGCCACGACGTGGGTGATCTTCGCGCGGCCCCTGAATCTCTACCTGGATCTCCCCCTCGCGAGCTCCGTCAACGATCTCCTCTCCGGGATGCTCGGCCGCCCAGTCGCACTCCTCGTCCTCCTCCTCGCCTTCCTCGCTGTCCTCGCAGTCACCGCGCTCGTCGGGGCGCTTCTCTGGTGGGGGCGCCCGCCCCGGGGGTTCGCCGCCGGCGCGCGGTTCCTTCCCGGGGCGCGGGGTACGCGCCTCCGGTGGACCGAGCCCCTCGGCGCGGCGGCGCTTGCCCTCCCGATGCTCGTCGCGCTCCTCCTACCGCGGGCCCCGCTTTCCGGGGCGCTCGCGGGAGCGCCGCGGGTCGGGGCGCCGGCCGTCCAGCTCCTCGTCGCCCAGGTGGGCCGGTTTGCCGAGACGCTTCGCGAGGAAGCGGCCTTCGAGGAACTCCTCGCCGAGGAGTCCGCCGGCTACGGGGGGGTGGCCGGGCTCTTCGAGCGACTCGAGGGGCGGGACGTCGTCCTCGCCTTCATAGAGTCGTACGGCGTGTCGGCGATCGACGATCCCCGCTACGCCCCGGTGATCGGACCTCGCCTCGAGGCCTTCGGGCGCCAGATGGAGGCGGCCGGGTTGGCGCTCGCCTCGGGGACGCTCGTCGCGCCGACACAGGGGGGGCAGTCGTGGTTCTCCCACGGATCGCTACTGAGCGGCCTGTGGCTGGACAACCAGCTCCGCTACGACCTGATGCTCGGGAGCGGGCGGGAGACGCTCATCGACGACTTCCGGCGAGCCGGCTACGAGACGGTCGCGCTGGTACCGGCGATCACCTTCGCGTGGCCGGAGGGCGAGCGGCTCCGCTACGACCGGATTCTCGCCCGGGCCGACATCCCCTACGCGGGCCCTCCGCTCAACTGGGTCACGATGCCCGACCAGTACTCGTGGCACTTCCTCGAGCGGAAGATCCGGGGAGGGGGCGGCGAGGCCGGGGCCGGGCGCCGGCCCGTCTTCGTCGAGGCGAGTCTCATCAGCAGCCACGCGCCCTGGACCCCGATCCTCCCGGTTCTCGAGGACTGGGAGAGCATCGGCGACGGCCGCGTCTTCGACCGCTGGGCAGACACCGGAGAGCGTCCCGAGGAGCTCTGGCTGGACCAGGAGCGGGTTCGGGAGCACTTTGCTCTCTCGGTGGACTACGCGCTCGGCGCGATGGCCTCGTACGCCGAACGCTTCGCGGATGAACGCCTCCTCCTGATCGTGCTCGGGGATCACCAGCCCGCGCCTCTGGTCACGGGGGAGGGAGTGAGCTGGGAGGTGCCCGTGCATGTGATCAGCGGCGACGCCACGCTCGTCGAGCCCTTCGTCGCGTGGGGCTTCGAGCCCGGACCCACCCCGAGCCGCCTTCACCCGGAGCGCGGCATGGACCAGTTTCGCGACTGGTTCGTGCGCGCCTACAGCCGATGACGGCACCGGGGGGGAGCGGGGCGGTGGGGGAGAGGCTGCGCGGCCCGGGCTACGGGACCGGCGCGCGCATCTTCCATTGGCTCGTTGCCCTCCTCGTCGTGGTTCAGATCCCGGCGGGGATCGCCATGACGAGCGAGCCCCTCGTCGGCGTCGCGGATCCCCTCTACATCCTGCACAAGGGTTCGGGGAGCGTACTTCTCGTCCTGGTCCTCGCCCGGATCGGGTGGCGCCTCACCCACCGCCCGCCCCCCTTCCCGGATTACATGAAGCCGGGCGAGAAGCGGATCGCCGGCGCGACGCACGCCACGATCTACGTCCTCCTCCTCCTCATGACGGTGAGCGGGTACGTGCGGACGGTCGGGGACGGGTTTCCGATCGAACTCCTCGACGCGCTCGGCATCCCACCCCTGATCCCGCTCATGCCGCGCGCGGTGCGAGTGATGCTCGTCGTCCACCAATTCGCCGTGATCGCGCTCATCGCCCTCGCCGCGATCCACGTGAGCCAAGTGCTCAGGCACCACCTGATCGAGCGGAACCCGGTCCTCGCGCGGATGTGGCCTCCCTTCGGGAGAGGCGGGCGAGCGGGGGCAGACGCACCCGGGGCGGGGGAGGATGCGTGAGTGGTGGGGGATCGCTCGCTCGCTGGTGATCTACTGGCGCCCGGGGCGCCAGCGGGGCCTCCGGCGCCTCTACCGCCCGTTCATCCGTCCTGGCGACGTCGCGTTCGACGTGGGCGCGCATCTCGGTGACCGGTCGGCCGCGTTCCGGGCGCTCGGCGCCCGGGTCGTCGCCCTCGAGCCGCAGCGCCGGCTGGTCCCGCTCCTGCGGCGGATCGTCGGACGGAAGGGGGGGATCACGATCCGCGCGGAGGCCGTCGGCGCCGCTCCCGGGAGGGCGGAGCTCGCCGTCAGCGTGCGAACCCCGACGGTCTCGACGCTCTCGGGGGCATGGCGGGCGGCGGTCGGGGAGAACAACCCGGGGTTCAGCCGCGTGCGGTGGGACCGGACCGAAGAGGTGGTGGTGACGACGCTCGACTGCCTCATCGCCGAGTTTGGGGTCCCACGCTTCGTCAAGCTCGACGTGGAGGGGCACGAAGCGGAGGCGCTCGCGGGGCTCACCACCCCGGTCGAGGCGCTCTCGTTCGAGTTCGTCTCCGGGGGCCTCGAGGTCGCGCTTGCCTGCATCCGGCGCCTTGAGACGCTGGGTGCGTACGAATACAACGCCGTCCCGGGCGAGGGGCGGACGCTCCTGTTCGATTCGTGGAAAGGGCCGGAAGCGATGATGCACTGGCTCACGGGCGAAGCCCCGCGGCTCTCGTCCGGGGACGTGTACGCCCGGCACGCGGGGAGCGCCGGCGGGAGCGCGGGTGCGTGAGGTGACGCTTCCCAGGTGGGAGCAGCTGACGAGCGGGGAGGTGGCGGCGCTCGCCCGGGACGACCCCGTCGCCGTCCTTCCCCTGGCCGCGGTCGAGCAGCACGGGCCCCATCTTCCCCTCTCGACCGATGTCGAGATCGGGATTGGGATCCTCGAGGCCGCGTTCGAGAGGCTCCCCGAGGGGTTCCCCGCGCGGGTCCTTCCCGTCCAGTCGATCGGGACGAGCGTCGAACACGAGAGCTTTCCCGGCACGCTCAGCCTGAGCCCGGAACACCTCGTCGAGGCGATCTGCCAGATCGGGGGGGCGGTACGGGGTGCGGGGGTTCGCCGCCTCGTGCTCACGAACTCGCACGGCGGGAACCGGGCCGCGATGGAGACCGCGGGTCTACGGCTCCGGCGCGAGTGCGGGCTCCTCGTGGCGCGGGCGAGCTACGCCGACGCGGCTCCGCCGGACGGGGCGGGAATCGACCCGTCGGAGCTTCGCCACGGCCTTCACGGGGGTGCCCTCGAGACCTCCATGATGCTTCACCTCCGCCCGGAACTCGTCCGGCCGTGGGAGCCCGGGCGCGGCCCGTCGCTCGGTGAGGAGCTCGAACGGGGAGGGAGCCCGATCGGGCCCGAGGGCCCGGCCGCCTTCTCGTGGCTCGCCGAAGACCTAGATCCGACGGGAGTGACGGGAGATCCGGGTGGGGCGGATGCGGAGACAGGCCGGGTCCTGGTCGAGCATTACGGTGCGGCGCTCGCCAGGGTGATCGAGGCGGCCCGTGACTTCCCCCTCGACCGGCTGGGGGAGGGCTCGCGCGGGCGTGGGGGCGCCCCCCGGGGCTGACGCGACCGACTCCGCGCACTCTCCCGCTCCGCCAGCTCCGCGGCCCGCGGCCCGCTTCTCGCCTGAGCCCCCCGCACCGCCACCGACTCGTGGTCCGGGAGGCGCGTCAGGCGGGCTCGTCCCCCGGGGTGTTCCCGTGCGCGGCCTTCCCCGCGAGCATCCCCTCGAGCCAGTGGCCGGCCCGGTGCACCTTGGCGCGGACGTACGGGAGGTTGTGCCGGTTCAGCGTGCCGTGAAGCGGCACCCGGCGGAGCACCTCGATCCCCCCGGCCTCGAGTGCCTCGACCTTCTCGGGGTTGTTGGTGAGGAGCTCGACGCGCCGGATCCCGAACTCCGCGAGCATGGAGACGGCGACCTCGTACGTGCGTTCGTCGGGTCCGAAGCCGAGCGTGCAGTCCGCCTCGATCGTGTCCAGCCCCTCCTCCTGGAGCGCGTATGCGCGGAGCTTGTTCGCGAGGCCGATCCCTCTCCCCTCCTGCGCAAGATAGAGGAGGACCCCGCCACCCTTCGCGACGAAGGCCCGAAGGCTCCCGCGGAGCTGGTCGCCGCAGTCGCAGCGGAGGCTGCCGAAGAGGTCACCCGTCAGACACGCCGAATGGAGCCGGACGGGCACCGGATCCGGCCAGCTCTCCGGATGCCCGATCAGGATCGCGACGTGCTCGTAGAGGCCTCCCGCCTCCCGGAAGAGGACGAAGCGCGCGTCCTCCGCCTCCTCGAGCGGGACGGGCGCCTCGGTGATCCGGCGGACGCCGAGGGCTCCCGCTCCGGCAACGCGCTCGATCTCCGAGGCGCGGATCTCCATCACGCCGCGGCGGCGGAGCTCGTCCCCGGCCCCCGAAGCTCCGGCCGGCCCGACCTCGGCGGAGACGAGGGCCGGGAGGAGCCGTCCGAGCCGGGCGAGTGCGAGCGCGGCCGCCTCGCGCGGAGAGGCGGCCCGGAGCTCCGCGGCTGCAGGGACGTGCTTGCCCGAAGCCGCCGCGAGGCTCAGGATCTCTCGGGCCGTCGCGTCGGCGGGGAGGGCGAGGGAGAGCGCTCCCGCCCTCCCGTCGCCGTTTCGCTGGCCATTCCCGAGGACGCCCGCGGTGGTGCGGGAAGCCCACTCGGCCGGGAGCCCCATCGCTCGCGCCCGGGACGCGGTGAGGACGAGGCGGGGGGGAGCGGCGGCGAGCTCCCGGAGCCACGTCAGCGTCGAGGCCTCGAGGCTCTCGACGGCAGCCACGAGGAGAGGGCGGGCGGGCTCCGCCGAAGCGGGGCCCGTCACACAGAGGGGCTGACCGCGCGTCAACTCGAAGAGGCCGCGCTCCACCCTGTGCACGCTCGCTCGAACTTCGCGAGGAGCTTCATTGGTGACACGGATCGATGAGGACATCGCGTGGGATCTCGTCCGCAAGCTGGAGCCCGCTGCATTCGGCGCCGGGGAGGCGTGCCGGGTGCGCCATGAATCCTTCCCGGACATATCGCTTCAGGTAGACCCTTCCGGCGCATGGAATGTTGCCGGTACACTCACCGAGGCCGCAAGTGGCGTCCTCGAACTCTTCGTCCCGCTTACGCTGACGAGCCGCCTCGCGGTGGCGCAGATCGGCCAAAGCCTCGACGGACGCATCGCCACCGCAAGCGGCGACTCGCACTACGTAACGGGTCCCGACGACATCCGACGTCTCCACCGGCTCCGGGCGCTCGTCGACGCCGTGGTGGTTGGGGCCGGCACGGTCGTGTCCGACGACCCGCAGCTCACGGTCCGGGAGGTTCCCGGAGAGAATCCCGTCCGCGTCGTCCTGGATCCGTCGGGGCGGCTGGACCCGGGCCACAGGGTGTTCACGAACGGTGCTGCGCGGACGATCCGCATCCGGGCGCTTCCCCGGGGCTCCGGGGAGGGGGAAGGAACCGGGGATCCTGACCTCCTCCTCCCGGCATCGGACGAGGGGTGGATCGACCCTGCGCTGATCCTCGCGCGCCTCGGGGGGCTCGGGCTCGGCCGCGTCCTCGTCGAGGGGGGCGGACGGACGGTCTCCGGGTTCCTGGAGGCGGGGGCGCTCGACCGGCTCCAGGTCACGGTGGCACCGGTCCTGATCGGAAGCGGCACGCCGTCCCTCGAGCTTCCTCCGATCGACCGGCTCTCCGAGGCGCTTCGGCCCAGGGCGCGACACTTCCGGCTCGGGAGCGACATCCTCTTCGATCTGGACCTTCGGTGAGGAGGTAGTGGCTCGCCGGTGTTGGGGGTCGTGGGGGGCCGGGGCGCTCCGGGGGGCCGCCCCGGATGCCCCGTCGAACGGCCGACCCAGGGCTCAGGGAAGGGCGAGGAGGTCCTGGTGGCCGACCCGCAACTCGAAGGACCCCTCCTCGATGAGGCCGAGCTTCCGGTCCGCCCACGCCCGGAGGGCTGCCCTCTTCTGCGGCTGCACTTCCCCGGCCGCCTCCTCCCATCCGCGCACAAGGCGCCGGGCGAGGGTCGCGTCGGCGGGTCCGAGGCGCCACGCGCTCGGCGCTGTGCGTGTCTCGTAGCCCGCGCCCCGGAGGAGCTGGAGCGCGGCGTCTGTGGCACTCGGGCCGAGAGCCGGGTCCAGCCCCTTGTCGCGGAGCTGGTGCTCGTTCACCGCCTCGAGGACGGTCCCGTCCAGCGGGTCCTCGATCCGGGTGGCTGCTTCCCGCTCCGTGGACCCGGACGCGCGGCTCCCGGGCCCCGGGAGCCAGCGGATCTCACCATCGTATGTGAGGCTGAACAGGACGGCGCATCCGTGGGCCCGGCAGGAGGCGATGAGCTCGGCGAGCCAGCGTGCGGAGACGAGATCCAGGAGGGCGGACGCCGTGACGAGGTGGGCACCCGCCACGAGCGCGAGTCCCTCGGAGGCCAGGTCGCCCACGACGCTTCGCACTCGAACCGGGGGCCGCCCGGAGCCGACCTCGCCGAGGAGCTCCGGATCCCGGTCGAGGAGCGTCCACTCCTGCGGCGCGGGGATCCGGGGGGCGAGGAAGCGGAGGTTCGAGCCCGTGCCGCTCCCGAGGTCCAGGATCCGCCATGAGCCCCGCTCCCGCCACCGGAGCGCGAGCGCCTCGACGAGTCCGGCGCTCCGGGAGCGGTGGTCCGCCGGCTCGCGGAGTGCAAGCCACCCGGTGTCGAAGGCCGCGTACTCGGTTCCCACCATTCCGGTCAGCTCCAGGGTGGTCGGCTGGCACGGATCTATCTCGAACCCGCCGTGCGTGCAAACACCTCGTAGGAGCGGTTCAAGACGGCCGTCGGTCCCGCGCCCTTCGCCACCCCCGTCTACAGGTTGTCGATCCGGACCCACAGCGGCATACCCCGTAGCGACCGAACAGCTCAAGGTGGCCCGTGCGCCATCCCAGCTGACTCTGATCCTCAGTCACCCTGCAAGATTTCGCCCGGCTAGGAGACAGCATGCCGATCAGCGCCTGCACCCGCCGCTCTCGACCCCCGAGCGGCACCCGCATCTCGAACCCAGTCGTGCTGCGCCTGCGCACCCGGCGGTGTCTCCACTTGCCTGAGGCCCGTAGCCGCGGCCTCTCATGCTTGCGCCTCCGGTGCCGAACCACCGCCTGATGGCTGCCCTCGTACCCGCGATCCCGGACCAGGGGCTCGTAGATCTGGGGAACCTGTACCGGACGATCCTCGCCCGTCAGCTGGCCATCCCCCAACGCCCGGCGCACCTCTGCGACCGCCTCGGTGTAGCCGTCCAACGCCGTGGGCTGATCCGCCCTCCCGTCCCTCCGTGGTCCCTCATCCGGAGCCACGAACCGGTGCGGGCGGACGGCACGACGTTGTTCTCCGGCTCAATCGCGCTTGACAGCTTCCGGTAGTGGCCGCGACGCTCGGACTCAAGCACCGCTTCCAAGTCGCGCTCCTGCACTGTCGAAACCGGAGAGGTGTCTTCGGGCGGTGGCAAGCTGCTGCGGATCCTCGAGCACCAGACCGATGGGTCGTTGAAGATGCATCGGAGATGACGGTGGCGGACCCCAGCGGCGAGTAGTCGGACATACGAGCGGGGGGAGTCATGAAGATATGGTGGACTGGCGGGATCGTCGCCGCCGCCTTGGCGATTGCTCTTGCCATGAGGGGACAGGCTCCGACGTCGACGCAGGAATCATCCGATCCTCCGCTCGTGAGCCAGGAGCAGTTCGATCGCTGGCTCGTGGAGCTCTCAAACTGGGGTCGCTGGGGCCCGGACGACGAACTGGGCATGTTCAACCTCGTCACGCCGGCCAAGCGCGCCGCCGCGGCGGCGCTCGTCAGCGAGGGGTTCACGGTGTCCCTGGCGTCCAACGCGCAGAACTACGTGAGCGTCGACGTGCCGTGCCCGGTCGAGTGGCAGATGGTCCGTGCCACCCGAACGGGAGCCGCCGACGAGATCGCGTATCCGTGCATCCACGGACCCGGCACCACCCACCTCGATGCGTTCGCCCACGTCTTCTTCGACGGCAAGATGTGGAACGGCTATGACGTCGACGGGCTCGTCACAATGGAGGAAGGCGCCGAGAAGAACTCCATCATGACGATGAAGAACGGCATCGTGACGCGCGGCGTCCTGTATGACATTCCGCGGCTGAAGGGAGTGTCGTGGCTGGAGCCGGGGACGCGCATCACGGTCGAGGATCTGGAAGCCTGGGAGGAGATGGCCGGCGTCCGCGTCGGTCCCGGTGACGCGTTCCTGGTGCGCTGGGGACGCTGGGCCCGCCAGGACGCCCTCGGGCCGTTCGACACCGGTCGCGAGGCGGCAGGCCTCGACAACAACGTGATCCCGTGGCTGAAGGAGCGTGACGTCGCGGTGGCGGGCTGGGAAACGCCGGGTTACGCGCCGCAACCCGAAGGCGACCTGCCCCGCACCGCGCTGCACAACTTCGCGCTGACGATCCTCGGGATCCAGGTTCTGGACCGGGCCGACTTCCAGGCGCTCGCGAATGCCGCTGCGGAGCGGAGCCGCTGGGAGTTCATGGTCACCATCGCGCCGCTGCCTATTCCGAACGGCACCGGCTCGCCGGTCAACCCGATCGCGATGTTCTGAACGGGGTTGACCCCGCGGTGCCAACCTGCCGGTGCACCTCAATAGCCGTTGGATCAATTTGGTCGAACACCTGACCGCCGCCGCGATTTCGGCGTGTGTCTGCCCGCTCCTGACCCGATCCCCAACCTCGAGCCGGTCCGCTTCGCTCACCCTCCCGTCGGCGCATCGCATCCCTTCCGGGGCGGCGGGGCGGGGGACCCGAGATCCCCGAGCGCTTCGGCGAAGGCGCCCGCCTGCCGCTCCCAGTCCGGGAGGCTCGCTGCGTGACGGCGGGCGGCAGCCGCGAGGCTCGCTCTCCGGCCAGCCTCCCCGGAGCGGTCTTCCACCAGGGAAGCGACCGCCTCCCCGAGCGCTTCGGCATCTCCCGCGGGGACGAGGATCCCCGCGTCCCCGGGCACCGTGTGCGGGATCGCGCCGCCCGTCGTCGAGATCACCGGAAGCCCGCGGGCGAGCGCCTCCGTGAGCGCCATCCCGTACCCCTCGAAGTGCGACGGGAGGACGAAGATGGAGGCGCGGTCGTATAGCGCGGCGAGCTCCTGCTCGGTGCACTCCCCGGTGAACTCGATCCGGCCCTCAAGGCCCTCTTCACTCGCGAGGCGTCGCACCCGGCGGGAGAAGGCCGGATCCCGCCCGGTGGAGCCCGCGAGGATGCACCGCCACCGCCGCTCCCGCTCTCGGGCGAGCGCCCGGACGAGGATGTCCTGCCCTTTCCGGGGGACGAGGGAGCCGACGCAGAGGAGCATCGGTGGGTCGCCCGCCGGGGGTCCCTTCGCGGCCGGGGCGGGATCCGTTCCGGGGACGACGACGCGGATCCGCTCCGGATCCGCTCCGGCCGCGCCGACCCTCTTCGCGGTGTACGGGCTCGTGACGATGACGCCCGACGCGCGGGCGAGCGCCTCCCGCTCCCGCGTGCGGAGCGAGCGCTCGACCCCCGGCGGAAGGCCCGTCTCGTCCGAGACCAGGTGGTGGACGAGGGCGACGACCCTCCGGCCCCGGACCGCACCGGACGGCACCCCTGCAAGCGCGGGGAGGGCGAGGCTGTCGATCAGCGCGGTGGCGTCGGCCGGGAGCGCCGCGAGCGCGTCGCCAACGGCCTCCCGGGCCCGCTGGTCGGGGTCGGGGAAGCGTCCCGCGAGGGGCGGAACGGTCACCCTCCACCCCCGGGCCCGGAGGGAGACCATCATGCGCCGGTTGTAGAGATAGCCTCCGGTGCGCTGCTCGAGAGGGCCGGGAACGAGGAGGCAGAGCGTCCCGGCCGCCGTCAAACGGGGCCTTCGTAGCTGCCCCACGCGACGTGGGACTCGTGGAGCGTGACGCGGATGGAGGAGAGGCCCGTTGCCGCAGGGCCGAGCTCTCCCTCGCGGATCGCCGCCACGAGCCGTTCGTGGATCTCCCGGGCGAGGAATTCCGTCGTCGTATTCTCCCCGCGGAAGGCCGGCTCCTCATCCAGGTTCCGGTAGTTGAGCCCGTCCAGCACGGCATTCAGCGCTTTCGACGCGCGTCCGATGTCGACGACGAGCCCCTCCTCGTCGAGCGTCTCCCGACGGAAGGTCGCGTCCACCACGTAGGTGGCGCCGTGAAGCTCCTGCGCCGGCCCGAAGGTGCTTCCCCGGAAGCTGTGGGCGATCATGAAGTGGTCTCGGACATTCAGGCTGTACACTCAGGCGTCCTCCTCTTTGCTGCCCGGGCCTGGCCGGTAGCGGATACGGTGGCAGAGCTCCTCTCCCGGTGCCGTGCTCAGACGCTCCATCACGGCCGGGAGCTCCTCGAAGTCGCTCTCGCCCGAGATGAGGACGTCAAGGGCCGCATCCCGAAGGAGCGAGAGGGCGAGTGCGATCCTCCTCCGGGTGTCCCAACGGGAGGAGCGGCCCGGCGGGATGCGACCGACCTGGCTGCTCCGAAGGAGGAGCCGGCGGGAGTGAAAGGCCTCGCCGAGGGGGAGGCTCACGGACTCGTCCCCGTACCAGCTGACCTCGATGATCGTCCCCTCGACGGCCGCCGACTCGATCGCACTCCTGAGACCCGCTGGACTCCCGCTCGCGTGGAACACGAGATCGGCCGCCCCGCCTCGGGGAGGCTCGTCCCGAAACGCGATGCCGAGCGCCTCCGCAGCCTCGGTGCGGCGCGGGTTTCGGTCGACTCCGACGACCTCCGTTCCCGGCACCTGCCGGCAGAGCCAGCCGATGAGGAGACCCACCACCCCCGCGCCGATGACCACAATGCGGTCGCCCGCGGAGGCGCCCCCATCCCACACCGCATTCACGGCCGTCTCCATGTTCGCAGCGAGAACGGCCCTCGCCGGCGGGAGCCCGGGAGGAAGCGCCGTCACCGCGGAGGCGGGCACGTGATACACGTTCTGATGGGGGTAGAGGGAGAAGACCCTCTGGCCGAGAAGCGCACCCGCCGCCCTGCCGTCGCCCTCGATCACCTCGCCGACGCTCGCGTAGCCGTACTTGACCGGGCCAGGGAAGCTCCCCTCCTGGAAGGGTGCCCTCATCGTCTCGTGCTGGGAGGCGGGGACGCGTCCGCGGAATACGAGGGACTCGGTTCCCCGGCTGATCCCCGAGAAGAGGGTGCGCACGAGTACCTCGTCCTCTTGCCTCGGGGGTAGATCCCGCCTCAAGATCTCTCCTCTCCCGGGTTCCTGGATCCAGAACGCCCGGGACCCCTGCTTCGGCGTCATCTCCCTCCGGCCAGGTGAGTGGGCGTGTCGACACCGGTGATCCAAGGGGCCAGAGGCCCGCGGGGAGTTCGCGGCGTCGCAGGACGGCTGCGCCTCCTGGGTCCCGATCTCTTAGTCACGGCTCTCTCCCTCCTCGCGGTGGCCGGTGCAACTTGGTGGCTCCTCGGGCTTCCGGCCACCTACCTCCTCCATGTGGCGACGCTCTACCTCGGGCTGATCGCGCTGGTGGCGATGGGTCTCCCGGAGACGACGGGGGCGGCGGGCATCGGAACCGCGAACCGGATCACGCTTCTCAGAGCCACCTGGGTACTCGCGGTGGCAGGCCTCGTCCTCCACGAGGCGGGCTCCGGCAGGGCCTCCTGGTGGATCATCGTGTGGTCGGCGGCCGCGATGGTGCTCGACGGCGTGGACGGGCACATCGCAAGGCGGAGCGGGGAAACATCGCGCTTCGGGGCCCGGCTCGATATGGAGGTGGATGCGTTGCTCCTCCTGGTTCTCGCCGTCCTGGTGTGGCAGGGCGGGAAGGTGGGGGCTTGGATCCTCGCTGTTGGCGGGCTCCGGTACCTCTTCGTCGCCGCCGGATGGATCTGGCCTGTCCTGCGGGGGGAGCTCCCCGAGAGCCAGCGAAGGAAGACGGTCTGTGTCATTCAGGGGACCGTGCTGCTCGTCTGTCTGTTGCCGATGATCCGGCCGTCACTGGCGTCCCTCCTCGCCGGGGGAGCGTTGGCGCTCCTCCTCTATTCCTTTGTGGTGGATGTGGCATCGCTGGCAACGTCGGGTCGTGTTTCGGCGAACAGCCACCTGCGGGCGGGCGGCGATCGCCACCGGGGAGACACCGGGTGATAGTGGAGGGGGGCCACTGATGCTGGAGCGTCCGAGGAGAGGGCTGGGGCGCGTTCCGGGTGGATTCCGAGGCCGCGGCTGCCTCGGTATTCGCGGGCCGAGGGGAGCCTTGGACTACCAGCGGGGAACGCGAATGCTGTGTAGAGGCCGGGCTCGAGAACCCGACGGCGAGTGCCTGGCCGGTGCCGCCTTCCCCGACCTCGATGTGGCCGTCGATACGGTGTCCGGAGCGAAGGGCGTGCGCGCGGCGCGGCGCGCCGGTCGCTGAGTTCGGGGTGGCGCCGGGGAGGCCCGACCTCGCCCCCGGGGCCGTGAGCTCAAGCGGATGGTGTCGCGCTCGCCCGCCTCCCGGCGCCCCGGCGACTACCGGCTCCCAGGCATCTCCACCGAGCGCTGGTGGCGCTCGGATCCTGCGGTCCTGATCCCCGGCGCCCATCGCTGTTGACGGCTGCCGCACACACTCCCTGGCATAGGTAGCCCGACAGCCCGCAGCATCAGTGCCGCTCCGCAGCCGAGACAAATACCTCTCGACGATGCCATGCCAGGAACAGTTCCGCGGGCTGCTCGGCGACGACTGAGGGAAGAATCGCTTCGCGGCGGGCGTAGCGCTCGAGCGAGTCCTCGAACCCATAGCCGCCGATCCGGTCTGCTACGTGGATCCTCAGGTCTACATCCAGGGTGAACGCTCCCGCGTCGAAGAGGCTGTGGTGCAACGCACACAGCGCCAGCCCGTTTCGCACCTCATCCGGTCCCTCGGCGCAGTGCCACCGGATGTGCGCGCCCTCGAGACCAACGGGATCGTCGGCCAAGCGCACGGCATAGGCGCACACCGCACACCGCTGCCCATAGGCTGCAAGCACCTCTCGAGAGAAACGTGCCCGGCGAACCCTGCGTCGGACGTACGCGTACCGAGGTGCATCCAGCCGGGCGAAGTCCGTCCCGTAGGCGGCCTCGATGCCTACGGCCTCGAGCAGGTTGGCGTGGCGCGTGGCCGGGAAGTGGGCACCGAGCAGCATGTCGGCAATTTCGAGGGTCAGCGCCCGGTCGGATCGCAGCGCCTCAAACACCCTCCGGAAATCCTCCGCGGGCATCCGTGCGGCGGAGCGAACTCACGAGCATGTGGCCGCCTCGGCCCCTGGCAACAGGGCCGCTGCCCCGGACTTCCCATAGGCCGTCGGTCTCAAGGTGTTGGAAGGGAAACTCCGGATGGATGACCTTGCGCGGCGGGCCAAAGCGCTCCAGGAGGGCCCTGACCTCGCAGCAGACCTCCTCGAAGGGTGCCATCCGGGGCTCGGCCCGGAGACACCGGCCGATCGCCCAGAGGGCAAGGAGTGGCTTGTGGGGCGCGCGGCGGTCGCCGCTCTTCCAGACACGGAGGCCAGCGAAGCGGGCGCGGAGTTCGGCTGCGTTCACGACAGGGTCATGCCGCCACCGGCGAGGGTGCGTGCGGCGGCCGGATCGCCGGAGGAGGGCCGTCCGGCGTTCCCGGCGGACACTCTGCTCCGGTCCGCAGGCCGATGGCCGGGGCCGCCGCTCCGGAGATCGGGACGGCCAAGCCGCGTCACTCCTGCCGCGCGCACCTGCCTCGCACGCGGGTCTGCGGACCATCGCCGGTACGCCCAGGTGCACCGGACAGGCGCGACCGGACGCGCATAGGGCCGTGCCCCGCGCGGGGCGTGCCCCGCGCGGGCCGCCGGGCGGTTCCCGTGTCCGGCCCGGGCAGCTCGGGGGCCATCCCAGCTGAAAGGAAGGGCACCCCGAGACAGCGCGCGTCAACGATGCCGGCAGGGCAGGGAGCGACGAAACCTCGGGGTACTCCGGGCTGTCGGCCGCGGGAGACGCGGCCTCGCGAGCAGACAACCCTGTCATCGTCCGGCGGCTTGAGCGGTGCGGCCGTCTCCATGCCGGCGGCCGGGACACTGGACGGTCGTCGTGGCGGGAGGTGGATACGCCCGCATGACGACTGCCATGGGTCATAGCTGAAGGAGTCGATTCACCTTGATGACGAAGCCCCGGGTAGATAGATCCGACCAGCGGTCGAGTACGTCCGTCTCCCGATCCTCCGTATAGACGATGAAGAGCTCGCTCCCGGGGGCCCACTCCCAACGGAGCCGGACATTCGCGCTGAAGGTATCGCGCCCGGCGTTGTACTGAAGAAGCCCGCTCACGAAGGTGCGTGGGCTCAGGCTGTATGTCGTCCGCATCCGGGCCACGTGCTGGTTGAACTCACCCGCGCGCGTCTGCAGCTCGGGCAGGTCGACCCAGTTGAACTCGATGCTCGGTTCGAGCGTCAGCTGGGGCAGGACCTCGACTCGGGCTCCGCCGAGACCGATGGAGCGGAGGTCTCCCGAATAGAATTCTCCCGCCTTCACGGATACGCTCCCGGAGATGGGACGCTGCGGACCGAAGCCGTAGCGCACCTGAAGATCCTGGAACGGGTAGCGCCCGCCGGGGATCAGGGCGCCGGAAATGCTCGTCTCCTCGAACAGGTTCTCGTAGGTATCCGCGTACCGGACGTCGAAGAAGTCCCCATTCTCCAATTCGACCTGGAGGAGCCCGTTCCGGTTCCGGCTCTCCACGAACCCGAGCCGCTCATTCTCGACGTAGCCGACGTTCGCCTGGAGGGTGATTCTTCGGATCGCCTCGATCGAGGCGGGGCGGGGGCTGAAGCGGCCCGAGAGCGAGCTCTGCCGAAATCCCCTTCGGCGGACGAATCCGATCTCCGGATTGAAGTCGTCGCCCACGAGGAGGTGACTCGCCCGCACGCCCCACAGGTCGGCGCTGTAGTTGAACTGGCCCTGGTAGCTCTCGTCGTTCCCGTCGAGAGCGTCCGTCCGGGTCTTCGCGTAGGACGTGACAAAGCTCAGGTTGTCGAAGAAGGCGAGGGTCGCATCGAGTCCGTACGCCTGGTTGGAACCCGTCTCCGCCACGGCCGAATTCGAGCGGTTCTCGAAGAGGACGCCGATGCTGCTTCGGGTGAAGACATCCCTCCGAAGCCTGAGGACGGAAAAGTTCGTCGATTCGGCGCCGGGGGCGTCATCCGTCTGGATCGCCACGGCCCCGACGTCGAACGATCCCACCTTGCCGGTGATTTTTCCTCCCCCGAGGATCGGGACCTGCTCCCCGTCCTGAAGGCCGATCTGGCGGCTGTAGAATAGCGTCGGGGCACCGCCGCCCCCACGCCCACCACCGCCGCCTCCGGGACCGCCGCCACCGCCGCCGGGGAATCCTCCGCCGAAGTTACCGCCGCGGCCGAAATCGAAGATCCCGCGCCCCTCGAGGAAGAACTCCCGCTTCTCGGGGAAGAAGAGGCTGAACCGGGTCAGATTCACCTGCTGCTCGTCAACCTCGACCTGGGCGAAGTCGGTATTGAAGGTGAGATCGGCCGTGAGGTTCTCCGTGATGCCGTACTTGACGTCGAGCCCCGCGTCCCAGTGACCGGCATTCGAGACGGCGGGGTCGGCCGTGAGATCCGTATTGATGCCGGAGATCGCGTAGGGCTTGACCTCCAGGTTCCGGCTCGCGGGCGGCGCCTCGATCCCGACGAGGGTCCCGTACATGGAGACGCGGAAGACGCCCTGCGAACCGTTTCCCGCCACGGAGAGGGGCAGGTAGGTGAGATGGTGCCACTCGTTCAGGCGCATGACGTTGCGCCTGAGCTGGATCCCCCAGACCTGATCGGTCCCGGACCGGTAGCGGAGCGCCCGGAAGGGAATCGCGATCTCGACCGTCCACCCGCCCTCGAAGCGTCCTGTCCGGATGTTCAGCACCGGGTTCCAGTCCCGGTTCGGACTCCCCTCGTTCGTGATCTGCATGTCGTTGAACCCGCCAAGCGGGTTCACGTAGATGACCGCGGAGTTCCTGCGGTCGAAGAAGGTGTCCAGAAAGACGCCGAAGTGGTCGTTCGACCGGATCGCGCGCGCGTCCCGTACCAGTTCGCTGGCCACCCACTCGCTCTCGGGCGCCGAGTCCCACATGCGGGCCGAGACGTAGACATTCGAGTCGTCGAAGCCGATCCAGGCTTCCGTGCGTTCACTCGGCGCGGCACCCTCGATCGGGACGCTCTGAATGAAATCGGAGACGGAGGGAGTCGCCTGGTAGAAAGCCTCATCTAGGTTGCCGTCGATGTCGAGCGGCTCGGGGACCCGAAAGGCCCGCACCGTCGCCGCGCCGCCCTCGTCGCGGCGCACAGCGTCGCCGGACGCGGGAGGCGGGGGCCATATCGCGGACGGGGAATTGCCTCCTTCGCCTTCCCCCCCTGGCAGAAGCGGGATCTGAGCCCCCGCAGGGCGGGGGAGGCCGGTCAGCAGGAGGACGGAGACCCCTTGGCCGAGGGCTCGGATCGCGTTCCGATTCGGCATGCAGATTGATCCTCCGTGCCTGAGACTCCCGCCCGAGGGATGGGCCGGGCCGCCAGTGAGGCGGAACCCGTAGGTGGTCGTCTAGACTGCGGGAAAGCTACTCAGTCGGAGGACGTTTGGGTACGCTTCCGCGCTAAGAGCCGCAGTCTGTCCTCCTCGCTTCACTCGCCTCTAGGAGCGCCGACCGCGAACCGGACCGATCATGTGCTACCAAGCTGGACAACTTCATTTGTGTTGAGCAGTTGGGTACGTTGGCCCTCCGCATGCGATCCGACGTACCGGGTGGCTGGTGGCGTGCCGCCGGCTCTCGCACCGGGCCGGCACGGAGGCGGGTCTCGGTACCTGAGCGAACCGGATCAGCGAATCGGTCCCGGACTGCTGAAGATGTCGACATCGGTGGACAAATGCGGTGGTGCGACCGTCGTGTCCAATAGTTCGCAACACCGTGGTCAAGCGCCGGCTGCGTCGCCTTTCGTCCGGTATATCGGGACCGGTGCAACTGGGGCTGTGGGGTAGCCGGCGCCGTTCCTCGAAGGGGGCAATCGAGACATGCTGGACGTTCTTCTGACCATCGTGATCGTGGTCGTACTCCTGGCGGTTCTTCTGGCGGCCGTCGGTTGGGCTGTCAACGTCATGCGGGGGACCGGCAGTGCCGTACGTACGTCCCCGAAAGGCGAGGACGCTGGCCCGGCGCGCGAGCCCCAGAGAGGTGGGTCCCCCCCGCTCTCGAAGCCGTACGCAGGCGGGGGGAAGAAGCCTGGGCAACGTATCGTGATCGATACCGAGACAACCGGCTTCGGTCCTCGTTCCGAAGTGGTGGAGGTTGCTATCGTCGACGCAGAGACGGACGAAGTCCTGTACGATGGCCTGGTTCTCCCCGAAGGGCCCATTCCGCGTGCGGCCTCGGCCGTGCACGGCCTGACGCGGGCCGCACTAGAGCGCCTCGGGGCACAGCCGTGGCCGAGCCATCACAGCACGGTAGCTCGTATTCTTGGCGAGGCGGACCAAGTACTCGCATACAACGCTGACTTTGATCGGCGGCTACTGGAAGTGACGGCCGAGCGCTACGGGCTCGAGCTGCCTGGGGTGGACTGGCGATGCCTCATGCGCGGCTACGCCGATGGAGGCCGGTGGGTCAAGCTGGCCGAAGCTTGCGAGCGAGAGGGCATCGCCGTGGGTGAACTACATCGGGCCCTGGCGGACGCGCGGCTGGCTCGTGCGCTCATGCTGAGCATGGACCGGGGCGAGGGTTAGACGCAGCGGGCGAAGGCCGCAGTTCAGGTGGCGGTGTTTCATTCTTCCGCCCCCGCCCGCGCGGGGGAGCCTGGCCGAGGCGCCCTGGCATCCGCAGATCCGGAGCGGGCGATGAGGATCTCCGCTGAGCTCCGGGACTCCGAGGCGGCCGGGTCGCGGCGGCGGTGGCCTTCTCCGCGGGCGTCTGCTGGACGCCGTCCTTACGGCATGATACCGTCCCGCGCGGGACGTGCTTCTTCGATCACCCGGAGGCCAGCGGAGCCCGAGCGCTTGTCCACGCAGAACACCATCGAGATAAGGAACGTCGCGGCGTGGCGCGGCCGCACGCGAGTCTTCGACGGCCTTTCCCTCGATCTCCCGAGCGGCTCGAGCACGGTAATCCTCGGCCCCAACGGCTCCGGCAAGACCACACTCCTTCGGCTCCTCTCCCGTGAGATCTTCCCGGAACACCGCGAGGGGAGCGCGATGCGCCTCTTCGGAAGGGAGCGGTGGAACGTCTGGGAGCTCCGCACCCGGCTTGGCATCGTGTCGCAGGATTTGCAGGCGTCCTACTTCGCCTACGTGACCGGACGGGATGTCGCCCTCTCCGGTTACTACTCGACGCCCAGGGTCTGGCCTCATCATCGCTTCACGGACGCACAGCTCATGCGCGTGGCGGACGTGCTCGAGCAACTCGGCCTCACGCCGCTGGCTGAGAAACTCTACGGAGAGATGTCCACGGGCGAACAGCGGCGTCTCTTGCTCGCGCGAGCCCTCGTCCACGACCCGCAGGCGCTCGTCCTGGACGAGCCCACGAGCGGCCTCGACCTCCAGGCCTGCTTCCAGTACCTGAGGCTCGTCCGCGAGCTCATGCGATCGGGGAAGACGGTCATTCTCGTCACCCACCACATCCACGAGATCCCGCCGGAGATCGAGCGCGTCGTGCTGCTCAAGGAGGGTCGTGTCGTCGGGGAGGGAACGAAGGAGGAGCTCCTGACCGGCGATCGGTTGAGCGAGCTCTTCGGAACGCTGGTCCACGTGGTGCGAGCGAACGGATACTACCAGGCACTCCCGGGCCACTCCTGAGACCGGCCTCGGCGATGACCTGGCTCCTACGCCCACTTCAGATCCGACAGCTCCGATGTCCGTAGCGGGCCTGCCCTCGAACTCGAGTCCCACGCTGGTTCGGGCCGTCTCCCGCTGGCAGATCGTGGGCCTCGCCTTGAACGACGTGATCGGTAGCGGTGTCTACCTGCTCCCCGCCGCGGCCGCTGCGCTCCTGGGGCCGGCGAGCGTGTGGGCGGTCGCCCTGGCCGGCATGGCGGTCGCGCTTCTCGTCCTCTGCTTCGCGGAAGCTTCGAGTTACTTCGACGAGCCCGGAGGCGCGTACCTGTACACGCGGGAAGCCTTTGGCGCGTTCGCGGGGTTCGAGGTGGGCTGGATGACGTGGCTCGCACGGATCGCGTCCGTGGCTTCGCTTTCCGCGGGGTTCGCGCTGGCCACCAGCTTCCTCTGGCCCGCGGCCGGCGCCGGGTGGCCCCGCGCCTTGGTCATTGCCGTGCCTCTGATCATCCTGACCTGGATCAACGTCCTGGGAGTCAGGGCGGGAGCCCGGGTCGCGGTCGGCCTCGTGATCGTGAAGACGCTCCCCCTCCTCCTGTTCATTTCGGTGGGCCTCTTCTCCGTAGACTGGGCACGGGTAGCCGTGACCAAGGTGCCCGATCCCTCGGTGTTCGGTGAAGCCGCGCTCCTCCTCCTCTTTGCCTACGCCGGGTTCGAGAACACGGCGGCAGCAGCGGGCGAGTACAAGCACCCGCAGCGTGACGTTCCTTTCGCGCTGTTCGTCATGATCGGGTTGATCACGACCCTCTACGTGTTGGTCCAGCTCGTGGCCCTGGGGACGCTCCCCGGGCTCGCGGACTCCGCGTCCCCGCTCGCGGACTCGGCCATGCTGTTCATCGGTGGATGGGCCGCAGTCCTGATGAGCCTGGGAGCCATGCTCTCGATCGGGGGAAACGTCGGGAACACGACTCTCGTAGGCCCGCGATACCTGTTTGCGTTGGCTCAGGACGGTTTTGGACCCGCCGCGCTCGCCCGGGTGCACCCGGGCTACCGCACGCCTGCGGCGGCCATCGTGCTCCAATCGGGAATCGCGCTCATACTCGCGCTCTCGGGAACGTTCGTCGGGCTGGCCATGCTTTCGATCGTCGCCCGCCTGGCCACGTACGTCGGCACTGCAGCCGCCGTTCCGATCCTCCGGAGGCGGTTCTCCGAGCGGCCCGGGGCGATGCGGATCCCGGGAGGCTACGCCGTCCCGGCAGCGGCGCTCGCCCTATGCCTTGTGTTTCTCGCTAGCGCGGAGCTGAACAATCTCGTGGCGGGCACCGTGGCCCTCCTCGTGGGAGCGGTCATCTATCGGGCCCGGCGGACGCCAGCGGCGTCGGCCGTCGAGCCCACGGTTCCACCCCACGAGCCGCCTGCCTTCTGATCCGACGTCATGTCAGCGTCAATTCGGGATGCCCGGTCCGGCAGAGGCCGAAGGCCAGCATCTCGGCTCGGCGCTCGAACCACGCGGACTTCCGGTCTCCGAGCCCATGACCCTATTCGCAGTCTACCCAGAGTAGAACGGGGCTGTCCGAAGCGAGGGAGCGCGGCCGCAGGATCGATGTTGTCGCTGTCGCCCGGACCCGGGAGGAGCTGAACCGGGCCCGGCCCGGACGTCTTTCCCAACGCCCGCTACCCGAGACTACACTGTGGGCGGCCCTGAGGGCCCTGGACATCCCCCCGGATCGGATGACGATGCATGCCTCCGGGCGATGACCCGGACCATTCTGGATGAAGTGTTGGGCTTTCGGCCCGACATCATCGAGCACCAGCTGGGCCACGCGGTGCGGGATCCCAACGGCCGTTCCTGGACGAAGGATGGGGTCATGGGGCAACAACGATCTAGGCGAGCCGAGCGACGAGGAGGTCGAGACCTGGCGGGCCTTGCACCGGGACATCACGCGGGAGTACGGCCCTCGAGTGACGCTGAACACCTATCTGCAGCGCTTGGACCTGTCGTCAAAGACGCCGCCCCCGCCGCCCAACGCGATCCAGTGCATCATTTTGACAAGTGGGGTTGGCAGTTGACCGGGTGAACGCCCAGTCCAGGTGGAGTTGCGGGGGACAGCCGGGGTGTCTACCGTTCGAGAGACAAATAACGCAACGCCACCCGAGGGGGAACTATAGGCTCAAGTCTCGGCAACCAGATATCGACCGCTAGGAAGGACGTGGGCATGAGCCTCCGCACACTCGCCAAGCTCGTGGGGAAGTCGCCAGCCTTCATCTCAGTTCTGGAGAACAGCGACCCCGCTCCCAAGGTCAGCGAAGATACGCTCGTGGACTTGGCAAGGGTGCTATCCCTGGACGTCGATGAGTTGCTGGGACTAGCTAGGCGCATGCCCGGCGACGCTTTCCCCGAATCCGGCTTGGACGTGGCGCTATACAGGCGCGTTCACAAGCTTTCGAATTCCCGAAAGGAGAAGCTACTGAAAGATTTGGAGCGCGACAGGTGAAGTACGCTTACCTACCAGCCAACGAAATCGAGCAGGCCGCCGACGGCCTATTGACCCGGGCATTTGGGCACGAAGTCCCCATCCCGGTGAACCTCGAGACGGTACTGTTTGACTTGCTCGCTGAGAAGGAGGAACTCGCGTTCGACGACGAGACCGTTCTTGGCCACCAGGATGGCGACCGAATCCTGGGGCGGATGTGGCCCTTCCGGAATCAGATCGAGATCTGCGCGAGCCTGAAGGAGCCCCACAGCGAAGGACGACGCAAGGGGAGATACCGATTCACGGTCTGTCACGAAATCGGACACTGGATACTGCATCGACCCCTTCATCTTCAGTCGAGCTCCTGCGGGTCACGTGGCCTGTTCGGCCCGGAGGACGCCCAGTTTCACATGGTCAGCCTGAATCGCAACGTTTTCGCCGCGAACGTGACGCCACCGCCGGAAGAGGTGCAGGCCAACCGTTTCGCTGCTCATGTGCTGATGCCTGGGTCCCTGCTGCGTCGCGAATTCGTGCAGCGCTTTGGAACGCCGCAGGTGGTTACGGATCCGGGGCGTACAGCTTGCGACACGGCGATCGAGTTGGCCCATCGAACGACACGGAGTATCTCGACCTCGCTCTGCGATGCCTTCGAGGTATCTCGCCAGGCAATGGCGATAGCGCTGGATTCGGGGGGATACGTGACAGACGAGCCCACCTTCTTGTGAGGCCGACCAACTGATCGGCTCGTAGTCCTACGCAGCACCACGTGAGCCCCAACTTGGATCCGGGCTGCTGATATGGAAGGGCCCTCTGTCAAGGTTGGGTTTCCGTTGTTCTGCATGGAGCCGAAGGGGAGGTCGTCCGAGGTTCGCTTCGACGGTGAATCCTCCTGATATACGCCGGTTAGCCTGAGGCCAGAGCGGCAAGAATTCGGATTCGTCGGGAGCTGGCTCGATCTAGATCGCGTGGGTCTCGGGGCCGTTGCCGGCTCCGGCCACATAGCAGTCGCGAGCGTTCTCCTGCCGTGCCTCGGACGCCCTCCCTCCTTGAGCATGTGCGATTCGATCCCCGTCTATGCTTCTCAGGCAGCGCGCTGCCCTGCTTCGGTCTCCAAAGCGCTCTCCTGCATGAGCGCCCACACGAACCCAGCCATTTCCCTCGCCACTGCCACTGCCGCAATCTGGCTGTTCTTCCGGAACGCCAGCCGCCCGTACACCTTGTGGAGCCGGTGCTGTGCCTTCCAGCTGTGGGCGATGGCGTCGGGCGGCTGACCCTGCTGGCGTCGCTTCAGCACCACCCCGCGCCGAGGCGGGAAGCGGTAGCTCCACGCCGCCTGAACCAGCACGTGACGAACCCGGCTGTTGCCCGCCTTGGTGATCGAGCCCTGCCGCCTTGTCCCTCCGCTCGAATGCTCGCTCGGAACCAGCCCGACGTAGGCCATCAGCTTGCCAGGGTGCTCGAAGCGCCGGAAGTCCCCGACCTCCGTCACCAGCACCATCGCCGCATGCGTCGAGATCCCCTTGAGGCAGCACAAGCGGCCGACCGCATCTCTGTAGCACGGCTCCAGCGCCAGCACCTCGATCTGGCGGTCCAGCTCCTCGCGGCGGCTCAACTTCTACTCCAGCAACGCCAGATACTCGCCAAACACGACCTGGTCCTCCCTCTCCAGACCCGCGTCCCGCTGAATCGCCCGCAGCCACATCATGTGCTTGCCCGTCCAGTTCTGGCCCTCACGGTACACCAGCCCCCGCCGCGCAAGGAACTTGAGGATGTAGTGCCGCGACTTTAGAAGTTCCCGCTGAAACGTCTCTCGGCAGCGCACCACATCCCGCACCCGCTCCTCCCGCTCCGTCGGCACCCGGATCGTCACCAGCTCCCCCGCCCGGTACAGCCTCGCCAGCTCCTCGGCGTCCTTCCGGTCGTGCTTGCGCCGCTCGCCAGGGCGCCGGGGTATCAGCGACGGGGCCACAATCTCGCACGCGTGACCCCAGCCCCGGATCATCCGCTCCAGCACGTAGCCCGCTCCACTCGCCTCGTAGCACGCGCGAACCTCATGCTCCCGCCCCCACCGGTCCAGCAACCGCCTGAGTCCCCGCGGATCATGCGACAGCCGCTTCACCAGCGTCGGCTCGCCCGCGCCCTCCGGCAGCACTGCGATCATCACGCTGTCCTTGTGGACATCCATCCCGACGTACACCTTGGTCTTCCGCTTCATAGGGCCGGTCTCCTGTTCCGGTGCGACCTCGAGTCGCATGTGGCTCTGGCACCTCCGCTCACCGCAGGCGCTAACCCACGGTAATCCGGCAGGGGCCGGCCCTTCCATATTTTCTAGTGTGGGATCAGCCCGAAGCCGCTGTGGGATGGACGCTACCGCCGCCGCGGTCCCTTGATTGCTGTTCACCCCTATTGAGTGGGCGACCCGTGGGGGTCGAATCGCGCTTGATCTCTGGCCCACCCCGAGCCACCGCGACTCCAGAGCCGTCTCAGACCACGGGGGCGTTACCGAACTCGATTGAGGCAGGATCCGGACGACTCCGTGTGGCTCAGTGAGGCCGCCGGTTGACCTATCGCTGAAAATCATTATCGTTTACTGAACGCTTGACGCTGTGCCGTCCCACACCAGCGTCACAACTCATCAGGCCGACGACCACAGGAGCGGCATATGTCAAAAGAAATGCGGAGCAAGGGACCCGTCGAGGTCACCGTCAACAACCACAAGGTGAAGATCCACTCTCCCGCCACAGGTCTGGAGATAAAGAAGGCTGCGATCGATGCTGGGGTCCCGATCGAACTGGATTTCTTCCTTGAGGAGGAAAAGGGCGATGAGACGGTTTCGATCACGGACGATCAGAAGATCGACCTCCACGACGGCGACAAGTTCACGGCGGCTGATGGCGACGACAACTCATGAGTGACGCGGGGCTCACGCCCGCCGTCGCGGCCGCGGTCCGTGAACTCGAGAAGGCCTTCCCGGATTCCACGGTCGACTGGCGGGCAGACTCCCGAGGTGGCGCATTCGTGGCGATGGAGGGAGTACCGTTGAACCCCGAGATCTTCGCTCAGACCGTCACGTGGGTGGGATTCCGCATCACATTCCAGTATCCAGCAGCGGAGGTATACCCGCACCACGTCCGACCCGACTTAGCGCGCAAGGACGGCAGGGTGATCGCCGGTAAGGGTCTCCACCCCAACAGGAGTTTCGAAGGCCACGCATCCTTCATGCTCTCCCGGGTCAGCAAACGCCGTGACGTTCGTGACGATACTGCGGTGACAAAGCTCCGCCGGGTACTGATCTGGCTCGAACAGTGCCCATGAACAGAAGCTTCGACCTGATCCTTCCCGAGCAGCTCAAGACCAATCTTTTCGAGCATCTGTTCTCCGACGGGGACGAACACGGTGCCATCCTGTCAGCCGGTGTCGTGGACACACCCCGCGGCCTTCGTCTGCTCGCCCGGGAACTATTCATAGCCCGAGACGGCGTCCACTACGTGCCGGGGCGAACCGGCTATCGCATGCTCACCGCCCGTTTCGTCGCGGACCGGGCTCGCCACTGCCGGAACCAGGGACTCGCGTATCTCGCCGTCCACAACCACGGAGGAGCAGACTCCGTCGCGTTCAGCGACACCGATCTCGCATCCCATCAAAGAGGATACCCCGCGCTTCTGGACATCGTGAACGGACCACCGGTTGGAGCTCTGGTCTTCGCCCAACGCGCAGTAGCGGGGGACCTCTGGATCCGAAACGGGGATCGATTCTCACTTCGAGAGGGCCGTGTAGTCGGACGCTCCATTGACCGGCTGTACCCCTCGCCACACACAGCTCCTGTCTACGCAGACGCGATCTACGATCGCCAAGTTCGGCTCCTGAGCGAATCTGGACAGACACTACTCCGCAGCACCAAGGTCGGCGTCATCGGCGTTGGCGGCGTTGGGTCGTGGCGAATCTTGCCCACCTCGGGGTAGGCCAAATCGTCGTCGCCGACCCGGATCGGATCGAGGTTACCAATCTCCCTCGTGTTCTCGGGGCCACGCGGTTCCACGCGCGGGCTTTCCTGACCAAGCATGGCGGTTATCTGGAGCGTATCGGCCGACGTCTCGCAACGCGTAAGGTCATCATCGCCCGCCGCGTCGCGAGGCGTGCGAATCCGCGTGTCGCAATCGACTGCTTGCCCAGCGACATCATCGACGATACCACCGCCCGACGATTCTGTGACTGCGACTACATCTTCCTCGCCGCCGACACCCACCAAGCGCGGTGCGTCTTCAACGCCCTCGTCCATCAGTTCCTGATTCCGGGCGTGCAGATCGGCACCAGGATCCGACCCAACGAAGACACCGGTGAACTTGACGATGTCTTCGTCAACGTTCGACCCGTGACGCCCGACTTCGGCTGTCTTTGGTGCGCCGGTCTAATCGATCGCCGTCGGTTGCAACTGGAAGCGATGTCAGACGACGAACGGAGGGAGCAGGACTACATCGACGGCGAGCCAGCAGCCAGCGTCGTAACCCTGAACAATGTCGGAGTCGGACTGGCAGTGAATGACTTTCTCTTCGGGTGGACAGGTCTGCTCCCCACGAACTCCGAACGGCTTAGGCGTCATCTGCGGTATTGGCCGCGTGAGCACAAGCTACTCAACAGAGCCCTGACGGAGCGACACTCGGAATGTACCGATTGCGGTACATCGAACTGTAGCCGCTTGGCCCGCGGTGGCAATTGGGATCTACCCACCGCACGGTCACAACGAACCAAAGCGAACCCGGGGTTCGCCCATACACAATAGTCACCGGGAGGCAAGGAGACCTTGCAATGCGTAGACGACCAAATACCACGATGGTGTCCCGCTGACAGTTGAAGGTGGTGGCTCCGGAGAGTCTCTTGGTTAGCCTGCCTTTCTCATTTCGGCAACCGGTTCATGGTCGTCGAGGTGGGCCCTGAGCATCCAGAGCTGGTCGTAGCCGATGATCCTCCGGTAGCTCTTCTCGGTCTCCACGAACGAGGCCGCGGCCCAGCGCAAGGCCATCGCTCCGTTCTTCCAGTTGGTCACCCTGCGGGTCTTCCGTCTTACGCCCGAGTGGGTGCTGTCGATCAGGTTGGTCGAGCCCAGGCACTTCCTCAGCCGCGGCGGGAGGCCGAGCCGGTTGATCGTGAACATCTCGCTGAGGCCTTCGCGCAGGCTGGCCGAGGCCGAGGGGTGGTCGCGCTCGAGCCATCGGGCGAGCTGCTCGAGCTTCTGCTCGCCCTGCTTCGCGTCCAGCTTCATCGCCGCCCGGAACGCCGCCTTCACCTGAGGATGCTGATCCTTCGGCAGATGACCCAGCACGTTGCGGAGCTTGTGGTTGCGGCAGCGCTGGATGGGGTGACGTTGGCCGAACACCTTCTCGATCGCCTTCCTGAGCGCTTTCGAGCCATCGATCACGAACAGCCGCCGCCTGCCCGGGTCCAGGCCGCGCTCGACCAGATCCTCTAGGAGCGCGCTGGTCACCTCGGCGTTCTCACTCGCTCCTTCCCTCACGCCCAGCACGTGCTTCTTTCCGTCTGAGTCCACGCCTACCGCAGCAAGCACGTGGTGCGAGCCCATCCGGATCCCGTCCAGGTAGATCACCAGGAGGTCCCACGCATCCAGCCGGCGCTCCATCAGCTCCTTCAGCACGCGCTCAGAGGCCTCGACCGTCTCACGGCTCACCGCCGACTTGCTCACCCCGACCGTGTCGGCCATCTCACCGATCACACGGCCGTACTTCCGCGTGCTCACCCCCGCCATCAGGACCTCGAGCATCCGATCCGCCACGGCGCCCGGTCTCCGCATCGCTGCGTACGCCGGCACCTCGACCTCGCCACCCTCCCCGGCGCCCCCTCCCCGGCGCCCCGGCGCCTGAGCCGTGGCCGCTCCACACGCACCTTCCGGTCCGACAGGTAAACCACACCACCCTGCCGGCCATACCACGCCGTGTCGTCTTCCGCTCGGAGGTAGGATCAAATGGTGTGTAAAAAGAGAGGCGACGCACCTTTCGGCTGAGGATTAAACCAGCGAGCCCGGGTGACAGCCCGGGGAAAGGAACGTCGCCTCATGAGAGAGGATATGGCGGGACGGGAGTGTGCGTCCAGCAGGCCGATGTGGGAGGTGCTGGAGGGGATGGTGCGGGAGAAGGCGCAGGAGTTCATCCAGGGCATCCTGGAGGAGGAGGTCACGGATCTGCTGGGTCGGGAGAAGTCGGAGCGGCGGGCGGGGATCGATAGGCCGGAGGGCTACCGCAACGGATACGGCAAGCCGAGGCGGCTGGCGATGAGCTCGGGAACGATCACGCTCCGGCGTCCCCGGGTTCGCGGCGTGGAGGAGCGATTCGAGAGCCGGGTGCTGCCGTTGTTCGCGAGGCGGACGAAGGAGGTGGGTGCTCTTTTGCCGGAGCTGTATCTGCACGGTCTGGCTGAGGGAGACTTCGAGCTGGCGATGCGGGGACTGCTGGGGGAGGGGGCACCGTTGTCGAAGTCATCGATCCGGCGGCTGCGGGCGGGGTGGGCAGCGGAGTTCGAGGCCTGGTCGAAGCGTTCGCTGGCCGATCGAGAGGTCGTCTACGTGTGGGCGGACGGGATCTACGTGAAGGCTGGGCTGGAGCGGGACAAGGCCGCGCTGCTGGTGGTGCTGGGCACGATGCGAGACGGGACGAAGGAGGTGTTGGCGCTGAGACCGGGCTACCGAGAGTCGGTCGAGTCGTGGTCTGAGGTGTTACGGGAGCTGAAGGCACGCGGCATCGAGGCGCCGAAGCTTCTGATGGCGGACGGCAACGCGGCGATCTGGGGGGCGGTGAGGCAGGTATGGCCTGAGGCCGGTGAGCAGCGGTGCTGGAACCACAAGATGAGGAACGTGCTGGACCGACTCCCTCAGCGCGAGCAGAGCGAGGCGAAGGATCTGCTCAGGGTTGTGGTCTATGCACCGAGCCGGGCCCAGGCCGCGAAGGCCCGTCAGGCGTTCGAGAAGCGCTACGGGCCGTGGTATCCGAAAGCGGTGGACGTGCTCGAGGACGACTGGGAGCGGATGGTCAGCTTCTACGACTTCCCCGAGGCCCACTGGAAGCATCTGCGCACGACGAACGTGGTCGAGAGCCCGTTCGCTTCGGTACGGCTCAGGACCAGCGCGGCGAAGCGGTTCAAGAAGGTCGAGAGCGCCACGGCCCTGATCTGGAAGCTCCTGACCGTGGCCGAGAAGCGCTTCAGAAGGCTCGACGCTCCCCACCTGCTCAGCGATGTGTTTGAAGGAAGAAAGTTCGAAGACGGAAAGCCCGTCTCAACCCAACAGCGGAAGGCTGCCGCCTGACACGTTTACACACTTATTGACCCGACCTCTCCGCTCGTGACCGACCTGCCTGCTTCACGCCTGCCACACCCTCGGCGCTCATCTCCAGCACCGCTTCGATCGTCGCTCGTCCCATCACCTGGATGACTTCGTCGATCGCGACCTCCGTCTGCTCCACGAGCTCAAGCAGCGGAAGCAGAAACTGCCCCTCCCGCTTCAGGAACTCCCTGATCGCGCGCTTGTCCGCCCGATCCCTTGCCTCGTACGTTCTCTTCATCGTGGTGGCTCCGTGTTGGGGTTTTTGCCTACCCGAGCCTATCGGCCCGGGACCCCCGGGGCCACCACTTTTCTTTCTCCCCTTTCAGGAACCTTCAACTACGGTTGGGACAGCTTCAATACCACCCGACATGGCCACAGCTTTTCGCCAGCAATCGTTGAAGCAGTCTGGCGGAAGAGTGCACCGGTTGCGCACGCCGCCGAACCAATACCGGAGAGACCGATGCGGTGCACTTATGCACCGCGACCAGCACGGAAACACGAGTTCTCCATTCGGCTGGGAAGTAGATCATGACTGGCCCGCCGCAAGGGGAGGTAGCGACGAACTGTCGAATCTTCAGCCGCTTCAATGGCAGAACAATCGCCACAAGGCCGACCACTGGCCTTGGAGCTGCGCCATTCGGGGCTAGCTGTAATCTACGAGCCGTCCGGTTGCGTAGCAGTGCCATAGCCCAGCGCTCGACCTGCTGGACCGCACCCTCCACCTTCGCCCTGTCCTGCGGCGAGCGCGGCAGCGCTCGCTCTAGGATGTCCCGCTCCATCCGCAGGCGCTTGACTGCCCGCTTCAGATGCAGCAACTCCTTGCGCGCCTCGGTCGTCAGCCCGTCGCTGCGGCGGCCCTCGTCCAGATCCGCCTCCAGATAGCCGACTCGAGTGCCATGTCATGGCAACGCTCGACTATCACTCCGGCTCGAGAATCGAGAAGGCTTCGAGCGGCATTGAGAGCGCGGCGCATCGGAAACGCGTCGGTACAACCTATGGCTTGCCACCTGCGCCGGCGACATAGGCTGCCCAGTCGTCCATGAGCCGGTGTCGGCGCTCGAACAGATCCGAGCACCGGTAGGCCGCCTTGTTCCGGACCACATGCGCCAGGGCCGCCTCGACGACCTCTCGGGGATGGTGCGTCTCCTCGGCCGACCAGTCCCGAAAACTCAACCGAAATCCATGCGGCACGGACGCGATCTGATGCTTCTCGAGAAGCCGGCACATCCGCTTTCCGTCCAGCGATTTCCCACGCTCGGTGATGAACACGATGGGACCGGTGCCGTTGCCCAGCCTCCGGGCCGCATCGAGAATCTCCAGGGCGCGGCCGCACAACGACACCCGGTGCTCGCGCCCACCCTTCATCCGGCTCGCGGGAATCGTCCACACACCCTCGCCCCAATCGATCTCGCTCCACTCCGTTCCACGGACCTCGCCGCCCCACGCCGCCGTCAGCACCAGGAACTCGAACGCCAGCGTGTCCACTATGGCTGGATCCGACGCTCCCACCCTCTCGATGGCCGCCGACGCATCCCGATGGGGCAACGCCCGCCGGTGTTCGACGACGTCGTCAGGAGGGCCGAGCACCGGCAAGAGCCGGTCGCACGCGTTGTCCGTTCTCCAATCCATGGCGATGGCCCATTCCAGCAACGCCCGGATCCGCAGATGACGGACCACGCCGTCGGTCCCTTCGCATGCCTGATGGGCGTGAGGATCTCCAGCACGTCGACGCTGGTCACCTGCGGGTTCCGGTCTGGACACCCCGGGAGGATGCATGGTAGAATGACTGGGCGGGACACCTTCGAGGAAGGAACGCATGCGAATAAGTGAGAAGGGCGGAAGTATCTACTTGGACGTTGGGGTCTGGTGGGATGAGGACAACGAATGCATTCGCATGACGAGTCGGGATGCTAGAGTGCCGTTCCATACCACTGTCAACGAAGATCCCGAGAGTAAGCGTGGCCATCCCAATTTGTTTCAGCATCTCGCGAAGTGCCTGAGCACTGCCGGTGCACCGCACCCGCCAATTGTAGAGTAACGGGGCTCTGAGTTACTCGCTCAACCCTGCGTTATACTTCCCTGAATTTGGGTGACTCTGCAACGCCCTGACTGTGCCAGCCGGCCTACATCGTCGCCCGCTGAAGGCTGGGAGTCGGGTTGGTCCACGGTGTCCTGAACCGGACCCGGCGTAGTAGTATCCCCGACGAACGGTGGACATCGGGACCGTTGGCAGCTTCAACGCCCATCGTGCTATCCCGTTGGTGACAATCGCGTCGCCTTGCCGACACGAACAGCCATGAGTGAGAACACAATTCTATGACGGCCCCGAGCGGCCATATTGTAGTCTACCTGCTCTGTTGGAGACGACATGGTGGGCTTGCAATACATTGGCCTATCGCAGGACGTTGATGGCCGCATCAACGAGCACCGAAAGGCACGGCATCTCCCCTTTGCACAGTTCGGCAACCCCGTGGTTGAAGTCTTGCATTCCGGCCTCGACCTGTACGTGGCCTGCGCCGCCGAACGTCGCGAGATCATAGCGCGCCGGACAATGACGCCTCACGGCTACAACGAGTCGTTGGGCGGTGAATACGCAGGCCCGCGACGCGATGCCCTGTTCAATCCGGATCATCTGGACCGGCTATCTCACGCGGTTGTCGGGGTTGAACACATGAATTGCAAAATCTCACCGAAAGTAGCCACGCAGTCTCACTTGAAGTAGTAGAGTCAGAGACTGGCGCGGTGCCCTTAGGGTACGCGGCATCCTCCGCACGCTTTCGCGTCGGTGCTTAGTTCGTTTCCCATAGGTCCGTTTCCAGCCCCTGCTCGTCGAACCGGACGTGCGGATCTCCCGCATCCGGCTCTCAATCGGGATCACGCCTTCGCCCTCGGAAGGTACTTGGTCGTCGTCGCAAGGCGCGTGAGGCCGCAGGTCTCCCACAGCCATGTGTCGGGAAAGCGCACGTGTTTTCCCGACCGCACCTTGTGCTTCCGCCAGAACCACTGTCGTAGCCGCCTGATGGCGTGCCGGTCCACAGCCCTGTATGCCGGACTAACCTGCCCGAGGTTGAAGTAGTTGGCCCACCCCGAGGTCATCCGGTTCAGGCGCCCCACCACCTCCTCGGCTTCCAGCCATCCACGTCTGCGGTCCGTCTGCTCGCTCATCCGGTGGCAGATGCTTTGAACGCTCGCCTTGCTCGGTCGAGTGCCGATGTACCGGCTTCCGTCCGTGGGGCGATAGCTCCAGCCGATGCGATACCCAAGGAACTCAAGAGGCTCCTCGGGGCATCGGAGGCACCGGGTCTTTTGGGCGTTGACCGGTAGCTTCAGTTTTCCCATGAGCCGGTTGACCGCCGTCAGCATCTCCGCCGCCGAGGCCTTCCCAAGCACACAGAAGTCGTCCGCATAGTTCACGATCTCCGCTCCAAAGCGCCGGGCATAACCCAGCGCCTTCCAGCCAAGGATGAACCGCCGCATGTAGATATCGCTCAGCAGCGGTGAGATCGGAGCCCCTTGCGGGGTCCCCTTTCTCTCCTTCCGCGCCCGGTTCGTGCGGCGAGTGCCGCCCTTGCCGTCCTCCTCCATCACCGGCATTTCCAGCCACGCCTTGATGAGTCCAAGCATCCGCCCGTCGCTCACGCGCCGCGCAATGCTCTTCATCAACTCGGCATACGGGGGAGGCCCAGCCCTGCGCCGGCTTCGCGGCCGCGCGTTGCCACGATCTGGGAACAGATGGACAGGTGCGGCCGTCCGCATCCCGGCCGGGTCGCTTCAGGGCGTTCTTTCGGTAACCCGTTGCCATGGAATGCCATAGCGGATTCGGAGGCTCTCCCCGTCCTGGCATACTTGACAGACATACGTACGGTGTACATATAATATACGGTGTTTATTCGGTTATCGGGCCGAGGGAGAGAGGGGCGATGAGGAGAGGAATCGAAGGGAGGCCGGAGGTGCCTTCCCGCGTCCTGCCGAGCGCGGGCGCGGAGCCGCTGGCGGGTCTCCCGCGAAGCCGGGTCCGGGTGCGGGTAGCCCACGGGAGCCTGCCCCGGCGATGCCGGCGCGGTGCGTGGGCGGCCGGCTGGGTCGAGGTGGCGGTGGATGCGTGGATCCAGCGGCAGATCGCGGGAGGTTTCGGCGGAGCCGGGAGGCCTCTCGGTTCAGTGGAGACGAAGGAGAAGACGATGGAACGTCGGGCGAGGATGGGAGGCGCGGCGGCGCGGGCCGTGCTCGCGCTCTGGTGGCTGGCCCCGGGTGCGCTCTCGGCGCAGGGGACGAGTCCGTGGGTGGATGCGGTCAACGAGTTGCAGGCGCAGTTCACGGGCCCGATCGCGCGGGGCCTCTCGCTGATCGCGATCGTGATCGGGGGCCTGATGTTTGCGTTCGGGGAGGGGGGGAGCAAGCGGATGCTCGCCGGGATCATCTTCGGTCTCGGGATGGCGATGGGCGCGGCGAACTTCCTGGCCTGGCTCTTCTGATGCGGGCCGGGAGATGATGGGCGGGCTACGTGGCGCTCAGCCGTCCGCTGACGATCCCGGACGTGAAGCAGCGGGTGTTTCTCCTCGCCGCGACGCTCGGGCTCGCGATGTGGAACGCGACGGCCGCGCTCGTAACGGCGGAAGAGCGATGACTGCTTACCTGCGCGGGCGGGAAGAGGTCATCTGGGCGCTCGGGTGGCGGAGCCGCTACCCAGAGTGGATCGCCCTCGTCGCCCTCACCAGCGGCTACTTCACCAAGGCCCAGCTCTCGGCCTTCCTCGAGGTCGAAGACCGGTCAGGGAGGAAGATCATCCGCAGGATGCTGGAACGGAAGATCGCGACCAAGCAGTTGCTCGAGACGCGGTCGGTCTGCCGGATCCCCTCCATGGCGATCTACCGGGCGCTCGGTGTCCCTCACCTCTGTCCCCGCGCGGCCGCTTCAGAAGAATCCATCATGCGGCGGCTCCTCGCCCTCGACTACCTCCTCGAGCACCCCGGACTCCCGTGGCTCGCGACCCAGGCGGAGCAGGTCCGCGCGTTCGAGGCACTCGGGGTCGGGTGCAAACTTCTCCCCGGGCGCCTATGCGGAGGAAAGGCGTGGCGCCTCTTTCCGGACGGGTTGCCGATCGCCCTCGACGCCAAGCGGGCGCGCTTTGCCTTCGTCGATCCGGGGTACACCGGGGCCGCTGCGCTCCGCAAGTGGGGGAAGGCTCACCGCCCCCTGTGGGAAGCGCTCTCGGCGCGGGGCCGCGCCGTCGAGGTCGTGGCCGTCGTCCGGACCGTGCGGGAGCTCCAGCGGGCACGGAGAACGCTCGAGCTGTGGTCCCGCCGCGACGCCTCCTCCTCCGAGGAGGGCAGGGCAGTCCGCCTTGAGCTCGGGCGGATCGAGCATGCCATCCTCACGGGGGACCAGGATGCACTCGCCCCGTATGGGAGCCTCCAGGGAGGACTCAAGCGGCTCGTCGAGCTGAGGAAGCTGGAGCGGAGCACCCGGCCCCGGCCGGCAATCGACGCCTTCGACACGTGGCGCTCCGTCCGGCTCCAGGGCGCATGGTCGTGAGCGCCGGACGGGCGCCCCCCTCCCGCATCGAGAGGGGAGGCGGACGGGTGAGGAACCGGGCGCCGCTCCTCCTTATTGGCCTCGCCGCAGCGGTGGCCGCCGCCCGCGCGGTATGGACGCCCTTTCCCGGGATCGGCGACAACCCCTTCCTCGATCTCATCGCCTACAACGATCCGGCGATCTACACGGTGATCCGCGCGTGGCACTACGCGGCGCCCGCCGTCGCCGTGCTCCTCGCCGGGAGCCTCTGCCTCTCGGTCTTGCGGGTCTGGATCGAGCCCCGCGGCCGGGCCGCCCGCCGCGGCACGGTCCCCCCCGGCCGGCCTCCCGGAGGACCCGGGGACCTCGCTCGTGATCGGGGAGCTTCACCGCCCCACCGCTCCGCGGGAGAGCAAGCGACCCTCCTGGCTCACGATCCCCGAGACGGGGCTCTACACCGGCGTCCTCGTCGTAGGCGCCGTCGGCTACGGGAAGACCTCCGCGTGCATGCACCCCTTCGCAAGGCAGATCCTCTCCTGGCAGGCCAACCGCCCTGGACGCCGCGCGAGCGCGCTCGTCCTCGAGGTCAATGGCGACTTCTGCCACGGGGTCCGGCGGATCCTCGAGGAGGCCGGGCGCGGGGCGGACTACCTCGAGATCGGGCTCGACGGGGCTTGGCAGTGGAACCCACTCGACGACCCGCTCCTCGACACCTACTTGCTCGCCTACAGCGTCTCTACGCTCATCAACCAGCTCTTCGGCAAGAGCCGGGATCCGTTCTGGCGGCAGGCCTACACGAACCTCGTCCGCTGGATCATCGAACTCCACCGGCTCCTGCCCGGGGGCTGGGTCACCCTCCAGGACATCTACCGCTGCACGATCGACGCGGAGTTCTTCGCCGAGCGGATCGCGGAGGCTCGGGAGCTCGCGGCCGAGGCGTGCTTGCAAGAGGCCGTGATCTCCGGGGGAGATCTCTTCGCCGCCGCCCAGGCGCTCGGCGAGTGGATGTGGCGGCAGCCCCCCGGGGAGGAGGTGGCGACGTGCCGCCTCGATCCGGCGCTCCGGGAGCGGCTCGGCGAGCTCGGGATCCCCTTCGAGATCAAGGAATGCGGGGGACGGAGCCGGGAGCGAGCTCAGGGCCCCAGTGGAGGCGATCGAGCGGTGGTACCGGAGCGACACTGGACGGCGCTCAACGCGAAGCTCCGCACCTCGATCGCCGAGGGGATCTCGGTCTTCCTCTCGCTGTTCGACCAGCCGCAGGTCGCGAGCGTGTTCTGTCCCCCGCCGCAGGGACCGGAGGAGGACACATATGCAGGTAGCGATCCGCGCTACTGGTACGGCGAAGCGGCCAGCGGCCGGCCACTCCCGGGGCTCCGCGTTCTTCTCAAGAACGCCTGGATGCAGGCACTCCTCCTCCGGCCGGCAGAGGCTGCCCGGCACCCCGGACGCTACCTCCGGCCCGCCGCCTTCATCTGCGACGAGTACCAGGCGTTCGCCACCGTGGGGGAGGACGATCCCAGGGGGGCGAGACGGCGTTCGCGTTCACCCGCCAGTGCCGCTGCATCCCGACTCGTCGCGACGCAGTCGATCTCGCCCCTCTGCTCCGTCCTCCCGGGCACCGAGGCGTGGCGGACCCTCGTCCAGACCCTCAGGACCCGGATCTTCCTATCGCTCTCCGACGAGTCTTCGGCGAAGATCGCCTCGAAGATGTGCGGGAGCGTGATGAAGACCGTGCCCTCCTACACGTTCACCGAGACGACGGGGCAGCCCGAGTTCTCGCTCCTCTCGGAGTGCCCGGGGGGCGGGCAGGGGACGATCGGGGCGAGCAAGTCGTTCCGGCGGTCCCGGAAGCCGGTGTTCCTGGCGCGGGCGTTCTCTCTCCTCGACAACTGCCAGGCGATCTGCCTCCCCTACGACGGGACGAGGTCGCTCCCCGCCCGGCACGTCTACCTGAAGCCGCACTACCTCCCGAGGGAGGCGGACTACTGGCGGCTCCGGGAGGAGGGGCGGCTGTGAAGCGGGCGAGCGGGTGGGGGTGGGCCACGACCCGAGGCAGCGCGCGGCCCACGTCGAGGTGTGGGTCGCGGCGCTGCAGGAGGACCCCCAGGGAGATCCAGCGGGCTGCGGCCGCCGCGCCGGCTCCCGATCCCCGAGCAGAGCTGCGCGAGAGACCGCTGACACCGGACTGAAGGAGGAAGAGAGATGCGAGGACGCACAATCGTCGAGGACCCGCGGACCGTACCGGAGGTCCGCCGCCCCGGCCCCGCACGGGAGCGGGAGGGCCGGGAGCAGGAAGGCCGGGAGCAGGAAGGCCGGGAGCAGGAGGGCCGGGAGCGGGAGAGAGGCGGTACTCGGCGGCCCCTCACCTTCCACGACCGCTCCGAACGGGCGCTCGCGGACGTCGGGATCTACGCCTGCGTTCCGTTGCGGGAGCTGGCCGAGGTCCACTTCGGCAGGAACCTCCGGGTGACGCGTCGCGCCGTGAACGCCTGGATCCGCGAGGGGCTTGCGAAGGAGTCCACGGCGAAGGACCCGGGGGGAAGGCCGTTCGAGCTCCTCTCCCTCACCCGGAAGGGGGCATCTGTGCTCCGCGACCTTGCCGCCGGACAGGGCCTCGACCCCGGGCAGAAGTTCACCTGGGCGCTTCGCCTCCGGCGCGACCATCTCACTCACGACGCGGGGATCTATCGGGCCTGCCGGCGGGAGCGCCAGCGCCTCGACGCGGAAGGAGCCCGGGTCCAGCGGGTCCGCCTCGACAACGAGCTCAGGGCGGTGGTGCTCGGCCGGAGTGAGTCCGCACGGCTGAGAGGCGGGCGGCGGGCCGCCGATGCCGAGCGCCACCGCGCCGCAACGGAGCTCGGCCTCCCGATCGACGAGGAGGGACGCGTCCTTTACCCCGACGCTCAGATCGAGTACGTGGGCGCCGACGGGCGAGGCGGCCGCGTCAACATCGAGGTTACCACGGACCACTACCGCGAGGGATACGTCCGGGCTAGGGCCGCCGCAGGGTTCCGGATGCACGCGAATGGGCCGCGCGCGGAGCGGGTGCTCGGCAAGCTCTCCCCGGGCGGGCCCGGGCTGTAGATTTCACCCGTGCAGCCCTGGAGGACCGGCGGGGGGCTCACCGCCGTGCTCGCCGGGTCGACCCCAATTCCTGCCGGGGAGCGGCTCGAGTACCTCGCGCCGTTTGGGGCCGTGGTCCTCGCCGACCACGGCGCCGGATGAACCGCCGCGGATGAACGGCTGCGACTGCACCGCGACCAGGCCTTCCGGCGAGCAGATCGAGCCTCCGCGGCGGGGCATGGTCTGGCTCTCGGACTCAGTCGGAACTCTTTCGATACCCCCGCTGCGTCAGCGCGTGCATGGGCTCGCGTTGGGATACGAAGATCTGAAAGACCAAGACGCCATTCGCGACGAACCGGTGATGCAGACGGCGTGTGGGCGCGACGCGGCGCTGGCGAGTTCATCGACTGGATCCTACAGTGCTTCTGGCCACCGCAGCCGCTCTAGAAGTCGTGGTGATCCTCGCCTCCGCGGTGCCCACCCGAGTGGCGAGCCAACTCGATCCAGTGCAGGTGCTCAGATGAAGGACCGGGGATGGGCATGTGCAGCCCGCCACCACTCAAGAGTGAGGCTGCCCTGGGCGGATGGTCACCAGTGATCCGCGGCCCCGCTGAGCACTACCGGAAACAGGAAATCCAGGCTTCAGCGAATGCGCTGCGCCTAGAGCGGCACGCACTCCGGGTGTCGCAACTCAGGCTGGTCGTGTTTCTCGCCGCGACCGCCTGCATCTTGCTGCTTGAGACCACCGGCCGTGAGTCGTGGGCCGTGCTCCTTGGTTCTGGAGGAGCGGGGCTGGCCCTATTCCTCAGTTTGGTCTGGCTACACAGTGACCTCCGTAAGAGGTCGGCGCGAGAACGCCTGAAGGAAACGATCAGCCGGGAGGCTGGAGCCCGGCTTGAGCGGAGGTGGGAGGGACTGCCGGACCCGGTGACCATCGGGATGCTGTCCCAACACCCCTACGCGGGCGACCTCGACGTGGTCGGACGAGCGTCGCTGACCCATTTGCTCGGGCGCGTCACAACAGCCCCGGGAAAGACGCTGCTCGCCCACGTATTGTTGAATCCGCTTGCGCTACGCCCATCCGGCGCTCGGGAACTGCTCAGAGACCTCCATCACGATTGGGAAAAACCTGCGACGAATCCCGGTCCGGAGTGGATCGAGGACCTTCGAAGACGGCAAGATGTCGTCCGCGCCCTCGCGAGCGAGGGTGCGTTCCGGGAGAGGCTGGAGCTTCTCGCACGGGAAGGGCAGCAATCCGGAGGAATTTTTGGGGAAGAGGCGGGATTCCTTGCATGGCTCGAGGAGCCAAGATGGCTTGAACAGCATCCTGGCCTTCTCCTCATTGGCCGATTCCTCGGGGTGTTCACGCCGATCTCGTTGACCGCTTGGCTACTCGGCTGGACTCCAGGGCTATTCCCGATCCTTGGAGCCATAAGCGCGCTCGTGCTGTATCGTGCGACCTCGAGGGGCACCTCGCCGACTCTCCGCGCCGCGGAAGCAGCCCGAGGTGTACTGGGCGGGTCGGCTGCGACTCTTGGTGCTGCCGAGGAGATTCCCGGCGACAGCAGTCTCCTCGATGAGCTCCGACGCACTCTTCGGACTCCAGGCCCCGGAGCAAGACGGTCGATTCATCGCCTGGTGCGACTCGCGGATCTAGCGAGCATGCACAGGTCCGTCCTGCACGTTCCCTTGGTCGCTCTGTGCTCGTGGGACCTCCACGTGGCAGACAGACTCGAGAAATGGCACGCCAGGTACGGCGCCGCGTGCCGCGAGTGGATACGGTGCCTCGGTGAAATCGAGGTTCTCTCCGCACTCGCCAGCCTCTCCTTTGACCACCCAGATTGGTCCTTTCCAGAGCTAAGCTCAGATGACGGTTGCAACGTCAGGGCCACTGCACTCGGCCATCCGCTGCTGGATCCCGAGACCTGCGTACGGAATGATGTGGAGCTTCCCTCCGCCCACTCGCTCCTGCTCGTCACGGGTTCAAACATGGCCGGGAAGTCGACCCTTCTTCGGTCCATCGGCGCGAACCAGATCCTCGCACTCATCGGTGGGCCGGTCTGCGCCCGGCAATTTCGCACCAGGCCGTTGCTTCCGTGGACAGTCATGCGAGTCAGTGACAGCCTCCAGGAAGGGGTTTCTCACTTTCTTGCGGAGCTGAAGCGGCTCAAGCGTGTGGTAGACGGTGCGCGCGCGGGACCGATCCTCTTTCTCCTTGACGAGATCCTCACGGGGACCAACTCGGAGGACCGCCTGACCGCTGCCCGGATCATCCTCCAGCACCTCCTTCGGACCACGGCCGTGGGAGCCGTCAGTACGCACGACCTCACGCTCGCATCAACCGAGCCGCTCAAGGCAAGCACCAGAGATGTGCACTTCCGCGAAGAAGTCCGCCTCGTGGAAGGCAGGCGGCGACTGGAATTCGATTATGTGCTGCGGGACGGACCGGCCACCTCCCGGAACGCACTTCTCCTACTCGAGATGGTCGGCTTAGACTGATCTTCAGGAGGTTGATGGGCGCCGAGCGTAGATGGACACACGCAGGGACTGGAGGGCCGGAACAGCGTTGGGGCAACAGTTGGGGGCACGCGGTGGGACCGCTAGTCGATTACACCATGAGCACCAATCACTTAGAGTCGATTCAGTGAGGGCGACGACCCGTCTTCGGGTTAACGATTCTGAGGCTATTCCCTCACGCCGGTCCGCAGGAACTCGTTCCGCGAATTGATGCCCGCATCGTTTCCGAGGTAGTCGTCCCGTCCGACCTCCTCCATCCAGAGCGTGCCCGTCGGCTGGAGCGAGACCTGCAGGTACTGGGCGGCCGAGACGGCCGATGCACCATGCCAGTGCTCTTCCCAAGGACCCGCGTATTCGCTCTCCCCCGGATGGAGCGCCCTGGCCCTCGCGCCGCGTTTCTGGACGCGTCCCTCGCCCTCCCAGACGACGAGGATCTGACCCCCGGGATGGCAGTGCCAGTACGACCGCATGCCCGCCTCGAAGTACGCGCCTCCCCACGGTTCTCCGTTGACGACCGCCTCAGGCACGGTTCGTCCCTGATACTCGCCTCCCGTGATCTGGACCCCCATGCGCTCCCCGGGGCAGCCGTCCTGGGCCCCGGACCCACCGGCCGGCTGCGCGTGGCCCCCGGCGTAAGACCCCAGAAGGAGGTTGAGCACGAGAAGGAGGCTGAAAGAGGCGAAGTAGGCCCAGACCGTACGACGTCGGAGCGCGACCTTCATCGTAAACCTCCGAACGCGGGCTCCGAGGCGGCCCGCCACCATCGAGGCATGTGTTCGCACCGGTCGTCTCTCCATCGGTTCTCCACGCTCGTCGGGTACCCGCCCGCTACTCGGCCACCCCGTTCTCGCTCAGTATCGCCCACACCTTGTCGGGCGTGATCGGGATCTCCATGTGGCGGACCCCTAGGTGGGCGAGCGCGTCGACGACCGCGTTGACGATCGCGGGCGGCGCCCCGACCGTGGCCGACTCCCCCACGCCCTTGGCGCCAAGCGGGTGGTGCGGACAGGGCGTCACCGTGTGGGCGGTTTCCCACGCGGGCGTCTCCATCGACGTCGGCACGAGGTAGTCCATGAACGAGCCGGCGAGGTTGTTCCCGTCCTCGTCGTAGGGGATCTCCTCGAAGAGCGCCGGTCCGAGCCCCTGGGTCAGTCCGCCGTGGATCTGCCCCTCGACGATCATGGGGTTGATGATGTTGCCGCAGTCGTCCACGGCCACGAACCGCCGCACGGAGACCTCGCCTGTTCCCCGGTCGATGTCGACCACGCAGATGTAGGTGCCGAAGGGGTAGGTGAGGGCGGGTGGATCGTAGTAGTTCACGGCTTCGAGCCCCGGCTCGAGCCCCGGGGGCAGGTTCGTGTAGGCGGCGAAAGCCACGTCCTGGATCGAGACGGACTTCTGGGGGGCGCCCTTCACGCTGAACTTCCCGGGCTCCCACTCCAGGTCCTCCTCCCCGACCTCGAGGAGATGCGCGGCGATCTTCGCGGACTTCTCACGAATCTTCCGGCACGCCACCGCCGCGGCCGCCCCCGCCGTGGGCGTCGAGCGGCTCGCGTAGGTGCCGAGCCCGTAGGGCGCCGTATCCGTGTCTCCCTCCTCGACCTGGACGTGGGCGGCGGGGAGGCCGAGCTCCTCCGCGACGATCTGGGCGTAGGTGGTCTCGTGGCCCTGCCCCTGCGACTTCGTGCCGAAGCGGGCGATCGCCTTCCCGGTCGGGTGGATCCGGATCTCGGCCGAGTCGAACATCTTGATCCCGAGGATGTCGAACTGACTCGAGGGGCCCGCGCCGAGGATCTCGGTGAAGCTCGAGAACCCGATCCCCATCAGCTCGCCGCGCTCGCGCTTCTCGGCCTGTTCCTTCCGGAGCTCGTCGTAGCCGATGATCTCCCTGGCCTTCTCGTACGCCGCGTGGTAGTCCCCGCTGTCGTATTCCCAGCCGAGCGGGGAGGTGTATGGGAAGGCCTCCTTCGGGATGAAGTTCTGCGCGCGGAGCTCGCCGGGGTCCCGCCCCAGCTCCTGGGCCAGGACGTCGACGACGCGCTCGATGCAGTGCACGGCCTCCGTCACCCGGAACGAGCAGCGGTACGCCACCCCTCCCGGCGGCTTGTTCGTATAGACCGCGTCGACCTCCGCGTACGCCTCCTCCATGTCGTACGAACCGGTGCAGATCGAGAAGAGCCCTGCGGGAAACTTGGACGGCGCGGCCTGGGCGTCCGCGTACCCGTGGTCCGCAATCGTCTTGATGCGGATTGCTCGGATCCTGCCGTCCGCGTCGGCCGCCATCTCGGCGTCCATGTGGTAGTCCCGAGCGAAGGAGTCGGCCTGCAGGTTCTCCATCCGGTCCTCGATCCACTTGACCGGCTTGCCGAGCACGACGGACGCCGCGATCGCAATCACGTAACCGGGATAGACCGGGACCTTCCCGCCGAACCCGCCGCCGATGTCGGGCGAGACGACGCGGATCTTCTCCTCCGAGAGTCCCACGTGCCCGGCCACGAGGGCGAGGACGGTGCGGATCGCGTGGGGGGCCTGGGTGGTCATGTAGACCGTGAGGTGGCCCTCGACGGGATTGAAGTCCGCGAGGCACCCGCATGTCTCGATCGAGGCAACGTGGATGCGCGGGATGTGCATCCGCTCGCGCACGACGACGTCGGCGTCGGTGAAGACCCGCTCCGTTGCTTCCTTGTCCCCCGCCTCCCAGTGCCAGATCCGGTTGTCGGCCTGGCCCTCCTTGTCCGTGCGGAGCACGGGCGCGTCGTCCTCGAGCGCCTTGAAGGGGTCGATCACGGGCTTGATCGGCTCGTAGTCGACCTCGACGGCGGCGACCCCGTCGGCGGCCGCGTAGCGCGAGGTGGCGATCACGCCGGCGACCTCCTGTGCCTGGTACATGACCGTGTCGGTCGGCAGCACCATCTGCGTATCCGACATGAGCGTCGGCATCCAGTGGAGGTTGTACGCCTCCAGGTCCTTCCCGGTGAGCACGGCGAGCACCCCGGGCACCTCGAGCGCCTTGCTCGCGTCGATGTTCTTGATCTTCCCGTACGCGATCGGGCTCCGGACGATGTCCAGCCAGAGCATGCCCGGGAGCGTGAAGTCGTCGATGTAGTTGCCACGTCCCTGGAGGAAGCGCGGGTCCTCCTTGCGCTTCATGGAGTGGCCCATCCCGCAGATCTCGGCCGAAGTCCTGGGTGTCATCAGTTCGCCTCCCTCGTCTTCTCGACGGCGTAGCGCACCGCCCTCACGATGTTCACGTAGCCGGTGCAGCGGCAGAGGTTGCCCGAGATCGCCTCCCGGATCTCGGCCTCGCTCGGATCGGGATTCTCCTCGAGGAGAGCGACGCAGGTCATCAGCATGCCGGGGGTGCAGAACCCGCACTGGAGACCGTGCTTCTCCCAGAATCCGTCCTGGAGCGGGTGCATCCCGTCGGCGCCCGCGAGGCCCTCGACCGTGGCAATTTCCGCGCCGTCCGCCTGGACGGCGAGCACCGTGCACGACTTCGTCGGCCGTCCGTCGAGGAGGACCGTGCAGGCGCCGCAGTGCGTGGTGTCGCAGCCGATGTGCGTGCCGGTGAGCCGAAGCTCGTCCCGGATGAGGTGGACGAGTAGGAGGCGGGAGTCGACGGTGGCCGCGTGCGCCTCTCCGTTCACCGTGACGCTGATCTCGTGCCTGGCCATTGGCCTACCCTCCGGCGCGCTCGAGCGCCTGCCTGATGGCCCTCGCGGTGAGGACGCGGGCCATGTTTTTCTTGTATTCCACCGAGCCGCGCCGGTCGGCGACCGGGTCCGCGGCGTCGGCGGCCGCCGCTGCGGAGGCCGCGATGGCATCGCCATCCGCCATCCGCCCCGTCAGCGCCTCCTCCGCGCCGGAGGCCCGGATCGGAGCGAAGCCGAGGTTCGTGAGGCCGATCCCGGCGCCCGCGACGCTGCCGTCGTCCGCGAGCGCGATCTGCACGGCCGCCCCAGCCACGGCGTAGTCGCCGACCTTCCGCTCCAGCTTGACGTAGGCGCCTCCGCTCCCCGCAGGCGGAGTCGGAATCCTGAGCTCGGTGAGGATCTCATCCGCAGCGAGGGCCGTCATGAAAAGGCCGTGGAAGAAGTCGTCGATCGCGATCGTCCGCTCGCCGTCCGGCCCGGTCGCCACGACATCGGCCCGGAGCGCGAGCATCGTTGCCGGATGGTCGTTCGCCGGGTCGCCGTGGGCGACGTTCCCGCAGACCGTGGCGCGGTTTCGGACGAGCGGGTCTGCGATCACGCGGGCGGTGTCGAGTAGGATCGGGTAGCCTGCCGCAACCTCCGGTGCGCCCTCGAGCTGGGTCTCGGTGACGAGAGCCCCGATCCGGAGAAACCCGCCCTCCTCGGAGACCTTGTCGAGTCCGGGAATCCGGCCGATGTCGACGATGTTCGCCGGGGACGCGAGCCGCAGCTTGAGCATCGGGAGGAGGCTCTGGCCGCCGGACATCACCTTGGGGTCGGCGAGCGAGCCGAGGAGCGCCAGCGCTTCGTCGAGGCTCGCCGGTGCGTGGTAGTCGAATTCCGGGGGGATCATGGACCGTCCTCCTGGTCGTGGGGCGCGAGCGCACTCGCGAGGTTCCCGGCAAACTCCTCGAACATCTTCTTGGAGACGATCTGGATCATGCCGCGGCCGAGCTGCGCCAGGATCCCCGCGACGGTAAGGTCCGCCTCGACCGCGACGGCGGTCTCCTCGGCCGAAAGCGCCGAGACCCGGCTCGTCATCGTCATGTTCGCCGTGCCCATCCCGGCCTTGCCCTGGCCCCGGGCCTGGACTACCGCCGACCGCTCCTCCTCATCGAGATCGAAAGATACGGTTCCCGTGTACGCGACCGCGAGGGGGCCCACCTTCATCGCCATCCCCCCGGCATAGGTCCTCTCGTCGATCCGCTCGCGGATCTCTGCGCCCGGGAGCGCCGATGCCACGCGCTCCGGGTCGGTCAGGAACGCCCACACCTCATCGGCGGGGGCGTCGACTGTAAAGCGTTCCTCGATCCTCATGCGGTTTCCTTCGGTTGGCGTCAGCCAGTGAGAAGGGGCAGTAGCGCCTCGAGCGACTCCAGGTCGTGGGCCGGCACGAGCCGGTCCACGTGCGGCAGCGCGGCCCTCATTCCCCGTGCCTCGGGACGGTAGCGCGGGTCGCCCATGAGCGGGTTCAGCCAGACAACCTGCCGGGCGCGCCGCCGAATCGCCAGAAGCGCGGTCTCGAGAGACTCCGTGTCCCCCCGGTCGAGGCCGTCGCTCAGGACGAGCACCGTGGTGTCCGAGCGTACGGTCGTGTGCAGGTGGTCGGCGGCGAAGGCGAGGAGGCATTCCCCGATGCGGGTGCCGCCGGACCAGTCCTCCACGTTCCGGGCGAGCCGCTCGAGCGTCGCGGTCGCGTTCCCGCTCGTGATCCACGGGGTGAGCCGTGTCAGCGAGGTGTTGAACGCGAAGGTCTCGACGCGCCCCGTCACCGCGCGGAGCGAGAGCACGAATGTGAGAAGGAAGCGCGAGTAGGCGTCCATGGATCCGCTCGTGTCGCAGAGCACGACGAGGCGGGGCAGTTCGACGGCCCGTTCGCGCCGCGCGAGGTCGATCCATTCGCCGCCGTGGGCGAGGGAGCGCCGGAAGCTCCGGCGGAGGTCGATGAGCGGACCCTTGCCGGACGGCACGAGGCGGCGGCTCCGGCGGACGGCGATCCGGCGCGCGAGGCGCGCGAGGAGGCGCTCCATCTCGAGGAGGTCCTCCTCCGTGCACTCGTCGAACGCCTTCCGCCGGAGAAGCGCGCGCGGGCTGTATCCGGGGCGGCCGCCCTCGGCCTCCTCCTCCTCGGCGCCGGCTGCGCCTGCCGCGGGGTCCATCTGCCTCCGGATGCGAAGGAGCGGCGGCACGCCCGGCTTGTCGCCTCTCCAGCGCCGGGGGAGGCTTCGCCCGTCCCGGCGGCCGCTCCCGACCGGGCCCGGGCGCGCGGCGGAGCGCCACATCGCGTCGAACGCGGCGTCGAATGCGGTCCACCAGCGACGTGGGACCTTGAGGGTCGTCCGGAGCGAGATCCGCACCTCATCCGGATCCGACATGTCGATGAAGGGAAGGGCGGCAGCCGCGTCGATCTCGTCGCGGAGGCCCACCGGAACCCCGCGGCGGCGGAGCTCGCCGGCGAAGCGGGCGAGGTGATCTACGAGGTCTGCGTGACCGGTCCTCCGAGTCTCGACGCCTGCCCGGGGAACCGTTCTCCCCGTCCCGTCCCGGGGCACTGTTCCTACCAACTGACGTCAGTGGGAGAGCGGTCGGGATCCATGGTCAGCCGGCGGCCGCGCCGACGAGCGCATCGATCTCGCCGGAGCCCACCTCGCGCATGTCGTGCCAGTCCTTGAGCAGGCAGCCGAGCGTCTCTGCCACGACGTCCGGGTCGAGCCGGTCCTGGTGGAGGGTCATTAGGGCGCAGGCCCAGTCCAGCGTCTCGGCCACGCCGGGCGGCTTCATGAGGCGGCGGCCCCGGAGCTCCTGCACGACCCGCGTGATCTCGGCCGCGAGCACCTCGGAGACGCCGGGAACCTTCGCCCGGATGATCTCCACCTCCTTCGCGAAGGCGGGGTGCTCGATGTAGAGGTACAGGCAGCGTCGCCGGAGGGCGTCCCCGAGCTCGCGCGTCCGGTTCGATGTGAGCACGACCATGGGCCGGTGCGTGGCCCGAATCGTGCCCAGCTCGGGGATCGTCACCTGGAAATCCGAGAGGAGCTCGAGGAGGAAGGCCTCGAATGCCTCGTCCGACCGGTCGACCTCGTCGACGAGGAGGACGGGGGCTTCGTCCGCTTGTGTGATCGCCCGGAGGAGAGGCCGTTCGAGGAGGTAGTCGCGCCCGAAGATGACGTCCTCGAGCGCTTCCGTGCCCTGGCCGTCGGCGCTCATGCGGAGGCGGAGGAGCTGCTTCTGGTAGTTCCACTCGTAGAGTGCCGTGTGGGTGTCGAGGCCCTCGTAGCACTGGAGCCGGATGAGCTCCGTGTCGAGCACGGCAGCCATCGTCTTGGCGAGTTCCGTCTTGCCGACGCCCGCGTCGCCTTCGACGAGGAGGGGCTTGCCCATGGAGCGGGCGAGGTGGACTGCTGTTGCGATGGAGGGGTCCGCGATGTAGTTCCGCTCGCGCATCGCCTCCTGCAGGCGGCGGACCTCCGGTCTCACCCTTGTGGCTCGGCAGGACCGGACGAGCCCTCGCGTGCCGCCTGGAGGGTGTCCGAAGTGCTCCGCTTCTCGAGGAAGAGATCGGGCGTCGCCTCGAAGCGGCTCCGGCAGCCGTCGCAGCAGAAGTAGACGGGCTCGCCCTCGAACACCGACGACGACGACCCGGCCATGGGCACGGTCATCCCGCAAACGGGATCGGTTGCCCACCCCGCGGTCGCCGCCTCCCGGGGCGGGCCGGCCACGACGTGCTCCCCGGCCTCGGCCGCTGCAGGAGGGGCCTCATCACCCGCACCCGCCGGCTCCGGGGCGGGGCGGGCTCCCCGCTCCACGATCTCTGCGAGGATGCTCACGGCGATCTCCTCCGGGGTCGCGGCTCCGATGTCGAGACCCGCGGGTCCGTGCACCGAACCGAGGTCGCGCTCGCTCACGCCCTGCGCCGCCAGCACGCTCCGCACGTGCTCCATCCGCTTCTGCGAAGCCACGACTCCCAAGTAGTCGGGGCGGGCGGAAACCAGATGGCAGAGCGCCTGCTCGTCGCTTTCTCCCATGGTAGCCACCACGGCGAAGAGCCTCGCGCCCGGGGGCCGGCCCGCGTACCGCTCGGCGGCCCGGGCCAGATCGTCCACGGTGCTCCCCGCCGCCGCCGCCATGGCCGCGTCGGCCGATGTGCCGGCCACCGTCGCGTAGCCCACGACCCCACCGAGGCGGAGGAGGGCGTGGCCGACCGGTGAGGCACCGACCACGAGGAGCTCGGGCGGCGGGAGAACCGGGTTGATGTGTATCTCCACGTTGCCTCCGCTCGTGCAGGACATCGGGACGTGGACCAGGTCGTCGGGGCGGTTTCCCGACGACCCGCATGCGAGGAGCCTTGGCTCTCCGGCCTCGAGCGCTTCGAGGGCGTGCCGGACCACCTCCGACTGCGTGCAGTTTCCCCCGATCCATCCGTGCATGACCCCGTCGGGGGTGATGATCGCGGTGTTGCCGGGTTTGCCCGAAGTGGGGCGTTCGCAACGCACGATCGTGGCGACGGCGTAGGGGCTCCCCTCGTCGAGCATCCTGGCCACGCGGCCAAGCAGATCGCGATTCACCGGAGTACACGGCCGGGGTCGCGCGGCCGGTCGGGACCGCTGCTCCGGCCGAAACCGGGGTTCGGACATCCTTCGCTCAGTGAACCCGCGGCCGGAACGACGGCCGATATCCCGGTGTGGCTCGTCATGGGGCCCCGTGGTAGCTGCGTCCGCGCGGGTGATCCGCCGGGAGCGGGTGCCGGCCTGCCGAAGCCGCTCCAGAGGGCGCCGGCACGGCGGAACGGCCAGCGGCGGGAAGGTAGCCGGCGCCCGAGGCGCCTGACAACGGCGAGGAAGTGCGGCAGACCCTGCGAAGGGCCACCGGGCGCACGCCGACCTGCCGAGATGTCACGAGGATCATCCGTTCCCACTTCGGGCCAACCAACGGCGTGGACTTGGAGTTGGCGCCGCCGCGGGTTGAAGCTGATACCGCAACTCGGTCGGTAGGATGCCGGCGCTACTCGAGGCCGAAGACGTAAGTGAGGCCCGGGCCCTTTGCCTCTACGTCGAACCGGGCGGCGGCGAGCGCTTTCGCCTGCCGTTGCGGTGAGGCTTCGAAGGGGTGCGGCACGGCGCGAGCGACGCGGAGGAAGCCGAATCCGTGGTCAAGTTGGCAGCGCCAGCGGGTGCCGTCGTTCCACGTAATCTCCAGTTTGCGGTCGTGGGGAACGCGCTTGGCGTGGCGGAGGTCTGCTTCGACCGACATCGACTTGGCGCGAAACAAGTGCTCGATGGTCTTCTTCGCCTCTTGGGCCAAGGTCCAATCATGTTGGACTTGTCGGCCGGGCGAGGTCTGCTTGTTCGGGGGCGTTGTGATGATTCGATAGCGGGAGTGCCGCGAGCCGTCGCCAGCGCCTTTGGCGAGTTCGGCTAACGCCTCCAAGAGGATGCGGGCCACCAGCGGGGAGCGAACGTAGTGGTCCTGATAAAGTACGGCCCGGATCGGCAGGCCAGCGTCAAGGCGCTCTGAGAGGACGGGGGAGGCTGCGCGGATCGCTTGCCAGAATGCTGGGCCGAGGAGTTCGATCGGCGTGCGGAGATGGTCGCCAAGGGCCAGGCTGACAGCTTGGCCGGGCGGCGGGGCCTCCAGTTGCGATGGCTCTACTGGATCCAAAGTGGCGGGAGCTTCCGTGGAGTATCCCCTGACCACATGGGCGCTTTCTCCGGAGATGCCCCAGTTCGGTCCCGGGATCAGCGCCTCGGTCGTTTGCGCAGCGAACGTCATCGTCCGGGCCGGCGAGTATAGTTCCGCGAGGACGGCTCGCCCAAGCTGGAAAGCATGGCTGCGGAGCAGCCGCACGCCAAGGGTCCGTCCCCAGAGCGCGAGTTGCAGGCGTTCTCCGCGGGGAACCCCGTCAACATTGTGCGGGAGGACCAGCTCCACGCGGCCGCCCTCTTCGGTCCAGCGGATGAGGTCGCGGGTGAGCGTCCAGTCGCGAAGGGACCACCGGGCTTCCTCGCCGCCCAAGTGGAAGCGCACAGTGTCGGTGGGGCGAAGTTCCCGGCGAACCGCGAGGGTGACCGGTTCAAACTCGAACCGGGTCTCCGGGCCGAACAGCTGTTCCTCGACCGGGAGGTCGAGCGCCGCCAGGAAGGAGTCGCTCAGGATGTCGCGTGCACGATGGCGGTCCAAACGGTCCACGTCGTGATGCGTGTCATATGAGAGGAGGCAGGCGTGACAGGCCCTGTCACAGCGCCGCGTACAATCTAGGGTCTGGCGTGCCCGACGCAGCAACGCAGGTAGGTGTTCAGAGGCTTGCGCGACGAAGCCCGCGCCGCCGGTCGCGTGGTCGTAGAGGAGAATTGACACGTTCTTCGCGCCGGTCTCCTCCACTCTAGCCTCTTTGATCGCCCAACCAATCTCGCGATCCTCTACGCCGATCCTCTGGGCGAGAGCCTGGCGCAACGCGACAGCGATAGAGGAGCCAGCCACGGCGTCGATGCCCGGATTTAAGTCAGTGCCGGCGTCCGCGTCGATCACGGGCGGGAGGTGGACCGGGCGCAATTGGAGCTCGAAGACGTCGGTTTCGCGGGAGACGCCGAGCCATTCGTTGCGGCGGATCGTGTAGGTGCCCTTGTTCCCCGAGCAGAGGTCGTCCGGCCCGGCGGTCGATCCGCCCCGGAGCGGTTTGTGGCCTCGCATCCGTTTGGGGAGTTCGCCCTCCTTTTCGTGTTCGGCCGCGGCGCGGCCGCAATGCAGGCAGATCGCGAATCCGTGCCCGTGCTCTCCTGTGGCATAGTGGAATACCTGCCCGGAGGCGCTGTACCGGAAGCGACCCAGTGCGGATACGGCGAGACTCTGCCACGGTTCGCCGCCCGTGGAGATACGAGGCGGGGATGTCGGAGCACGGGCGAAGCGACTCAGGTCATTGTTGAGCGAATCACGGATGTCCACGGCGAAACCGGCCGGCTCAATGTAGCTGTGCGCCTCCAGTCGCGATTCACGTCCCGCGCAGTAGCTGGACTCACACACCTCGCGTCGGCGAACCCCGGTGCCCACGGCCCCGCAGTACTTGCAGCGCCAAGAGTGCCGGAGCGCTTGAATCTCCCGTGCGGCTTCGTCGGTCGGGGGGATCTTCCAGTTCAGGGTGAGGCCGGAAGACGTGAGAACGCGGCCGTCGAGGATCACGTTTGCCCCTGGGCCGTACTCGTGCAGCGCGGCGGACAGGTGGCGGGTTGGGTACTGGCGTGCACGAGAGAAGTTGTCCTCCCGGTCGCCGCCGGCAGCGAACCGGCCACCTCGCCTCGGCTTCAAGTCATCTCTCGTGGTCGTGACAAGTGGGACGACCTGGGTCGGGAATCCGTAGCCCGGGAGGAAATTCCGGACAGCGAGCTCCCGCAACAAATATTCCTCTCGTAGGCGGCGCAGCTGAAGTTCGATCGCGCGGACAATCGGGTCCGTGTTCGGGTGTTTGCCGAGGCCATCCAGCTCCCGACGCAATGGTTCGACCTCCGCCGCCCACGCGCTAGCGGCGGCGGCGATGCGATCATAGACCATCGCCAACAACCGGCCTACCTCGGTCCCATCCAAGGGGGAACCGCGCAACAGTCGCCGCAAACCCGTTTCAAGCCACGGATCACTGTGGGCGCCGACCTTCAGCCAGTTGCGAAACTGCTCACATACGGAAGACTCTTCGCCCCGCTGCTCGAAGAACCAGCCCGTTGACAATCGGTGAAACTCCTGCTGGCGGAAGTGGTCTGCGAAGAAACGTGTGAGCGTGAGGGCGTTGACGTGACGGCGTACAATTCGCTCGCTGTGGAGGCCGACCCGGGTCACGTGCAGAGGTGTTTTAAACGGCCAAAGCGGGTTCTGGAACACATGCTCGCCGTGTGCCGTGGCGTTGCAAAGCGTTAGGGCAATCGCGCGCGACTCGCCACGGCGACCTGCCCGTCCGGCCCGCTGCAGGTAGTTGGCCGGACTCGGAGGCGCGTTGTTCATCGCGACCGCCGACAGTCCCCCAATGTCGACACCCATCTCCATCGTCGTGGAGCAGCTGAGGACGTTCACCCGCCCACGCCGAAACCGGTCCTCGAGATCCCGGAGGCGGTCCGCGCTCAACTGGGCGGAGTGTTCCGCGACCTGAAAATAGTCGACATGCTCGAAGATGCGCCGGCTCCAACCCCGCCAGACACCGAGCCGCTCAAGCTCCACTATCTCCGAATTGCCGCGTATGACTTCGTCGATCTCCTCCCGGCTATAGGGGTCTCCCATCGGTTTCCGCCAGAACGGTGTCGTCAGGCGGGGCATCCGAACCGGCGTGGCCGTGAGTTCCGTGCCGGGGAGGCCAGGCACGACGTATGGCGTCAGTCCCATCACGGTGGTGTCCAGAACACGACGCGTGATCGGACAGAGCCACGCGTCCCGCACCTCGCGCAGAGACGTCCCCTCTCCGAAGTTCAGGCGATGTCCCCGTCCGCTCGTTGCCAAGACTGCGCTTACCTGGCGCCACGCCAGCCGCAGACAGGCGTCGATTTCAGCACGCGCCTCCGCACTCGCCACTAGGTCCACCTCCAGCAGTCGCGCGAGGAGCTGAACGAACCGTGACCGAAGGGTGGGGCCGGCAGCGAGGGGCCACCGAACCGCGTCCTTGAAACGCTCGGCATCCGGGCCAATCAATACTGTGGGTCTGTGGGGAACGCCAAGCCAGGGGATGAAGGCGGCCTCCACTTCGATGCAGCGGCGTCCCCGAACCAGGTGGTCTAACATGAGCTTCAGGAAATTGCGCCATTCCGTTGGATCCAAACCGAGCCTTCGCCAAGGACTGGGTGACTCTGGCCGGGTTGGCAGAGCAGGATATTCCACCGAGACGAAACCGAGTGTCTCGAGCGATGTCTGGCGTTTCGGGCGGCGTGCAAACTCTCGAAGGAGCGCGATCTCGGCCAGCTCGGTCGGCTTCAAGTCGGCGAGCGGAAGATGTCCCCAGTGGTCCGGCAACCATTTCGATATCTCGGTTTCCCGCGACAGCTTCTCCACCGCGTCATTCCACGGACGGCAGCCCAACCGGGGCACGGTCAGGATCGCCAAGTCGGCCTTCTTCTCGGCGATGATCCTCTGTATCGCGGGATTCTCTGACTCCAGCCGATCGAGCTCCGCGATTTCCGCCGTCAGTTCGGGGATGCGTGCCGGGTCAGGGGCGTGATCCGTGCGTGCGGCAGCCGTCAGGTGGTAGATGGCCCCCCGCGTGTAATTGCGCTCGGAGTCGATCTGCGCTGTGAGGGCGAAACGGGCCGTGCCCTGACGGCTGTCGGTGAAGGTGAGGAGCCGCCGTCCGGCGGACGGGAGCGGCTCGAGCCCTCGATGCGCTAGCTCCGGCGCATAGTCGAGTAGGATTGGGACCGTATTGCGGAGGATGAGGCGTGCGCCCCCGCGCAGGGGCCTGAGCAACCAGTCGGCTCGGCGGCTCGTTCGGCACTCGGGACAACGAGGATGCCCGGATGACGCCGGGAGCACTTCTCCGAACGCCAGCGCGGCATCCGCGTCCGATGCAACCCACCGGCCAGTCCTTCGGTCGAGGTTGATCGTCGGCACATCGGGCGTGGTCGGATGGGCCAGATACCGATCGAGTCCCTCTCCACGTTCATCGCCGTCATCGTCGTCCTGTTCGTCGTTGTCGTAGTCGACGAGCTCCGGCACATCATCGGTCTCCTCGACGACACTGACATCTCTAGGAACGATGGTTTGATCCTCAAGGACCATCCGGCCCGCGAGATATTCCTTCCCGCATTCCGCGCACAGAACCATCGCGAGGACGAGGGAGCCACATTCGTCGCAGCGCGCCCGGCGCTCGAAGAATAGCTTTCCAAAGGCCCACTCGAACGCGGCAAGTGCGGTCCCGTTCCGTCCCCGACAATCCTTGGAGATGCAAGCCCACACGCCGCCTTGGGTCCGGTGAAAGAGGTGGCTCCTGACACGCAGGAACCAGTCGCCATCGACCTTCGCGCTCGTAGCGATGTCAATAAGCTCGAGGGTCTCTCGGCGTGCCTCGGCCGATCCCACAGGGACAGCCGTGCCCCCCGCGGCATCGCACCGAATCTTGGTGAGCTGTGCCAGGGTCAGAACGCCGTCAGATGCAAGTAGTTCGCGGCGGAGCCGCAAGGCCACCGCCGAGGACGCCAGTCTCGCACCGCGCCCGGACGGCTCCATGCGGCGGAGTTCGTCGAAGGAGGGAAGCGGCTCATCGCGCGGGTCGGGGGTTGCAGCGGGGACATCGGGAGAACTGCGCGCACCACGGACGACGCGGACTGAGTCTCGGGCAATGCCTCCCAGGTCCGCGAGGAAGTCCCGCAGGCGTGCCCCGCTCTCCTCGCTTTCATCGCCAATCGTGGCGGAGGTAGCGACGAACCGGACTTCCGAGGGTGCGACATCGAACGCGTACAGCACACGCCGTAGCAGCAGGGCGATCTCCGCAGAGCGGGAGCCTTGATACGTGTGCGCCTCGTCGAGGACGATCCAGCGCAGCAGACCCTTCGACTGATCGATGATCGGCTTGTCCTCGAGCCGCACCAGCATGTACTCCAGCATGGTGGCGTTCGTGACCAGAATGGGGGGTGGATCCTCGCGCAGAGTCTCCCGATCCTCCACTAGCTCCGGGTTAAGCCGTGTCGTCTCCGCCGCCGACAGCTTGTCCGGGGTGTCGCCCTTGTACAAGCAGTAGCGAATGTTGCCGTCGAAAGGACGCGACCACGCACTCAGCCGGTCGCGCTGGCTATTGATCAGCGCATTGAGCGGATAGAGGAAGAGCGCTCGCACGCCACGAAGCCGTTCCTGTTCGGCCTTGCGGACGAGGTCGTCCAGGATGGGGACGAGGAATCCCTCCGTCTTGCCCGACCCGGTTCCACTGGTGATGAGCACGGATCTTGGGTTCCGGCGCTTCAGATGTTCCCACGCCTGGTATTGGTGTGAACGGTGTCGCCGGCTCCGCGGGAACACATATTCCTTGAGACGATCGTCATCCGCCTCGGTGTCCATCGCCGTCACCAGCGCCTCGGTGAGGAAGCCCCTCTCGGCCAGGTCGGACATGGTGACGTCCGCCATCTCCCAGTCGAAGATCGCCTCGAACACCGGATCCGCGAGAAAGCTGTCGGACTGTCCGGCGGGCTGCTGAAGAACCTCTGACAGGAACGTCCGTAGAGGATCGGTCCGGGGTCCGTAGATCCCTAGAAGTGAGCTCGCAGAACGCTCTACTAGGTCACGGGCAAGGGGTTCGAAAAAACGAGCCGAAAGGGACGGCGGCATTCGAAGATTACTTCCCCAGTTGTCTTCGGATGTAGTCGGCCTCTCGTAGGCCGAAGGCAATTTGCTGGGCGAGTTCCAGCGTTTGGTCGAACCAGTTTGGGTGATCGGAACGTGATCCCCTGATCCGGCGCGCCAGGTCGTGACCGACCGCATCCTCCGAGACAACCAAAACGGCCACCAACGCGGGCGTATACACAAGATCCGTACGCCTCGAGGCCTTGATCGCGTCGTGATCAGCCGTACGGAAAAGCCCGACGGACCACGGATAAGCAGCTTGCACTTTCTCGAACGCCTCCCGTATGCCCGACCGTTCCAGCGGTGTGGGCGACTCCGGGTCGAACGCTGGGCAGGCCCAGAGTTGTCTACCGTAGTCTTCGAGTAGCGTGTCCAATTTCTCGCGGGTCGCGATACACGAAGAGTCGCGGGGGATCAGACGGCCTGTGGCACGACTGTTGAGGAAATCGAAGGCTGGACTCAGCCCGGTCAGGCGCGACTTCACGCGATCGAGGCTACGGTCCATTTCACCATTAAGGATTGCCCACGCCAGATCAGTGTCGCCCACGTTCTGCAACTCCTTCGAACAGTGCTCCGCATACGCCAAGTATGCGCGCTCCCAGCTAGGTAGTGGCAGCTGCCACCACGCGAACGGAAAGATCTCCATCCGCTCCCAGAGGAACGAGAAATCCGCTTCTCCGGCACGGGCCGTGGCCATCGCGCAGGCAACAGGGTCACGAACTAGGGATCGGAGCAACGGAAACACCATCGGTAGGAAAGACTCCAAGCCGAGATAACCGAAAACCAGCGGCCAATCTTCGTGGCCTGGATCCGAGACCAGTGCGCCGGCCACGGACCGGAACAGCCTGTCTTCGAACGCGTGATTCTCGGCGAACGCTGCCGTGTACGCTTCGGCCACCGTGGTTGGATCTCTAGATGGGTGCCCGGAACGGGTCTGCGGCTGCGGAAGATGCAAGGGCAGGGGGCGGACGCGCTGTTGGTCGCCTTGTCGGCCGCAAATGAAGTAGGGTCCGGGTGCCAGAGGCTCCGGGGGCAGTGTCCACGTGCCCTCCGAACAGGGGCGTAGAGGGACGGGGCTTTGGTCTGGCTCTAGGAGTGGGAGCAATTCCACTACCAGCGAAGTCACGTCGTCGCGCGAGACGTGCTCCAAGCTGCGCTCGTCGAGCGTAAAGAGCGGTATGGATTCGTTTCCGGCGCGTCGAAACCCGAGATCGAAACGGCTTACGAAAATGTCTGCCCCTGGGAGGGTGGCTCCCGATCCTCGATCGGCAATCCGCAGCCTGACCGTAGCGTCGAGGCGGTCGGCGAGCTCTAGCCGCTCCGACACTTCCCGGTCCACCTGCCCGAGGTCTAGGAGGTGATGCCCGTACCTCACCGCCGGAATCTCGTGAACGAAGAGATCTTGGTGCCCCGTGGCGCCGTCTGTCCCTCCCCGTGATCCCGGGCCTTCGCCCCTAAGGACGTAATCGGCGTGACCCGGCGTGACGACTTCCGCTTGGACGCCCGGCAAAGATCCCTCGGCCACGCGGGCACCGATGCGTAGTCGGCGACCATCCGGCGCAGCGAATCCGGCGCGGCGGGCCGGGAAAGGCAGTGCCGGGGTCATCCTGCCTCCCTCGGGCCAATCCACTACAATCGGCACTTCGCGCGGCGGATCCCCGGAGGCGCGCAACAGCAGACGGAAGCCGTCGGGTTCGGGGTAGCCGGTGGCACGAAGCCCCGGCGTGGGTTGGACATTGGCCACTATGCCGCCGAACCGGCTGAACCGGATTTCCCCGGTGGTGGGGTCGGAAGAGGGGCGAATCTCGATATCGGCTTCGCCCGGCAGTACGCAGATCGATATCGAATGGCGGACGATGTTGTTCGTGACGTGCCTCAGTCGACCCTCACCTCGGATGGCGCCGGAAGCCACTGCGGCGCACGAGTACGCCCCCCAGCGACCGCCGGGTATATCTGGCCTCCACTCGAGGTCCCGCTCCGGAACTCGCTCCACGAATTCTCCGTCCCGGCGTCGTTGAACCGCGGGTCCTCCGAGGAACACGATCTTGGCGTCGCCCCCGAACCACGTTGTGGGACGGGTCAAGAAATACTCGATGTCGTGGTCACCGGCTGAAGCGTTCGTCTCCACGATCGCGCGCGAGCCGTCCTCCTCGGCGATGGTGGCCTTGCCCCGTATTCGATAGACCCGCCATGAGCCAGCGTTTCGGACAGATCCGGTGGGTTCCAGCGATCCTTCGTCGCTCGCGACGGACGTTCCGGCCTCCACGGCAAGGAGTGCCCAGGCATCCTTAACTCTTACCGTACTCTGGCCGACGAGCCGGCAGGTCGTGCGCGGCGGGCCTGCTGGGTCCATGGGTGCGAATACCCAAGCGAGCTGTCCCAACCCCGGTGCCCCGGGGAACTGATCCGTGGCATACTCCGCATCGTAGGTGCGCGCGATGAGTTTGCGGGGGCCCGTCAGATCCTCGGTCTGACGCGTGTGAGCGGATGGAAGCAGTTCCAGCCGGAACCGACCCCCGCCATTGATGAGCTCTTCCGTCGCCTGGGCCAAGCCGCGGAACGCTTGCTTCTCGGTCTTTACGCCTAGGTGAAAGCGAGGCGGTACCCGGTCGAGCGATTCGAAGCCAAAGAGAGCCTGGAGGGCCTCACGACTAATTGTCGCTGGCAGGTCGAACGATCCCCGCAATTCCCATTCACCGTCGGCAACCGGGGCTAGGTACAAGTTCCATCGGATGGAGCTGCGTGCGCGGCGGGCGACTTCAATGGCCTCGACGAGCAAACCATTGAGAAGGATCGTTGCTACTTCATCACTAACCGTGAGGGGAAGTTCATCGCGCCAACCGGGCCGCTTGCCGTCCAGTTCTTGGATGGGCGTGTCGCCATTGGAGAGTTCCGCCCTGAGCCGCCAGATGGCCTGAATCAACTCGCCCGCCAGCTCGTAGACGACATCGCGCCGCCACGCTCTCGGGAGCTGGTTCCGGAGCCGTGAAGCCAGATCGCGCGGAGGTATGCCGGTCGCGCCGAGCAGACGGAACTCCTCCAGGACGCCCTTAAGGTAACGGCGTAGATGCGTACCTTCTCGCAGGATGAGCTTCAGCGGAAGGCCGCCTTCGCACGCGATCGTTGCCAAGAAACCTCTGGACGGGCCAAATCTGTAAATCGTGCGACGCCACGCGCGGAGTCCGCGAGTTACCAGATCGCGAAGGATGTGGTATTGACCGCCGGAAGGGGCGAATTCGGGCATTCCGATCGCCGAGACCAGCGGTTCCCATTTCCATCGCCCGCCGTCATAGTTTCGGTGCCACCACTCCGATGCCCAAAGGCAGAACGCCTTTGCCGCGTCCAACGAGATGTGACCATGCCCGAAATGCTTCTGGCGGAGTTCCCACTCAAGCACTCGCTCAAGGTCGGCGAACTCTTCGGGGGTGATACGATACCGGTAAAGTGGCTGTCCGTTTGGCAGGGACAGGTCGCGTGCGGAAAAGAAACCGTCGAGGAAGGTCTTGGCTGTCTTCATGCGTTCGAGCGCGCGATCCGTCCGTCCAGAACTGCCGCCGCGCGGGCCTTCTCCTCGCTAGGATTCTCCGGGCTCCCCGAGACGCTAGCCATGCCGACCAGCCACTTGTCCATTGCCTCGCCGTTGGCGAAGTCGGTCCGCCCGCCGGGCAAGGCGCGTTAGACTACGTGACGTAAACAAGCAGTGCAACCGTCTGTCGAACTACGCTCGAACTCCGCGGGACTGGCGGATCTCGCGAGTTGCGCTGCCACGTGGCCAACACAGGACGCCCGGAAGTAAGAGGGGCGAACTCGGGCCCCGCGGAAAGGCGCGCTTTCCTAGCGGGAAGTGCGAATCGCGTCCGGCACCTCCGCTCGCCGGGGCCTAACGCGCGGTCAGCCGGCAGGGGTCGAGCCCTTCCATACCTTCTGCGACGTACGTCCGCTCTCGACTTCGCCCGATGTACCCGGAAAATGTCAAAATCTGGCCGCTGGTCTGTGAGGCGTCGCATGAACCGTGGCAATCGGGCGACCCACCGGACCCCGTCGGCCGCTGGCTAGGCGATCGCGACATGGACCACAAGGTACGGGAGACCACCTTGCCTCCCGCGTCAGCCCGCGCCGCTGGCAGTACGCCCGCGAACTCCGCCCTGAGTCGACGCAGGCGTGAACGGCGATCCCCCGGCGAGGCGGGATCCCTACGGCTCTATCAGGTCCCCGCATGCGACGGGAGCGCCGGTCGCGCCGTGGATCTGGACGAAGAGTGGATCCGTCGCCGGCAGCGAGGCGGTCGGAACGGCCGTGTGGCTGACCCCACTTCCGTCCGCCTGGGCTTCGACCGAGCTCAGCGCGGCCGCAACGGGGCCGCCCTCGGCGCAGACCCCCCGGTGGACGTGCGCGGCGTACTCCACCGCCTCCGCGAGCCCCGCCACCCGGATCTCGATCTCCAGTTCTTCGCCCGCGGGCGTCACGCTGACTTCGCCCGATACCGCGGGCGTGCCGACGGGAAGTATCGGGCTCGTCGGGGGGAGCGCTTCGCGGTCGGCGACCTCAACCGCCGCCGCCTGCGTCTGAGCGATCGGGTTCTCGGGTATCGAGGGTTCGACGTAGAACTCCTGGGTGGGCGGCCCGTCGCCGCAGCCCGACAGACTCCCTGCCAGGAAGGCGGCCACCGCCACCCCGCCGAGTGCCCGAGTGAGAAGGTGACGCTGGTTCATGCGCACAAGTTATGGTCCCGTGTATCCGTGGGGAACAGTGCCGGGGACGAGGGAGGGGGGGAGGCGCCGGCCCGGGCGGCTGCCCTGGGCCGCCGGGCCCGGCCTCGTCTTGGAGCCCCCATGCACACTTCGTAGATTGCGGCTTCGGCCACGAGACCGGCTCCGCCGCGGCCGGCCGCCGCGGCCTTCAGGGAAGGCACGGGAGCCCTATGAGCATATGGGACCGCAGGAAGACGACTGAGGTCGACATCGGTGGGGTCAGGATCGGTGGCGACAGCCCGGTCGTGGTCCAGTCCATGACGAACACCGACACGGCGGACGTGCCCGCCACCGTCTCCCAGGTCGCCGACCTCGCCCGGGCGGGGAGCGAGCTCGTCCGGGTCACGGTGAATCACGACGCCGCGGCCCGCGCCCTCCCCGGGATCGTCGCCCGCCTCGCTGACGAGGGGATCGACGTGCCGATCGTCGGCGACTTCCACTACAACGGGCACCTCCTCCTCGACCGCTATCCCGAGTGCGCCTCGGCGCTCGCCAAGTACCGGATCAACCCCGGGAACGTCGGTTCCAAGCGCCGGGACGAGAACTTCCAGGCGATCATCCGGATCGCGCTCGATCACGGGAAGCCGGTTCGGATCGGGGTGAACTGGGGCTCGCTGGACCAGCAGCTGCTCACCCGCCTGATGGATGAGAACGCCCGCCGGGAGGCGCCGGCGGATGCGAGCTCCGTCCTCCGCGACGCGATCGTGGAGAGCGCGCTGCGCTCCGCGGAGCTGGCGGAGGCGACCGGTCTCCCCTCGAACCGGATCATCCTCTCGGCCAAGGTCTCGGACGTGCCGGAGCTGATCGCCGTCTACCGCCAGCTCTCCCCCCTCTCGGCATACCCCCTCCACCTCGGTCTCACCGAGGCCGGGATGGGGGCGAAGGGGATCGTTGCCACCGCTGCCGGACTCTCCGTCCTCCTCATCGAGGGGATCGGCGACACGATCCGGGTCTCCCTCACCCCCCGGCCGGGAGGTGACCGGACGGAGGAGGTGCGGGTCGCACAGCAGATCCTTCAGTCCCTCCAGATCCGAAGCTTCGAACCACAGGTAATCTCGTGCCCCGGGTGCGGCCGGACGACCTCCACCTACTTCCAAGAGATGGCCGAGGAGATCCAGGGGCACATCCGGGAGCGGATGCCCGCCTGGAAGAACGACTACCCCGGCGTCGAGGAGCTCCAGGTCGCCGTCATGGGGTGCGTGGTCAACGGGCCCGGCGAGTCCAAGCACGCGAACCTGGGGATCTCGCTCCCCGGGACCTTCGAGGAGCCGAAGGCGCCGGTATACGTGGATGGGGAGCACTATACGACGCTCAAGGGGGAGGGACTCGTCGAGGAGTTCAAGTCGATTCTCCTCCACTACATCGAGCGGTGCTACGGCGGTGGGGAGGGGCGAGCCGGCGGGGCGAGCCTCCGCGCCTGAGGGAACCCCCTTCCCGTCATGCCACCACGCGTCCGCTTCGCCCCCTCGCCCACCGGGCACCTCCACGTCGGCGTGGCGCGTACCGCGCTCTTCAACTGGCTCTTCGCGAGGGGGGCGGGAGGGACGTTCGTCCTCCGGATCGAGGACACGGACCGGGAGCGCTCCTCCGAGGCGATGGTGGGGGGGATCCTCGAAGGCATGGCATGGCTCGGGCTCGACTGGGATGAAGGCCCCTACTTCCAGAGCGAGGGGCTCGAGCGTCACCGCGTGGATGCCGACGCGCTCCTTGCCCGTGGACTCGCATACCGGGACTTCGTCCCCCCCGAGGAGCTTCGCGCCGTGCGCGAGTCCCGTCCGGGGGAGGCGCTTCGCTACCCCCGGCTTCGGGCGGACGCCCTGGAGGTGGGAGAGGCCGGTCGCAGGGCGTCTCGAGGCGACCCGCACGCGATTCGCTTCCGCGTGCCCCCCGGGGCAACCTCCTGGGACGACCTCGTGCACGGGCCGAGGGGATTTCGAAACGAGGACATCGAGGATCTCGTGATCCTCCGCTCCGACGGGACACCGACGTACAACCTGGCGGTTGCCTCCGACGACGCGGAGATGCGGATCACGCACGTGATCCGCGGGGACGACCACATCTCGAACACGCCGAAGCAGATCCTCCTCCTCCAGGCGCTCGGGAGGGACGTGCCGCGTTTCGGACACGTCCCGATGACCCTCGGGCCCGACGGGAAGCGGCTCTCCAAGCGGCACGGGGCCACGGCGATCGGCGACTACGAGGCGGAGGGGATCCTGCCCGAGGCCATGGCGAACTTCCTCGCCCTCCTCGGATGGTCCCCGGGCACGGACGAGGAGGTGATGAGCCGGGCGGAGCTCGTCGACCGCTTCTCCCTCGACCGCGTGCTCAGGAAGAGCGCGGTCTTCGACGTGAAGAAGCTCGCCTGGCTGAGCGGCCAGCACCTCTCCCGCCTCCCCCACGAGGCGTTGGCCGAGCGCGTGCTTCCGGAACTCGGTCCCCTCCGTGCCGAGGGGGAGAGGCGGCTCGGGGAGGATCCCGCGTGGTTCTTCGGGCTCCTCGACCTCCTGAAGGCGCGCGCCCGCACACCCGCCGACATCGCCCGCTACATGCGCGTCTTCCTCCTCCCCGACGTGGAGGTCGATCCGGCGGCGGCGCGGAAGCACTGGGAGAAGGACCCCGCCGGCACGCGGGATCTCCTCTCCGGGCTCAAGGACCGGCTCTCGGGCGTCCCGTGGGAGGAGGAGGCGCTCGAGGCCGCGCTCCGGGCGCTCGCGGCCGAACGGGGCCTCGGTGCGGGAAGGCTGATCCACCCGCTCCGGGTCGCCGTGACGGGCGAGGCCGTGAGCCCGGGCATCTTCGAAGTCCTCCGCTTCCTCGGGCGGGAGCTCGCCCTCGCGCGCATCGGGGTGGCGGTGGCGCGGTTGGGGGAGAGCTGACCGCTCCCGTGCCCGGCCGCGACGATCGGGGCGGAAGCGAGCTTCCTTCCCGGGGATGCCGAAGCCTCGGGGGCCCGCCATGCCCGCCGGGCGGCGGGCCGGGGTGATGCCCGGGTCCGCGTCCGGGCAACCCGCCCCGGAGTTCGAGCCGCCGCGGCGGGAGGATGCACGCTGGATGGCCCGTGCGCTCGAGCGCGCTCGTGAGGCGCTCGGCGAGGGCGAGGTTCCGGTCGGGGCGGTCCTCGTCAAGGACGGCGTGGTTCTCGCCGAGGGGTTCAACGTGCGGGTCCTCGAATCCGATCCGACGGCCCACGCCGAGGTCGTGGCGATTCGACGGGGCGCGAGGAGGCTCGGCGACTGGCGACTCGAGGATACGATCCTCTACACGACGCTCGAGCCGTGCGCGCAGTGTGCGGGCGCCCTCGTCCTCGCCCGCGTCCCGCGCCTCGTCTACGGCGCGAGCGACCCGAAAGGGGGGATGGCCGGCAGCCTCGGCAACCTCGTGCAGGATCCCCGCCTCAACCACCGCGTGCGGGTCACGAGGGGTGTGCTCGAAGAGGCCTCCGCGGCCCTACTCCGGGGCTTCTTCCGGGAGCGGCGCTCCGGCCCCGGCGGCGACCGCCTCCCCGACCCCGACGCCGTAGCGCCGTAGGAGGAGGTAGAGCACGAGCCCCCCGCCTCCGAGCGCGACCCACGCGGGCAGGCCGTATGCCGTCCCGAGGTCTCCGAGCACGACCGAGACGACCCCCACCGCCAACGCGTACGGGAGCTGGGTCCGGACGTGATCCATGTGGTCGCACGAGGTGGCCATCGAGGAGAGGACCGTGGTGTCCGAGATGGGCGAGCAGTGATCCCCGAAGATCGCACCCGCAAGGACGGATGAGATCGTGCCGGAGACGATCGAGTAGCCGCCGGCCCCGAAGTCCGCGCCCCCGCCGAGGCTCACGGAGAGCGGGATCACGATCGGGAAGAGGATCGCCATCGTCCCCCACGAGGTCCCCGTCGCGAAGGAGATCGCGGCGGCGGTGAGGAAGACGAGCGCCGGAAGGAGACCCAGGGGGAGCGCCTCGCTCAGCACCCCCGCGAGGTAGTGCGCCGTCTGAAGGAGCTCCGTGACGGATCCAAGCGACCACGCGAGGACGAGGATGACCACGGCGACGAGCATCGAGCGCATCCCCGCCAGGAGCGCCTCCATCGTGTCCCTGAGCGAGAGGGCGCCCTGACCGACGGAGAGGCCGGAGGCGACGATGCAGCCGGCGAGCGAGCCCCACATGAGCGTTGCGAAGGGGTCCGCCTCGCCGAAGACCGCAATGAGCGATGAACCGGGACCCGCAGCCGCTCTCCCCGTCACGTAGAGGCCGATCAGGGTGATCCCGACGACGGTGAGGACGGGGAGGGCGGCGTTCCACCACCGCTCCGGCGTGCCGGGCGGCGGCTCGAGCGCCACCCCCGAGGTGTCCGTGGCGAGGAGCGCCCCGGGGCGGTGGAGTCCGCCGCCGGAGGCCGCGCGCGCCTCGGCCTTCGCCATCGGGCCGTAGTCGCGGTTCATCCACGAGGTGAGGAAGACGAGATAGAGCGCGAGGAGCGGATAGAAGCGGTACGGGATCGTCTCGATGAACACTGTGAGGGGCGAGGCGGCGGCGAGGGAGGCCGCGAGCTCCGGCGTGGTCCCCGGCTGCTCCGCGGCGATCCTGAGCCCGTCCCCGATGAGGGAGATCTCGTAGCCGACCCACGTCGAGACCGGGACGATCGCGGCCACCGGGGCTGCGGTGGCGTCCACGAGGTAGGCGAGCTTCTCCCTCGAGATCCTGAGGCGGTCCGTGACGGGGCGCATCGTGTTCCCCACGATCAGCGTATTCGCGTAGTCGTCGAAGAACACCAGGAGCCCCGCGGCCCACGTCACGAGCTTTCCGCGCCGGCTGTCCGTCGCCCACTGGACCACGGCCTGTACAACCCCGCGGGTTCCGCCATTCCGGGTCACGATCCCCACCATCCCGCCGAGGAGGAGGGAGAAGACGACGATCTGCGTCTGGCCGCCCGTGTCCCCGATCGCGGGTACGGCGAAGGTATCGACGACCCGCCAGACCGCCGTCACCGGATTGAACCCGGTGATCGCGAGCGCTCCGAGCCAGACGCCCGCGAAGAGGGAGATCAGGACCTCGCGGAAGACGAGGGCGAGCCCGATTGCGAGGAGCGGCGGGAGGAGCGAGTACCACCCGGGAACGAAGGAGGCACTCGCCTCCAGGACTTCCTCCTCGAAGACGGCGCGGAGGGGGAGTTCGCTTCGGCGGTCGATCTGGAGCGCCGAGAGCGTGTCCCGCCCCCCGGCCTCGAGCTCTCCCCGCGCAAGGATCCGCCCCCCTGCGCTCTCAACGCGGTAGAGGGTCGAGGCTCCCACGGGACCGGCGACGGTCGCCTCGAAGGGCGCCCCCCCGACGATCACGCTCGGGAGATCCTCGATTCCCTGCGCGAGGCACCGCTGGGCCGCGACGAATGGAGCGCCGCCGAGGGCGATCGAGAGGACGACCGCTGCCGACCGGGTGAGCCTTCTTCCAGGCGGATGTCGCATAAGCAGGGTGCCTTCGGGGCCGCGGCGCGCGGGCTCGCCTCCGAGGCGCCCGCGGCCAGGACGGCGGCGCATCGCGCGCCAGCGTCCGGGAGACATTAGGCCGCCTGTGCGGGAGCGATGTCAAGGGAGCGGGGCAGGGGGGAGCGGGTGTTCCGTTGACACCCGTTCGACGCCCGTTCTAGCTTTCGCCGCCTTCTCACCCGCGGCCCCGGATATTCATGTCGACACCAGACCTACAGAGCGTAACGCTCCTCGACGAGAACGATGTCGAGCGCATCCTCGCGCGCATGGCGAAAGAGATCGTCGAGCGGGCGGGCGGGACGGGGAGCCTCGTCATCCTCGGGATCCGGCGGCGCGGCGTCGAGCTCTCGGAGCGGATCCAGGCGCTGATCGAGGCCGAGGAGGGGAAGGACATCCCGACCGGGGCGATCGACATCACCTTCTACCGGGACGACCTCGCCCGGATCGGGCCCCGCCCGGTCATCGGGGAGTCCTCGCTACCCATGGACGGGATCGACGACCGAACGGTCGTAATCGTGGATGACGTCTTCTTCACCGGGCGGACGGCCCGTGCGGCGATGAACGAGTTGATGGACTGGGGGAGGCCGGCGCGGATCCTTCTCTGCGTTCTCATGGACCGGGACGAACGGGAGCTCCCGATTCAGCCCGACGTCGTCGGGCGGCGGCTCAGTGTGCTTCCGACCCAGAAGGTGGACGTTCGGGTCCCCGAGGTCGACGGCCAGCTCGCCGTCTGGGTTTCCCACGCGGCGGGGCGCCTTAGTTGAACCGTACGCTCTCGTCGCTAGGCAAGGACCTCGTCGGTCTCGAGGACCTCTCGGCCGAGCAGATCCGGTCGATCCTCGATACGGCCGAGCCGTTCAAGGAGATCTCCGAGCGCAGGATCAAGAAAGTGCCGGTCCTCCGCGGGAAGACCATCGTGAATCTCTTCCTGGAGCCCTCCACCCGGACGCGCATCTCCTTCGAATTTGCCGAGAAGCGACTGAGCGCCGACACGGTAAACGTCACGGCCGAGGGCTCTTCCGTCGTCAAGGGGGAGACGCTCGTCGACACGGCCCGGAACCTCGAGGCGATGCGGATCGACATGGTCGTGATCCGACACGGTTCCTCCGGCGCGGCGCGGTTCCTCGCGGAGCGCATCCCCTCAAATGTCATAAACGCCGGCGACGGCTCGCACGAGCACCCGACGCAGGGTCTTCTCGATATCCTGACGATCCGGGATCACCTCGGGTGGATCGATGGCCTCAAGGTCTGCATCGTCGGCGACATCCTGCACTCGAGGGTGGCGCGATCCAACATCTTTGGCCTCCTCAAGCTCGGTGCGGAGGTCGCGGTGTGCGGCCCCATGACGCTCCTCCCCTCGGGGATCGACGCCCTCGGCGTCCGGGTCTTCCGGCGGGTCGAGGAAGCGATCGAGTGGGCGGACGTCTTGAACGTGCTTCGTCTCCAGCTCGAAAGGATGACTGCCGGTTTCGTGCCCTCGCTCCGGGAATACAACCGCTTCTACGGGATCTCGTCCCGCCGGCTCGCGCTCGCGGCGAAGGAGCTCCTCGTCCTCCACCCCGGGCCGATGAACCGGGGCGTCGAGATCGACTCGGACGTGGCCGACAGTCCCCACTCCGTGATCCTCGGGCAGGTGACGAACGGGGTCGCCGTCCGCATGGCGGTCCTCTACCTCCTCGCGGGCGGCAAGCCCGGAGCGGAGGCGGCGGCGAAGAGGGGAAGGGTCGCATGAGTCCCCGCCCCCGCCTCTTTCGCCGGGGCCGGATCGTGGATCCGACGCAGGGACTCGACGACGTGCTCGACCTCCTCATCGCGGACGGGAAGGTGGCGGCGATCGGCGCTGACCTCGACGCCCCGGAGGAGGCCGAGGTCACGGGGTGCGAAGGACGGGTCCTCGTACCAGGGCTCATCGACGTACACGTTCACCTGAGGGAGCCGGGCGGGGAGCACAAGGAGACGATCGAGACGGGTGCGAGGGCTGCGGCCGCGGGGGGGTTCACCTCCGTCTGTGCGATGCCGAACACCGATCCGGTCATCGATTCTCCCGCGATGGTCGGTTTCGTCGCCGCGGCGGGCCGGGCCGCGGGACTCGCCCGGGTCTATCCCGTGGGCGCGCTATCGGTCGGCCAGAAGGGCGAGCGGCTCACGGAGATCGGCGAACTCGTCGGGGCCGGGGCCGTGGCGATTACCGACGACGGGAACCCCATCATGGACTCGGGCCTCATGCGGATGGCGCTCGAGTACACGCAGGCATTCGGCGTTCCGGTGGCGGACCACGCCGAGGATCTCGGGCTCTCGCGCCGCGGCGCGATGAACGAGGGGTCCGTCTCGGCCCGCCTCGGGCTATCCGGGAAGCCGAATGCGTCGGAGGACATTCACATCGCCCGGGACCTCCTCGTGGCGGAGCTGACGGGCGGTCACATCCATCTCCAACACGTCTCCACCCGTCTTGGCGTAGGCATGATTCGCCAAGCGAGGAAGCGGGGGGTTCGAGTCACGGCGGAGGCGACGCCGCATCACCTCCTCCTGACGGACGGCGCGGTCGACGGGTACCGAACGGAGGCGAAGATGAATCCCCCCCTTCGTACGGAATCGGACCGCATCGCGGTCGAGGAAGGATTCATCGACGGCACGCTCGACACCCTGGCTACGGATCACGCCCCGCACCACTACGACGAGAAGGAGCAGGCCTTCGACGACGCGCCCTTCGGGGTCGTGGGGCTCGAGACCGCCCTCGGGCTCATGCTGACGCACTTCGTCGGGAGCGGGAAGATGGATCTGGCAACGCTCGTCGAGAGGATGAGCGTTCAACCGGCGCGCGCGTTCCGGCTCGGAGGGGGGACGCTCAAGGAGGGCGCCGTCGCAGACGTGACCCTCATCGATCCGTCGATCCAGTGGCGTGTGGACTCCGCGCGATTCCATTCCCGGAGTCGGAATACACCCTTCGAAGGGATGGTCCTGACGGGAAGGGCGGAGCTGACGCTCGTGGACGGGAGGGTGGTCCACGAGGCGGGTGAGTAGGACGCGGGTCTAGCTTGTCTCCACGCGGTTGACGTGGGCCTGCAGCTGGCTCTTTACGCGCGCGGCGCGTTTCGGGTGGATGAGTCTCCTTCGCGCGGCGCGGTCAAGAAGCGAGATGGCCTCCGACAGGTGGGAGCGGGCCGTTTCCGCATCGGCTTCCTGGCGAACTCTCTTCGTGGCTGTACGGATCCGCGCGCGCGCCGCCCGATTCCTGAGCGCCCACTTGCGGGAGAGTTCCATCCGTTTCTTCGCACTCGTGATGTTCGGCATCAGCTCCTCGGATCGTCCAGGCCTGCTCCTCGCGGCGGCAGAAGATATACGGCCGCCGCCGCCGGATCAACCAACCTGCGGTCGCGCACCCCTTCGATCGCTCTCAGCCGCGGCCGGGGGACGAGCGGGTCGTCGGTCCTAGCCGGCGCTCGGATACTCGTCGGGCCGGACCCTCCCACCGGCAAGCGGGACACCACCTCCACTCAAACCCGGCGGCGAGGCGCAACAGTAACGGTAGCCGAATCGGGACCGTGGGCTCGAAACACGCCGGGCACTCGCGGACCGGGCGAATGATGAGGAGCCCGAGCACCGCCACGATGACAACGCGGACTACGACGAGGCCCAGGAGGACCACGATCGCTGCAAGCTCGAATTGGCCCACTCCGTTATCCGGTTCAAGTGGGTAGTGCGACACGAGCCGGCGGGATGCATCAGTACAACCGCCATCGATGCAGCCGACGCCGGTCCAGACACCGGTCCATGGAATTGTAGGCCGGATCGCCGCGGCGGGCCACTGGCCGCGGCGGCCCGAACACCCCTGGGCGCCTTCGCCGCCCTCCCCTCGGCTCGAGGCCCTCGCGTTCCGTTCGCTTCGCCGCCGGGAACGCAGGCCTGATGCTCTCAGAACGAACTCCTACTGCCCGTCGCGCCGTGCCGTTCGGCCTCCCGGTGCTTCCTCACAGCCTCCGATGCCCTCGCCGCGATCGGTCGCTGTGTTCGGCGCGCCGACGCTTGCGACGGGGTCTCCGGGCTCCCGAAATCCTCCGCGTTCCCCGGGCCGCGTCAGTCTGGAACGGGGGACGTGCTTAGGATACCTTCCGAGTCATCCCATGGAATGGATCCTCCTGCTGCCCGTGCTCCTCTTCTCGATCGTCCTCCACGAGGTTGCGCACGCGTGGGTCGCGCGGCGCGAGGGCGACGACACCGCCGAGCGCCTAGGGCGGATCACGCTGAACCCTATCGTGCACCTCGATCCCGTGGGATCGATCCTCGTCCCCATTGTCCTCGCACTCCTCCCCGGCGGTTTCGTGTTCGGCTGGGCACGCCCCGTACCGGTGAATCGAGCCAATTTCCAGACGGGGGTCTGGGGCGACATCCGAGTCTCGCTGGCGGGGATCGCCGCGAATCTGCTCCTTGCCGTCGGCTTCGCCTCGGCGCTCGTCCCCGTCATTTGGCTGACTCGCCCGGGAGGCTTCGGGGAGGTTCTCCTATCGATCGGATACTATGGAGTGCTGATCAATCTGCTTCTGGCGGTGTTCAACCTGATTCCGATCCCTCCCCTCGACGGCTCGCACGTACTGTCCCATCTCCTCCCCAGTTCAGTCAGAGGTGCCTACCGGTCGATCGGGCCACTCGGCTTCCCGCTCCTCCTCGCATTCCTTTTCCTCGCTCCGGGAGGGTTCTCGCTCATCATGAGGCCCGTAAGTCTCCTGGCCGACATCCTGTTCTTCGTGTTCGGCCTCTCCGGGCGCATCTAGTGCGTGAGATCGCGCGGGTCCCCCATTTCCAGCCATACCCTCATGTCCTCGCCGCCGAGCATGGCACCAGTCGCCTCCTTGTACTGACGGGGGGCGGAGCACTACGAGCTCGAGGGGGACGAGGGGAAGGCCGCCGCGCAGACGGCCGCGGCGGAAGTTCGGCCTGACGTCTTCCCCTGCCACCAGCGTCTCGACGCACGGCTTGAGGCACCCTACCGGGGCGAGGGCAGGACGCGCCCCACGGACATCACCCTCTCTCCCTAGCTTCGGCGACAGGCTGAATCCGCCATCATGCCCGTGAGCTTCTCCGGCAGGGAATCTGGGCAGTTTCTCGTCGAGATCGAGCACTTTCACGGCCCGCTCGACCTCCTCCTCCACCTGATCCGCCAGCAGGACATCGATATTCTCGACATTCCCGTCGCGCGGATCACGCGTCAGTTTCTCGAGGCGATCAAGGCACTCGATCTCGACTCCGCCGGGGAGTTCCTGGAGATGGCAGCCACCCTGGTACGAATCAAGGCGCAGCTGCTCCTGCCGCATCCCGCCGATGAGCCGGGCGAGGATCCGCGCGCGGAACTCGTTCGGAGGCTGCTCGAGTACGAGCAGGTTCGGGAGATCAGCCAGCGGCTGCGCGGAGCGGAAGCGGGCCGGATTCCGAGACTTGGGAAGGGGTTCATTCCCCTTCGTCCGACGCCGCGCGGCGAAGACGTGCCACTCGAGACGACGTGGGACGAGCTCCTCGTGGCCGCGCTCGGTGTGGTCGTCCCGAGTCCGGGAGAACGCGAGCACCATATGGCAAGACTTGCCGTTTCCATCGAGGAGAAGGTGGAACTCATCCTGACCGCGCTCGAGCAGGCGGCGAGAGTCGAGTTCGGTCGGCTCATCGGGCCCTTTCGAGACCGAGCTCACGGGGTGATGACGTTCCTTGCCGGACTTGAGCTGACGCGCGAGCGGAAGGTCCGTCTACGGCAGAGCCGCCCCTTCCATGAGCTCTGGTTCTACCGGCGAGACGCGGAGGAGGACGGAGAAGGCGGGCATCCGGGCGGGCGGGGTGGGCCATGAGGGACGCACAGATCGTCGAGGCTGTTCTCTTCTCGAGCGACGCGCCCCTCGGGTTGGAGGAGATCGCGAGGGCGGACGAATCGCTCGACGAGGACTCGGTGGAGAAGGCGATCCTCACTCTCCGCGCCGAGTACCTGGAGAGCGACCGGGCCTTCGAGATCATCCAGATAGCCGGCGGATATCAGATCCTCACCCGACCCGAGTATGCACCGTACCTCGACCGGTTCGACACGATTCCCAAGCCCTCCCGCCTCTCGGCTCCAGCGCTCGAGGCGCTCGCGATCATTGCCTACAGGCAGCCGATTGGACGGCTGGAGATCGAATATATCCGGGGGGTGGGATCCACGGGGGTGATCCGGACTCTCCAGGACCGGCATCTCGTTCAAGTGGTGGGGCGTGGCGAGGGGATCGGCCGGCCCCTCCTCTACGGTACGACCCCGCAGTTTCTCGAGCACTTCGGTTTCAACTCGATCGACGACCTCCCGAGGCCGGAGGAGTTGCCGGTGATCCTGAAGGACCCCTCCGAGCCCCTCTTGCCAACCGCGGGTGATTCGGAGGGGGGCGCTCCGGGTGAGCCCCCAGTTGGTTCCGAGTTTTGGCGCAAGGCCGGATCCGAGGCGCACGATGGCTCGGTGGCCGGGGCAAGTCCTGCCGCCGGTCTCCCGCAATGACCGCATCCGGTGTGCGCCTGCAGAAATTCCTTTCCAGGGCGGGCGTCGCGTCGCGTCGGGAGGCCGAGCGGCTCATGGCCCAGGGCCGGGTCCGGGTGAACGGGAAACCGATCACGACCTTGGGCTCTCGGGTCAACCCCGGCGCGGACCGGGTCGAACTCGACGGGAGGCGGGTCGCGATCCAGCCGTACCGATGGATCATGCTGAACAAGCCCCGAGGCACGATCACGACGCGAAGGGACCCGCGCGGGAGGCGGACCGTCTACCGCCATCTGGCTCCGGCTGATCAAGAGCTCCGCTACGTCGGGAGGCTCGACCGTGATACGGAGGGGCTCCTCCTCTTTACGAATGAGGGAGACCTGCACCACTTGCTGACGCATCCCTCGTCCGGGATCTCTCGCGAGTATCGGCTCACCGTGGAAGGGTTCCCGGCCCGGTCCGCCTTGCACTTGCTCGAGGAGGGCGTGGTGCTCGAGGACGGCGTCGCCCGCGCGCAGAGCGTGCGGGTGCTCCAGGGTCCACGCGTGGACGGCGGGGACACGGTATTGTCACTCGTACTTCGGGAGGGGCGGAAGCGGGAAGTGCGTCGGCTTCTCGACGCGGTGGGTCACCCGGTTCGCCGTCTCCGCCGGGTACGCTTCGGGCCGATCCGGCTCGCCGGGATGAGACCCGGCGAATGGAGAGAGCTCGGCAAAGAGGAGATCCGGGCTCTCCGACGAGCGACCACCCAGAACTCGCCGCGGGAGCCCGGGGCGGCATCGGGCGGGTGAGCATCGGGGCACGGGAGGGAGGCCGGCCGGCTCCCCGCCCGGTCGCTTCTCCCCACCCCTTCCGTAGCGGCCGAGGCGATGCCACTATGGGTTGTAGCTGTACAGGACAAGGTCCCGTAGCTCAGTTGGTTAGAGCTCCCGACTCATAATCGGATGGTCCTGGGTTCGAGTCCCAGCGGGACCATTTCATCGGCGGCTGGTACAATCCGCACCGGCGGCATTCGAGCCTCGCATACGAATCGCCGGTCGACTTTGAAGCCCACCCACGCGGAGCCGCTGCGTGAACGGCCGTCGATGCCCGGGAAGTCCGCGAGCACGGCGTGATCGGTCCCGAAAGCGGCTAGGAGTCTGCGCCGCAGAACCCTGCGGCTATCTTTGGTGGCAGGGCATTGGGGAGGTTTGCGGCACACGGAGGGGGGTCAATGGGAACGACGTTTCGACCGTACGATCCGGAGCAGATGTTGCTGCTGCCTCCGGATCTTCGGGAGTGGGTGTCGGAGGGTCATTTGGCGCACCATGTGAGCGACCTGGCGGACGCGGTGGATCTGGGCGCGTTCTACGGGCGGGGTACCGGGGGGACGGGCGGCGCAACTCGCCGTACGACCCGCGGACGATGGTGAAGGTGCTGATCTATGGGTATGCGACGGGCACCTTCTCGTCGCGCAAGATGGCGAGGAAGCTGGAGGAGGATGTTGCGTTTCGGATGCTGGCGGCGGGGAACTTCCCGAAGCACCGGACGCTGTGCGAGTTCCGCAGGCGCCATCTCGGGGATTTCCGGGCGGTGTTCGTGGAGGTGGTGATGCTCGCGCGGGCCTTGGGGCTGGCGGGGCTTGGCAGGGTGTCGGTGGACGGGACGAAGGTTCGGGCGAAGGCGAGCAAGCGCAAGGCGATGAGCTACGGCCGGATGGTCAAGGAGGAGGCTGGGCTGGAGGCGGAGATCCGGGGGCTGAGAGGGGAGATCAAGGGGTTGCTGGAGAAAGCCGAGGCGGTGGACGAAGCGGAAGACGAGCGCTACGGGGAGGAAGCTTGCGGAGACGAGGTGCCGGAGGAGCTCAGGCGGCGCGAGGACCGGCTGGCGGCGATCCGGGAGGCGAAGGCGCGCCTGGAAGCCGAGCAGAGAGCGGCGGACGACGCACGGGGCCGCAAGCCGGGGCAGACGCGCAACCCGAAGGGCGGCAGGCCCTACAAGCGGGAGTACGGAGAGCCGGACGAGGCGGCGCAGAGCAACTTCACGGACCCTGAGAGCCGGATCATGAAAACGAGTTCGGAGGGGTTCCAGCAGTGCTACAACGCACAGGCGGTCGTGGAGGGGGAGAACCAGCTGGTGGTCGGGGCCGAGGTGACGGACAACGCGAGCGACCAGGGCCAGCTGGTGCCCATGGTCGACGCGGTGGCGCAAGCGTACGGCGAGACGCCGGCGCAGGTGCTGGCGGACACGGGCTATTGCAACGAGCGGGATCTCGAGGAACTGGAAGAGCGAGACATCGATGGGTATGTGGCGCTGGCCCGGGAGGGCAAGGCCGCCCCCACGGTTGACAAGGAGGAATATCCGGCGAAAGCCCGCATGGCCGAGAAGCTGGCGAGCGAAGATGGTCGAAGACGCTACGCACGGCGAAAGTGGCAGGCCGAAGCGCCCATCGGCTGGATCAAGGAGGTGATGGGCTTTCGACGATTCAGCTTCCGGGGCCTCGAGAAGGTCCGGGCCGAGTGGACCCTCGTGTGCCTGGCACTCAATGTGAAGCGGCTGCACACCCTTCAGGCGGCATGACTGCACGAGGGTTCACCCCCGCATCTGCCGGCGCGAGGGCTCTCGTAGCTCTCTTGCCCCCCCAACGCATCCATTCCGCTCTCCCGATCCGTCGCAGACACAAGTCCTCAACCTCCCAATCACCCGGATCCGCCTCGCCGCGGACGGCTCCATGACCATTCGGCTCAGTCAGCTGTGCTTCTGCGGCGCAGACTCCTAGCTTCCGTTCGGCGAAGGCGGAATGGAAGCCATTGACCTCTCAGAGTTGGCCTGAACGGCCAGAACACACACGTTTAACCGTCCGTCCAACCCAGGTAACCTCATTCTGCGCGTTCGTGTGTGCCGGAGATCGGAACGTTAACGTTGTGGTCTCGGATGGTCGTTGGCGTAGCAGGTCGACGCCGGTGTCGCGCGCCGGTGTCGCGCGAACGCGCTCTCGCTGGACTCCGTCGTCAAGGGTCGATCCCTGTCTCACCGCTGGGCGGTGACTCCGGGTGCGCCGTTCCTTGCAATGGAAAGATCATTGGCAAACATGGATGAACTTCGCGTCTCGCTGACACCCGATCTGTCCGCTGTCGGCGTCTTGGCGCAGAGGGTCGAAGCGTTCGGCGACGCCAACAAGCTAATGGGTAAGACGATCTACATGATGAACCTGGCCCTCGAGGAATTGATCACGAACACGGTCAGCTACGGCCTTGAAGGCGTGACTCAGCCAGAGATCGAGATCGCCGCGCAGGTGAATGGTCCCGTGCTGGCGCTGACGATCGTGGACAACGGCCAACAGTTTGACCCGACGCAAGATACGCACCCCGATCTGTCATCTCCGATCGAGGATCGGCCGATCGGGGGCTTGGGGGTGTATCTGGTCAAGGCATTTGCGGACCGCATGACGTACGAGTACGTGGATGGCAAGAACCGATTGACGCTGGAGCACGATCTCGCACCATAGGTTGCGTGACGAGACTGGCCCAGGAACAGGAGTGAATCGAATGGAAATCGAAGTCACCGAGGAACGGAAGGGTGAGGTGCTCGTGCTATTGCCTGTTGGACGACTTGACAGCGGAAACGCCGGCTCATTCGAGTCCGTTGTCATGGGTCACGTCAGGAGCGGAGAGCGGCGGGTGATCATTGACTTTAGCCGCCTCGATTTCATCAGCAGCTCGGGGATGCGGGTGCTCCTCATCGCTGCCAAGGCGCTACAGGCGAGCAAGGGGACGCTCGTTCTCTGCTCCATGAAGGACCACATCAATGAGGTCTTCCAGATCAGTGGATTCAGTCAGATCATCCCCATCGAGCACTCTCGTGAAACGGCCCTTGCCGTCGCCTCCTGAGGGGAATCTCACCTCGTCGGCCTGAATCGCTCCAGGAGTACGGAGTGTTGTCGTCGTTTGAGGGAGGTGGCCCTGGACAAACCAGCGTGCATACGACTTCGGCCACTGCAGCTGCGCTCGATACAGGCGCATTCACTTGCGGCGGGGGAGGGGGCACGATGGACGCCCGTTCAAGTCGGCCTTCCCGGCAATTGCCGTGGCCAGAATCGGGTTATCCTTTGGATCGGGGGACAAGTTCACTGCCGACAGGTCATCGAGGATAAGAGCGGTCGTGACCCTATCGGTCGCCACGGCGCGACCTTGATGCACAACACTTGGCGAGCCCCGGTCAGATCCCGCGAAGGAGCTCCCGCAGGAGTTCGGGGTCGGTCCCAAGACGAACCGTGGCGTCGATACCGGCCCGGACCTTTTCCTCGCTCCCTTCCACCCAGTCTTCCCTGAGCGGCGGGGGCGAACCTGTCGCGCGAAGGACCGTATCCTGGAACTTTGCAGGATGAGCGGTTGCGAGGATCATTCCCGGTCCTCGGCTCCTGCCCCGGCGGTACGATTCCAGGCCGAGGTAGCCGACGGCGCTGTGAGGGTCGAGCTGGTAGCGACTCTCCCTGTGCATGCGAGCCATGGCCTCGAGAACTTCCTCGTCATCGTGGCGGGTCGGCGAGATCCAGTCCTGGAGGGTCCGTACGTCGTCGTCGAAGATCGCGATCAGGCGTTCGAGATTGCTCGGTCTCGCCACGTCCATCGCGCTCGATACGGTCTTGAGGGAGGGACCGGAGGGGAGCGTTCCCGAGTCGAGGAACTGGGTCATCGCCGCGTTTGCGTTGCTCGCTGCGACAAAGTGTCCGAGCGGGATCCCCATCCGCCGAGCGATCACCCCAGCTGTCAGGTTGCCGACGTTGCCCGTCGGTACGCTGACGGTAGGCCTGAGGCGGGCTTCGGGCGGGAGGGAATTCCAGCCCTGGGCATAGTAGAAGGCCTGAGGCACGAGTCGCCCGACATTCACCGAATTCGCCGAGGTGAGTATGGCGCGTATCCCGGGTCCGGGACTTGCGAGCACCTCCTTGACCATCCTCTGGCAGTCGTCGAAGGTCCCCTCGACCTCGACCGGAATCACGCCCTCCTCTCCGGGCCCGAAGACGACGGCCGGTTCCTGAATCTGGCGGAGCTGGACGGGGCTCAGGCGGTCCTTCGGGAAGAGGACCATCGCCTGGACCCCTTCGAGGCCCTTGACCGCGTGCGCAACCGCGCCGCCCGTGTCACCCGAGGTGGCGACCAGGATGATGACGGGGCCTTCCTCGGGGTCGCGGAGGACGGAGAGGAGGCATGCGAGGAATCTTGCCCCGAAGTCCTTGAACGACCCGGTCGGCCCGTGAAAAAGCTCGAGGATCCAGGTGTCGTGCTCGACCTGTACGAGCGGGGCGGGGAAGTCATACGCCGTCTCGACGATGTCTCGGACCGTATCTGCCCCAAGGCTCGAGGCGAAGAGTCGAAGGGCCAAGCGTTCCGCGAGGACGGGAAAGGGGGCCCCGCGGAGCTCCTCAAGATCCTCGCCGGAGAGGTGCGGGAGCGATATTGGAAGGTAGAGCCCGCCATCGGGGGTGGGGTCTTCCAGGACGGCTTGTCGGAGGCTCACCTCGTGGTGAGGCGGTCTCGTCGAAATCAGCCTCATGGGGCACCTTCGCGATCAGATACGATGCGGGCGCCGCGTCGCGATACGGGGGAGCGGTAGAGCGTCGCCTCGGGCTTGGCCTCGGCCCGAAATGCCTCGAGCATCGCCTCACCGACGCGGCCTGCATTCTTCGCCCCTCGGCAGAACGCCACGATCGATGGACCGGCTCCCGAAATCCCGCACCCGACGGCGCCCTCGGCAAGGGCTGCCTTCCGTACGGCCTCGAAGCCTGGGATGAACCCGCGGCGGTGGGGCTCGGCGACGCGGTCCTCCAGCGCATCGCGCAGAAGGTCCCAGTCGGCCGTGTGAAGCGCGTGGACGAGCGCGGCCGTGTTCCCCCACTGCGCGACTGCATCGGTAAGTCGGACGGCGTCTCCCATCGCCGAGCGCCCCTCCTCGGTCCGGAACTCCACGCGGGGGTGGAGGAGTGCGATCGTCAGCTCTCGCGGAACGGGGAGTGGCACGAGGGTCCTCCGGGCCGAGGGACGAGCGAGGACAATTCCCCCCGTCAGCGCCGGTGCCACGTTGTCCAGGTGCCCGCCGCCCGCCGCCGCGCGCTCCCCCGCGACCGCGTGCCGGAGAAGCTCCTTCTGGGTCAGTGCAGTCTCGAGAAGATCGTTCGCTGCCACCGCAGCTGCCACCGCACTCGCCGCGCTCCCCCCCATTCCCCCGGCGAGCGGGAGCCCCTTCTCGATCTCGACTTCGAGCGCTTCCCTCCTTCCGGTCTGGCGGAGGAGGGAGGCGACCGCAACCGTAGCGGAGTTGAGGTCGGGGTCCGTCGGGATCGTGCCCCCGTCCCCCGTGATCCTCGTGATCCGAAGTCCCGACCCGCCGAATGCATGTCGCACCGTCACCCGGTCGCCCGGGGCCTCGAGCGCGAGCCCGAAGACATCGAATCCGCAGATGACATTTCCAACCGTCGCAGGGGCGTAGGCCGTCACCGACGGAAGAGAGCTCATCGGCCGGCCTTGCCGGCTCCGTTCGCGACGCGTCCGGCGGCCGACACCAGGTCCGTCATGAGACCGGCCGCGGTGACCTCGGGTCCCGCTCCCGGACCCTGGATGAGGATCGGGTGCTCGGCGTACCACTCGGAGCGGATGACGAGGAGGTTTTCGGTCCCCCGGATCCGCGCCGCGGGCCGGTCCGAGGGCACCGCCTCGAGCCGGACAGAGGCCACGCCGTCCTCAACGCGGGCGACGCAGACGAGGCAGGCCCCCTCGTCGCGCGCCGCTTGGCTCCGCTCCGCCATCTCCTCGTCGAACTCGGGGAGACGCTCCATGAACTCCTCCACCGAGCCCGCCCCCAGGAGACGCTCCGGGAGGATCGGCTCGACCGTGATGTCCGACGGCTCGATCTCGATCCCGGCCGTCCGTGCCAGGATCACGAGCTTTCGGACCACGTCCCGCAGTCCGAGGTCTTCCCTCGGATCCGGCTCGGAGATCCCCCTCCGTGTGGCCTCGGAAACCGCCTCGCTGAAGCGACGGCCGCGGTTCACCTCATCGAAGAGAAAGGTGAGTGTCCCCGAGAGGGCGCCTTCCAACCCGGTGACGAGATCCCCGCTCCGCCGCAACTCGGCAACCGTACGCACCATCGGAAGCCCGGCGCCGACGGTCGTGCCGTGGTGGAGGCCGCCCCCTCCCTCGGCCACACGCTTGAGGGCTCCGTACTCCTCGAGCGGCCCGGAGAGGGGGATCTTGTTCGCCGTGACCACAGCTGCCCCCGCCCGGAGGTACTCCGTGTACCGGGCTGAAACCGCCGCGCTCGCGGTGCAGTCGACGACGACGAGGGGATCGCCTGTGAAGACGGATTCGAAGGCGCGTTCCGGGGGCTCGGCGCCCCCCTCGAGGATCGCCCTCCATCGGCTCGGCTCGAGTCCCTCCATGTCGACGACGGCCCTGCGGCTGTTCGAGATCCCGACCAGCATGGGCTGGATCCCGTGAGGGGCCAGGGCATCGTTCCCGTTCTCGGCGAGTTGGTCGAGGAACGCCCCTCCGACACTTCCCGCCCCGAGGACGAGGATCCGGACGGGCTTGAGTTCGCCCGGCGGCCTGAAGAACGCCCGGTGCACCGTGCGCAGGGCGAGTCCCTCCTGCTCCGCGCCCACGACCCAGGAGATGTTTCGCTCTGAAGATCCCTGTGCGATCGCATGGACGTTCACTTTCGCGGCCCCGAGCGTGGAGAAGAGCTTCCCGGAGATCCCCGGGGTATCTCGCATCCCCTCTCCCACGACCGCGAGGATCGAGAAGTTCTGCCCTCCGACGGGGTCCCGGACGAGCCCCGCCTCCCGCTCCCTGCGGAACTCGGCCCGTAGGGCCGAGAGCGCACGGTCCGCATCCGCTCCTTTCACCGCGAAGGAGACCGAGTGCGCGCTCGAGTCCTGCGTGAAGAGGAGCGACTCCACGTCCGCGACCCTGAGGGCCCGAAAGATCCGCTGCGAGGCCTCCGTCACGCCCACGGCCTCCACCCCCGCGATCCGGATCACGGCCACGTCCCGGATCGCCGAAATCCCGCGCACCGGCCTGTGGGGATCCGGCGGGGGCGAAGCGACGACGAGTGTGCCCGGGAGGCTCGGCTCGAGCGTGCTCCGGATCCGGAGCGGGATCCCGGCCCGCCGGGCGGGCTCTACCGCCGGGGGGCACATCACCTTCGCCCCGAAATGGGCGAGTTCGAGGAGCTCCTCGTAACCGATTTCACGCACGGGCGTGGCGTCGGGCACTGCCCGGGGATCGGCCGTTAGGACGCCGTCCACGTCCGTCCAGATCTCGACCGCCTCCGCCCCGAGCATCGAGCCGAGGAGGGTCGCCGTGTAGTCCGATGCCCCTCGCCCGAGCGTCGTCGTCTCGCCCTCCGCCGTCGCGGCGATAAATCCTGTCACGACGGGGATTCCCGCGTCACCGGGGAGCTGTTCGCGCACCAGCCTCCGCGAGATCCTCTGATCCACCCGCGCCGACCCGAAGCGGCCGTCGGTCCGCAGGATCGCGCGCGCATCCACGTCCACGGCGGCGGCGCCCTCCGAGCGAATGCAGGCCGCGACAAGCATCGAGGAGAGGAGTTCTCCGATTGCAAGGATCCGGTCCCTCGTCCGGAGAGTGCACTCCCCGAGGAGCTGGGCTCCCTTTGCGAGGCGGCGAAGCTCGGTCAGCGCAGATTCGAGACGGCGCCCAAGCCCCGAGAGCTCATCCGGTGGGGCGAGCGCATGGAGGAGCCCGCTGTGCTTCTCCTCGATCTCGCGAATTACCTCCTCGTGCCCTTCGTCCCCCCGCCCCGCGAGGTCTGCGATCTCGACGAGGCGGTTCGTGACGCCGCCCACCGCCGAGACGACCACGACGGGGGTGGCGTTCGCCTGCGCGCGCATGGCCAGAGTCGCGGCGCGGCGGATGCGCTCCGCATCGCCGACCGAACTCCCGCCGAACTTCATCACTCGAATCGCCGGTATGCCCGGGTCGAGCTGTCCGGCCGCACGAGCCTCGCCGGAGGTCATAGGGGATACGCTGGATTCCACTGGTTCTCAACAAGGAAGAGTGGGATGCTGGCGCGAGTCTGCTCCCGCCGCAGGGGCCGAAAACAAAAGAACCCCGACCTGTCGAAAGGCCGGGGTGGGGTCGCGTCTTCGCTCGATCCTTGGAACTTACGTCAACTCACGCGCCCGCGCCTTTCCGGCCGCGAATCTCGGTCGTCGAGGTTCCGGCCCGACAGGCCGTGCACGCAGTGGCAAATCGGCTGTCTTGCGTGGCCATGGCGGAAATTTATCGCCCCTTCTCCAATGGGTGTCAAGTCCGTACGGTCGCCCTGCCTAGTGCCCGGCCAGGAGGGCCCCGGAGCGGCAGGAGGCGTGCGGGCCGGGTTGTTGCACCGGGGCACGGAACCCAACTTTGTACCGCTGGCTCCGCCGCGGAAAGTACACCGGCCCCGGCCCTCGTATCGGGATCATCAGGACACACCTTCCCTTCAAGTGCCGCCTCACATGACGCTCTGGGTACGCCGCCTCCTCATTGCCAACGTCGCGGTCTTCTTCCTTACGCTTGCCCTTCCGGGCGAGATCGTGAACCAGCTTGTCCTCGTCCCCGCTCTCCTTCCAATACGCCCGTGGAGCGTCCTCACGTATCAGTTCCTCCACGCGGGTTTCTGGCACCTCCTCATGAACATGGTCGGGCTCTTCTTCTTCGGGCCGAGGCTCGAGGCCCGGATCGGGAGCCGGCATTTCCTCCTCCTCTACCTCGTGAGCGGTGTCGGCGGGGCCGTTTTCTCGATCCTGACGCCCCGGGCATTCATCGTTGGGGCCTCGGGCGCGGTCTTTGGCGTCCTCCTCGGCTTCGCCCGCTACTGGCCACGCGAGCGGATCTACGTCTACGCCGTGATCCCCGTGGAGGCCCGCGTCCTCGTCGTGTTCCTCGCGGCGCTCTCCCTCTGGAGCGGGATCGGCGGGGGAGGGAACATTGCGCACTTCGCCCACCTGGGCGGGTTCGTCGGCGGGTGGATATACCTGAACGTCATGGAACGCCGCTCACCCGCGCGCCGCTTCAAGCGGGAGGTCGAGGAGGCGGGGATCGGAAAGCCGAGCGGACGCGACCTGGAGCGTTGGGAGGGGGTGGACCGAGACGGTCTTCACCCGATCAACCGGGACGAGTACGACCGCGTCCTAGGGAAGGCGAGAGAGGAGGGGGTGCCTTCGGTCACGGCGCAGGAGCGGGCCTTTATGGAGCGTTTCGTAAAGCCGTAGGGGTCGCTTCTATCCCTCCGGTCCCGGAGGCCTCCGGAGCGACTTTCGCTCGGAACGTCTACGTTTTTCGAGGAGCCGCGCCTCCCGCGCCCCGGCCGGTATCCGCGTCCTGATGCGCTTCGGCTTTTCCGCGTGCAGCACCTCGAGACGAGCCCTCAGTCGCTCGAGCGCGATTGCCTTATTCCGGTGTTGGCTTCGTTCCTCCCGTACGGCCACGACGATCCCTGTCGGGGTGTGCGTGAGTCGGACCCCGGAATCGGTGACGTTCTGGTGCTGCCCGCCCTTCCCGCCGGAACGGAAGGTGTCGACACGGCACTCGCGGAGGAGTGGATCATCCAAGCCCATCTTTGTCCCCCTCGCCAGCGGGTCACGATCCAGCCGACCCTTGAGACGTCGACGATGCCGGGTAGGAAGCTAGATGGGGCGAGAGTGGCCGGGAAGCCCTCAGCTTGCGAGAGCCGGGGAGGTGGCTCGTCGATCGGGTCTCGATTAGAATTCGTAGGCCGTCGCAAGGGGGAAACGAAAGGAACGCGGAGGAGAAATGCGGGAGATCCGGCTGGGCCCGCAGGACTGGGGCCCGGGCGCGAGGTTCCTAGTGGTGCTCGCAAGCTCGGTCGTAGTCGTGGCAGGGCTTCGGGCCGGAGCGCCGGTCCTCCTCCCCTTCTGTCTCGCCTTCTTTCTCGCGGTACTCTCGATCCCGATCATGCTCTGGTTGCAGCGGAGAGGGATACCCGCCCCGCTCGCGATCATCCTGGCGGTACTCGTGGACGTGGGTGTACTCGGGGTCATCGTCCTTCTCGCGAGCCAGTCAGTCGCGGACTTCCAGGTGCGGCTGCCGCTCTACGCGACCCGCCTCCAGGCGCTCTTCGATGGGTGGCTCGCCGCATTCGAGTCGCGGGGCTTTCCCGTCGGCGATCTCTTCAACGAACTGATCAGTGCGACCGCGATCATGGACACGGCCCGCAACCTCCTCGGACGCGTGGCCGTCTTCCTCTCGAATACCTTCATCGTGATCCTCGTCATGGTGTTCATACTCTCCGAGGCTACGATCTTCCCAAAGAAGTTCCACTCGATCCTCGGTGAGACCGACGGGGAGATCGGGCGATTCACGAAGATCACGGGAGAGGTGCTCGAATACCTGGCGATCAAGACGCTGGTCGGCCTCGCCACCGGGCTCTGCATCGGGATGTGGGCGTGGGCGATGGGGCTGGATTTCCCGATCCTCCTCGCCCTGATCGGCTTCGTCCTCAACTACGTGCCAACGATCGGGTCGATCATCGCGGCCGTGCCCGCCGTCCTCCTCGCCCTCGTCCAGTTCGGCGGGATCGGAACCACTCTCCTCGTCGCGTCCGGGTACGTCGCCATCAACGTCGTGTTCGGCAACCTGATCGAGCCCCACCTCCTCGGGCGCCGCCTCGGCCTCTCGACGCTGGTCGTGATCCTCTCCCTGATCTTCTGGGCGTGGGCCTGGGGGCCCGTGGGGGCGCTCCTCGCCGTACCTCTCACGATGGTCGTGAAGATCATGCTGGAAAACACCCAAGACCTCCGCTGGGTCGCCGTCCTCCTGGACAAGGCCCCCCCGGAAGCGGCCGTGGCAGATGGCTCGGTTCCGCACGCGGAGGAATCCCCGTGACGAGCCCTCCCGCCCCGGAACTCTTTCCCGGTCTCCCGGACTCGGCCCGGCTCTGGATTTTCGGCGTCGGCCGCGAGCTGTCCCCGAGCGACGAGTCCCGGCTCATGGGGAGCGTGGCCGCCTTCCTCGGGGGCTGGAAGGCGCACGGGCACCCGCTCGCTGCCCGGCATGCGTGGGTGTACGGCCGCTTCCTCCTCGTGGCCGTCGACGAGCGGATCGCTCCCCCCTCCGGGTGTTCGATCGATGCGCTGGTGGCCAGGCTGCGCGGGCTCGAGGCCGAGCTCGAGACCGAGATCGTCGGGGGTTCCCCGGTCTGGTACCTACCGGACGCGGAGGGAACCGGGATCGAGCGCGTCTCCCGTTCTGTCTTCCGGAAGCGTGCCGAAGCGGGACTCGTGACGGGGGAGACCGTCGTTTTCGATCTCACCCTGGAGAGGGTGGGCGAGCTTCGGGAGGGGCGGTGGGAGAGGCCCGCGAGAGAGGGCTGGCACCGGCGCTACCTCGCCCGATCCGCTCCCCAGGCTATCCCGCTCGGCTGACGGGGGCGCTCGAAGCTCGGCCCGACGGGGTCATCGGCGAGCACCCCCGCCGGGTTCTCCCCCTTCGCCACCCAGCACCTGCGAGAGGTAGCGGACTGCCTCCGCTTCCGCCCAGAAGGGTGGGGGGCGGCGCGGAGCCCCGGCCGGGACGAATCCGACGTGGCCCCCATGCGCCGTGAATGAACCGAGGAGCCACGGGTTGTCTTCCACGGCCGTTATCGGTACCGCGTCGGGGGGGAGGAAGGGGTCGTCGAGCGCGTGGATCAGGAAAGCGGGTACCCGGACCGACTCGAGGATCGGCTTCGAGGACGCCTTCCGGTAGTAGTCGTCCGCATCCCGAAAGCCGTGGAGCGGCGCCGTCGCAGCCTCGTCGTATTCGCGAAGGGTGCGGGCTGCAAGGATCCGCTCCACGTCGACGACACTCCTGAGGAGCGGAGCCTTCGCCCTCACCTTCCGCTTGAGCGAGCGAAGGAAGTAGCGGGTGTAGAGGCGGCCCATCCCCCCGGTCTCCAGCATTCGGGCCGCCGCGGCCAGGTCGTAGGGGACCGAGATCGAGACGGCCGCCGTGAGGAGCCGGGATGCGGGCGCTCCCGTCTCGCCGAGATACCGCAAGAGGACGTTTCCCCCGAGGGAGAATCCGAGGGCCCCCAAGGACCGGCCGGGGAAGCGGCGCTTGAGGGTCTCGAGGACGTAGCCGAAGTCACCCGTCTCTCCGGAGTGATAGAAGCGGGCACGGAGGTTCGGAGCTCCGGAGCACGAGCGGAAGTTCATGCCGACAGGACGGATTCCCGACGAGACGAGCGCGGTCATCGCCTGACGCATGTACGCGCGTCGCGTCGAACCCTCGAGTCCGTGGAGAAGCAGAACGATCGGCGAAGAGGGTCCGGGGTCCGGCCCCACTTCGAGATCGAGGAAGTCACCATCCGGCGTCAGGATCCGAAGGGGCTCGACCCGGATGGATCCCGTCGGTCTCAGGAATTTGCCGGCGAGCGTCTGGAGGTGCCCGCCCCGGAGCCATCCCGGCGGACGGAATGGGGCCGGCTCGAATCCGGCGTGGCGCTCGCGCGGTACCTTCAGCGCTGACTCTGGGGGCTTCACGTGCGTATCCTTGTTCGAGGACCCGAGGTCACCGAGAATATTCACGGTCCCCGGAGCTGCCAACCCGCCCGCCTGAAGGAGACCCATCCATGAGGTCCAGCCTGCCGCGCCACATCCCTGTGATCCTGGCCCTGGTGGGGAGCTCAGCGTGCGCCGGATCCACGGCGGGGGACTCGATCGCGGTGGCGGTTCCCGCACTCCCACCCTCGGACGGCCTCCTCGAGTCCCCGGCGCTTCAGGAGGTCGTCGACCTCCAGGTCCGGCGCGACGGCGCCGGGCTACAGGGCTTCCTGGACAGTCCCGATCCCCTGATTCGAGCCCGGGCCGCCTTCGCTCTCGCATCCGTCCAGGACCCGACGGCCCTCGAAGCGCTCGCGCGGCTCCTCGACGACCCCTCAACGAACGTCCGCGCGAATGCAGCCTTCGCACTCGGGCAGCTCTCCCTCCCGGACGGGGGCATCGAGCTCCTCGACTCACTCGTGGAGGAGAGCGATCCGGAGGCGCGGAGACGCCTGATCGAGGCGCTCGGCAAGCGGGGCGGACTCGATGTGATCGGGGAGCTCGCTGAGGGCGAGGGCGAGGGCGAGGCGAATGAGGAGGCCGACAGAACCCTCGCGGTCGCGAGGGCCGCCCTCAGGGAGGTGCGTCCCCCCGGCGTACTCGAGTTCCTCGCTGCCCGGCTCACGCATCCGGACCCCGAAGTGAGATACCGGAGCGCCTACTACTTCGGCCGAGCCGGAAGCGTTAGCGCATGGACCGACTTCGTTCCGAGCGTCCGGGCCGCGCTCGACGGAAGTGCGGTCGCGGACCCCGCCGCGATGTACCTGGTCCAGGCGTTGGGGAGGCTCGCCGACGTGGAAGAGGACGCGGCCCGGTTGGCACATTGGATGGTGCGTGCCACCGACTGGCGAACGCGGGTGAATGCGGCAAGTATCGTGATGAGCCCCCGCTGGCTTGTAAGCCCCGATGTACAGGATGCGCTCCTCCTCGCGCTCGAGGACAGTTCCGAGCACGTCCGGATCGCAGCGGCCGAGTCCGCAGCGCTTCTCACCTGGAGTTCCGAGGAGTGGCTGGAGCGTGCGGTGGAGCGGGCCATGGGGGAGCCTGAATTCTGGCGCTCGCAGATCCCCTTCGCGCCCCCGCTCGTAGCCCAGGGGCGAGCGGGCATCGTGCTCGACTGGACACGTCGAATGGCCGCGTTTCACCCGGTGGCGGCCCGCCTGGGGATCGAAAGCCTGGGAGGGGTAGCGCCCGAGGAGGTCATGGAGCTTCTCTTCGAGTTCGCCGAACATCCCGAGCCGGAGGTCAGGGCGGGAGCCACGTGGGCGATCGGGCAGCGTTGGGGGAGGGGAGCAGTCGGGGAGACGCAGGTTGAGCCGGTATACGATCTCCTCCTGCGGCGCCTCGCGGACGCAGAGAATCTCCCCGCATTGCGGGCAGCCCAGGCACTTTCGCACCCGAGCTTCGAGCCCCTGGGCTCACCGGCTGCGCTCGAGGAGGCCTTTCGTTCCCGGAGGCCGGAGGGGGATCCGAATATCCTCGTCCCGATCCTCGAATCGATGAGCGGCTCCTCGATTGCCCTCCTTCGCGAGGTGGCCGAAGAGGAGGAGTTCGCCCTGAGGGGGGCTGCGGCCCGGGCGATCGAGCGGATCACGGGGGAGCAGGTGCCGATCGCGGGAGACGGAGAAACGGGACCCACCCCCCGGGTAGAGTGGGATCGACTGGCCGAACTCGGACCCGAGCCGCGCCTCATGTTCGAGACGGATCAGGGGATGATCGTCGTCCGACTCCTCGCAGAACAGGCGCCGCTCACGGTCCAGACCGTCGTGGACCAGGTCCTTCGGGGGGCGCACGACGGGACGCGATTTCACCGGGTGGTCTCGAATTTCGTCGCGCAGGGCGGGGACGTGGGTGTGGGCGACGGGAGCGGGGGGACGGGCTACCCGATCCGAAGCGAGTTCACGCAGATCCCCTTCGGCCGGGGTGTGCTCGCAATGGCGTCGGAAGGGAAGGATACGGAGGAGTCGCAGTACTACCTGACGCACTCTCCGCAGCCGCACCTGGACGGAGGCTACACCGCCTTCGGCTACATCGAGGAGGGGGCGGCTGTCCTGGACCTGATCCAGGAGGGGGACCAGGTGTTCCGGGTAACGCTCGAGGACTAGACGGGCGAGGTCGGTCGGGTCGCAGGAGCGAGTGGTGCGAGAATTCCTTCGCGGCAATCTGCGGTTCCGGTAACAAGTGCCCGCGACACGGTGGATCCTCCGTGTGCAGGAGGAGAGATGTCCATCTCCTGAGAATCAGCGCAAGGACCTCGGGAAGCCTGTGCAACGTGGCGATCAGGCTTGAGCATCGTGCATCCGAACCGGGTCCTGGAGCGGGCCGCGACGCGCGTTGGACACCACGGCGGTGCTTCTTGCAGAGCCTGGGTGCGATCGAGGGAGCGGAGAACGACGTTCACCCGCCACGCGTGGGGGGCCACCGTCGCTTCGCATCTCATGAGCGCGAGGGATCGCGTGCAGTCTTGTGATCACCCCCCCCCCCTCCCCATATCACCGCCCCTGCTCGGTCTCGCCGGCGAGCCCTGATCTGTTCGTGTCGTGGACTGTCGCGATGACGCCGCGACACTCGTCCTGGAGGAGCACAACCCGGAAGGGGGCGAGTATGCAATGCCCTGGGGGAGCCGGGATTCAGCTTGCGTGAGGACTCCGAGGCGACGGTGGAGATCCGAAGCGGCGGTGCCCGAGCGGCAGCCGGGCGCCAACCCTGAAGTTAACGCCGTTTCCTCGTTCGTTTGAGCGTGGGGCTTGCACGCGTTGGCGCAGTAGTTTACACTGTTAACCATGATAGGGACACGGGAACGAATCCTGAGCCACGCGTGCGACCTCTTTATGCATGCCGGGTTCGAGGGGTTCACGATGCGGCGGCTGGCGCGAAGGGTGGGGGTCAGCGCCCCGGCGCTCTACCGGCACTTCGGGAGCCGGGAGGAAGTGCTCTTCGAGGTCTTCCAGGAGGCCGTTGACGAGTTGTTCCGAGCACTCACCCGGGCTCTCGCGGGCGCGACCCCGCTCGAGCGCTTCGAGATGGCGGGCGATGCGTACATGGAGTTCACGCTCGAGCATCCACGCTACTTCCAGCTGATCCATGCGTTTCGTCAGCTCACGGTCCTCGACAAGACGCCGCCGAAGCTGCAGCAGAGGTACTGCGCGATCCGACAGTTTTGGACCGATCGCGTGAGGGAATGCATCGATGCCGGGATCTTCAAGGCGCACGAGCACGAGCGCATCATGCTCACCTTCTGGGGCCACGCATACGGGCTCCTCTCCCTCTACACGAGGCGGATGATGGGGGAGATGCCGAAAGATGCATTCCGCCATGAGTTTCGGGCCTCTCGCCGGCGGATCTTGATGGGCGTCGGAATCGAGGGGATCGGCGATATGCTCGCGACTTCCGGCGCGGCTTCGGACCCTGCGCACTTGCCCGGACGCGAGGCGTACGCCGGGGCGGACGGATGACGCGCCTCGACGGCGGAGGGAGGCGGGAGGCGGATCCGGGGCGGTGGGGGGCCGTGATGGAACACATGACCGGAGGGGGACAGGTGAAGGTCCTGAGCAAGATGGTGATCGCCGGGCTCATCGGGCTCGCGCTTCCAGCGCTCGCGCTCGAGGCTCAGTCACTCGAGGCCGAGGCCGGGGATACCCGGACTGGGGGAAGCTCGGAGGTGCTCTCCCTTACCCTTGATGAGGCGCTTCGAATCGTGCTCGACGAGAGTCGTGAGCTCGAGCAAGCGCGCCTCGCACTCACGGTCGCTGAGGGGCAGGTATCCGAGGCGTGGTCGAGCCTTTATCCGAGTATCGACGTGAGTACCTCGTACACGCGGAACGTCACGCCGGCTGTGTCGTTCATTCCCGCGTTCTTCTTCAACCCGAACGCGGCCGAGGGGGAGCTCCTCAAGGTGCAGTTCGGTGCCGAGAATGCATGGAATACGAACGTGGCGTTCGAGCAGACGCTCTTTCGAGGTTCTGTGTTTATCGCGGCGGGATCGGCCAGCCGCTTCGAGACGCTACAGCTCGAAACCGTCCGCGGGGCCGAACAGGAGGTCGCGACGCAGGTCCGCCTCCTCTACTACCAGCTCCTCCTGGCCCAGGAGCAGAGGCAGCTCATCGAGAGGTCGGTCGCCCGCGTGATGCAGTTGCTCGAAGAGACCCGCGCACTGAACCGCGCCGGCCTCTCCTCTGACTACGAGCTGCTCCGGCTCGAGGTCGAGCTGGCGAATCTGGAGCCGGACTTAAGGACGGTCGAGAACGAGTACCGCCGGATCCAGAGGGAGCTCGCGACCGATCTCAATCTCGACGAGGGCGTCGTGATCGAGGTGGCCGGATCGCTCGCGGAGCTGAGTCTCGACGACGAGGGGCCGAACGATCCCGTCAATGCGAGGATCCTCGAGCTGATGGGGGTGGAGACGGCCGATCTCGTCGAGGGGGACTCGAGGGACAGGCTCCTCAGGAGGGCGCAGGGCGGGAATTCCCTCCTGCAGCAGGCGTCGCTCAACGCCGAGCTCCAGGGCGCGCAACTCCGGCTCGAGCAGTCCGAGTACCTGCCCGAGGTCTCCCTCTTCGCAACCTACGACATCCAGGCGCAGCAGGACGGACCCCCGGATTTCTTCGGCACGTCGAGGCAGCGCGGGTACGGCCGCTTCGTCGGGGTCCGCGTCTCCCTGCCCGTCTTCACCGGGTTCAGGCGAAACGCCCGGGTCGATCAGATGCAGGCCTCCCTCAGGTCGGCAGAGCTCCAGGCGGAGCTGGCCGAGGACGAACTCCGGGCTCAGCTCGCCGGCCTCGTCGATCGACTCGAGGAGTCGCGGCTCCGAACCCGGAGCCAGGGGCTCGCGGTCGAGCAGGCCCGTAGGGGATTTGAGATTGCAAGCGCCCAGTACCGTGAGGGACTCGGGAGCCAGCTTGAGCTCACGGACGCTGAGGTCGCGCTCAGGCAGAGCGAGTTCAACTACGCGCAGGCCGTCTTCGAATACCTCTCGACGCGGGCCCAGATCGACCAGCTCGTGGGAGAGGTCCCGATGCCGGCGCGGGTCGATCGGTAAGCCCGTCGTTTCGACACGGAGGTCTTGGTGAAGATAGATGTGAGGGTCGTGACGCTACTGGCCGCCCTTTCGCTCGCCGGTTGCGGCGGCGGGGCGGTCGAGGAGGGCGGGGGGGGAGCGGGTCCCGCGGACGCTGCCGAGTTCTTGCGTATCGTGAACGTCGAGGTCCAGCAACTCGCGGCAGCGGACTTCATGGAGCTCGTGCAGGTGACGGGAACCGTTCAGGCGAACCGGGACGTCGTCGTCTCCGCGGAGGAGGCAGGCGTCGTCCGCGAGGTCCTCGCAGAGGAGGGGGCGGCTGTCTCCGAAGGGGATCCGCTCCTTCGGATCGATGAAAGGATCCTCCGCTCCCAGGTGGCGGAGGCGGAGGCGCGCTCGGGGCTCGCGGGGGAGACGTGGGAGAGGCGGCGGAGGCTCTTCGAGGAGGATGGGGTCGGCTCCGAGCTCGCCTACCTCGAGGCCCGTTACCAGGCCGATCAGGAGGCGGCGGTACTGAGCGCCTTGCGCGAACGCCTGGCCCGCACCACGGTGCGGGCCCCGATCTCGGGGATCCTCGAGCGGAGAGAGGTGGAGCTCGGCACGATGGTCTCCCCCGGGGCGCCCGTCGCCCGCATCGTCGAGATCGATCCTGTGAAGGTCTCGGGGGGCGTCCCAGAGCGATTCGCAGCGGATGTGAGGCTCGGGAGCGAGGCGGTCGTTCGCTTCGACGTTTTCGCGGGGGAGGAGTACCGGGGCCGGGTGAACTACGTCGGTGCAACCGTGAATCCCAGGAACCGGACCTTCGAGGCGGAGCTTCGGCTTCCGAATCCGGGGCGGGCCATCAAGCCCGAAATGGTGGCGAACATCGAGATCCTGAAGGGGACGATCGCGGACGCGATCGTGATCCCGCAGGAATCTCTCGTCCGGGCGGAGGACGGATTCGTGACCTTCGTGGTGGGTAGCGATGCCTCCGGTGCGGAAATCGCAGAGCTCCGCGAGGTGACGCTCGGCCCCTCGCAGCGAGACCTGGTCGTGGTCGAGGAGGGACTCATGCGGGGAGACCGGCTCATCGTATTGGGGCAGAATCTGGTCGTGAACGGGGACCGGGTGCGAGTGGTGGCAACCCGAGATGCGGCGATGCCGCAGGCGGAACAGTGATCGATCGCAGACGCGACGAGCCGGGCGCGGGCGCGGGCTCGCCCCCCGAGGCCGAGCGGCCGGCGCCGGACCACTTCAAGGAGTTCAGGCTCACGAGCTTCGCGGTGAACCACAGCACCAGCGTGGTCATGCTCTTCCTGATCGTGTGCGTGGCCGGGCTCATCTCGTACCTGAACCTCCCGAAAGAGGCCCAGCCGGAGATCGAGCTTCCGATGGTAGCGGTGAACACCATCTACCCCGGCGTCTCGCCAGCCGACGTGGAGACGCTGGTCACCCGGCCGCTCGAAGAGGAGTTGAGCACGATCTCCGAGGTGGAGGAGATGATCTCCACCTCCGTCGAGGGCTATTCCTCGATCACGGTCGAGTTCTCGGTGGACGCGGACCTGAACGAGTCGCTCCAACAGGTCCGGGAAAAGGTCGACCTGGCGACCCCGGAGCTCCCGGCGGACGTCGAGGACCCGAGCATCATCGAGTTCAACATCACCGAGTTCCCGATCATGCAGGTGAACCTCGCCGGCGAGTACAGCCTGGTGAGGCTGAAGGAGCTCGCGGAAGAGCTGCAGGAGCGCTTCGAGCAGATCCCCGAGATCCTGAGGGCCGACGTACGCGGCGGGCTCGAGCGGGAGGTCAAGGTCGACGTCGACTTGGCCAAGCTCAAGTACTACGGGCTCTCGATGAACGATGTCGTGGAAGCGATCAGCTCGGAGAATGTGAACATACCGGGCGGATCGATCGAGGTGGGGGACGTGGACTACCTCGTGCGGGTGGATGGCGAGTTCGTCGATCCGACGATCATCGAGGAGCTCGTCGTCGAGGTCTTCGACGGTCGTGCGATCTATGTGCGCGACCTGGCTGGTGTGGAGTTCGGTTTCACCGAGCGCACGAGCTACGCCCGCCTGAACGGGAACCCCGTCGTAACGATCGATGTGGTGAAACGCTCGGGCACGAACATCATCGAGGCCGCCGACGAGGTGAAGCGGATCCTCGCGGAGGTGGCGCCGCAATTCCCGCCCACGACCGAGGTGCTTATCACGGGGGATCAGTCGCGCGAGATCTTCATGATGGTGAGTAACCTAGAGAACAGCATCATCTCCGGGCTCATCCTGATCCTCTCCGTTCTCCTCTTCTTCCTCGGGGTCCGCACCGCCTCCTTCGTGGCGATCGCGATCCCGACCTCGATGATGCTCTCTTTCGTGATCCTCGCCCTCCTCGGGATCACGATGAACATGATCGTCCTCTTCAGCCTGATCCTGGCCCTCGGGATGCTGGTGGACAACGCGATCGTGGTCGTCGAGAACATCTACCGCTTCATCGGCGAAGGGTGGACGCCGCGAGAGGCCGCGAAGAAGGCGACGGGCGAGGTCGCGATGCCGATCACCGCGGCGACCGCAACGACGCTTGCCGCCTTCGCACCGCTCACCTTCTGGCCGGGGATGGTCGGCGAGTTCATGGGCTACCTCCCCCTGACGCTGATCATCACCCTCTCCAGCTCGCTCTTCGTGGCGCTCGTCATCGTGCCGACGCTCTGCGCGATGTTCCTGAGACCAGAGGGTGCGCCGACGAGTCCGCTTACGCCGCTCGCCCGCCGCTCCCTCGTCATCGGTTCGGTCGCGCTCTTCCTCGGGTGCGCCGCCCTGAACCCGATCACCGCTATCCTCGGCGCGATCACCGTCGTAGGCCTCTGGGCGCTCCACCGCCTCCTCTTGAAGCGGATCGCGCGAGCCTTCCAGGCGAGGTGGGTACCCTGGATGCTCAACGGGTACGAGGCCACGCTCCGGTGGGCCCTTGAACGCCGGAGCCTCCTCCTCGGCGGGTGTGCCTCGATTCTCGTCGGCACATTCGTCGTCTTCGGGGTCTTCAACCACGGCGTCGAATTCTTCCCCGAGGACATCCCGCCCGCACAGCTCTACGTCAACGTCGAGGCGGCCGTCGGGACGAATGTCGAGTTCACGGAGGCCGTGGCCCGCTCGCTCGAGGAGGAGGTCCGGGCGCTTCCGGGCTTTGGGGATGTCGAGTCGGTGGTGACGACGGCCGGCGGTGGGGGCGGCGGGAATCCGGGGTCCGCGATGATGGGGGGCGGGGGACCCTCGGGCGGGAATCAGGCGCGGGTCTCGCTCTCTCTCATCGACTTCGAGGATCGCGACTTCGACGCCTTCGACACTCTGGTCAACCTGCAGGGCAAGGTGGGGCAGGAGGTCCCGGGAGCGGAGATCAGCGCGGCGATGCTCAGCCAGGGGCCGCCCGGCGGACCCCCGGTGAACATCGAGGTCGTGGGGACGGACCCGGACGAGCTCGAGCGGTTCTCAGACCGGATCCTCGCGATTCTTCAGAACGCCCCCGTCGGCGCGCGGCTGGTCGGACTAGAGAGTGACCTGGACGAAGCGCGGCCCGAGCTCTCGGTCCGGGTGGACCGAGAGCTGGCGGCGCTCTACGGTCTCTCCACCGCAGAGGTCGGGCGCGCGCTTCGCAGCGCGATCCAGGGCTTCGAGGCGGCACGGTACCGGGACGGGAACGACGAATACGACATCATCGTCCGCCTGGCCGAACCGTATCGCAATGACCTCTCCTCGCTCGAGGATCTTGTCGTCCTCGCCGACGGGAATCCGGTTCCGCTCCTCTCCGTCGCGGAGTGGGAAGTGGGGGAGGGGCTCGGTTCGATCCGCCGAAAGGATATGGATCGCCTCGCGACGATCTCGGCCGAGGTCCGGGCGGGGCTGAACCAGAACCTGGTCCTCGCCGAGGTCCAGGAGACGCTCGCAACCTTCGCCGCCGAGGAGCTCCCGGCCGGGTATGAACTGCGCTACACGGGCCAGCTCGAGGAGCAGGTGGAGGCACAGGAGTTCCTGAGCCGGGCCTTCGCCATCGCGTTGATGCTGATCGCCTTCATCCTCATCAGCCAGTTCAACTCCGTGGTCAAGCCGTTCATCATCCTCTCCTCCGTCATCATGTCGACGGTCGGGGTCCTCGCAGGGCTCCTCGTCTTCAACCTCCCCTTCGTCATCATCATGACGGGGATCGGCGTCATCTCGCTGACGGGAATCGTCGTGAACAATGCGATCGTCCTCATCGACTACATCGATGTCCTGAGGGACCGGGACGGGATGAACCGGCGCGAAGCCCTAGTGCAGGGCGGGTTGACGCGCTTTCGGCCGGTCATACTGACGGCGATCACGACCGCGCTTGGCCTGGTTCCGCTTGCAATCGGGCTCAACTTCAACTTCTTTGGGCTCTACTCGAGCCTCGCCCCCGAGTTCTACTGGGGAGGCGAACAGGCCGCGTGGTGGCGGAACATGGCCCTCTCGGTGATCGCGGGGATCCTCTTCGCCACCTTCCTGACGCTGATCGTGGTTCCCGTCCTCTACTCTGTCACGGACGATGTGGCGGCGTTTCTTCGGACGAACTTCATGGGCGAGAGGAGCGCACATGCATCGGGTCCGGAAGAAAGTGGAGCGGAACCGGTCGAGCCGGGCTACGGCGCACCTCCACCGGAGGCGCCGGTCCCGGAGGACGTCCCGAGGCCAGCCACCCACCCGGCTCCCGCAGGCGCCCCGTGGTTCCGGGGAACGACGGGCTCCGGGGATCTCGCGCCGGACTCGAGCTGATTGATCTTGCTCCCGAGGGGGTTCGAGCGCTGTCTGGGGAGGTGCCGCGCACGCGAGGGTGGGGCGTGACGCTGCGGGCAGTTCCGGGGCGATCCGTCCGGCTCGCCCCCCTTCTCTGGACGGCGCTCTCGCTCCTTCCGCCAGGCGTGATCTCAGCCCAGCGGCCGACCGAGGCCCAGGGCGACCCCGATCCCGTGCTGGCCCCAGCCTCGCGGGCGGAGGGTGACCTCCCAGCGTTCCGCCTCGCTCCCGATGCGCGGATCGATCTCAACGGTCGGTTGGACGAGGAGGTCTGGGCCCGCGCCACGGCGATCACCGACTTCACGCAACAGGAGCCCGTCGAGGGGGCGTCGCCGAGCCGCGAAATGGAGATCCGGGTCCTCTACGACGAGGAGCGCCTCTACATCGGGGTGATGGTCTACGACGACCCCGGAGGGGTCCTCGCCCATCAACGGGAGCGGGATGCCGGGCTCGGCACCGACGACCGCTTCATGTGGATCCTCGACACATTCCTTGACGGCCGCACGGGCTATTTCTTCGAGATCAACCCTGCCGGACTCATGGGCGATGGCCTCCTCACCGGGGGCGGGCGGATCCAGAAGTCGTGGGACGGAATCTGGGAGGCGCGCACGTACGCGCTCGCGAACGGGTGGTCGGCCGAGATCGAGATCCCCTTCCGGACGGTCAACTTCGATCCAGCCCTCACGACGTGGGGGATCAACTTCCAGCGTACGATCCGGCGGAGTAACGAGGAGATCCTCTGGAGGGGATGGCGGCGAAACGAAGGGCTGTTCCGACCCGTCTACGCGGGCCGCCTCTCGGGGCTCAGGGGGATGAGCCAGGGCGTGGGGCTCGAGGCCGTGCCTTCCGCGATCGGGAGCTGGAGGAACTCCCCCGGCGATGCGGACGAAACGACCTTCCCGCGGGAAGTCAGCCTGGACCTCAACTACAGCGTCACGGAGAGCCTCCGGGCGTCGGTCTCCGTGAACACGGACTTCGCCGAGGTCGAGAGCGATCAGCGGCGAGTGAACCTGACCCGCTTTCCCCTCTTCTTTCCCGAGCAGCGGGATTTCTTCCTCGAGGGCTCCGCCGTCTTCAACTTCGCCCCGAGAAGCGGCCCCCGACCCTTCTTCTCGCGGCGAATCGGGCTCGAAGAGGGCACACAGATCCCCATCGATCTCGGTGCGCGGATGACGGGACAGGCGGGCCGGTATGATCTCGGCTTCTACCAGATTCGGACCGGCTCGGCGCGCCTCCCCCGTGGCTTCGACGCGGAGACGGCCAACGTCGTGCCGGGGGAGGACTTCACCGTCGCGCGCGTTCGCCGCCAGATCTTCGAGCAGTCCCACATGGGCGTGATCTACACCCGCCGCGCTACGGACGCGGGTCCCGCGGGCCTCCAGCTCGAGGACCGACATACGGTCGGAGCGGATCTCCAGCTCTCGACGCGAAGCTTCCTCGGGGAGAGCAACGCCGAACTCAACGCATTCGCGGTCTGGAACTCGAATCCGGATCCGGGGGCCCGGCGCTCCTTCTCGAACCTCTCGGCCCGCGGATTTCGGCTCAACTTCCCCAACGACATCTGGTCCGGGCACGTCTCGTACCGGGAGTTCGGTGAGCACTACCGCCCGGCCGTCGGATTCGTGAACCGGAATGACTTCCGGCGTGTCGAGCCGAGAATCGGCTGGTCGCCCCGGCCGGAGAGCCTACCGTGGATCCGCCAGTTCGACTTCAGCGTGCAGTTCCGGAACCTGAAGGAGATGGGGACGGGGCGGCTCGAGGAGCGGGAGTGGCTCCTCAACGTCCTCGGGATCCGGTTCGAGAGCGGCGACGGGGTGGGGGTGAACGCCGTCCGCGCATTCGAGGGCCTCGACCGGCCTTTCGAGATCAGCGACGGGATCGTGATCGATCCGGGCGGCTACACGGCGTGGAGGGCGAACCTGAGGGGGCAGACGGCCGGCCGGCGGCCGGTTTCCGTCTCCGGCGACCTGCAGATCGGGGAGTTCTGGAATGGAACCATCGCCGGGCTCACGGGACGCGTGACGCTTCGGCCCCGTCCGGGGATCGCACTATCCGTGGACCTCGAGCACAATGATGTGGATCTCCCGCAGGGAGACTTCTCGACGGATGTCTACCAGATCGAGAGCGACTGGAGCCCGAGCCCGTGGATCGGAGCAACAACGCAGATCCAGTACGACGATGTGACGGAGCTCCTCGGGCTCTTTGCCCGAATCCGGTGGATCGTGACGCCGGGAAGCGAGATCTTCCTCGTCTACACCCACAACTGGCGAAACGTGCTCGTCGCAGGCCGCCTCGACCGACGGGATCTGATGACGCTCTCCCGTGGCGCGGCCCTCAAGGCCAACTACACGTACCGGTTCTAGCAGCCCGTGGAAAAATTCTCACCGGCGGCGTCTATGGGAGTGATATAGATTTCGGGGTTACCGGGGTCTTTGCCATGGGAGGCGGGAATGGCGCTAGGCGAGCGGCGCAAGGGGCGGCAGCAGGAGTTGTTCGTGGCGGCGAGCGAGATTCGGGCGTTGGGCAACCCATTCTACCGTGCACTGCACAGGCTGCTTGAGGAGCAGGGTTTCGACGAGTTCGCGGAGGAGACGTGCCGCGAGTTCTATTCGCAGAAGCGGGGTCGGCCGGGCATCCCGCCCGGGGTGTATTTTCGGATGCTGCTGGTGGGGTATGCTGGAAGGGATCGGGTCGGAGCGGGGGATTGCGTGGCGGTGTGGGGACTCGATTTCACTGCGTGAGTTCCTGGGATACGGGCTGGAGAGGAACCCGCCGGAGCATTCGGGGCTGTCGAAGACGAGGAAGCGGCTGAGCGTGGAAGCGCACGCGGCGGTGTTCAGCCAGGTGCTGGAGGTGCTGCGGGGGTCGGGTCTGTTGAGCGGCAAGACGCTGGGCGTGGACGCGACGACGCTGGAGGCGAACGCGGCGATGCGCTCGATCGTGCGGCACGAAGACGGGACCGGCGACGAGGAGTGGCTGGAGGAGGTGGCGCGGGCGTCCGGGATCGAGACGCCGACGCGGGAGGATGTGGCGAAGCTGGACCGGAAGCGGCCGAAGAAGGGGTCGAACCAGGAGTGGGTGCATCCGCACGACCCGGAGGCGCGGATCGGCCTTGGGCCGCCAACCCACCGCCTGTCGCGGACAACGGGCCAAGTCATCGTCAGTTCGGGTCGGGGTCCAAGCACCGAGGCCTGTGCGGTGGGCGCCAAGGACGGTACGACAGGCGGAGTAGCTGCTCGCGACGTCTATGAGACCTACAATCCTACCCTATAAGATGTTATACAGAAACAAGTTATGGAAGGCGTGAAGGTCCACCCGACCGGGGGCCGAGCCCGGGAAGGCTTGCCAAAGCGCGGGATCGTCAAGCACTCTGTAACGTGAGTACGCTACCGGTCCCAAACCCCAGCGGGACACGGACGCGAAGATCTCATAGCAGGAGCATCCATCCAGAGGGAGCGATTGCCGGGCTGGGAAGACCGAATCCCGTATGTGAGCGAACCGCTGGCTCCGTCAGGGGTATTGCGGAGTTGGACTACCATGAGATACTATCACACATCAAGACCACGTCGCTGTAGCGCCTACGAGGCTATGAAGAAACGGCTGGTTGTTGTTGCGTCTTGCGGGGCTGTCATCGCCTCAGTCTTCGTTTCGATTTGGGCACCTCTGCACGCTCTGCAGCAACCGGCACAGGAGCCCCTGCCAACAGCACGCCAGCCACAGAGTGCGGTGGATCCGGGGACCGGGTTGACGGTTGTTGGCAATTCTCCGTTCTATTCGATTTTTCCTCGCATCAACGTCGTGGCGACTGGACAGCCGGTCGTGCCCCTTTTTGAGGGATGGGCATCGGCAGCCGATGACTCGGTCATGCTCAGTTTCAGTTATATCAATTTGAATCATGCGGAGACGCTGGATATACCGATCGGGCCTGACAACTTCATAGAGCCGAGCGCCTTCAACGGCTCACAGCCGACCCATTTCTACCCGGCGCCGCAAGATCGAGGTCGGTACTATAGGCATCAGAGTGCCTTTACGGTAAAGGTGCCTCGAGGCTATACCGGCGACGTGGTGTGGACACTCCGAAACCGAGATCAAACGTTTGCCGTGCCGGGGCGAACCACCATCGAGGCGTATGCAATAGATGATACCGTCAGTCTTACGAATGCTCCCGTCGCTCCGGCGATGAGCTTCGATCCGTCGGGACCCCCGATGAGGGGCCGCGGCGGCCCCGCGACGGGTCCCCTCACCGTGCGAATTGGCGAGGCGTTGCCATTGAGCGTATGGGTCGATGCGACTCCGGAGGGATTGGACCCGTCAGCTCGTCCGCCCCAGGGGAACGCACCGATGCAGCCTGGGGACATGAGAGTGACGTGGTATCATCATCAGGGTCCTGGCGAAGTGACCTTCGGCGAACGCGAGACGATGCTCGGAGAAGAGGCGGTCGTGGGAGGCGAGCCGGTTGAAGTTTCCACGACTGCGGCCTTTAGCGAAGCGGGGGAGTATGTGCTTCGGGTTACCGCAATAGAGAATCTTGCAGGACTGGTGCAGCACTGTTGCTGGACCAATGGTTACGTGGGGGTGACCGTTATCCCTTAGCACCTACCTTGGAAAGGGAGGACGTCGTGAACACGATGCGCCGGAGAAGTGAGAGAGGACCAGCCGCCCTTCTGTCCATAGCGGCGGCGGCAGCGCTTCTGGTCTTGCCTGATGCAGCCACCTCTCAGCAGGCCGCGGGTGCCGACGAGGTCACCTTCGCCACGGATGTGGCTCCGATCCTCTACGAGAATTGCGTCTCGTGCCATCAGGAGAACGGCCTGGGTCCGATGCCGCTCATCTCGTACGAGGAGGTGGCACCGTGGGCGCCCCTGATCAAGGAGCGAGTCCAAAGCCGTTTTATGCCTCCTTGGCACGTCGACCGCACCGTAGGGATCCAGGAGTTTAAGGACGACATTTCCCTGAGCGACGGGGAGATCGAGACCATAGCCCGATGGGTGGATGCTGGTGCGCCGTTGGGAGATCCGGATAGAGTGCCCGCCCCGCCCGAGTTCCCGGATCGCACTCAGTGGCAGCTTGAGGCTGAGTACGGGCGTCCGCCCGATCTGATCATATATTCGGATCCATTCACCGTACCGGCGAGTGGCTTGGACAAGTGGTGGTACCCCATCGTACCGGTGGAGGGGCTCGAAGAGCCCCGCGCTGTCATGGCAACTGAATCGAAAGCTTCCCTCGGCAGCTACGCTGTGACGCATCACGCCAATTCGAACGTATCGAAGTACGCAGTGGGCAAGCCCTATGATAAGATGCCGGAGAATGTGGGCCTTCTTCTCGAGCCAGGGCATGAAGTCGAGTTCAACATCCACTATTTCCCGAATGGGGAGGAAGTGGAGGACGCACAGCTAGAGGTCGGGATGTGGTTCTATCCGAAGGGTGATGAGCCACGGATCGTGGTTCCTTGGAATCGTGCTTCGGCGTCGTTCTCGTCGCTTTCGGATACGGACGGACCGGAGGCTCAGACGATTCTTATCCCGCCGCACGGAACGCAGGTGACCCAAGGCGTTACGGTGCTCGAGAATCCGGGCATGATCTATAGTGTTCGGGGGCATCAGCATACGCATGGCGCCGGGCAGTTGATCGAGGCGATCTATCCGGATGGTCGCCGAGAAGTCCTGAGTAGAGTCGGGTGGCAATTTGGGTGGCATATCACGTACACGTATGAGGATGACGCGGCGCCACTCCTGCCTGCCGGTACCGTGGTCCTTGTCACGGCATGGTATGACAACACGGAGCGACCAGGGAATCCTGATCCAGACCAGTGGGTGATCTATGGGCGTCGGAGCGCTGACGACATGTCCCACATGCACATCGGATTTGTTGAGATGGACCAGGAAGATTACGAGTGGATGCTAGAGCAGAGGAGGATGAAGCAGCAGGAGCAGGTGGTAGAGCAGGGTGGTTAGCGACGTGCGGTGAGGTGACTCACGGGACACGGGCCGATGCTGCCATTGCCCCCCCTCCAAGTGTGATTGGAGGGGGGGCAGTTCCTTTTGTGCCAGGCATGCAGGTTTCGGATGCTGGAGTCGTGTCCGTACCTTCCTGAACGGAGCAACGTGTCTCCGGGGTCTCGGCAGCTGACAGTCCCCCGATGAGCGAGGGTGCGTGAGGAAGAGATTGGCGATGGGGAGCAACCAGGAGCATGATGGCATGCCGTCGTCGTCGTCGCTCTCCTGGCTCGTAGTGGGCCTGGCCGTGGTTTCAACGGGGCTCGGCTGGGCCGTTATGACCAGTCGGGAGGGGTCCCCGCCAGAGGCGGCGGTTACCAACCGGCCCATTGAGGTGCCATCCGACGGGTACGTGTCCTCAGGGACCTGCGCAACCTGCCACCCGGCTCAATACGCCACCTGGTTCGGATCCTACCATCGGTCGATGACGCAGGTCGCGACCCCCGAGACCGTGCTCGCGGACTTCGACGGCGTCCGGGTCAGTGCCGAGCACGGAGGTCCCATGACGCTCGAGCGCAGGGGAGACGAGTTCTGGGCCGAGTTCGACGATCCTGATTGGGACTCCACGAGCGTCGCGTCACCTCGCATCACGCGCCAAGTGGCAATGATCACGGGCTCGCACCATCAGCAGGTGTACTGGTATCCGACGGGCCGTGACCGGCTCCTCGGGCAACTTCCGGCGATGTACCTGAACCGGGAGCAGCGCTGGATTTCGCGTCCGTCCGCATTCCTGCGGCCACCGGAATACCCCCAGTCGGAAACAGGGCGATGGAACGTGTCGTGCGTCAACTGCCACGCCACGCACGGCAAGGGCGAACTCGACGCAACTGTCGACCGACCGCCGCGTGAGTGGCGGGCCAATACGACCGTCGCCGAGCTTGGAGTCGCGTGTGAGGCATGCCACGGGCCCAGTGAACGGCACCAAGCCGTCAACATGAACCCCCTTCGCCGCTACTGGCTGCATCTGACCGGTCGAGCCGACCCGACGACGGTGTTTCCGCTCGGGCTGGAATCGAGGCTGTCGTCGCAGGTGTGCGGTCAGTGTCATTCAATCTGGCTGGGCCAGACGCCGAGCGAGGGCCTGCCATATCGCCCGGGGGACGACCTGACCGATACGCGGGATCTGATCCAGCCATCACGGCAAATGGGCACGCCCCGCATGCAGGAGATTCTCGCGCAGGCTCCAACGTTCCTCGAGGATCAATTCTGGCCGGACGGGATGGTTCGCGTGTCGGGACGGGAGTACAACGGACTGATCGACTCACCCTGCTACATGAACGCCACCGAGGAAAGCGAGAGGCTCTCTTGCCTTTCCTGCCACACGATGCACAAGACCGCGGACGATCCACGTTCGGTCGAGGAGTGGGCGGACACGCACCAGGTGGCCAGCGGCATGTACGGCAATGAGGCCTGTCTCCAGTGCCACTCGACGCTTAGCCAGACGCTGTCCACGCATACGAGACACGAGGCGGAGTCGAGCGGCAGCTCCTGCTACAACTGCCACATGCCCCACACGTCCTACGGGCTGCTGCGGGCTCAGCGAAGCCACGAGATTAGCAGCCCCACCGTGGCCGCCACCCTCGAGGCGGGGCGTCCGAATGCCTGCAACCTCTGCCACCTCGACCAGACGCTGGCATGGACGTCCCAGTACCTGGAAGAGTGGTACGGGACACCGAGGCCGCCGCTCGATCCGGACCAACAGGAGATCGCGGCATCGGTGCTGTGGTCACTCTCCGGCGATGCCGGAAACAGGGCTCTGACGGTTTGGAGCATGGGCTGGTCCCCAGCACAGGAGGCATCGGGGACGAGCTGGATGGTACCGTACCTGGCGCTGGGGCTTGATGACCCTTACGACGCGGTGAGGTTCATCTCCGGCCGCTCGCTCGAGTCTCTGCCTGGTTTCACCGACTTCTCTTACGACTTCCTTGGATCGACGGACCACAGGCTGGAGGCCACTTCGACAGCTATGGCGAGATGGCGGACGCTGGGTGGTGCGGGTCCGCGGAGGGAAGCACCTCTCCTCCTGAATGACGACGGCCTTCCACTCGCCGCAGAATGGCAACGGCTCCTCCTGCTGCGGGATCATCGCCGCGTTTGGCTGTTGGAGTAGTTTGGGTCCCGGCGTGATTCCAAGCCGGATCCTCCCTCCATCATTGCCGGTCGCGCGCAGTCTACTTGGCGCCCCGAAGGCTGCCCGCATCACGCGCGGGCAGAGCGCCAACAAGGGGAGAGACGAGGAGGTCTGGCCACCTCATCGCGCTCATTGAGGACCCGTCGCCGCATCCTCGCCACCCGCAGCCCCGGGCTTCTCCTCCGTCGCCTCGAGCGTCTTTAGCACCTGTTGCCACTCGAACTTGTTTCCGATCCCTCGCACGTAGTAGTCCATCCACGCCATCTCGCTCACGGCCTTCACGAGCCGGTTGCGCGGCTGGGTGATCCCGTGGGTGCGGCCCGGATACATGAAGAGCTCCGTGGGCACGCCGAGCTTCTTGAGCGCCATGTGCAGCTCCACCGACTGGGGACTCGGCACGCGGGGATCGCCGTCAGCGACGTGGATCATCGTCGGCGTCTCGGCGCCGGCAATGTACTTGAGCGGCGACTGATCCCAGTAAGGCTCGAAGTTCTCGTACAGGAAGTCGTCGCCGATATAGAACTGCCGGTTCCGCTGCACGTCGCTCTGGGCGTACATGGAGATCCAGTTCATGGTCCCTGCACCGGAGCTGATCGCCTTGAACCGGTTCGTGTGGGTGAGGATCCAGTTGGACCAGTGTCCACCCGCGCTCCAGCCCAGCGCGCCCATGCGGTCGCCGTCGACGATGCCTTCATCGATGAGGTGATCCACTCCGGTCATGATGTCGTTGAAGCCCAGGGTGAAGTAGTCGCCGACGATGTCGGTCCTGTGTCCGTTGCCGTAGTTCCGGGACCCGCGGTAGTTGGGTTTCAGAACGGCATATCCGACTCCCGCGTACACCTGGGCGCTATAACCTCCGTTGAAGCGCAGCACGTCGGCCGACGCCGGGCCCCCGTGAAGCGCGACGATGAGCGGATAGCGCTGGCCCTCTTCGTATCCGACCGGCTTGACCAGGATGCCGCCCACCGTCGTTCCGTCCGTGGAGCGCCAGTTGATCTCGACCTCTTCGCCAAGGGCCAGCTCCCGCACCTCGGGCGCCACGTCCACGAGCTGAGTCCACTTTGACCGGTCCGCCACGTCCTCGATGTCGTCCACCGTGAAGACCGTCGGTGGCGTCCTAGGGTCCTGGTAGCCGATCAGGATGGCGCCCGAGTCATCGTCACGGCTCACATCAAGCGCCGCGCGCTCGTGCGTGAGCTGCTTCACGGCGCTGCTCTCAACATCGAGCGCGTGAAGTTGTGTGGTGACACGCACACCGTGGTTGAAGTAGATCGTAGACCCGTCCTCGGACCAGAACCCTACGCTCGGGCTCCCGTCGAACGACGATCCCAGCTTCCGGAATGCGCCCCTACGATCGGCGACCTCGCGGAGGTATACGCGGTTCTCCGTCATGGTATAGCGGGTCATGTCGTCCGGCGCCGAGAAGGCGACCCAGCGACTGTCCGGAGAGATGACCGGCAGGCTCTCGCCGATTTCGTAGTTGTCGGTGAGCCGCTCGACGTGGCCGGTAGCCGTCTCTAGAAGGAATTGGTCCGCGTAGAGGCGGGAATCCGTGATGTTGCGCTCGTACCGCTTCGCGGACCCACCGCGGAAGGTGACCCAGCGGCCGTCGTCGGAGACGGCGAAGCTCTCCACGCTCACAGCGGGATCATCGGTGAGCTGTCGCATCTCGCGCGGATCCAGGTCCAGCGCCCAGAGGTTCGACAGGGGCGTCACCATGTTCTTGATCTCCACGGCGAACCCCTCCTCGCGACGACGGTTGTTGTCCGCGTCCCACGAATCGGCTCTGATGAGGTAGATGCGGCGGCTGTCCGGGGACCACTCCCAGTTCTCGACTCCCGCCTCCCTGTCGGTGAGCTGCTCGGCCTCGGCCTCGAGGAGCCCGTCCACAGGCAGGAGGTAGAGCTGCTCCCGCCCGGACTCGCCGCTCCGGTAGGCGAGCCAGCGGCCATCGTCGCTGAAGGCGAAGTCGGCGACTCCGTGCTCAGCGTCGGTGATCCGCCGCGCCTCGCCGCCGTCCGCCCGCATCATGTACAGCTGATCACCGCTGGCCTCCTCCTCGGAGGCCTCGTCGCGGCCCGAGCTGGCGTCGCGGTCTGATGCGAAGATGAAGAAGGCGCCGTCCCTCGACCACGCCGGTGATCTCTCGTCGCTCTCGTCCGTAAAGGTCATCTGCCGGCTCGACGAGACGCCCTCCTGCATCGAAACCAGGTGGATGTCGGACTGCTGATCGGCCTCCTCCCAGTCCGGAGTCGTGACTGTGTAGAGCATCCACCGGCCAGCCGGACTCGGGGCGTAGGAGCCGCTGCGGGCCATCCTCTGGACATCCACGAACGTCATGGGTCGCAGCCCCGGTGCGGTCTGAGCCGCGGTCGGCGCAGACCCCGGCACGGCGGGAAGGAGGGCGATCGCAAGAGCTGCGGCGAACGACGAGAGAGCGCCGCGCCGGGGCGCCGTGAGAACGGGATTCATGTTCTTCCTCGCAGGAGCTGAAGTGCCGTCTTGGAACTCTGGATGTATAAGGGATGGGCACACGGGTCGCACGCTGTGGTGAGACTCTGGGGAAGGGAGCCCGCCTCGTGGCGAATGCGTCACCGACGGCAGGGAGCTGGACGGAGACCGTGAAGAAGATCGCGACCATGAGCCGCCTTCCGGATCCCGTCCCTTCCACGTGCGACCGCTCACGTCCGCAACTATTATCGTCCGTAGGCTGAATCCAAGGGAGGAACCCATGCGCCATCTGCTCTTCACCTACCGGGCCAACCTTGTCCACCTCCAGGCGCTGGTCAGCGACCTGACCGACGAGCAGATGGTCCAGCAGCCGCACGGCCTCGTTAACCACCCCACTTGGACGCTGGGTCACCTGGCGACCGTGTCGAATGCTCTAGCCGTGGTGCTGGGGTTGGAGTCGACCTTTCCGGAGGACTGGAAGGAGTTGTTCAGGCCCGGGGGAGTGCCACCCGGGGGCGATGCCTCGGCATTTCCCTCGAAGGACCGGCTCCTCGCCGAGTTGACCGCTCAGCACGCGCGCGTCGCCGAGGCCGTGGCGAACGCCGACCCCGTGTTCCTGGCGAGGGAGCATCCGGGCGAAAGGATGCGGAAGCGGTTCCCGACGATCGGCGATTTCGCCGACTACCTGACGTCCGCGCACGAGGCCAATCACATCGGCCAGCTCGCCGCCTGGCGCCGGGCAATGGGTTTCGCGCCGAGAGCCCGGCCCTAGCAGCTCCATCGGGTCGTGCCGCATGCGCACCCTCCGCTAACGGCCGGGCAGTCGAGCCCCGAAAGCCCCGGCTGCCCACTCCTCCCGCATACCTTAAGGAGATCGTATGAAGCGGATCATCGAGGCCCTTCTCAGCGACTACGAACGGGGAACCCTCAGCCGAAGAGAGCTGGTGAAGGCTCTCGCTTTGGGGGCAGTGCCAGCCGGGCTGGCAGGCCGCCGAAGCGCGCCTCGACGGGAGAGCACGAAGCAGGAGGGGGTGCTCCGAGGGATCAACATCAATCATGTCAACCTCCAGAACTCGGACCTCGACCGGTCGGTCGACTTCTACCGAGAGCTCTTCAGCCTCCCGCCGAAGCGGGAGGTGCCTGGGCGGCCGTATGCGCTGGACCTGGCCGACGGCCTCTCGTTCCTGAGTGTTCCCCAGCGCGAGCCCAGCGGCGACATCGATCACTTCTGCGTGGGTGTGGAGGATTTCGAGCCCGAGCGGGTCGCGAGCGCGATCCGCGAAGCGGGTCTGGACAACGATCTCCGTGTCGGGAGCGACAATGTATCCGTGCGCGACCCCGAGGGCATCAGCGTTCAGATCTCGTGGCCGGACTGGGGTGGATGAGAGGGAGCGTCGCGTGCTTGGCCAGGGGGGTAGGCAGTGCAACAGTAGCAGTACGGTTGGGACTCAGCGGCCGGTCCCGTCCGCTCGCTCCTAGCAGCCCGTGGAAAATTCTCACCGGCGGCGTCTATGGGAGTGATGAGGAGAGATGAGAGGCATCTTGACGGCGATGTTCCTGATCCTGGTCACTCTCAAGGTGGCGGGCGTTGGGCCCGTCGCCGATCTCTCGTGGTGGTGGGTTACGGCTCCGCTCTGGGCGAGGGTCATCCTCAGGGCAGTGGGCGCCCTCGCGACGGCGATTTTCCTGATCCTGTTCACTCTCAAGGTGGCGGGCGTCGAGCCCGCGGCCGATCTCTCGTGGTGGTGGGTTACGGCTCCGCTCTGGGCGAGGGCCATCGTCAGGGCGGCGGGCGTGGTCGCGATGCTGTTTTTCACGGATGCAGGAGCCATCGGGCCAGGTGTCCCCCGATGAGCTTGCCCGGCGTGGGGTCAGCGTGATCGGGGGCGATGCGATGACACGCGCGGCGGCGCCGAGGACTCGAACGAGACGCAGCTGAGGCACCGGCGCCGTGTGCGGATCCGTTCGCGACACGCTATGCTTCGGGAGGGTCGCGGCCCGAGGAGCAGGCAATCCCGGTCCGAAGCAGCCCTCGAGCCACGAACGAGGAGTCGAGGCATCTCATGCGTGTCGGGAACCGGCGGGGCAGGGGGCTGGCGTTTTCCGCGCTCATCGCGGCCGCGCTACTTGTACCTGCCGCCTCCGATGCTCGGGCGCAGCAACCGGGTCAGCCGGATCCGTCGCTAGAACTTCCGCCGCGCCCCCGAGAGCCTTTCGACCCGCCGGAGTGGGCTCTCGTCCCGGAGGATCTCGAAATCGTGATCGTCCGGGAAGACGTGATCCCCGGCCAGTTCCGGATCCTGGACGTCGAGTTGAATCGGCAGGTCGACGAACAGCTCCTCGGCGCCATCGCGACGCTCCTGCGTGACGCGGACGATATGGTCTATCTGCGGACGTACATCGTCTACTATCTGCCTGGAATGAGGTCCGGCGACCGGGGCTGGGCGACGGCACACTTCCTTCCAGATCTCGAGGTGCGTTTCGTCGGAGACTCTCTCTGACAGAGGCGTCGCAGGGCGCGGCGGGGCACCGCACTACAACTCAGGGCACAGCTCCCTGAGCGCCTCCACATCCCCTGGCATGACTTCAGGCCGGCCCCCGCCGGGCGCAGCCACGCTCTCCACCGCCATGAGCGTGCCTTCCACTCCCGTGTGCCCGAGACCGAGGGCGTGTCCGAGTTCGTGTGCGAGGACGAGCGTCAGGTGGTCCCGGTCGTCGAACTGATAGATCCGGATCTCGGCCTCCCGGGAGAAGGTGATGCCGCCGAGGCTGCGCGTCGATTCGTTGTATTCTCCCGATTGGACCACCTCTACGGGGAACGCCTCCCGGAGCGCCTGCCGCGCCCGATTGGACCTCTCCACCTCGCGGTTGTGCGCCTCGGTTTCGTCGTTCAGCGCATCGACGAGACCGTTCACCTCCTCGGCCGCGGCATTTGCCGAGGCCCGCAGCTCGCCCACTTCGTCCTCGAACCGCCGGAGCCGCTCGACTTCCTCCGCCGGGGTGCCTCCTCTCGCGTTCCAGAAACCCACCATCTCCTGGTAGGTGGCCAGCCGGTCGCGGTGGGTGGTGAGTCGCGCCTCGTGCACGGCTCGGCGGCTTGCGAGGCGGGAGCGAAGGACCTCGAGGCTTCGTTCGGACTCCTCGATCGCGCGGGCTTCTTCGTCCAGTTCGGCGATTCGCGCCTGGCGGGCCCGAGTAGCCTCCTGGCGCTCGTCATAGACGAATCGGATCGGGATCCCCTCGCTCGACTCCCGAAACACGAGGACGCGCCCGAGCGCGGTCTCCCAGAGGAGCGCCGCTCCGCGAACCGCCCGAACCGCCTCCGCCTCCGCAAGCTCGAAGCGGGGGTCGACCTGGTCGACCCGCCAGAGGACCGGGATCTCGCACGCCCGAATGGCACCGGCGCTCGCGGAGGGCGGGGCGCCACCGCGTTCGGAGTCCTCCGGGGCACCCGGGGACGCTGGGGCTGCGGCCAGCAGTGCCCCGGCGAGGAAAATGAAGGAGACGGGGACAGGGTGCCGCGCAGTCATGACGATTCCTCCACCGTGAAGGGGGGCGGGGCGCACCTCAAGGTAAGGGCGTGCGCAGGAGGCCGGGAGATCTCGCGTTCCTCGCGGCGGATCGCCTCCCTCTACCCGTGTGATGGTGTGGACAGCGCGAAGCCCTCCTCCTTACGCTAGGGGCCTTCTCCGGCCCCGGTGGGCCGGGGTCGGAGAAGACGACGGTTCGAGACAGAGCCTGCCAACCCCGACGACTGGGATCCCGACCGAATGCAGGAGACGTTCTTCCGGCTTGCCGCGACCGGGCTCGTCCCGCGGACGTTCTTCGCGCCGGAGCTTCCGATGACGCCCCCTCCGCCTCCCGCAGGGCGTCCGCTTGAGCTCGAGATCGTCAGTCACTGCTGGCGGTATTCGCACCTCCTCATCTACCAGCTCTCCTCCCTCGTCCTCTACCCACCCGAGGAGACCTCTGTCACGATGACCGTCTTCTTCTCCCCCGAGGATCCGGCCACCGTTGCCCTCCTCGACTTCTTCGGGCACCGAAAGGTTCCCCGCGTCCGCTGGAACTGGCAGGCGCTCGAGAAGACGAGGCTCTTCCGGCGCGCCCTGGGCCGCAACCTCGCCGCGCGACGCACCCGGGCGGACTGGATCTGGTTCGCCGACTGTGACCTCGTCTTTCGCGCCGGGGCGATGGACTCGGCGGGACGCGCTCTCGCCTCCCGTGACGACCGGCTCGTCTTTCCCCGCCGCCACCTCATCACCGAACTCCTCGATCCCGAGGATCCCATCCTCGTCAGTGGACGCGGGGCACCCCGGCTCCTCGACATCGGCACCGACCCCGAATGCGCGTCGTACACTCCCGATGTTCGCGAGAAGGCCGTGGGTGCGCTCCAGATCGTCCGTGGGGACGTGGCGCGCGCCGGCGGCTACTGCGGGACGATTCCCTTCTATCAGCGTCCCGTGCCGAGGTGGCGCCGAACGCACGAGGACCGGGTGTTCCGCTGGCTCCTCGGAACGCACGGGACGCCCGTCGATATCGAGGGGATCTTCCGGATCCGGCATCAGAGGAAGGGCCGAAAGGGGGAGGACCCCGCCTCGTCGTAGCTACGTCGCGATCTCGACGGCCCGGTAGTGCTGGTGGCGGGTCCGGCCCCGCTCCGATTCCCAGGCGAGAGCGTATCCCCGCGCTTCGAGCCAGACGCGGACCGTGCTCCCGCCCGGCGTCGAATCGCCCTCCCCCTTGTCGTGAAGCTCGATGAAGAGTTCCCGCGGAGCGAGTTCGGGGAGGAGCGGGCCCATCCCCTCGAGGACGCGCCCTTCCGCCCCCTCGACATCGATCTTCACGAGATCGGGCCGCCCTCCCTCCCTCCCGGAGAAAGCGGCGAGGGAGTCCGTCTTGATCCGGATCGAGGCGGTCGAGCCCTCCCTCGCCACCGTCGAGTGCCTCCCCTCCCCGGCCCCCCCCCGAATGAAGAGCTCGCTTGCCCCCGGCCGGTCCGAGAGCGCGAGGCGGTGCGCGAAGACGCGGCCCGCGAGTCCGTTCAGGCGGATGTTGCCCTCGAGCTGCGTGAAGTTCCTCGGCTCGGGCTCGAAGCAGTGTACGGGGGAGGAACGGCCCTTCGGGTGGAGCGCCATGACGAGCGCGATGAGCCCGATGTTGGAGCCCACATCGTAGATGACGTCATCCTCCGAGAGGAATTCGAAGATCCGGCGGATCAGCGGGGCTTCCTGCGAAATCGAACGGATCCGCCGGAGCTCTCGCCTCGCCCGGATCGAGAGCCGAAGGGGGATCCCCAGCGGCCGGGCCTCGACGATCGTCTCCCGGCCTCGCAGGCGGTTCCAGAGGAGGCGGAAGGTGTCCATGGAAGGGTGAACGGTACGCTCCCGGCGCTCCACGTGAAAGCTCGGAGGACCGGTCGGAGGGGGCCGTACGACTCGACTTGCGGACCGCCTTCCTTCCTCTGACACTACATGCACGCGGCGGGGAGAGGGCGGCCCGTTGCCCGCGAGCCCCCGCCAGGGGCTGCCGGTCCGGTCGATTCAGGAGGATGAGATGCGGGGGACTGCTTGGGGGGCGTGCCCCGGCCGTGCACGGTGGGCGTTCGCATGGACGTGGGTGCTCGCGGGATGCGGCGGGACCGGCGTCGACGCGCGGGAGGAGGAGGCAAGGGCGCGGCTCACGGCGTCCGAGGGTGGCCGGATCGTCCTCGCGGCGATCGAGGCCCACGGGGGCCTCGAGGCGTGGTACGCCGCGCCCACCAGCTCGTATGCTTGGGAGTACTCGAACCTAGGGTCGAACGTGCGCTTCGAGTCCTTTCTCGTCGCCGACAACGAGACGCGGCGCGTCTACCACGAGCTTCGAACCTTCGGCACGCCGGAGGCGGCGGGCGAGGTCGAGGGGCGCTTCGCCTGGGACGGGGAGGAAGCGTGGATCAGCCCGGCGGCGCTCGAGAATCCAAATCCCAGATTCTGGGCCACGACGGGGTATTACTTCCAGTCCATCCCCTTCGTGATGGCCGATCCTGGGATCCGGTTCCTCGTCCTCCCCGACGAGCCGCTCGGTGGCCAGCCGCACGAGCGGGTGATGGCGTACTACGACACGGGGATCGGGGACTCTCCCGGCGACACCTACACCCTCTATCTCCACCCCGAGACCGGTATGGTGAGCGCAGTCCTCTACACCGTGACCTACGGCGAGGCGTACGAGGCGGGGCCCGGCGCGCCGGAGCCCGCGGCGAGCGGAACCCTCCTGTATTACCAAGACTACGTCACCGTCGACGGGCTCACCGTGCCGACGCGCTTTCGCGGGTACACATACCGAGACGGAGTGCAGGGCGATCTGAGGAACGAGGCGTGGGCTTCCGAGATCTCCTTTCGCCGCCCCTTCGACGAGTCGCGCCTCGAGATACCGGCTGACGCGCGCATCGAGCCGTACTCCGTCGAATGATGAGGGGCTCTCGCCGAGTGCGGTTCGAGTGGTGGGCGCTCCTCGGAGCCACCCTCGCGGCGTGCGGGGGAGAGCCGGCCGGGAGCCAGGTGCTCGAGATCGTCCGGGAGCTCCCGCACGACACGTCGGCATCGACGCAGGGGCTTCTGGTCTACGACGGCCGCCTCTACGAGAGCACGGGGCAGTACGGGGAGTCGACGCTCCGGGAGGTGGAGATCGAGACGGGAGAGATCCGGCGGTCGCTCGCGCTCTCGGACGAGTACTTCGGAGAGGGGCTCGCTCGGGTGGGGCCCGAACTGATTCAGCTGACGTGGCACGAAGGGGTCGCATTCGTCTACGACCTCGACACCTTCGAACTCCTTCGCACCCTGGAGTATGATGGGGAGGGGTGGGGGCTTTGCTACGACGGCGAGGCGCTCTTCATGTCGAATGGCAGCGCGATCCTGCACCGCCGGGACCCCGACTCGTTCGAGATCCTCGAGAGCTACGAGGTGACGCTCGACGGCGCGCCGGTCCGGAACCTGAACGAACTGGAGTGCGTGGGCGAGGCCGTATACGCGAACATCTTTCAGACGGATCGCATCGTTCGGATCGACAAGGCGAACGGGCGCGTTACGGCGGAGATCGACGCGTCCGTACTCGTGCCGAGCGCGGGGAGGCCGGCTGGCGTGAGGGCGGTCCTGAACGGGATCGCGTACCATCCCGATTCCGGGACGTTCTTCCTGACCGGAAAGCGCTGGCCCGCGATCTTCGAGGTCCGGCTGACGGAGTGATGGAGCGGAGCCCCTCCCCCCGTGGAGAGGCCCGCCGCAGTGTGCTCAGAGAGGGGGAAGATCCGCGCAGGCGATCTGGCTGTCGTCCTGTGAATCGTGGATGTCTACGTAGTAGGATCCGCCGGCGGCGAGCTCGGACGCCGCGAACCGACCGGTGGACTGTCCTTCGCCCCCTTCCTGCCCCTCGACGTCGGTGACGGCCACGACAAGCGGCCCCATCTCCCCGCCACACGTCCCGCTGTGGATCTCGATCGGGTAGTCCCCGGGGCCGCGGTGCGTATCGATCGCAACCGACGCGGCGTATGTGTCTCCGTCTAGCGTCAGCGTAAAGACGCCCTCCGCAGCGGATCCGCCCGTCGCCTGGAAGTCGGCGCGAATGGGCTCGGAGGCCTCCTCCTCGGGATCCGCGCCGCCCGATCCCCCTCCGCCGCACGCGGCCAGGAGGGCGACGGGGAGTACGCAGAGGACGCCGGTCCATGCACGGTAAGTCATCGGGTTGTCTCCCTTCGTTGGGTCATGTAGCCGAATGGGCCGTGTGGTCGTCTCGCCGGAGGCCCTGACCGGTGCGAAGGTACAAGGCGGGCGGCGACCGCACCGCCAACCAATGTAGGGGTTCTGCCGGCAAGCGTGGAGACCCCCCCAGGGTGAAGACCGGGGGCCGGGACCGGCCTTGGCGAGCCTCCGAGCGGGCGGTGCAGGGCGCCGGGCCGGGAAGCGGCAAAAATGCGGTCCGGGGAAGCCATCCCGGTCCTACGCGGCTCCGGGCCCGCGGCCTCCCCCCGCTCGATTCCGTTCCCCCGCCGTCAGCGCGCGGTAGTCCGCCGGGGTATCGATCTCGAGAGGAGGCGGGAGATCGAGATCGGTACTCACGACCCACTCGGGGTGGCGGGCGAGTGCCGGTCCCGCTCCCCGGTCGGCGGCCCCGTCGACGAGCGCGGGCCAGATGGACCGGTCGAGGAGTACGGGGTGGCCCGGCGTGCCGCGGTACACGGCGCGGACGACGGGTCCGCCCGTCCTCCGGTATGCGTCGAGAACACGGGTGATGGCCTCTTGGGCGAGCTCGGGTTGGTCGGCGAGGATGATGAGCGCCGCCTCGGCCGAAGGGGCCGAGGCAGCGAGCCCCGACGTGAGCGAGGACGCCTGGCCGGAAGCGTAGTCGGGGTTCATCACGATCTTCACGTGGCTCGGGAAGTTGACCGCCGCCTCGATCCGGCGAGCCGCGTGGCCGAGGACAACCAGGAGCTCGCCCGGGACCGCCGCGGCGGCGAGGTCGATCACGTGCTCGAGGATCGGACGGCCGCGGTAGGGAAGGAGCTGCTTCGGGGAGCCCATGCGGCGCGATGCCCCGGCGGCGAGGATGACTCCCGTGACGCCTCGCCCCGGCGGCGCTCTCCGCATTCCTGTCACTCGCGGCGAGGATCCGAGAGGAGCCCCCCGTGGCCGAGGGCCTGGAGATCCGCCGCAGTGAGCTCCTCCCCCGCGAGAATCCTCGCGAGCACGGCATCGAAGCCATCGGGGGCAGCCCCGCGGACGCACCCGGGGGCGCCGATCACGGGGAGCTCGCCCAGCCGGCCGAGGAGGAGGAGTTGCCCGGGGTCCATCGGAAGCCCGAGCTCCTCCACCTCGCCTCCCGCGAGGCGCAGGCCGCGTGGAATCAGATCGTCCAGGTCCATGATCGCGGTCTCGCCCGCGACGACGATCATGTCCGCCCCCTCGCCGGACTGCGCCCCGAGGATCGAGGCCAGCTGGTGTTCGTCCGGTGGGGAGAGGGCGGGTTCGAGCACCCGGGATCCGAGGCGCTCGACGCGGCGGCGGATGGCAGCGCCGATCCCCTCCGTGAGGTAAACCCGGGCCCCGGGGCCCCCGACGAGGACGAGCGCTACGGTGGAGGGCTTGATCGCCGAGACGGAGACGATCCCCGCGTGGGTCGAGAGCGCCTCGGCGCGCGCGACGGCGTCCTCCGGGATCGCATAGGGGATGACCTTGACGGTAGCGACCCGCTCGGAGGGTGTCACGACCCGGTACGTGGGGAGCGTCGCGACCGTGATGCCCTCGATCTCGTTCAACCGAAGGAGCGGTCCTGCCTTTACCCTCACGACCCCGAGCGAGGTCGCGGCTAGGTCCACCCGTCCGGCATGCGCCCGCCCGGCTCTCGTGCCCGGGCCCCTTGACACCTCCGCGATCCGTTTGACCGCCGCGTTCTCGTGGACGTCCCCCTCCTCCATCTCGGCCACGTAGACCGAATCGTAGCCGAGCCCGATGAGCTTCTCGATCGCGGCATCGTCGAGCTCGATCCCCTTTCTCAGGACCCGGCGACCCTTCGCATCGCGGACGTTGTGGGCGAGGATCTCCCCTTCGGACCCTTCGAGCGGGGCGGGGCGGAACTTCACGCCCGCCCGGCCTCGAGGCGATTGCGGACCGACACGATCTCTGCGAGCGTCGCCAGCGCGATCTCGGCAGGGGAACGGGCTCCGATCTCGAGGCCGATCGGGGAGTGAATCCGGCCGATGTCCTCCTCGCTGACCCCGGCCTCGCGAAGCGCCCGGACGCGCCTCGCATGCGTCTTCTTCGATCCAAGCGCTCCCACGTACGGCGCGCGGCTTCGAAGCGCCGATTCGAGTGCAGGGTTGTCCAGCTTCGCATCGTGCGTGACCACGACCACGTAGCTGAACTCGTCGAGGTCGAGCCGGGCGAGCACGTCCGTTGGCCACCCCACGATGAGCTCGTCTACGCCCGGGAAGCGCTCCGGCGTGGCGAAGCGGTCCCGCGCATCGCAGACGATCGTGCGGAATCCGAGCTCGCGGGCCAATCGCTCGAGGGTGACCGCGATGTGGACAGCACCTACGATCACGAGGCGCGGGGCAGGGAGCTGCACGTCGACGAAGATCCGGCCATCCGGAAGCGTAAGGAGCCCCGATCGACCGGCCGCGATGAGTTCCTTCGCGAACTCGTGGACACGCCCGTCCGCCTCCCCTGTCCCGAGCGTCCCTCCGAGGATCCCCCGCCGGCCGATGAGAAGCTTGGCGCCGAGGCCCCTGCTCCCCTCGATGCGGGTTGCGAGCGCCACGGGCCGGCCCGCCCGAACATGCCCAAAGAAGTCCTGCGTGAGGGAGTTCCCACTCACCGGTTGAGAGGCTCCACGAAGACCTCGATCGTGCCCCCGCAGGACAGGCCGACGGCCCACGCCTCTTCGTCGGCCACGCCGAAGGTGAGGAGCCGGGGCTCACCCGTCCCGAGGACGTGAAGCGCTTCCTCGGAGACGGCGCCCTCCACGCACCCTCCGCTTACCGAGCCCACCATCTTCCCGCTCGCGGTGATCGCCATCTTTGCGCCGACCGGCCTCGGGGAGGAGCCCACGGTCCTGACGACGGTCGCGAGCGCGATCTGCTCCCCGGTCTGCTGCCACCGCTCGATTGCGTCGAGCACATGCTTCATCCGCCGATCCTCGACATCTCCACCCTCGGGAGGCTCGCCGTGGCAAGGCTTCGAAGCTCGGAGTAGCGGTCCCCCCGTGCCCGCCAGATCGCGTCGATCGCAGCCGCCATCTCCTCCTCCGGCACTCCATCCCGAAGGAGCTGGCGGAGATCGTGCCCCCGCGTGCCGAAGAGACAGGTAAAAAACTCGCCGTCCGCCGTGAGCCGGGCTCGGTTGCACGTCGTGCAGAAGGGCTGCGTGACCGATGAGATGATCCCGATCTCTCCCGCTCCGTCCCGGTACCGATAGCGCCGGGCCACCTCGCCGCGGTAGTTGGGCTGGGCCGACTCTATGGGCCAGCGTGCATCGATCTGGTCGCGGATCTCCCGGGCGGACACGACGTCTTCGAGGCGCCACCCGTTGGAGGTGCCCACATCCATGAACTCGATGAACCGAAGGATGTGACCGCTCCCCCGGAAATACTCGCACATCGCGGGAATCTGGTCTTCGTTCATGCCCCGCTTGACGACCATGTTCACCTTGACGGGGGTGAGCCCTGCTTGGGCTGCCGCCTCGATCCCCCTGAGGACCGTGCGGACGGGGATCTGCACGTCGCTCATCGCCCGGAAGATGTCGTCATCGAGTGCGTCGAGGCTCACCGTCACCCGGTCCAGGCCCGCCTTCCGCAAGGCATCGGCCTTCCCGGCGAGGAGCGATGCATTCGTTGTCATCGTGAGGTCGCGCACGCCGTCGATGGAGGCGAGCATACCTACGAGGGTATCCACCTCGCGCCGAAGGAGCGGCTCGCCGCCCGTGATCCGGATCTTCTCGACCCCGGCATTCACGAAGAGGCGCGCGAGCGTCAGGATCTCCTCGAAGCTCAGAACCTCACTCCGGGTCAGGAAGCGAAAGTCCGGTCCGAAGACCTCGCGCGGCATGCAGTAGGTGCAGCGGAAGTTGCACCGGTCCGTGACGGAGATCCGAAGATCCCGGAGTGTTCGGCCTAACGTATCGGTGACGCTCGCCCCCGCCTCGGGGCGGGAGTCGCCTTCGCCGTCGGGCCCGGTGAGGCCTTTTCGAGAATCCGGTGTGTGAATCATCGGCCGATTGGGGTTATCGTAGGCCGGAGACGGTACACCGGCGGAAGCCCGGCGAGTTCCCGGAGGCATCCGGGCACCCGGTGTCCTTTGGTTTCGGACCGAGTCGCTTGGAGGCCTTGCCGCGGCATGGAAGTGGAAATCTCCTTCTACGGGAATCTCTCGCACCTGGTGGGCACGCGAGTGAAGACCGTGACGGTGGAGGGAACCGCTCCGACGGTCGCGGAGTTGCGCCTCGCGATCGCCGAGCAGCTTCCGGTCGTGGCCTCGTACCTGGAGCACACCGCCGTCGGGAGCGGCGTGGTCCTCCTCGCAGATGACGACACGCTTGAGCCGGGCGCCCGGGTCTCCCTCCTGCCACCCGTCACCGGAGGTTGACCTTGGCCGAACGCATAACGAGCGACCCTCTCTCGCCCGCAGCGCTGATCGGGGAGACCGAGGGTACGGACGATGGAGCCCTCGTCGTGTTCAGTGGCAATGTACGCGGGCAAGACGAGGGGAAGCGGATCGCCGCGCTGGACTACGATGTGCACCGTGAGATGGCCGAGGTGGCGATACGAAGGATCGAGGACGAGATCACGGCGCGCGACGGGGTCCTCGCATGCCGGATCATCCATCGGGTCGGCTATGTGCCTGCAGGAGAGTCGAGCGTCCTGGTCGTCGTCCGCGGCCGTCATCGGGCCGAGGCCTTCGAGGCCGCCCGTGACGGCATCGACCGGGTCAAGGAGGAGGCCCCGATCTGGAAGGAGGATGTCTTCGCGGACGGGCGGCGAGAGCCCCGCTCGCCGGAATGCGGCACACCCCTCGTCGGATCGTAGTCCGCGGCCAGGGCGCGGATCTCGTCTTGGAAGAGGCGCATCGCGGGCGTATTCGCTGCGTTGCCGAACGGCTCGGTGGCAGCGTCGCCGGCGGGCCCTCGTTGACACTCCGGGACCCTCCGTCGTAGAATGGACCTGTTCGGGTGGGCTCGACGAGTCCACGTGAGGAAGCCGAAGAGATTCGCACCGGTCGAGACTCACGCCGAGGCGGCTCCCGAGAGCGATCCCAGATAACCCTACGAGAGCGCCACACTGGAGGAGGAGCACTCGATGGAGAACCGAGACATTGTGGTGGGTGAGAGAGGGGTCTCGCGTCGCACGTTCATCAAGGGAGTGATTGCGGCGGGGGCGACGGTTTCGTCGACGTCGTATTTGTTCCGGGGGACCGGGCGCGCGTATGCGCAGAGCGCGTCGGGTACGGTGGGACAGATGGTGACGCTCAACGTGAATGGGCAGAACCGGACGGTGGATGTGTATCCGCAGGAGACGGTTGCGCACGTGCTGCGCTACAAGCTGGGTCTAACGGGGACGAAGTGGGGGTGCGACCGGGCGGAGTGCGGGGCGTGCACGGTTCTCGTGGACGGGGTGACGCAGTATTCGTGTTCGCTGTTGGCGCACCAGGTGCGGGGTCGTGCGGTGACGACGATCGAGGGGCTCGAGTCGGCGAGCGGGGAGCTGCATCCGGTTCAGCAGGCGGTGATGGACGAGGCGGGCTTCCAGTGTGCGTTCTGCGCGTCGGGGTTCATCATGGCGATGGTGGGGATGCTCAACGAGAACCCGAATCCGACGCGGGAGGAGGCGAGGCTTGCGCTCTCGGGCAATCTTTGCCGGTGCGGGGACTACGACAAGATCCTGACGTCGGCGATGCGGGCGGTGGAGTTGACGCGTCGGACGGCGTGAGTGGACCCGGAAGCGGGGGATGATGCCAGGACATACCTCGATGCCAAGACATACCTCTAGGGAGGTGTAGCGAGATGGCCGATTACAGGTTGATCGGGACGAACCAGACGCCGAAGGATCTGAGGGCGAAGGTGACGGGGCGGTCGAGGTACGCGGAGGACTTCCGTGCGGACGGGATGGTCTTCGCGAAGCTCCTCCTGAGCCCGGTCCCGCACGGGCGGGTCACCCGCCTCGACGCGAGCCGCGCCCTCGCGATGGACGGGGTTCTCGCCGTGATGACGGCCGATGACCTGCCTCCGGTGGAGCCGGGCCAGGAGCCGATCCTGACGAACGAGCCTCGCTACCAGGGACAGCCGATCGCGGCCGTGGCCGCGGTGGACGAGACACTCGCGGCGGATGCGGTCGCGGCGATCGAGGTGGAGATCGAGCCGCTCCCCTTCGCGCTCGATCCCCTGGACACCCTTCGTCCCGGCGGTCCGAATCCGCTCGAGGTCGGGAACGCCTACGAGGGGTTCGAGGTCGCCGAGATCAGGTGGACGGCCGAGCAGATGGCGACGATCGAGGGGGACCGCTTCCCGGAGGGCGAGTTCCCCGCCGCGGCGGGCTGGGAGGTCGGCGATGTGGCTGACGGGTTCGGCCGTTCGGCCGTGATCGTAGAGCAACCGATCCTGCACCAGTCGCAGACGCACCACCCGCTCGAGTCTCGAAGCGCGATGGCCTACTGGCAGAACGGCCGCTGCTATCTGCACTGCTCGGTGCAGAGCACGGCCCGGTCGCAGCGCGCCTTTGCCGATCGCCTGCAGATTCCCGAGGAGGACATGGTCCTCATCTCGGAGTACTGCGGTGGCGGTTTCGGGAGCAAGATCACCGGGACGGTAACGGACCTGATTCCCACGGCCCTGGCGAGGGAGACGGGTCGCCCCGTGATGATGCGCGTGACCCGGGACGAGGAGACGTACTTCGGTCGTGCGCGGGCGGGGCTGCAGGGCTGGGTCAAACTCGGCTTCCGGGACGATGGCCGGCTCTTGGCGATGGATCTCTTCCTGATACAGGACAGCGGTGCATACGGTCGTCGAGGCGACTTCAATTCTGCTGCCTCGATCGCATCGCTCTGCTACCAGCCGGAGACGATGCGCTTCCGCGGGATCCCCGTGATCACGAACACCCCGCCGAGAGGTGCGCAACGCGCGCCGGGCGGGGCGCAGGCGATCACGATGATCGGTCCCGTCATGGACCGGGGCGCTAACGAGCTCGGGGTCGACCGGGCCGACATGATGTACATCAACGCGCCGGCGGATCAGGCGTTCTTCCATCCGGGCCCGACGCAAGTCACGAGTTGCTACGCGAAGGAAGCGGTCCAGATGGGCCGCGAACTCTTCAACTGGGATGAGAAGCGCCAGCTCAGCGGGCAGCGGAACGGCTCGAAGGTGACGGGCGTCGGCGTGGCTATCAGCTCTTATTCGGCGGGAAGTTCCGGCTACGACGGGATGCTCGTGATCCGCCCGGATGGCCGGCTCACCATCCATTCCGGCGTCGGAAACTTGGGTACCCATTCGACATTCGACACGTGTATGGCGGCGGCCGAGGTCCTGATGGTGCCGTGGGAGGAGGTCGAAGTCGTCTGGGGGGACTCCAGCCGCGGGCTTCCGTGGAGTGCCAGCCAGGGCGGCAGTCAGACGACGCACGCGCATACGCGGGCGAACTACGCGGCCGGGCTTCAGGCGAAGCGTCTCCTCCAGGAGATCGCGGCGGCGGATTTCGGCGGCGCGCCGGAGAACTACGATGTGGGAGGCGGCCGGGTCTTCCGGATGGGGAGCCCGTCGGTGGGGATGAGCTTCGGAGCAGCGGCCGAGCGGGCGATCGAGCTCGGGGGCCGCTACGACGGCCACGAGTTGAACGAGTCCCTCGAGGAGATGACGGTGCGCGCCGTGCAGGAGCACCTTGTGGGCGAGGGTCTCGTGGCGGCCGCGACGGACGAATTCTCACATGAGGGCGCCACGCGCTCGACGGTCGTCGCGTACGGCGTCGTGGAGATCGATACGGAGACCGGAGAGATGGAGGTCACCGAGATCGTAGCCGTCGCGGACTGCGGCACCGTCCTGAATCCGCGAGGCCTCATGGCGCAGGTGAGCGGAGGCATGCTGCAGGGGATGAGTCAAGCCCGCTTCGAGAAGTGGGGCTACGACCTCCGCTGGGGGGTGAACCAGAACAAGCGGCTCCACACCGCGAAGCCGATCACCTTCATGAACACGCCGATCGACTTCCAATTCGCCGCGGTGGACATCGCGGACCGCGAGACGCCGATCGGCTCGCGGGGGATCGGGGAGCCGCCCGTCGGGGCGGGCGCGGCCGTCGTGCTCTCGGCGATCCAGGATGCGATCGGGATGCCGATCACGCGCACACCCGTCAGCCCGGACAAGATCGTGAATGCAATCGAGGGTGGAGCGACGGGGTACACGACGCTTCAGACCCACGTCTAGCGGGGAACGAAGGGGAATCCAGAGGAGAGCGATATGGGCGAGATTCGCGACATGATGGGAACGTTCGAGCTCTATCAGCCGATGGAGCTGGACGGGGCCCTGGACCTGCTGCGTAGCCATGGGTCGGATGCATGGATCCTGTCGGGAGGGCTGGACACGTTCGATTGGCTGAAGGACCGGGCGAAGAGCCCGGGCGTGGTGGTGGATGTGGGGGGGATCGAGGAGTTGAGGGGTGTCGAAGCGAGCGGGGACGGGATCCGGATCGGGGCGATGACGAGCCTCGATGAGGTGGTGAAGCATCCGGAGGTCAGTGCGCGCTTCCCGATGCTGGCGAATGCGGCGGAGCGGGTGGCGACGCCGCAGATCCGCCACCAGGGGACGCTTGGCGGGAATGTGAGCCAGGACACGCGCTGCTGGTACTACCGGAGCGCGTGGCCGTGCTACCGTGCAGGCGGGAACACGTGCTACGCGAATGCGCCGGACGCGCTGAACCGGGAGCATTCGATCTTCGAGTCGAACCGCTGCGTGGCGGTGTCGCCGACGGACACGGGTCCGGCGCTGGTGGCGCTGGATGCCGAGATGGAGGTTCGGAGCGCGGGGGGTACGCGAATGGTGCCGGCGGAGAACTTCTTCATCGGGCCGAGCACGGACATCACGCGGATGACGGTGATGGAGCCGACGGACCTCCTTGTGGCGATCCATATCCCGGGTCGGTGGTCGGGATCGAGCATGTATTTCGAGAAGGTGGCGGACCGGGGCTCCTGGGACTTTGCGCTGGGCAACGTGGCCGCGGCGCTGGATGTGCAGGGTGGAACGATCTTCGAGGCGAGGATCGTGGTGGGCGGGGTGGCGGCGCGGCCGCTCCGGTTGCGCCGGGTGGAGAATGCGATCGCGGGGCGGCCGGTGAATGAGGAGACCATGGAGGAAGCGGGGCGTCTGGCGGTGGAGGATGCGCGTCCCCTGCAGTTCAACGCATACAAGATCGCGCTCACCCGAAACCTGGTGAAGCGGGCGATCCGGGAGGCGACCGCCTAGCGCCTCCGATTGCCGCGAAACGCGCCGGCCACCCGGAAGAGAGGGATACTCCGGGGGGCCGGCGCGTTTTTTGTTTGTCGCCTTCGTTCCCTCGACCCTTGTTCTCGTTGACACCTGCTGGAGCGACACACATACTATCGAATCGCCTGAGAATGGATTCGCGTCCACGTCTGTCGATCCGCGTAGCGACACGTGGGTGAGTGCGGCGTCCCGGCGCTCCCCCGAGCGGTACGGGGCCGAGAAGGTCAACCCTACGAGAGCGCCACACTGGAGGAGGAGCACTCGATGGAGAACCGAGACATTGTGGTGGGTGAGAGAGGGGTCTCGCGTCGCACGTTCATCAAGGGAGTGATTGCGGCGGGGGCGACGGTTTCGTCGACGTCGTATTTGTTCCGGGGGACCGGGCGCGCGTATGCGCAGAGCGCGTCGGGTACGGTGGGACAGATGGTGACGCTCAACGTGAATGGGCAGAACCGGACGGTGGATGTGTATCCGCAGGAGACGGTTGCGCACGTGCTGCGCTACAAGCTGGGTCTAACGGGGACGAAGTGGGGGTGCGACCGGGCGGAGTGCGGGGCGTGCACGGTTCTCGTGGACGGGGTGACGCAGTATTCGTGTTCGCTGTTGGCGCACCAGGTGCGGGGTCGTGCGGTGACGACGATCGAGGGGCTCGAGTCGGCGAGCGGGGAGCTGCATCCGGTTCAGCAGGCGGTGATGGACGAGGCGGGCTTCCAGTGTGCGTTCTGCGCGTCGGGGTTCATCATGGCGATGGTGGGGATGCTCAACGAGAACCCGAATCCGACGCGGGAGGAGGCGAGGCTTGCGCTCTCGGGCAATCTTTGCCGGTGCGGGGACTACGACAAGATCCTGACGTCGGCGATGCGGGCGGTGGAGTTGACGCGTCGGACGGCGTGAGTGGACCCGGAAGCGGGGGATGATGCCAGGACATACCTCGATGCCAAGACATACCTCTAGGGAGGTGTAGCGAGATGGCCGATTACAGGTTGATCGGGACGAACCAGACGCCGAAGGATCTGAGGGCGAAGGTGACGGGGCGGTCGAGGTACGCGGAGGACTTCCGTGCGGACGGGATGGTCTTCGCGAAGCTCCTCCTGAGCCCGGTCCCGCACGGGCGGGTCACCCGCCTCGACGCGAGCCGCGCCCTCGCAATGGACGGGGTCGTGGCGGTTCTCACCGTGGATGACCTGGAGCCCAGGGCTGGCGGCGGCGGTGCCGGTGCAAGCGAGTACCAGGGGGTAGAGCCGGTCCTGACGAACGAGCCGATCTACCAGGGGCAGCCGATCGCGGCCGTGGCCGCGGTGGACGAGACGCTCGCGGCGGATGCGGTCGCGGCGATCGAGGTGGAGATCGAGCCGCTCCCCTTCGCGCTCGATCCCCTGGACACCCTTCGTCCCGGCGGTCCGAATCCGCTCGAGGTCGGGAACGCCTACGAGGGGTTCGAGGTCGCCGAGATCAAGTGGACGGCCGAGCAGATGGCCGCGGTCGAGGCAGACCGCTTCCCGGAGATCGAGTTGCCCGGGGCCGAGGGGTGGGAGGTCGGGGACTGGCGGGCCGCCTTCGCGGAGGCGGATCTCGTCATCGAACAGTCGATCGTGCATCAGTCGCAGACGCATCACCCGATGGAGCCGCGGAGCGCGATGGCCTATTGGGAAAACGGGAAGTGCTACCTGCACTGCTCGACTCAGAGCACGGCCCGCACCGCGGCCGGGCACGCCGGCCGGATCGGGATCCCCGAGGAGGATCTCGTTCTCATCGCGGAGTACTGCGGCGGCGGCTTCGGGAGCAAGGGTGCGGGCTCGGTCACGGACGTGATCCCTGTCTACCTCTCTAGGAAGGCCGGTCGCCCGGTGATGATGCGTGTGACCCGGGACGAGGAGACGTACTTCGGTCGTGCGCGAGCCGGAATGGCGGGCTGGGTGAAGATGGGCCTTCGCTCGGATGGCCGGCTCATGGCAATGGATCTCCTCCTGATACAGGACAGCGGCTCGTACGGCCGTCGAGGCGACTTCGCCTCTGCCGCCTCGATCGCATCGCTCTCCTACCAGCCGGAGACGATGCGCTTCCGCGGGGTCCCCGTGATCACGAACACTCCGCCGAGAGGTGCGCAGCGTGCGCCGGGCGGGGCGCAGGCAATCACGATGATAGGTCCCGTTCTTGATCGCGCGGCCCGGGAGCTCGCCGTGGACCGTGTCGATATCCTCCAGATCAACGCACCAGCGGATCAGGCGTTCTTCCATCCGGGTCCAAGCCAGCTGACGAGTTGCTACGCGAGGGAAGCGATCCAGATGGGCCGCGAGCTCTTCAACTGGGATGAGAAGCGGCAACTCAGCGGGCAGCGGAACGGCTCGAAGGTGACGGGCGTCGGCGTGGCCATCAGCCCCTACTCGGCAGGGAGCTCCGGGTACGACGGGATGCTCGTGATCCGCCCGGACGGTCGGCTCACGATCCACTCCGGCGTCGGAAACCTGGGTACGCACTCCGTCTTCGATACCTCGATGGTGGCCGCAGAGGTGCTCGGCGTACCGTGGGAAGAGGTCGAAGTCGTCTGGGGGGATAGCAGCCGGGGAATCCCCTGGAGTTCGATGCAGGTGGGCAGCCAGACGACGCATGCCCATACGCGGGCGAACTACGCGGCCGGGCTTCAGGCGAAGCGTCTCCTCCAGGAGATCGCGGCGGCGGATCTCGGCGGCGCGCCGGAGAGCTACGATGTGGGAGGCGGCCGGGTTTTCCGGATGGGGAGCCCGTCGGTGGGGATGAGCTTCGGGCAGGCGGCCGAGCGAGCGATCGAGCTCGGGGGCCGCTACGACGGACACGAGCTCAACGAGTCCTTGAATGAGATGACGGTTCGCGCCGTACAGGAGCACCTCGTGGGTGCGGGACTCGTGGCGGCCGCGACGGACGAGTTCTCGCACGAGGGAGCCACACGCTCGACCGTCGTCGCGTTCGCGGTCGTGGAAGTCGATACGGAAACCGGAGACTTTGACGTTCAGGAGCTCCTCGCCGTCGCGGACTGCGGCACCGTCCTGAATCCGCGAAGCCTCATGGCGCAGGTTTCCGGCGGCCTCCTCCAGGGGATGAGCCAGGCCCGCTTCGAGAAGTGGGGCTACGACCTCCGCTGGGGGGTGAACCAGAACAAGCGCTTCCACACCGCGAAGCCGATCAGCATCATGAATGCGCCGATCGACTTCCAATTTGCCGCGGTGGACATCGCGGACCGCGAGAACCCGGTCGGCTCGCGGGGGATCGGGGAGCCACCCGTCGGAGCGGGGGCAGCCGTCGTCCTGAATGCCGTCTACGACGCGATCGGAGTGTATCTGAACCGCACGCCGCTCAGCATCGACAAGATTCTGAACGCACTCGAGGGTGGAGCGACGGGGTATACGACGCTTCAGACCCACGTCTAGCAGGGAACGAAGGGGAATCCAGAGGAGAGCGATATGGGCGAGATTCGCGACATGATGGGAACGTTCGAGCTCTATCAGCCGATGGAGCTGGACGGGGCCCTGGACCTGCTGCGTAGCCATGGGTCGGATGCATGGATCCTGTCGGGAGGGCTGGACACGTTCGATTGGCTGAAGGACCGGGCGAAGAGCCCGGGCGTGGTGGTGGATGTGGGGGGGATCGAGGAGTTGAGGGGTGTCGAGGCGAGCGGGGACGGGATCCGGATCGGGGCGATGACGAGCCTCGATGAGGTGGTGAAGCATCCGGAGGTCAGTGCGCGCTTCCCGATGCTGGCGAATGCGGCGGAGCGGGTGGCGACGCCGCAGATCCGCCACCAGGGGACGCTTGGCGGGAATGTGAGCCAGGACACGCGCTGCTGGTACTACCGGAGCGCGTGGCCGTGCTACCGTGCAGGCGGGAACACGTGCTACGCGAATGCGCCGGACGCGCTGAACCGGGAGCATTCGATCTTCGAGTCGAACCGCTGCGTGGCGGTGTCGCCGACGGACACGGGTCCGGCGCTGGTGGCGCTGGATGCCGAGATGGAGGTTCGGAGCGCGGGGGGTACGCGAATGGTGCCGGCGGAGAACTTCTTCATCGGGCCGAGCACGGACATCACGCGGATGACGGTGATGGAGCCGACGGACCTCCTTGTGGCGATCCATATCCCGGGTCGGTGGTCGGGATCGAGCATGTATTTCGAGAAGGTGGCGGACCGGGGCTCCTGGGACTTTGCGCTGGGCAACGTGGCCGCGGCGCTGGATGTGCAGGGTGGAACGATCTTCGAGGCGAGGATCGTGGTGGGCGGGGTGGCGGCGCGGCCGCTCCGGTTGCGCCGGGTGGAGAATGCGATCGCGGGGCGGCCGGTGAATGAGGAGACCATGGAGGAAGCGGGGCGTCTGGCGGTGGAGGATGCGCGTCCCCTGCAGTTCAACGCATACAAGATCGCGCTCACCCGAAACCTGGTGAAGCGGGCGATCCGGGAGGCGGCTGCCTAGTTATGGACTTTGTACGCATAGCAGCGAATCCGTGGGGACAGGAGGTCCTCCTCGGCCTCGCATGGAATGTTCTCTGGTTGGTTGCCGCTCTCGGCGCGCTCTTCGTAGTGGTGCACGCGATCTTCCACAAGAAGGAGGCTGCGGAAGGCCCCGCAGATCTCGCCGCGGCAGCCGCTCTCCCCGAGAAGATCGAGCGGCACGGCGGGAGCGCACGAATCTCGCATTTGCTCCTCGCGGTGACCACCTTCATCCTCCTCATTACCGCCTTCGTCCCGATCCTCGGGCTTCAGTTCCCCTGGGTGACGATCCACTGGATCGCGGGTGTCGTCTTCGGCGTCTACGTCGTGTATCACACGATCGATACCGTCAAGCGGGGCACCCTGGAAACGATGTGGCTCACCGTGAAGGAGACCACGGACGTCGTCGGCCGGCTCGGCAGCTTCTTGAAGAAGGCGGGAGGCCACGAGCGCACCGGCAAGTGGAATTTCGAGAACAAGGCCTTCCATCACATCACGGCGCTCGCCGGGATCGCAGTGCTCGCCACGGGGGTCCTGATGATGCTCAGGATCGACACGTACTTCTGGGTCGCTAACCCCTACGTGCTGGGAATTTCGGACGGTCTCTGGGGGCTCGTCTACGTCGTGCACGGGCTTTCGGCCGTGGGATTCGTGGGACTGCTGATTGCGCACATCTACTTCGCTGTCCGGCCCGAGAAGCTCTGGTTCACCCGGTCCATGATCAAGGGGTGGATCACGAGGGACGAGTACTTGGAACACTTCGACGCCGCGCAGTGGAATGTGTCGGGTGAGGAGGCTCAATCCGCGCCGGAGGAGGCGGGCGTCGGCGCCGCCTCGACGGCGGCCCAACCGGGCTCCGAGTAGGCTACGGCGGATGGCGAGCGACACTCGCCTGAAGATCGCGGCGGGAATCGACGCGATCGAGGGTGCATACGAGTTCTTCCTGGCCTATGCGGCGCAGGGAATCACGCAGGAGTCCGAGTCAGGGAGGGTCGGGGCCCAGGTCAGGACGCATCTCGAGGCGATGGCGAGCGCGTTCGCCGAGCTGGGATCCGAGCTCGCGGCCCTTGTGGCCGGAGGAGGTCCGGATGCCAGCGAGCAGTTGGGCCGCTTCCACTCGGTCGTCGACGCCGACGCGGGGCGGGCATTGGCGGTCGTCGCGCTCGTTCAGGCGCAGGAGTCGATCACCTCGCAGCTCATCGACAACCTGAACGCTTCGGTGCACATCCGAACCCTTCTCACCGATCTCTTCGTCCTCGACGAAGTGCTGAAGCTCGGGGTGGACCGGGCCACCCTCCCAAAGACTTCCGAGCCCGTCCCGTAGCGTCCGGGTCCCCTGCGGCGGGACACAGGGCGTGATCTGGCCCCTCCTGGCGGTCGGGACGGCACTCCTCTACGCACTCCACGGGGCGTGGTCGACTCGCATCTCGCGCCGGGTCGGAGCACTCCCCGGGGCGTGGGCCCTATACGGGTTCTCCTTCCCGATACTCGCCCTCTACCTCGCACTTCGCGGCCTGCCGCCGGTGGACCCGGGCTTCTGGCCGACGTGGTCGGGAGCGGCGGTGGGACACCTCCTCGCCTCCTACCTCTTCTTCTCGGCGCTAAGGACGGGGGAGCTGAGTCTGACCTTCCCCCTCCTCGCGCTCACGCCGATTTTCGTCCCTGCCGTCGAGTGGGTACTCCTTGGGCAGATTCCTCGGGCCGGCGGGTTCATCGGTATCGGGCTCACCGTCTCGGGCGTCTACCTCCTCAATCTCAGCTCGATCGGAGCGGGCGTACTCGCTCCGATCTTCGCCTTAGCGAGGGACGGAGCCGCACTCCGCACCCTTGCCGTCGCCGTGATCTGGTCCGTGACGGGCACAATGGACCGCGTCGCCGTGCTCGATTCCTCCCCCGCATTCTACGGGGTGATGCTCTCTCTGACCCTCTCGGTCCTCTTCCTCCCCTTCGCCCTCGCGTCCGCGAGGGCCGAGGGTGGGGACGGCAGGCCCGGGTGGCTGCACCCCTTCCTCTCCTGCCTCCGCGGGGCCGGAAGGGGGGGACTCCTCATCCACGGCGCACTCTTCGCATTCATGCTGATCCTCCAGATGGAGGCGCTGACGCTGACCCTTGCCTCCTACATCCTGAGCATCAAGCGCGCAGGAACCGTGGTGGCCCGTGCTCCTCGGGTGCCTGGTCTTCCGGGAGGGCGAGCTGAGGGATCGTCTCGCCGGAACCGTCGTCACGCTCTCGGGGGCTCTCGTGCTCGTTCTCTTCGGCTAGAGCTAGAGCCCGCTCGTTGACCTGCGTCCCCACGGGGACTAGAGTCGTAACCTGACCGGCGCCGGCACGGAACAACGCCCCCTCCGGACACCCTTCTTCCACCTCCTGCCGTCTCAGATGTCTTCCGAATCGATCCAGCTGACGCTCCCCGACGAGACGGTGCTGGAGCTCCCCGCGGGGTCCACGCCGTGCGACGTGGCCCTCGCGATCGGACCGGGGCTCGCGAAAGCCGCCCTCGCGGCCGAAGTGGGGGGGGAACTCGTCGACCTCGACCACTCCCTCGAGGGTAATGCGTCCGTGCGCCTCATCACCGAGCGCGACCCGGAGGCTCTCCCCCTCCTCAGGCACTCCTCGGCACACATCTTGGCGACGGCGGTCCGGGCGCTACGGCCGGGGGCCGAGATCGGTTTCGGCCCTGCGATCGATGGGGGTTTCTACTACGACTTCGGGGTCGAGGAGCCTTTCACCCCCGAAGACCTGGAGGCCTTCGAGTCGGAGATGCAGAGGGTCATCGACTCGGACTTCTCCTTCGAGCGACGGCGGGTCACGAGGGAGGAGGCGGCCGAGCTCTTCGCCGACGATCCGCTCAAGCTCGAGCGTCTCGAGGAGTTCGGTGCGGAGGAGGTGATCACCGTCTATCGCGACGGGCCCTTCCTAGACCTCTGCCGGGGGCCGCATGTGCCGAGCACGGGACGACTCAGGCACTTCAAGCTCCTCTCGACAGCGGGTGCCTACTGGAGGGGCGACGAGACCCGGCAGATGCTGCAGCGGATCTACGGGACCGCCTTCTTCAGGCGAAAGGAGCTCGACAAGCACATCGAGCGTCTCGAGGAGGCGAAAAAGCGCGATCACCGCATTCTCGGTCGGCAGCTCGACCTCTTCACAGTCGATTCGCGCGTGGGGTCGGGGCTCATCCTCTGGAGGCCGCATGGCGCGATCGTTCGAGACGAGATCGAAGCCTTCGAGCGAGAGCTGATCCTCAGGCACGGCTACGAGATCGTCTACACACCGCACGTCATGAGCGAGCAACTCTTCGAGATCTCCGGGCACCTCGAAAACTTCGCGGAGAGCATGTTCGGTGCGGTGCAGATCGAAGGGGGCCGGTACCGGCCGAAGCCCATGAACTGCCCCGGGCACATCTGCCTCTATCAGGCCGCACAGCGCTCCTACCGCGAGCTCCCGATCCGGTACGCCGAGTTCGGCACAGTCTACCGCTACGAGCGCAGCGGTGTGCTGCACGGGATGCTTCGCGTTCGGGGTTTCACGCAGGACGATGCCCATGTGTTCTGCACGAAGGAGCAGGTGCCTGGCGAGATCGAGGCGCTCCTCACCCTTGTGGACGAGATGCTGACAGTCTTCGGCTATCCGTACACGGTCGTGCTCGCGACCCGGCCCGAGAAGGCGCTCGGGACGGACGGGGAGTGGAACGACGCGGTCTCCGTCCTGAGGGAGGTCCTCGATCGGCGACACGTCGAGTACCGGGTGGACGAGGGAGGCGGCGCCTTCTACGGACCGAAGCTCGACTTCGAGTTGATCGACGCGATCGGCAGGCCCTGGCAGGGCCCCACCGTTCAGCTCGACTTCAACCTCCCGGAGCGGTTCAACATCGAGTACATCAGCGACGACAACGAACGCCAACGGCCCGTGATGCTGCACCGTGTCCTCGTGGGGTCGATGGAGCGCTTCGTCGGGGGCCTGATCGAGCACTACGCCGGCGCTTTCCCCCTCTGGCTCGCTCCGGAGCAAGTGCGCGTGCTCCCCGTGTCCGAGGTGTGGAGCGAGAGCGCGGAGGACTTCCTTTCCGCGCTGACGGATCACGGGATTCGGGCCACCCTCGCCCGGCGGGAGAGCCTCTCCTACCGGATCCGGGACGGGGAAATCAGGAAGGTGCCGTACATGTGCGTAATCGGCGAGCGGGAGGCGTCGGAGGGTACCGTCGCCGTCCGGGTTCGCGGTCTCGGGAAGAAACAGGAGATCATGGGGCGGGACGCCTTCCTCGAGCGGATCCGAAGCGATATCCGCCGGCGCGCCCCCGGGCCATAGGAGATCGCGGCGGACCGGAGGCGAGTCGGGGGCGTGGCCGCGCTCCGGCCTTCCTCGCTTCCCCGTCCCCCGTCTTGACGCCCAACGCCCCGCACCTATCTTCCACCCGGTAAGTGGGACAATGCGGAAGCGAGGGGGGCATGCCCTCCTCCACCTATCGGCCCGCCCCGGGCGCATCCGGGCGACGACGCCGCCGGGTCTTGATGGAGGCAGGCCGGAGAGTTGCGGTTCACCGCCCCGCCCCGTGAGAGACCCGGTAACGTCCGGGCCTATTTTTTTGCATGCGAACCGGAAACGGAGGGGCGCCATCAAGGATCAAAAGGTCCGCGTCAACGACCAGATTCGGATCAGCCCGATCCGGCTGATCGACGCTGCCGGAGACCAGGTCGGCATCGTGTCCCTCGACGAGGCGAGGGAGAGGGCATCGGATGCGGGGCTCGACTTGGTCGAGGTCGCTCCAGAGGCTCGCCCCCCGGTGTGTCGCCTGATGGACTACGGGAAATACAAGTATCAGGAGGCGCGTCGCGCCCGGGAGGCGAAGAAGAAGCAGCACACGATGCACGTGAAGGAGGTCAAGTACCGCCCGGGCATCGAGGAGCACGACTACGACTTCAAGACGCGCCACGTGCGAAGGTTTCTCACGGACGGGGACAAGGTGAAGGTTACGATGATGTTCCGCGGCCGCCAGCTCTCGCATCCGGCGCTCGGTCTCGAGGTCCTCGAGCGGGTAGTCGCGGATGTGGAGGATGTCGGGAAGATCGAGAGTCAGCCATCGCGTGAAGGACGCACGATGATCATGGTGCTCGCGCCGCTTGCCGGAAAATAGACGACCCGGGGGTCCGGGGTCCGGGGCGGCGTCCTAGCGAAGAGTGGGGAGGGTCCAGATGCCGAAGATGAAGACGAACCGCGCGACGGCCAAGCGATTCAAGCGGACGGCGAGCGGGAGGCTTCGCCGATGGAAGGCCTACAAGAGCCATATCCTCACGAAGAAGACGAGGAAGCGAAAGCGGAAACTCCGCAAGGTGACGCTCGTCTCCAAGGCCGACGAGCCGCGAATGAAGCGTCTGATCCCGGGGTCGTAGCCGGACGAGAGCCGAGACCGAAGGGGGAGTACTGACATGCCACGCACCAAGGGTGCGCCGCCGAGAAACGACCGGAAGAAGAAGATATTCCGCGAGGCGAAGGGATACTTCGGCGGCCGAAAGAAGTTGTACCGTACGGCGAAGGACGCGGTCGAGAAGGGGTGGGAGCATGCCTACCGCGACCGGAAGAAGAAGAAGCGGAACTTCCGAAGCCTCTGGATCACCCGGATCAACGCCGCCGCGCGCACGCACGAACTCTCCTACTCTCGCTTCATGTGCGGGCTCAGGCGCTCGGGGATCGAGCTCGACCGTAAAGCCCTCGCCGAACTCGCGGTGAAGGATCCCGTCGCCTTCGCCCGGCTGGCGGAGCAAGCGAGGGAGACGCTCACGTAGCGCCGGACCCGTCGGACGATCGGATGGCGGATAGCGGTAGTTCGCTCGTCGGTGACCTCGGCAGGCTCGAGGTCGAAGGCCTCCGTGCCGTCGAGGCGACCGAGACCTTGGGCGCGCTCGAGGAGGTCCGGGTGCACTTCCTCGGCCGCCGGGAGGGCCGGCTCCCCGAGCTGCTCCGCCGCGTGGGCGGGCTCGAACCCTCGGAGCGGCCCCGCGTGGGCGCGGCCGCGAATCGGGTAAAGGAGCATCTTCGGGCGGCGGTCGCGGCCCGTAGCGCCGCCTTCGAAGCCCAGCCCCGCGCAGAACCCCGGACGGACCTGACCCTCCCCTCGCGCACGCGCTGGATCGGTGGGCGCCACCCGGTCACGCAGGTGATCGACGACCTCGTCACCATCTTCCGTTCCCTCGGCTTCACCCTTGTCCGGGGCCCCGAGGCGGAGACGGAGTGGTACAATTTCGAGGCGCTGAACACCCCACTCGATCATCCGGCCGCCGACGAGCAGGACACCCTGTACCTGAAGGGGGGCCACCTCCTTCGGAGCCACACCTCTCCCGTCCAGGTGAGAACGCTTGAGCGCTACAGGCCCCCGATCCGCGTCCTCGCGCCCGGGATGGTCTACCGGAGGGATTCCTACGACGCGATCCATACCCCCGCCTTCATGCAGCTCGAGGGGCTCGCCATCGACGAGGGGATCAGCTTCGTCGATCTGAAGGCCACCCTCGCCGAGTTCGCCCGCCGCTTCTGGGGGCCGGGGACCCGGATCAGGTTCCGTCCCTCCTTCTTTCCCTTCACCGAACCCTCGGCCGAGGTGGACGTGAAGCGGGTGTGCCGGAGCGCGGACGGGGGGGAAGCCGAGGCGGAGTGGATCGAGATCATGGGGGCCGGGATGGTGGATCCCGCCGTCCTCGAGGCATGCGGCGTCGATTCCGAGCGCTATACGGGATTCGCGTTCGGGATGGGTCCGGGGCGGATTGGCCTCCTGCGTTACGGGATCCCGGACCTCCGCCTCTTCTTCGAAAACGACGTCCGTTTCCTCTCGCAGTTCGCCTAACCGATGAACGTCTCCTACCGGTGGCTCCAGGCGTGTGCCGCGAGTCCGCTCGGAACGCCCCGGGAGATCGAGGAGCACCTCGCCGTGCGGGGCTTCCCCCTCGAATCCGTCACCGATCTCTCTGCCGGCCTCGAGAGTGTGGTCGTGGGCCGGGTCGACGATATCTCCCCCCACCCGAATGCGGACCGCCTCAGGATCTGCAGTGTGGAGGGGGGCGAGGGTGTCGTCCAGGTCGTCTGCGGCGCCCCGAACGTCACTGCGGGACGGTGCTACGCATTCGCTCCCGTCGGGGCCCGCCTCCCCGGCGGATTGCGGATCCGAAGGGTGACGATTCGCGGCGAGCGCTCGGCAGGGATGCTCTGCTCCGAGGCGGAACTCGATCTCGGGCCAGGCGGAGACGGAATCCTTGCCCTCGATGGTACGCCAGAGCCCGGGGAGCCCCTCGCGCGCGTACTCGGACTCGAGGACCTGAGGTTCGACGTGGAGATCACGCCGAACCGCTCCGACCTCCTCTCGCACTTCGGGCTCGCCAGGGAACTCTCGGTCCGCGGCGACCAAGACCTCGCCCTTCCCCCCGTCCCTGGCTCACACGGCGTTCGGGAGGCGCTCGAGGACGTGGAGGTGGTCACGGACGCGAGAGAGAGTTCAGGCGGGGGGGTGACGGTCCGAATCGAGGAGGGTGGGCTGTGTCACCGCTACCTCGCCCTCCGGCTGAACGGCGTTCGGGTCGGTCCCTCCCCGCCTTGGCTGGAGCGGCGCCTCCGTGCTGCCGGGGCCCGGCCGGTCAACAATGTGGTCGATGCGACGAACTACGTCCTCCTCGAGCTCGGCCAGCCGCTTCACGCCTTCGACCTGGAGCTGATCCCGGAGCGGACCGTCGTCGTCCGGTGCGCTCGGGAGGGCGAGGCGATCGAAACGCTCGACCGGGTGCAGCGCACCCTCTCCCCGGGAATGCTCGCGATCTGCGATCCGCGGGCTCCGATCGCCGTCGCCGGCGTGATCGGGGGGGCGGATTCAGAGGTATCGGATCGGACGACCGACGTGCTCCTCGAGTGCGCACTCTTCCAGCCGGCATCGATCCGTTCAACGAGAAAGGCGCTCGGCCTCTCCACCGAGGCCTCGTACCGCTTCGAGCGGGGCGTGGATCCGGAGGGGATGCGCCGTGCGATCGAGCGGGCGGCGGCGGTGATCCTGGCGACGGCGGGGGGTGAGGTTACGGGCCCCCTCCTCGACACCTGTGCCCGGCGCTTCGAGCGCGACCGAATCCGCCTTCGCCCTGCGCGCGTGAAGCAGCTTCTCGGGGTGCCCTTCGAGCCCGAGGCAATCGAGACGCTGCTGCGCCCGCTCGGCCTTCCGGTCCAGCCGGAGGCGGCGGGCAGCCTCTCGGTCGAGGTGCCCGGCTACCGGAGCTATGATCTCACGCGCGAGGCGGATCTGGTCGAGGAAGTAGCCCGGATGCACGGCTACGACAACTTCCCCGTCCGGCTCGGCGCCTTCCGGCCGGGATCGGTCCCAGATCACCCCCAGTTCCGGCTGGAGGACGCGATTCGGGACGAGTTGACGGGGGCGGGTCTCCTCGAGGCCCAGGTGCCGGCCTTCACCTCCGGCCGCTACGGCGTGGTCGAGATCTCGAATCCCGTCTCGTCGGAGGAGGCATTCCTTCGGAGCGCCATCCTCCCGGGTCTCATCTCCCGCCTCGAGCACAACCTCCGGCGCGGGAACCGGGACGTGCGCCTCTTTGAGATCGGTACGATCTTCCTCCCGGGGGAGCCGGGAGGGCTCCCGGTGGAGCGGACGCACGTGGCGGCGATTCTCCATGGGATGAGGGAGCCGGCACATTGGAGCGGGCCGGAGGTCGCACTCGACCTCTGGTACGTCAAGGGGTTGCTCGAGAGGCTCGCCGGGGTAGTCGCTTCCGGCCGCGCGTGGGACATTGGCCCCGCGCCGCCGCCCGCCCCAGGGCCTACGCTCTACTGCCCGGAGCGCGCCTTCGGCCTGCTCGACCCCGAGGGGACGGCGTGGGGTGTGGGCGGGCGGCTCCGCGCGGACCACGTGGATCTCCCGAAGTGGGGCGGCGACGTCTGGGGGATCGAGCTCACCCTCCCGGAGGAGGCCTCCTCCGCGCCGGTGCCAACCTTCCGGGCGCTCCCGAACCATCCTTCGGCAGAGCGGGACCTCGCACTCCTCCTCGCGGAGGAGATCCCCGTGGAGGCGGCGCTCTCGCTCATCCGGGGGAAGGGGGGAAGGGATCTCAGGGAGGTCGAGGTGTTCGATTTGTACCGCGGGGATGAGATCCCCGAGGGAACGCGCTCGGTGGCCGTGCGGGTGCGTTTTCGGGCGGAGGACCGCACATTGAAGGACGAGGAGGTAGAGGCCTCGCTCGGAGGGATTACTCGCGCTCTAGAGGAGGAGTTGGGTGTCCGACTCAGAACGAGCGAAGCCTGAGGGAGCGGAGAGACTCGCGCTCACGCGCCTCGAGGAGGCAGTGCACCGCGCCGTGGAGGATCGTCGGCTCCTCGCCGGGGAGGCGCACGAGGCAAGGGAGCGGCTCGAGAGGCTCGAGAGGGAGAACGAGGGCCTCCGGCAGAGGGTTGCCGAGGGGAGGGAGGCCGTTGAAAAGCTACTCTCGCGTCTGGGTCCGGAGTGACGCGGGCGGTTCCCGGTCCCCCTTCCGGGCACGTGGCGCCACGGGGTCATCGGAGCGAAGCGGCTCCCTTCCTCCCGCGGCGCCTGTATGTCCTGCAAGCGCCAGAGTAAGGGGTATCGGCATGCATGAAGCGAAAACTACGGTAACGATTCGGATCGCGGGAGATGAGCACGTCCTTCGCTCTGCCGCAGAGCCCGAGTACACGAGGCAGTGTGCGAAGTTCTTGGACGACAGGGTGGCCGAGATCCGAAGTCTGAGCCGCCTCCCGGACACCCACCGTGCCGTGATCCTCGCGGCCCTCTCGGTCACCGATCAGTATTTCCAGACACTCTCCGAGCTCGAGGCGCTCAAGGCCGAAGTAACGGATCGGTCAACGGCGCTCACCGAGCAGATCGAGGAAGCTGTCGAGGAGGCCGGCTCCTTCTCCTGATTCCCCGGGCTTGCGGGCGCCCTCGCACGATTCCTATTCTACCGATACGGTATCGTCACAAATGAGGGAGATGGGTTCCTTAGCGGGGCCCGAAAATTCCCGATCATGCCTTCCCGCGGATACCCCCAGGGATCCGCTTTTGGAGTGAATACATGGACTCCGCCCAGGGAATCGTCCTGGCCGCGGTGTTGACCCTGCTCGCAGGTCTGGTCCTTGGGTACATCTTGGGCAGGGGCCGCGAGCTAGCGCGCCAGAACGAACAGCGGGCCACCGCCCGTGACGAAGCATCCCAGATCCTTGCCAGGGCCCGGGCCGAGTCGGAGACGATCCAGAAGGACGGAGAGCTTCGCGGGCGCGAAGAGGCCTTTCGACTTCGGGAGGAGTGGGAGCGGGAGGAGGGGCGCCGAAGGGAGGAGCTCGAGCGCACTGAGCGCCGGCTGAACGTTCGCTCGGACGCCTTCGACCGCAAGTTCGAGTCGCTGAAGGAGCGTGAGACCGCGCTGGACGGGCGCGCGGAAGCGCTCTCGGGGCGGGAGGAGGCGATCCAAGAGGGCAGACGGGAGGTCGAGGGCGCGCTGCGAGCCGTGAGGGAAAGGCTCGAGGAGCTCTCCGGTCTCTCCGCGCTCGAGGCGAAGGAAGAGCTCGTGGCCGGGCTTCGCGACGAGGCGGAGGCGGAGGCAGCCCAGCAGATCCGGCAGGTGCGGGACGAGGCGCAGCGGACCGCGAAGCGGGAGGCGAAGAAGATCATCTCGCTGGCGATCCAGCGGATGGCGGCCGAGGCGACCCAGCAGGCGACTGTCTCGGTCGTGCAGCTCCCCTCCGACGACATGAAGGGTCGGATCATCGGCCGTGAGGGGCGGAATATCCGTGCCTTCGAGCAGGCGACCGGGATCGACGTGATCATCGACGACACCCCGGAAGCCGTCGTTCTCTCGGGTTTCGATCCGATCCGGCGCGAGATCGCACGGATCGCACTCGACAAGCTGATCGAGGACGGGCGGATCCATCCGGGGCGGATCGAGGAAGTCGTCGCCAAGAGCAAGGAGGACGTCGAGGAGGGGATGCTAGAGGCCGCCGAACAGGTGCTCTACGACCTCGGCGTCCACAAGGTCCATCCCGAGATCGTCCGCGTCCTCGGAAACCTCAAGTTCCGCACATCCTACGGCCAGAACCAGCTGCAGCACTCGAAGGAAGTCGCGATACTCGCGGGATCGATGGCCTCGGAGATGGGTCTCGATGCCGGGCTCGCGAAGCGGGCGGGGCTCCTTCACGATGTAGGCAAGGGGATGACCCACGATCACGAGGGCACCCATGTGGAGCTCGGCTACGAGCTCTGCAAGAAGCACCACGAGCCTGATCTCGTACTGAATGCGATTCGGGCCCACCACGACGAGGAGCCGCACCGCTACGCCGAGGTCTTCCTGGTTACAGCGGCGGACGCGATATCGGGCGCGAGGCCGGGGGCTCGAAGGGAGATGTTCGATACGTACGTGAAGCGCCTTGAACGCCTCGAGGAGCTGGCGATGGACTTCCCCGGGGTGGAGCGCTGCTTCGCCGTCCAGGCGGGCCGGGAAGTCCGCGTCATGGTGCAGCCGGAGAAGATCTCCGACGGGGAGATGGCGGGGATCTCAGAGCGCGTCGCGCGCCGCTTCGAGGATGAGCTTCAGTATCCCGGACAGATCAAGGTGATCGTGATTCGGGAGACGCGGGCCATCCACGTCGCGCGATGACTCGGGGAGAGGGGAAGATGGGCGAGGGGGGCGGGGGAGCGGCGATCATCTCCGGAACCGAGACGGCGTGCGGCATCCGGGACGAGGTCAAGGAGAGCGTCCGAGCGCGTTTCGATGCGACGGGGCGGGTTCCGGGTCTCGCAACGATCCTGGTGGGTGAGAATCCGGCGAGCGAGTCCTACGTCCGGATGAAGAACCGGGACGCGGCGGAGGTGGGATTTCGCTCGCGACAGATCGATCTCTCCGCCTCTACATCGGAGGACGAGCTCCTCGGCTGCATCGCAGGATTGAACGCGGATCCGGAGATCCATGGGATCCTCGTTCAACTCCCCCTCCCCCCGCAAATCGACGAGGCCGCCGTCCTTGCGGCGATCGACCCCGCGAAGGATGTCGACGGCTTCCACCCGGTGAATGTCGGGCGGCTGGGCGCCGGCGACCCGGGAGTGACGGCCCCGTGCACCCCGAGCGGGATCGTGGAACTACTTCTCAGGGGTGGCTATGATCCCTCCGGTCGTCACGTAGTGGTCGTCGGGCGCTCGAGCATCGTCGGGCGACCAATGGCCGCCCTTCTCCTTCGGAGGGGGAGGGGTGGCAATGCCACCGTCACCGTCGCGCACTCGAGCACCCGGGAGCTCGCGGAAGTGACGCGCCTCGGCGAGATCCTCATCGTCGCGACCGGCCGGCCGGGGCTCGTCACCGGGGATATGGTGCGCCCGGGTGCCGTCGTGATCGACGTCGGGGTGAACCGGGTCGAGGACCCTACCCGGGAACGGGGATACCGCCTCGTCGGTGACGTGGACTTCGAAGGCGTGAGGCAGGTGGCGGGGGCGATTACTCCGGTGCCGGGTGGAGTGGGGCCGATGACCCGGGCGATGCTCCTCGTCAACACGCTCGACGCCTTCCTCTCGAGTGAGGAGACCGCCCCGTGAGCAGACAGGGGGAGTTGGAGCTCGACCGCGATGCCCCGATGGTGCGGGAGATGGAGGCACCCCCCGTCTGGAGCGTCTCGGCGCTCAACCGGGCGGCGAAGCGCTGTCTCGAGGGCCGCTTCCCCGAAGTATGGGTCTCCGGCGAGGTCGCGAACTGGACGCGCGCCCGCTCCGGCCACCGCTACTTCACGCTCAAGGACGACGAGGCGCAGCTCCGCGCCGTGATGTGGGCCCGGGACGCGGCCCGGCTTCCCACGGATCCTATCGAGGGGATGAAGGTGCGCGCCTTCGGCTCCCCCACGATATACGGGGCGAGGGGCGAGTATCAAATCTCGGTCCGGCGCCTGGAGGGGGAGGGAGAGGAGGGACTCTGGCGCCTGGCCTTCGAGCGTACCCGGGCCACCCTCGAGGCGGATGGGCTGCTCGATCCCCGCCGAAAGCGGGGGATTCCCCGCTTTCCCGCCTCCGTTGGGGTCGTGACCTCGCTCGAGGGCGCGGCGCTCCACGACATCCTGACGGTGATCCGCCGCCGGGCCCCGTGGACTCGGGTCGTCGTCCGGGGATCGCGGGTGCAGGGCGAGGGCGCAGCCCGCGAGATTGCAGAGGGTGTGAGAGCGCTTGGCGCGTCCGGCGAGGTGGAGGTCTTGATCGTGGGCCGGGGGGGCGGATCGATCGAGGACCTTTGGGCATTCAACGAGGAGATCGTGGCCCGCACGATCGCCGACTCCCCCGTGCCGGTGATATCGGCCGTGGGCCATGAGGTGGATGTGACGCTGTCGGATCTGGTCGCCGATCTCAGGGCGCCCACGCCGTCCGCAGCCGCGGAGCGAGTTGTCGAGGACGGGAGCGCGGTCGAGCGGTCCCTCCTTCAGGCTTGGCAACGGCTCGAGCTCGGACTCCGGGCGCAGACGGCGAGGCGCCGGGAACGTCTGAGAGACGGCTCCTCGAGGGTGCTCCGCGCCGTGCAGAGTTTCATCTCCCCGCTCGGGAGCGGGCTGGAGCGGCGCTCCGGCCGCCTGGAGCGAGCGTCCCGGAACCTCTTCGCCGAGCGAAGGGGGAGGCTCGCAGGCGTCGCGGGCCAGATCGAAGCGCTCTCTCCTCTCGCCACACTGAGACGGGGGTACGCCGTCCCGCTGGATCGCCACGCGCAGGTGATGCGGACGGCCTCCGAATTTCGGATCGGGGAGGCGTTTGAGCTCCGGGTAGTAGACGGCCGCGTCCGCTGCGAGACGCTTGCGGTTCAGCCGGAGGCGGATCGATGAGCGAGGCGCCCGGCGGCCCCGAGTCTCCGGAGCGGAGTGGGGAGACGGAAGAGGCACTCACGCTCGAGGCGCGGCTTCAACGCCTCGACGAGATCGTGGCGGCGCTCGAAGCCGGCGATGTCGAATTGGAGCGAGGCCTTCGACTTTTCGAGGAGGGCGTTCGCCATATCCGGGCTTCCGAACGCCTGATTGCCCGCGCGGAACTCAGGGTCGAGGAGCTGATCGGGGATGGGGAGGCGATCCGAACCGAGCCCTTCGGGAGGGACGCGCCGTCGTGACCGGGGCAGGATCGTTCTGTCTCGACACATACCTGACGGGGGAGCGCGAGCGAGTGGAGAGGGCCCTTCTCAGGGCGATCGAGCGCTACGACTCCCTCCTCTCTCCATGCTTCGCCCCCCCCCTCCGGGCCTCCGTTCTTTCGGGGGGAAAGCGCCTCCGGCCCATCCTGTGCGTCGCGGCCTTCCGCGCGTGCCGACGGGAGCGGGTCGGGCCCGGAACTCCCCCCCCCGCGATCTACGAAGCGGCTGCGAGCCTCGAGATGGTCCACGCCTACTCGCTCATGCACGACGACCTGCCCTGCATGGACGACGCCCCCCTGCGGCGGGGCGCTCCGACGGCGCATACGGTCCACGGCGAGGTTGCCACGATGCGGGCCGGCATGGCGCTGATCCTCCTCGCGGCGCTCCAGGGCTGGGAGGCCGCGGGGCGGCTCGGACTCAAGTCCGACGAGCGCCGCCGCCTCGTTTCGACACTCGCCGCCGCCGCCGGTGCGGCGGGGATGGTCGGTGGGCAGGCCACGGACCTCCTAGCCGAGGGGCGCAAGCTCGCCAAGGGGGAGCTCGACAACTTGCACGAGATGAAGACCGGGGCACTCCTTCGCGCATCGGTGTGCATCGGCGCCATCGCCGCCCGGGCCCGCGCCAGCGTGGTGGCCGCCCTCGACGCATACGGCCGAGCGGTCGGGCTGGCATTCCAGATCGCCGATGACATCCTCGACGCGACGGCGGATCCCGCGCGGCTCGGGAAGGAGCCGTCGGACGAGGCGCTCGAGAAGTCGACGTACGTCCGATCCCTCGGCGTCGAGGCCGCGCGCGCGGAGGCACGTCGAGTCGCCGGGGAGGGTCTCGGAGCACTTCGGGGGGCGGGAATCGACTCCGTAGAGCTCGACGCACTCGCTCGGTATGCGGTCCGCCGCGACCGGTAGCGGCCTGTCGCAGTGCGCCTCGGCGCGGCTATCTTCCTTGCTGGTGGGCCAGTTACTCGTGATCGGAGAGAAAAGCTCGATGTCGTTGTTGGAGCGAGTAAGCGTCCCCGCTGATCTCAGGAAACTGTCGCGCGACGAGCTCCAGGCGCTCGTCGGAGAGGTTCGCGACCGGCACATCGACGTGGTCTCCGAGGTTGGCGGCCACTTCGGGGCGAGCCTTGGTGTGGTCGAACTCACCGTGGCGCTCCACTATGTGTTCCGTACCCCGGTGGACCGGCTCGTCTGGGACACGGGCCACCAGGCATACATCCACAAGATCCTCACGGGCCGAAACGATCGCCTGTCAACGATCCGGCAGTACGGGGGACTCAGCCCCTTCCTCAGCCGCCAAGAGTCGGAGTACGATACCTTCGGGGCTGGGCACGCCGCGACCTCGATCTCCGCAGCGCTCGGGATGGCCGTGGGCCGGGACATTCTCGAGCGCTCGGAAAAGGTCGTTGCCGTTATCGGCGACGGCGCGATGGGATGCGGCCTCGCCTACGAGGCACTGAACAACGCGGGAGACGGGAAGCACGACCTTGTCGTCGTCCTGAACGACAACGACATGTCCATCGCGCCGAACGTCGGGGCGATGAACAAGTACCTGACGACGATGATCACGAACCCTGTGTACAACCGGGTCCGCTCCGAGATCAAGGCCCTTCTCAAGAAGGCTCCCCGGAATCTCGCGGAATTCGTCGAGTCGATCGGCGGGAAGGTGGAGGAGAGCGCGAAACACCTCCTCATACCCGGGATGATCTTCGAGGAGCTCGGCTTCCGCTACATCGGGCCGGTGGACGGCCACAACCTCGGCGACCTCATCGATACGCTCGAGAGAGTCCGGGAGCTGGAGGGCCCCGTCCTCGTCCACGTGCTGACGCGAAAGGGCCGGGGATACCGGCCAGCGGAAGAAGACCCCTTCCGCTGGCACGCAGCCTCCCCCTTCGACAAGATCTCCGGTGCGGGCCGAAAGAAGTCGGCAGGCCTCCCTCGCTACCAGAAGGTCTTCGGGCAGGGAATCCGGGAGCTGGGGCGCCACGATCCTAGGATCGTCGTCATTACCGCCGGGATGCCGGACGGGACCAGCTCCGAGGTCTTCGGCGAGGCGTACCCGGACCGGCACTTCGACGTCGGGATCGCCGAAGCACATGCGGTGACCTTCGCAGCGGGCCTCGCGACGCAGGGGATCCGGCCTGTGGTCGCGATCTACTCAACCTTCCTGCAGAGGGGCTACGACTCGATCGTCCACGACGTCGCGCTTCAGAACCTCCCCGTCGTCTTCTGCATGGACCGTGCGGGGCTTGCAGGCCCGGATGGGCCGACGCATCACGGCACCTTCGACATCGGGTACATGCTGACGGTCCCGGGAATGACGGTGACTGCCCCGAAGGACGGATCAGAGATGCTCTCCCTCCTGAAGCTCGGGCTCTCAATCGAGCGCGGCCCGTTCTCGATCCGCTGGCCGAGAGCGGCCGTCCCGAGGGAAGTTGCGCCCGTGGACGAGCTTCCGGTGATTGAGTTCGGGAGTTGGGAGGTCGTCCGAGAGGGTTCGGACCTCCTGATCCTCGCAGTCGGGACGATGGTGGAGTCGGCCCTCGAGGCGTCGTCGATCCTCCTCGAGGAAGGGCTCCGAGTGACGGTCGTGAACTCCCGGTTTCTGAAACCCTACGACCATCCCCTCCTCCGGGGACTCCTCGAGAGGCACAGGAGCGTCCTCACGGTCGAGGAGGGAAGCCGGGTCAACGGCTTCGGCGCCTTCCTGGCTAGGGAGGTGCTCGACGATCCCGAACTTCGCTTCCCGGATCGCTTCGGGACGATGGGGCTCCCGGATGCCTTCGTGGAACACGGCGACCGCGAGCTCCTCCTGGCGCAGGTTGGGCTCGATCCGGCGAGCATCGCCCGGCGCGCCCGCGCCCTCCTCGGGGAGGCGGCGGCCCGGAGCCACCAGGAGCGCAGCGCCCGGGTAAGCGCGTGAGTCTGCGGGACGACAGCTCCATACGACACCTCCCGGGCGGCTTTCGCCGCGTAGGGATCATCGGGAGGCCACCGGACAAACGGGTACGCGCGGCGCTGGCCGAGATCGAGGCCTTCGCCTCGCGGCACAATCTCGTCCTTGTGCCGGAAGAGGAGCTCTGTTTCGGGTCGCGCGCCTCCCTCGAGCCTCTCGGTGACCCCTCCGGGATCGACCTCCTGCTGACACTCGGCGGGGATGGGACGCTCCTTCGCGGGGTTCGAAGGGTCGCCGGCGATGGGATCCCGGTCCTCGGGGTGAACTTGGGCCACCTCGGGTTCCTCACCTCCGTGAGCCCGCCGGATCTCGTCGACGCGCTCCTCGAGGCACTCGAGGGGCGCGCCTTCCTTGACCCCAGGTTCACCCTCGAGGGCCGGATCATCGATGCGAGCGGGGCGGAGGGGCCGCGCCTCTGGGCGCTGAATGACATCGTCCTTCACCAGGGTGCGGTCGCTCGTGTGGTCCGCCTGGATCTCACGGTGGGCCGGAATGCGGAGGAGGAGGAGATCGGAAGCTTCTCGGGGGACGGGGTGATCATCGCCACCCCCACGGGATCCACCGCATATTCGCTCTCGGCAGGGGGACCCATCGTCGCCCCAACGATGGACTGCATCGCCGTTACGCCGATCTCTCCCCACACGATAGCGATGCGGCCTCTCCTCCTCCCGGACCATGCCCGGCTTCACGTACGGACGCTCGAAGCGTACGAGCACCTCGTGGTCACGGCCGACGGGCAAGAGGCGCACGCCCTGGCCCGAGGAGACCGCCTCGCGATCGAGAAGGGGAGGGAGCGAGTCTCGCTCGTCCGCTTCCGGGGCCAGACCTTCTTCGACAGGCTGAGGCGAGTGCTCAACTGGGCCGTCTAGCTCGCGATGCTGATCGAGCTACGGATCCGGAACTTCGCGGTCATCGAGGATCTCTCTGTCAAGCTGGGGGTGGGACTCAACGTCCTCACGGGGGAGACGGGTGCCGGGAAGTCGATCGTCGTCGGGGCGCTCTCGCTCCTGCTCGGTGAACGTGCTAGCTCGGATATCGTCCGCTCCGGCGAGGGGAACGCCCTCCTAGAGGCGGTCTTCGACCTCCAAGGACGGCCCGTCCTCCTTGCGCGCCTGGAAGAGCTCGGATGCCCGACGGAGGACGGGCTCGTCATTCTCCGAAGGGAGGTACAGGCTGAGGGTCGAAACCGGGCGTGGATCAATGGATCGCCTACGACTGTCCGGAGCCTGGGAGAGTTCGGCCGGGAGCTCGTGGATCTGCACGGCCAGCACGAACACCAGACGCTCCTGCGCGCTGCCGAGCAGCGAGAGATCCTAGACGCCTTCGCGGGCAGCACGCCGGAGGCCAGGGCTGTCGCCATGAGGCATGCGGAGTGCGCCAGCCTCAGGGGCGATCTCGAGCGGCTCACGGCCCGGGCGAGCGAGCTCGAGAGGCGCTCGGATTTACTCGCATTTCAACTCGAGGAGATCGAGGGGACCCACATCGAAGCGGAGGAAGACGAGCGCGTAGAGAGCGAGCTTCGCCGCCTTGAACACGCGGAGGAGCTGGCCAGAGACGCGGCCGAGGCGCACGGAATCCTGTACGCGGGAGACGGTGCCGTATCAGAGGTACTGGCCCACGTCCGGGAGCTCCTCGGAAGGATTGCCCGCGTAGACCCGGGGGCCGGCGCGATGCTTGAGGAACTCGGCGAATTGTATCACCGCGCCGTCGACCTAGGGGAGCGCGCGGGACGCTATGCTGCGGGCGTCGACGTCTCGCCGGCGCGGGCCGAGGAGCTTCGGCGGCGATCAGACCTCCTCTTTCGGCTGAAGGGGAAATATGGCCCGGAGCTTGTTGGCGTCCTCGAGACGCGCGACCGGATCGCTGCGGAGATTGCGGAGCTTGAAGGCACGGGGTTTGAGGCGGGTGTTCTCAAGAGACGCATCGAGGAGGCGGAGGGTACGCTCCGCGCACAGGCGGCGGAGCTCACCCGAGTCCGCACGGAGGCGGCGGGTCGCCTCGAGCGGGCCGTCCAGAGCGTGCTTCCCGAGGTGGGGCTTCCGGCTGCGCGCTTCCAAGTGTGTCTCGAGCCCCTCGAGACGCTCGGCCGGGGTGGCGCCGAGCGCATCCGTTTCCTCGCATCGCTGAATCCGGGCTTTGACGTGACGCCACTCGCTCGAGTCGCGAGCGGGGGCGAGCTCTCCCGGATCATGCTCGCGCTCAAGTCGATCCTCGCGCTCCAGGACCGAGTGCCGACGCTCGTATTCGACGAGATCGACGCGGGGATCGGGGGGCGGGTGGCGCTCGCGGTCGGCCGGAAGCTCCGGCAGGTCTCGGCACATCACCAAGTGTTCGTGATCACACACCTCCCCCAACTCGCCGCACGGGGAGAGCACCATCTTCGCGTCGAGAAGACGGAGTCGGGAGGGGTGATCCGCGCTACGGCGGAGCCGCTCGGGGGGCAGAGTCGCATACGGGAGATTGCGCGAATGCTCGGGGGCGACCCGGAGTCGGAGAAGTCGCGCGATCACGCACGGGAACTCCTCTCCGGGGAGTGAGGGACGGGGGTGCGTTTTCGCTGGCCGATCGCTAATCCCGTATCCGGAAGCGGACCATCGCCTCTGCCCGGGTCTCGATGGTGGCGCCGGCCGATCCGGCCACGCTCTTCGATCCACGAAAGAGCAATTCGAAGGGGAAGGGAACCCCCTCGATGAGCGGCGGCTCCGTCGCGGCGTAGCGAAGCTCGAGCCCGACCTGGTGCCGGGTGTACGCCCGGGCAGTCGGCACCACGGCTGGAAAGGCGGCGGCACTTCCCAAGGAAGTGAACTCGTCGGGCTCCCGGCGCAGGAAGTGCCACCCGGCCCCGATCGAGAGACCGGGTGCGACCTCGACTCTCGGCGTTACGCTCGCCCGCACGTGCCTACCCGGACTCCAGAGGACCTCGGCCCGCTCCTCGCCGGGGTGGAAGGCCCGTGCCAGGTCCGGCACGAGGAGGGTCATCTCGCGCGATCCGTTCCAACCCGCCTCCAGAATGGACAGAATCGCGAGGCGGCGGCGGGGGCCGAAGAAGAGAACGTCGAGCACCGCACTGCCCGACCATCCGGACACGCCCCGGGGCGGGTCGATGGGGGAGACGATCCGGAGGGAGTCCGGGCTCCCCGTGGCGAAGCGGAGCGTGCCCGTGGCCGCCAGATAGATGCGGGGACGGGACGGGGGGGCGGCCGGATCCCCGGTCGGCGGCTCCGGCGTCAGGAGGCCTACAGCGAGGTTCACTTCGACGTCACCGAGCCCAAGGACCGCATCGGGGGTCTGCAGGGGGAAGCCGTTCGCTGGCCACACCGGGGTGACGACGAGCGACTGGAATGTCTCCTGATCGATCGGTTCGGAGGCGAAGGGGAGGGTGCTCGGGCTCGGCACGCCCCACGTGCCGAAGGAGGTACTCAAGTCATTCCATCGTCGTGTGATCCCGCTTGCGACCTCGGATTCCGCCAAGGGAAAGATCGGAGCCGTTGTGTAGGTGGCGTCGAGCTCCGAGAGAAACGATTCGGCTTCCCCGAGGAGCGCCTGCCCCGAGAGGCAGGTGGCGTCCTCCCCGCCCTCGGCGAGGCAGTGATCCTGTACCCGCGATCGGGTGCCTTCAAGCGAGACACCGGCCTCGCGTAGGAAGGTGGATACGGCCGCAGGTTGTGTGTCCCGGGGATTCATGCCGAGTTCGGCGCCCTCGGGCGAGAGGCGGTAGAGGGTCTCGAGGCGCTTTCGGATGAGGGGCACCGTAACGCCGAGGGTAAGCCGGTCGAGGACACCGTAGCTCAGTTGAATCGGGACCGCCCTCTCGTCGCCGGAGAATCGGGCCACAGTTCTCCCCAGGTGAAGGGAGGGCGAACCCTCCGTTCCGGCGAGGGCCGAGATCCGATCCGCCACGGAAGCGAGCGAGGGGACAGCTGCGGTCCCGAGTGCGGGGAGTTCGAAGGCACTCCCGAGGGGAAACTCCTCACCGCTGCGCGAACCATAGGTCGCGCTCAGCGTCGTGGCGGAGGGATGCAGGCGGACGAAGAAGGATCCGCGGGGAGTCAGCGGGCTCTCGACCGTCTGGCCGGAGGCAGTCACGGCGCCCCCGCACAGGAGTACCGCGAGGAGCAAGCTCTGGATCGTCGAGGCTCGATGCATGGCCTGGATGCGGGCAGTTCTGGAGGATCGGGGATGCAATTCGAGCCCGGGCCGAGAGGCTCGCAAAAGATAAGGTGGCGGGGCGTTCGAACAAATTCTGGAAGGGCGCGGGTCGGCCAGGAAGAGCGGGGCGGGGGGTTCGCCGAAGTGATCGAAAGCCGTACGAGGTTGACACGAGACCAATCCGAATTCTAGCTTCCCGCTCCTTAGAGCGGCCCGTTTCGGGCCTTTGCCCGGGTCCTCCGGGCCGGTTGTGCGGGAATAGCTCAGTTGGTAGAGCACCACCTTGCCAAGGTGGGGGTCGCCGGTTCGAGTCCGGTTTCCCGCTTTCGTGAGTTGTTGGCCGGGTTGGCTCTGGACCGGGGCGGTATCCGCTCATCAGGGCTCGGTGGTACTCGCGTGCGAAAAAGGAGCGCTCGGCCGAGAGTATGGGCAGGTAAGGGGGGCATCCGGGTGAGTCCCGCCGCTCCCGGCACCGTGTAAACGCGGGATGTCGGGGTGAAGCGCCCTCTTGCAAGCTCCGGGCTTCTCCGGGCCGGGGCATTACCCCGGCGAAGTGCTCTCTCTCCCCTCGCCATTCAGGCGCCGTGGCCAAGTGGTAAGGCAGAGGACTGCAAATCCTCTATCCCCGGTTCGAATCCGGGCGGCGCCTCTGCGTCCAGAGTTCGCGGTGAGGGACTGTTCCCGATCACGACGACCCCGTCTGGGGAGCGCCGTCCGCAACTCTCAAGTTCACTCGGTTGCTTGCGTCCTGAGGCGGATTTTCCGCGCGACTTCTCGACTGCGGGCACCCAGCTCGGCGGCGCCCACCAGGTGTGCACCACGGGAGTGGGACCGTCACGGGCGGCGGCCGCACCGCTCGCGGACAGCCTATTGCAGAGCTGACCCGGCACCTCGGGTTGTCGTCTCATAGGCGCTGAGATAAATTTGCCTGACACGCGTTCGAGCAGACGATGCGATAGTCACGGCGATGGCAACGCAACCGCGGTGATCCGTTGAAAGTTACGGGCAAAGGACCTCAAGCGCGCCTCTCGGCGCTCAGCTTGACCGTACTCCTCCAGGTGTCGGCGTTCTCGCACCTGGAGCACCTCCTTTGTCCCCCCGAAGCCGAGGGTGCCGTCGCCGTCGGAACAACCGGCGCACAGGCGCATCACGCCTCCCACGACGGCCACCACACGGCCCCACCACCCGCCGAGCGAGTCGGCGGAGACGCCGGTCACGCGGGTGCCGCAGAGCACTGCGGCTCCTGCGACCTCTGCCCGAACGTCCAGATCGAACTCGCCACGGACTGGGGGGTTCCCCCCTCACCCGGCGAACTGACTCGAGCGTACCGGCCCGGTCGACCTGCGGAGCCCGACCTAAGGCCGATCCCCTACCTCATCCCCTTCCCGATCCCACCTCCCGCAACCCCGCTTCGGGCCTAGGGTCCTCCACCGAGGCTGTCGCAGGATGCGGCAGGCCAGCGTATTCCGGGCCAGCCTTGGTCGTCCCCGGATCTGTAGGACTCGAAGCCACCCGCACACGCCCGAATCCGAGGTGCGCTGTTCCAAGCGTGCGAGTCGCGCACGCTTGGGTGTCCGCCGTTAGCTGTGTGGACTCGTCGGCCTCGCGGTCCCCGGGCCAGGCAAACGGAATTCGAAAGGAAACCCAACGGGTTGAGAAGGGAGGAACAGATGAGCAAGCATCTCACTTCATGGCTGACCCTGGCCCGCGCCGCGATCGTGGCCGTCGCGGGGTGTAGCGACGACGACTCCCCGGGACCCGCCGTGCCGGCAGGACCCGTCGACGTCACCGTAAACTTCGCGGCGGCGGTGAATGGAGCACCCGTCGCCTGCCGCCAGAATTATGCGAACGTGGGGAGGAGGAGAAGATGAACTACGAGATATTCGTTCGAGCGACCGGGGGCGGCCTCAGCAGCAGGGCAATCCTGGGGATTGCCCTGCTGCTCCTCATTGTCCTCAGTGCCAGCGGGCCGCTGGCAGCCCAGGAGGCCGGCCAGATTCGAGTACAGGTGACGGGAGGGGGCGGGGAACCCGTCCTGGCTGCTCGGATCCAGATACAGGAACGGGGAGTTGAGGGACTCACAGCGACCGACGGCAGACTGGTCATGCGCTCGATTCCGCCGGGAAGCTATCCGGTCACGATCGTTGCGTTCGGCTACCTAGACGTAACGGAGCAGGTCAGCGTGCCACCGGGAGGGATCGCCACGCTGAACGTCCGTCTGGAGGTCGGGCCCGTAGAGTTGCAGGGTGTGCAGGTCCACGTACTAAGGCCTGATCTGCAGCACCGGACCGAGCTTCAAGCTGCAAGGGTGATGGAGGCGAACCCCAGGGACGCAGGGGACGCCCTCCGCGAGCTGGCTGGGGTCGACGCGGTTCGCAAAGGCCCAGTAGGCCTCGATCCTGTAGTGAGAGGCCTTCGGGAGACCGAAGTCGGAACTTATCTCGACGGCGCCCGCATGTTTCCCGCGGGTCCTGCCCGCATGGACTCTCCCCTCACCCACCTTGATCCGACCAACATCCAGCACATAGAGGTCGTGAAAGGACCCTACGCCCTGACCTGGGGCGCCGGGAACCTTGCGGCCATCCGGGTCGAGACCCGAGGCGTCCCCCCACAGGTTCCGGGAAGGATCCACGGCAGGTTTCTCAGCGGATACGACTCCAATATCGGGGCTCAGGAGTATTCCGGGTCTGTGTACGGTTCCGGTGGACGACTGGCCTACTGGAGTTCAGCCGTGTGGCGTACCGGCACCGACTACGAGTCCGGTGACGGCGTTAGGGTCCCCGGAGACTTCGAGTCCTGGGAAGGTCGGGGTAAGGTCGGGTACCGGACGGGCGAAGCCTCGTGGCTGAGCCTGTCGGCGGGCTATCAGGAGCAGGGCCCTATCGATTACCCGGGGCGGCTCCTAACCGCCGACTTCTTCGAGACGGTGAATCTGGCCTCCACCTGGCGGCTGAATCGAAGTGAGGGGCTTCTCCGTGCCATGGAACTCAAGGCCTACGTGAACGACGTCCAACACGGCATGGACAACGAGGGCAAGCCCACGAGAAACGCCATGTCGACCCGAACGCCACCCTTTGCTCTGGACGTGGAGGTGGACGCCTCGGTACAGGTCAGTGGCGGGCGGGTGTCGGCAACCCTCCTTCCGACCCCGGACTGGACGGTAGAGGTTGGAGGCGACGTCTATCGAGCAACCCGCGATGCTACGCGCACCATCGACCGGCTGGATGCCGGGATGAAGCCGCCCATCTTTCCTCTGGTGGACCTGATGTGGCCCGACGCTACCATCACCGATGGTGGTCTCTGGGCGCGTATGGACCATCCCCTCGGGAGCGGACTTCGCCTATCCGGAGCGCTGCGCTTGGACATTGTGAGGGCGGACGCAGCAAAGACACCCAGTGACTTCTTTCTTGCAAACACTTCGGGCGATCTGAGCCCTTCCGAGACGAACCTCAACGGGGCGCTGACCCTAAGCGCCAACCTCACCTCGAACTGGAACGTTTCCATTGGCGGTGGAACCGTGGTACGCACGGCGGATGCCACTGAGCGGTACTCGGATCGCACGCCGGCAAGCAAGGCGCAGATCAGCGCAGAGTTCATGGGAAACCCTGCCCTGAATCCGGAGAGGAGTAGTCAGGCGGACCTCTGGCTTGAAGGGCGGTACCCGGGGCTGAGTTTCGAAGCCAATCTCTTTGCACGCAGGATCGACGACTACATCACCATGGAGGGAACGGACCTCCCGACCCGTCTCCCGCTCAGCCCACCCACGGTCTACCGCTACGTCAACGGCGATGCTGAATTCTGGGGCTTCGAGACGAACCTTTCGCTCTCCCTCACCGACGAGGTCACCGCCGCGCTGGGAGGTGAGTACCTTTGGGGGGAGGACGTGACGCTGGATGAGCCCGCCCTCGGCATAGCGCCACTCAGGGGAGATCTGAGTGTTCGCTATTCGCGGGCCGGCGGCGCCTACTTCCTTGGAGGAAATCTGGCTGCCGTAGGTCGTCAGGACCGCCTTGCGTCGACTCGGGGTGAGATCGAGGATACGCCCGGCTATTCGGTGATGAACCTCCAAGCGGGGTTTCGGCCCTATCCAGGCTTCCTCATTCGGGTCGGGATTCAGAACGTGGGCGACGTGCAGTATCACAGCCACCTCAACGCCAAGAATCCTTTCACTGCGGTTCCGATTCCCGAACCGGGGAGGTCACTCTTCGTTAGGACAACCTACTCGTTCTGACCTTCACGGATCACCAGGGGCCTCGTCCCTCGTCACACGCGAGCTCCACTCTTGCCCGGGTCCACCCAAGGACCCGGGCCTGTGCCTTGATGCTCAGATCTTCAATAAGACTGGGCCGCAAAGGCCCCGGAGGACCGCTGATGCGAAAGGGTGGACCAGAATCATCGACTCCCCTTCAACGACCCCGTTTCGAGCGGCGGCGCAGGCTGATAGACGATTGAGCGGCAGCCTGCGTAGCGGACCGTCGAGACCACGATCTCACTGGTGGATGGCCCGATCGGAAGCCTCAGGGGACCGTTCGCCGATCGAGATCATCCCGCGTAGCCGACCTGTTTACCGTCCGGCCGGCGTGGAGAGTGCCGGCGTCTGCGTCCCGTTCGCAGATACGCTGTGAGTTCCTTGCGGAGTGCTCCACGGGCCTGGACGAACAGCGAACGATAGGTGGTCTCGTGAGACAGATGCATCTCGGCATCGTCAGGATGCTCGAGCTTGAGGCGATGGGCAATCTGCTCCGGGGACCAGCGCTGGGTAGCGCTGCGCCAGCCACTGCTCCACCGTCGCACGCAGCCGTGGATTGCGTGCCAGCTTCGCCCGCTTCGGGCGCCGCGCCATTGTCGTCGCCCGTCGCTCGGCTCGCCAGGCCCGATATCGGCTCGGAGAACCGTTGGCACGCACCTCCCGCGAGATCGCTGAGGACGCCCGGTTCCGTCGCCTCGCGATCGCTCTGAGCGACTCGCCAGCCTTCAGTCCTCGTGAAATCTTCTCTCGCTCCCCAACCGTCAGTCGAAGCGGAGAACGCACTCGCCGACGTGGCTGATAGCCGCCCGTGCGTACCAGCAACCGCTGCACCGACTTCGTCGAGCATCCGATGGCCGCCCCTACTTCCGTGTGTGTCTGACCGGCTCGGATCCGTTCTCTGATCTCACGGCGGTCACTCTCGGTAAGCTTCCCAAGCTTCTCTCGTGGACGCATCACTACCACCTGGCAATGAGCTGATCATTACCAAGATGTTGCGTTCACCGCTTGAGACCGCCGATCCAGCCGGCGCAAACGCATTGAAACCATCCGAGGAGTGCTGGCGAGCCGCCGAAGACTGTCGCGAACAGCTCTTGGACGACGTGCGGACCGGGCCAGGATAACCGAGGTGGCCAGGCCAGATCCAGGGGCGCCTAGGGGGAAGGAGGAGAAGTGGAGCATATGCTCTACGTCCGCAGCCGAGATCCCCGCGCGCACGGACCGACAGAGGGCTCTCACATACGCCGGTCGTTTCCGGGCCGAAGCGAGAAAAACGCCCCGGAGGCTAAGAGCCTCCGGGGCGTTTTTGCCGCCCTACCCGCGAAGCGTGCAACTACGGAAGCGCGTAAGCCGCCAGTCCGTCCTGAAGCTGCACGATCACGTACTGACGTCCCTCGTACGTCCACGTGGACATCCCGTAGCGGGTCCCGCCCGGGATATCGATTGCTCCAACCTCCTCACCGGTCAGCTTGTTGATGGCGAAGAGCTTCCAGCTGTCGTCGGCATCCATGCCACCGTACATGAGCAGGGTGGGGGTAGCCACCATTGCCACATTCTGGGAACGCCCGCGATCGTAGTCCACCCCGGAAACACCCTGAAGGAGTGGGTGATTCCGGATGAAGTCCTGATCTTCCTGCGCCGCGTGGCCTGCTGGGATCACCCAGAGGAAATCGCCCGTGTTCAGGTCGATGGCCGTGATCCGACCCACAGGTCCACGCCAGATCGAGAGGCCCTCGATGTCCTCGGGCGGCCGCTGACCACCCTCCGCCCCGCGCACCCAGCGCGTGAGCGTCTGACCTGTCATCTCCGGGCCGTCCATCGGCGACTCATTCCCGGGCATCAGGAACTCGTAGCTGCAGTTACTCGTGGAGGCCACGAAGATGATCCCGGCGACCGGGTCCCCAGCAGGCGGGCCCGTCGTGTTTGATCCTCCGCCCCCGCCCCCGCAGAGTCGCGCCGGACCCGCGTCCTGCTCATTTCCTACGTGCGTCGGCGGGTTGAAGAGCGGGGCGTAGTGATCGCCCGCGAGCGCGACTTGGTGCGCGCGCGCGCGGAGTTCCGGCGTATAGTCGATCAGGTGCTCCTCCGAGCGGCCCTGCGTGTCGTACGCTGCGGGCCGCGTGGGGAAGGGCTGTGTCGGGGAAAGCTGTTCACCCGGGACATTCGACTGCGGCGCCGGCCGCTCCTCGATGGGCCAGATGGGCTCACCCGTCTCCCTGTTCAGCGCGTAGAGGAAGTTCTGCTTCGTCGCCTGGTAGATCCCCTGGACCTCCTCCCCATCCACGGTCACGTCCATGAGGACTGGATGCACGGGGGTATCGTAGTTCCAGATGTCGTGATGGACGAGCTGGTAGTGCCAACGGCGCTCGCCCGTCCGGACATCCAGCGCAATCAAGCTCGTGCTGAAGAGGTTGTCCCCGGGCCGGAATCCGCCGTAGAAGTCCTGGGTGGCCCCGTTCGTGGGGATGTAGACGAGCCCGAGCTCGGGATCCGCGGACATGGGGGCCCAAGACGAGACGTCACCCGTCCACTCCCACGCGTCGTTCTCCCACGTCTCGTGCCCGAACTCGCCCGGTCGCGGAATCACGTTGAACTTCCACATGAACTCTCCGGTCCGTGCGTCGTAGCCCAAGATGTCGCCCGGCACGTTCTCGATGCGGGTCTGGTGGTAGCCCTGCTCCGCCGAGTTCCCGACGACGACCACGTCGTTGACGACGATCGGCGGGGAGGAAGAAGTGATGTAGCCGAGCTCGAGGGGGAGCCCCACATCGGCGTCGTACTCGCCCCCGTCCGCCACGTGATTCTGCCAGGGTCCCCAGTCCTCAATGAGGTCCGCGAGAAGGTCCACGCTTCCCGAGCCCGGGAATCCCGGGAGGGGGATCTGCTCACCCCAGTTCTCCAGGGGTTGTCCGGTCTCGGCGTCGAGGGCGTGAAGGAAGAAGGCGGGCGTCGTGATATAGACCACGTCGCGACCGTCGATCTCGCCCATCGCGACCCCCTTCCCGTAGCCGGCGCGCATTGAATACTCCCAGCGCCCCGTGTTGGGCTCGATGAACGTCCACTCGAGCTCGCCCGTAGCGGCGTCGAGGGCGACGACCGCACGGCGCTCGCCCATGACCGTGATCAACCTGTCGCCCACAAGACTCCCAGTGGCACGAGAGGTGGTGGGGCCGAAGCTCGCACCGTCGAAGCGCCAGGCGACCTCCAGGTCCTCGAAGTTCGAGGCCGTGATCTGTGTCGAGGTCGAGTACCGAGTGTGCCAGGCGTCCCCGCCCAGGTGCCGCCACCCGCCGTTCTCCGTACCCGGACCCTGCGCTACACCCTCGACGGGCGAAGAAAGCCCGATGGCGAGGGTCAAGCCGAACAGAGCGCAGTGGCGCAGCACCCCCAAGGATTTTCCGTCAGACATCGTCGAGGTCCTCGCTGTAGTGAGAGCGGCCGCTGGCCGCGAAAGAAAATGCCCGGCAAAGGATACGCGTGACCGCCATCGAAGGCAATTCGCCGGGTGATCCGTGTACTTCCAACTCTAAGGGCTCTCCGGAGCTCCGGCCGGAACCCGCACTGCCAGGTTTTCGAACTCGACCATCGAGACGAGCCGGAGGCGTCCCGCCTCGAAGAGCCGATCGTAGTCAGCTACGTCGCCGACGTCCGGGTCGCCGGTGTAGTTCTCGTAGTCCTGGACGAGAAGGCCCCCGATCTCTCTCCGGTTCACGGCTCGCCGAAACCGGGTCGTCTCGACATCGGCGGCCTCGCGGTACGCGAGATAGTCGAGCTGGCCGTCCACTTCGTGGAACCAGTAGATGAAGCGGTCCTCCCAATCCGGCCCGCCGCCCTCCTGCTCGAAGGTGATCCCGATCTTCCGGTACGGCTCCCCTGCTAACTCGCCCGTCCCCAGGTCGGTGGCGCGAACGGGCGGATCGTCTAGGTGGAATGGGAGGAAGCCGAAGTAGACGACCGAGTTGACAGCGGTTTCGAGTCGAGCCCGGCTCTGGGGGTCCAACTCCCGGCGCTCGCCATCCACCTCGACCCAGGAGCCTTCGTTCTGGATGACCTCAACGACGGGAGACCCAAGCGAATCCTCCACGGTCCGCTGGTAGCGGAAGCTCCCGTCGTAGCGGATGACCTCGAAGGGGACGCCGCGAAAGTCCCACGTCAGGTGGACCCGGTCGAAGCCATCGCCCCCGTGGCGATCGATCGATGCCGCGACGATCTCCGCCGGGCCCCCGGGCGACCCCACCTGGCAGGCCGAGACGAGTCCGGCGGACAGCACCGCGAGGAGCGCCAGACGGCGCGTCACCAAGAAATCACCCATAGCACAACTACTACCCCCGTGGGGGCGAAAAGCTCCCCGGCACCCGGACCCGCTCCGGTACGGAATAGAGATTGAAACCGCCGTCACGCACGAATCCGGCAAGCGTCATCCCGTACTCCCGTGCGATCTCCACGGCCAGGGTAGAGGGGGCCCCGACGGCGGCGACGACGGGGATCCCGGCCGTGAGCGCCTTCTGCATGATCTCGAAGGAAGTTCTCCCGCTGACCACGAGGATCCTCTCGTGGAGCGGTAGTCTCCCGTCGAGAAACGCCCGCCCGATGACTTTGTCCACGGCGTTGTGCCGCCCCACGTCCTCTCGCAAGAGCTCGAGCGTCCCTTCCGGACGGAAGAGACCAGCGCCGTGTAGGCCGCCGGTACGGTGAAAGACGGCCTGGCCGTCTCGAAGCTGCTCCGGGAGCGAGACGAGGGTATCGGAGGAGAGGAGAGGCCCGAGCGGCCGGTTCGGACCAGGGTCCGTGCCGCTAGGCGGCGCAGGCCCGCCGCCCGGCTCGGACACCTCGGCCACGTCGCAGAACGGGACTGCGCCCCGGATTTCGAGGGCCTCCAGCGAGCCCTTCCCGCAGACGCCACAACTGGAGGTTGCATAGAAGTTCCTGTCGATCAGCGCCGTGTCGAAGACGACGCCTCGCTTGAGCCGGATCGTGACCCGGTTGAACTCCGTGGGCCCATCGTCGCCACAGTAGGCGATCTCCCGCACGTCGGCGGCCAACCCGAGGAGGCCTTCGGAGAAGAGGAAGCCGGCCGCCAATTCGAAATCGTCGCCGGGGGTCCGCATCGTCACGGCGACGCTTCGCGTGCGGCTCTCCCCGTTCTCGTGCCACTGCACGCGGAGTTCGAGGGGCTCCTCGACCGCCACGACATCCCTTCGGCGGGAAAGCCGCCCCCCGCGAAAACGGGACACCCAGCGGCGGAGCGCCCGCGGCCCAGGGACGATCAACTTGTCTCCATCACGTGCGCCCCTTCAGTATGGGAGCGGTGACGCGGCACCCGCCGGCGACGGGTCGGCGGATCGTGAGCGGTCTCGGCACACACCGTAGAATGTAGGCACCGACGCTCGGCAGGGTCCAGCACCACCGGGCGGACGGACGGAATCTCGTGTACTCGATCGCCGTGGGAATCGGCGTCGAGCTGCAATAGGGAGGGGCGATGGGCAAGGGTCGTGGCGGCAAGCTCCTAGATCCGGCGAACTGGGCGAGTTGGAAGCCCTTCGGGATCGGCGAGCAGCGCCCGAACAACTACTTGGAACTCACGAAGGCGCTCCAGGAGAACCGGGACCAACTCGGCTACGCGTGGCGCATCCTCACCCAGGGAACGTGCGACGGGTGTTCGCTCGGTACGATGGGACTTCGCGACTGGACCCTGGACGAGGTCCACCTCTGCAACGTCCGCCTCCGCCTCCTTCGGCTGAACACGATGCCCGCGCTCGACGTGGAGGCCCTCTCCGACGTGGCAAGCCTCCGCCGCATGTCCGGCGGGGAGCTCAGGTCCCTCGGCCGGCTTCCGTACCCGATGATCCGGCGCCCCGGCGAGGCCGGCTTCTCGCGGATCGGCTGGGACGAGGCTCTCGAGACACTCAGCGTTCGGATACGAGCCTCTTCCCCGGATCGGCTCGGGTTCTACCTCACGAGCCGGGGTCAGCCAAACGAGACGTACTACGCAGCCCAGAAGGCGGTGCGGGCCATGGGCACGAACTCGATCGACAACGCAGCCCGGGTCTGCCATTCGCCGAGCACGTTCGGCCTGAAGGGCTCCCTCGGAGTGGGTGCGACGACGTGCTCGTACACCGACTGGATCGGGAGCGATCTCGTCGTCTTCATCGGCTCGAACGTAGCGAACAACCAGCCCGTCGCGATGAAGTACCTATACAAGGCCAAAAAGGCGGGGACGAAGGTCGTTACGATCAACAGCTACCGCGAGCCCGGGATGGAGCGCTACTGGGTGCCCTCCAATGCGGAGAGTGCGGTCTTCGGAACACGGATCACGGACCGCTTCTTCCTCGTGAATGTAGGCGGAGACATCGGGTTCCTGAACGGGACGCTCAAGGTGATGATCGAACGCGACTGGGTGGACCGAGCTTTCATCGAGGCGCACGTGTCAGGCTTCGAGGAGCTCACGCGTGCCCTGGAAGCGCAGAGTTTCGAGGAGCTCGAGGCGGTGGCGGGAGTCCCGAGGAGCGAGATGGAGGCCTTTGCCGAGATGCTCAGAGACGCCGACACCGCCGTACTCGTCTGGAGCATGGGGATCACCCAGCACGAGTTCGGAGAGGACAACGTCCGCGCGATCGTGAACCTGGCACTCACGAAGGGCTTCGTCGGACGGGATAAGTGCGGGGTGATGCCGATTCGGGGCCACTCAGGCGTACAGGGCGGGGCGGAGATGGGGGCATACGCGACGGTCTTCCCCGGGGGCGTCCCGCTGACGGAGGAGAACGGCCACCGCTTCTCAGACCTCTGGGGCTTCAAGGTGCCCGTGGCCCGGGGACTCACGGCACCCGAGATGATCGATGCGGGGCACGCAGGGCAACTCGATGTCCTGATCAGCTCAGGCGGAAACTTCCTCGAGGTCCTTCCCGAGCCCGCGTACTGCCGCGAGGCGCTTCGCCGGATCCCGATTCGCGGCCACCTGGACATCGTGATGTCGAGCCAGATGCTCGTCGATCCCGAGGAGGCGGTGCTCCTCCTCCCGGCTCAGACACGCTACGAGATGACGGGCGGGGTCACCGAGACGACAACGGAGCGAAGGGTCATCTATAGCCCCGAGATCCCCGGGCCTCGCATCGGCGAAGCACGCGCCGAGTGGGAGATCTTTTGCGAGCTCGCGAAGCGCGTGTCGCCCGAGCGTACGGAAGAGGTGCACTTCGAGGGGACGGCGGCGATTCGGGCGGAGATCGCCAAGGCGATTCCCATGTACGACGGGATCCAGCACCTCGAGAAATTCGGGGACCAGTTCCAGTACGGCGGTTCCCACCTCTGCGCCGGGTGGGAATTTCCCACCGAGGATGGCCGTGCCCGATTCTCCCTCGTTCCGCTCCCGGCCGTCGAACTCCCCGAGGACATGTTCATGGCCACGACTCGCCGGGGGAAGCAGTTCAACAGCATCATTCATGGCCGGCGGGACCCCCTCAATGGAGCGGAGCGTGAAGCGGTTCTCATCAACCAGGCCGATGCCCGGGAGCTCGGACTCCGGGACGGCGAGGCGGTCGTCCTGCGCAATGCGATCGGGGAGTTCCGAGGGCGGGCGACGATCGGCCCGGTCAAACCGAGAACCCTCCAGATTCACTGGCCCGAGGGACAGGTACTGATCGATCGCCGGGCCCGCTCGCCCCAGGGTGGTGTGCCCGACTTCAATGCGGCCGTCGTCGTGGAGAAGCCGGGGTCCCCGGCCCGCCCGGCCCTCGCGAGCAACTGAACCCACGAAGCGGAGGATCCGATGGCAAGAGTTCGAGGAGTCGATCCGACCCGGGGACGATGGTTACTCGCGGGAGCGGCGGTTCTCGTTCAGTTGGCGCTCGGCGCGGTATACGCGTGGAGCATCTTCGTGAATCCGTTCATCGACCAGATGGGGTGGAGCCGGACCGAGACATCGCTCCCCTTCATCGTCACGATCGGGGTTCTCTTCGTCGGGACACTCGTGGGGGGGCGGATCCAGGATCGAATCGGCCCGCGCCCGGTCGTCCTGGCCGGCGGGATCATCTACTCCGTGGGGGTGATGCTCGCCTCTCTCGTACAGACGCCCGACCAGCTCTGGCTCCTTATCTTGACGTATGGAGTGATCGCTGGCCTTGGCCTCGGCGCGGGCTACATCGTCCCGATCGCCATGCTCGTCAAGTGGTTTCCCGACAAGCGCGGCCTCATCACCGGTGTCGCGGTAGCCGGGTTCGGGGCGGGGGCCCTCGTGACCGCCCCGGTGGCGAACCGCCTCCTGGTGGCGGATGATGTATCACAGGTTTTCCTCCCCCTGGGGCTCTCGTACCTCGTGGCGACAGTGGTGGGCGGGGCGATGTTTCGGAACCCGCCAGCTGGTTACCAAGTGCCGGGATTCGATGGCTCCGCGGCCCGAGTCGCGGGCACAGGAGAGTCCTACACCCTGGGCGAAGCGCTTCGTACGCCCCAGTGGTACGTGCTGACCGCGATCCTGGCGCTGAACGTAACGGCTGGAATCGCACTCATCTCTCAGGCGGCGCCGGCGGCGGTCGAGGTTGCGGGGATGAGTGCGAGCGGAGCCGCAGGTGTGGTCGGCGCCCTTGCGGTGTTCAACGGAGCGGGCCGGGTCGTCTGGGGGTGGGCGAGCGACTTCATCGGCCGGATGCCCGCATTCTTCGCGATCTTCGCCCTGCAGGTCCTCTGCTTCGGACTTCTCCCTAGCGCCTCGCCCGTGCCGATGTTCGTCGTCCTAGGTGCGCTCGTCTACCTCTGCTACGGTGGCGGCTTCGGAACAATGCCCGCCACGGCTGCGGACTTCTTCGGTCCGAAGAACGCCGGGGGAATCTACGGTGCGATGATCGTCGGGTGGAGCATCGGGGGCGTCGTAGGTCCGCTGGTGATCGCCGCGATTGCGGACGCGACGGGCGGATTCGCTGTGCCCTTCTATATCATCGCGGCAATGGTGCTCGGAGCCGCACTACTACCGGCCACGACGAAGGCGCCTCCCGCGATCAGCCGAAGGGAGGGATAAGGGTCGACACGGGAGTCGACGACCGCGGGAAGGCGGGTACACGGCGTTCTCCGGTGTCATGCCGCGCTAGCAACCGGCTACATCGGGCCATCGGGCCGAGCCCGGGGAGCCGCCCCCAAGGGACAAATCCCGTGGTCGCCGGGGAGGCTGGGATCCTAGCGCGTCGCTCACTCCTCGACGAACCGGCTAGGACGCCAGATGCAGGTTGTCCTAGTCGAGACCGAAGGCCGTGTCGTCGTATCGATCCCCCCGAGCCTGCACCTCTGTACGCAACGCCCAATCTCAGCGCGCGGTTCTTCGCCCCGGGCTCGAAGCGCGGGTCCGCGGCGCCGGGGAGGCGCTCCGGGGACCGCTTCTTCCCAGCACTCGCTGGGGCTGGGTCGGGGCCGACGGCGAGCGTCTGGTTACCTGCCGGGGCGCCGCAGCCCTCATTTGCGACGCGGTCGCTCGTGCCGGGGGAGCCAAGCCCGCCCTTGGCGCGGGCCGGGTCCCTTGAGGGGGGGCAGCGGGCCGAGACCTCTGAGCCTGCGCGACCCTCGGCGTATTCTCGGGCCTTCCCGCTTCTCGGCGGGGAGTGACGGATGCTCGAGGTACGGCTCTCCGGAAGTTCGAGCTGGCCGGCGGCTGGTTCGTGATCGGGCCGCTCCGGGAGAGAGTGCGTCGGTGTGCCGGTTGCGCCTCACTGGCCGGGGCAGCCGCCCGAGTGCGGGTCATCGCGGCGCGAGTCGGGGTGGAGGGCGAAACCGTTTCCCTCCTCACTCGAGCCCGGGAGACCCAGCCACCACTCCCGACTCGCGGCGGTGCGGCGGTGCGAAGCGCACGTGGCCCACTCCGGATGCCCGAGCGGGGTCCAGGCACCACGTAGAAGACCCGGCGGGCGGCCCAGGGAGCGAACCGGGAGGCGACATAGTGACCGTACCCTGCCGCTACGTACCTGCGTCCTCCACGCCAACCGTACCCGAAGGATCGGCCGAAGGAGAGGTGCAGACTGAGAGACCAACTGCTGCTCCATACCCCGTCCCCGAGATAGGAGTGACCCCCGTAGGGGAGGGGAAGGGGGTAGCGGGCCCATGCGAAGGCTGGACGGGACCAATGGAAGCCGTACCCCCAGGGCGGCAAGCAGCCGTGGAGGCCCCGCGGGAACGGGCCCCGGACGACGTCCCAGCACCCCGGCCGCGCGTTCCAGATCGTGGGACCGTGCGAACGCCACCTCTGGGGCCGGTACCCGTGTCCGAACATGTGCCCCGGCGAAGTCCAACTCACGCCTCGCCCGTACGTCGGTGAACCGTGGAGGCCCAGCCTCACGCCGACCCAGACCGACGACTGCGAGGGTGCGCTCCCGCTCCGCGTCGAGAGTCCGAGTCCAAACGATTGGGCATCTGCGGGTCGAGAGACTAAGAGACACGTGAGGAGGAGCGGTGCGGAGGCCCGGAGGAGCTGGCGACTCCGATGGAGCGGTGCGGAGCTGGAGCGGGACGAGATCTCAGGCGGGGCTGGCTGTGGCTCGGAGTTCATCTGAGTCCTCCTGCGAGCGGAGTGGTGTTCACCCATCGAGGCTGCAAGAGCCGTTCCACCTCCGGGAGCGCCTCCGGCGAGATGCCTCCTGCATCGCGTAACTCCATCGCGGAAACTAGGTTGGGACCCCATGTCCCGTCGATCCGGCCGCAGCCTTGGCGCCGCTTGCACCACTACCGCGGTTCACCTCCAGACGCAGCTGTCCGCAGCGGAGGACACTCGATCCGCGAGCGAACGCCTCCACTAGCGGATGAAGCTGTCCAGGATCGCGAGCGCCGCGAAGATGGCGAAGGGTGTCAGCGCGAGGACGAGTGCGCCGAGCCATCCGACACGGTCGTCCGCCTCGGCCGCTCCCGCGGCCTCCGTATCTGCCGAGCGCTCACCGGAAGACATCACTCGAACCCCAGGTAGAGTAGCCAGCCATCCCTTGTCCTCAGCGGACATCCGCTGTAGGGTGTAGGCTCCTAGGTGTCATTCGAACCCTCGGTCCCCCCGCGGGTTCCGGCGGAAGGCAGGGGCCCCCACCCCGCAAGGGTTCAACTCATCCTCGCGATTGCGACACGGTGACCAACGAACAGTGGTTGGGCGTACTGGAGGTGCTCTCCGGCGGCTCGGGGTTCATACGCCGACGGACGGCGGGATACGTACCCAGTAAGGAAGACATCTACGTCGGCGGCAAGATCGTCTCCCGCTTCGGGCTCCGGACGGGCGATGAACTCTCAGGGCACGTCGGTGGACGTCCGAAGAACGGGAAGGCCGCACCGCTGACCCGGCTTCAGCTCGTGAACGGACGGCCGCCGAACGAGGTACGGGACCGCCCGCGCTTCGAACGGCTGGCCGCCCTCCATCCCAACGAGCATCTCACCCTCGAGTGCGGGATGGTTCATGGGGGTAAGCCGGACTACACGGACCGGGTGATCGATCTCTTCTGCCCCCTCGGGAAGGGGCAACGCGCGATGATCGTGGCACCGTCGAAGGCTGGAAAGACCACGGTTCTGCAGCGCGTGGCGGAAGGGGTCGTGCGGAACCACCCGGAGTGCACCCTCTTTATCCTCCTCCTCGACGAACGGCCGGAAGAGATCACGGAGATGGAGGCGTGCGGCTTCGGGGAGGTCGTGGCCTCCTCCTTCGACTATCCCGCCGAGCGGCACACGGCTCTCGCCGAGGTCACGCTCGAGCGGGCCCGGCGGCGGGTCGAACTCGGCGAGGACGTGGTCGTCATCCTTGATTCGATCACGAGGCTTGCGCGGGCCTACAACACAGTGGAAGAGGGGAGCGGCCGGACCCTCACGGGGGGCCTCGATGCAACGGCGCTCGAGAAACCCAAGCGCTTCCTCGGGAGCGCCCGAAAGGTCCACCCGAAGCACGGCGGGTCGTTGACGATCGTCGCCACCGCTCTCGTGGACACGGGCTCGCGGATGGACCAGGTGATCTTCGAGGAGTTCAAGGGCACGGGGAACAGCGAGGTAGTACTCAACCGAGAGCTGGCGGACAAGCGCATCTTCCCGGCGATCGACATCGTCGGATCGGCCACCCGGCGCGAGGAGCTCCTTCTGAGTCCGGAGGCGCTCGCCATCTCCCAGGCGTTACGGCGGCAGTTCGCCGGGCAGAGTCCGGTCGAGGCGATGCAAGGGCTCCTCAACGTCATGCGAAAGACGAGGACGAACGCCGATCTCTTCCGACTCAGCCGCGCGGCTCCCTGACGCGACTCTCGACGAGCCCCCGCAGCGTTTCGAGCGAGGCCGCTAGCTGCTCACCCTGCAACTCTTGCATCCGCCCGGCCAGGTAACCGAGAAGGGGATTCCACCCGAAGTCTCCGACCTCCCTCCAGCAGATCCTCGTTCCCGCGGCGACGGTGCTCAACTCGATCGTTCCGCGAATCCGAATCGAGCCCTCCTGCACGGCCACCTCGTAGGTCACCTCGCGCGTGGGCACGGTCGAGGTGATCACGAATTCGCCCTGTCCGTACCCCGGGTCGTCCCACCTGCGGCCCGAGCCGGCTCCCTCGCCCGGGCCGAATAGCTCGACCCCGGAGTCGGGGGACGGCGTCCACGCTTCCCACTGGGCGGCACCGCTAAGTAGGGGAAAGATGTCCTCCGGGGCGGCCGCGATCTCAATGGCCCGCTCCGTCTCCCAGGTCGCGGGGAGTGCAAGGCCGACGAGGAGAAAAGCCACGCAGACGACCGCGACCGCACCGAGGACGATCCCGGCGATCCGAAACGGATACATGGTCACCGGGCTCAGTCCCCGCTCGCCGAGCGCAGGAGCACTTCGAGTGCGGGCCAGACGCGTCGGGCCATTAACCAGTGACCCTCCGCCGTCGGGTGGATCCCGTCCCCTTGATTCAGCTCCCTCCTCCCGGCGATGTCCTCGAGGAGGAAGGGGAGGAGAAGGTAGCCGTGCTCGGCCGTCACCGTCCGGTACGCCGTCCTGAATGCGTCCGTATAGTCCGCGCCCATATTCGGCGGCGCCTCCATCTGGGCCACCGCCACCGGGACGTTTGGATGCCCGCTTCGAAGCCGCCGTAGGATCTCGCCCAAGTTCTCCGTCAACTGCTCGACGGGGAGACCGCGGAGGCCGTCATTCGCGCCAGTCTCCACCACCACAAGGTCAGGCGATCCCTGCATCACCCAGTCGAGACGCCTGAGGAGGCCCGCGCTCGTCTCCCCGCTCAGTCCCGCATTCACGATCTCCACGGCCACGCCAGCCGAGTCGGCCAGCTCGCCGATCCGGGCCGGCCACGCCTCGACGCCGGGCCTCTCCAGGCCGAGCCCCTCCGTCAGACTCGTCCCGAGGAAGATCACCCGGAGCTCCGAGCCAGCCGCACCCTCCGCCCCCGGCGGCGAACCTTCCGAATCCGCCGGGCGTAACAGGTCAGGACGGTTCGGATCGGGAACCGTGACCGGCGACGGGTCGAGAGAGGGAGCCTCTTGGCCTGCGGGGGGAGTTCCCTGCGATCCAGGGGCACCGCATCCGGCCAGAATGACCGAGAGAGCAAAGAGGGCGGGCGGGCGGATGCGCATCGAGGTCACCGGGCTGGCGAAGGAGTACCGAAGCGGGAGTCGTACACTCTCGATTCTCTCCGGGCTGAACCTACGGGTGGATTCGGGAGATTCCGTGGCGGTCGTCGGGCCGTCCGGGAGCGGGAAGACCACCCTCCTTGGGCTCATGGCCGGCCTCGACCGGCCCACCCGCGGCGAAGTCCGACTCGGCGAGACCCGGCTCTCGGCTCTTACCGAGGATGGGCGCGCAGAGTTTCGAGCCGTTCATGTGGGCTTCGTGTTTCAAACCTTTCACCTCCTGACCTCCCTTACCGCGCTCGAGAACGTCCAGGTGCCACTCGAGCTCGCGCCGCGGTCGCAGCGGCGTTCGGCCGAAGAGGTCCGGCGGCGCGCAGTCACCCTTCTGGAACAAGTGGGGCTCGGAGACCGGATCCGCCATTACCCGGCAGAGCTCTCCGGCGGTGAACAGCAGCGGGTGGCGCTCGCACGGGCCTTCGTAACGGAACCCGGGATCCTCTTCGCGGACGAGCCCACCGGGAATCTGGATCGGGAGACGGGGGATCGCATCGTGGGACTTCTCCGCGAGCTGAACGAGGTGAGGGGTACGACGATGGTCCTCGTGACCCACGACGAGGAGATCGCCGCCGGGGCGGATCGCGTTGTGAAGCTCGCGGACGGCGGCCTCGAGGAGATCCGGTAGGTGGAGTTCCCCTTCGCGCTTCGCCTCGCCGTATGGGAAGGACGCTCGGGCCTCCGGAGAGTCGGCTGGTACCTCGTGGCGATCGCGCTCGGCGTCGGGGCACTCGTGGCACTCTACGGCTCGCAGCGAGATGCGGCGGCCTCGGCCCGGGGCGAGGCCAGGAACCTCCTCGGGGGAGACCTGCGGCTCCAGGCCTCCCTTCCTCTCGACGCCCGGGTGCTCCACGTCCTCGATTCGCTCGCAGCGGGGGGGGCCGTCGTGGCCCATGGAACGAGCCTTGCCTCGGTGGTTGCGGCTCCCGGCTCCGGGCGCGCCCGGCTTCTCCAGGTAAATGCGGTCGACGAGCATTTTCCCGCGGTTGGGGTCGTCGAGGAGGATCCCGCGGGAGCGTGGTCGCGGCTCCCGGAGCGCGGCGGGGTGCTCGCGGACGCGCAGGTATTCGGCCAGCTCGGCCTCAGCCTCTCCGACTCACTCCGGATCGGGACGCTTTTCCTCGAGGCGCGGGGGGCTGTCTCGGGACTTCCCGTTGACTTCGGGATCGAGTGGGTGGCGGGTCCTCCCGTCTACATTTCGCTCGAAGATCTCCCGGCCTCGGGACTCGTGGATTTCGGAAGCCTCGCCCAGCACCGGGCATGGATCGCCCTTGCGGAGGCGGAGGAGGCCGCCGGCATCCGGCGGCGGTATCGAGCGGAGTTCCAGCGCTTCGGCGTATCGATCGAAACGGCGGAGCGCGAGGCCGAGGGATTCGCCTCCGGCTTCGGCGACCTGACCCGCTATCTCGGCTTCGTCGGTCTCTTGGCGCTCCTCTTAGGCGGGATCGGGGTGGGGAGCGCGGTGAATGTCTACCTTGAGGAGAGGCTCCCTTCCATGGCCGTCCTCCGGTGCATGGGGGCGCGGAGCGGAACGCTCGTTCGCGCCTACCTCCTCCAGGCGTCGGCCCTTGGGGGGCTCGGTGCCGGAGCCGGGGTCATTCTCGGCGTGAGCCTTCAGTTCGCGGCACCCGTTCTCCTCTCGGACGTCCTCCCCTTCGAAATCTCCCCCGGGCTCCATCCGGCGGTGATCGCCGCCGGATGGCTCCTCGGCGTGTGGGTGGCCGTCCTCTGCTCCCTCTTTCCCCTCCTTCGTGTCCACGCCGTGTCGCCGCTTGGCGCCCTTCGGGGGGCCGTCGAGATGCAGGGCTTCCGGGTCGGGCGGGGGGAGACGGGGGTCGTCCTACTCCTTGCGGCAAGCCTCTTCGGCCTCTGTGCCTTTCAGCTCGGAGATGCGAGCGACGCCGCGATCGTGACGGGTGCGACGATCGGGGTCCTATTCCTCCTCGGCCTAACCGGGATCGCACTGGCCCACGTCTCTCGCCGCCTCTTCCCCCGGCGGGCACCCTTCGCGCTCCGTCAGGGGCTCGCCGGACTCTTCCGCCCCGGCAATCAGACGGGGACGGTCGTGGTGGCGCTCGGAGCGGGCGCCTTCCTCATGAGCGCGCTTGTGGTCGTGGAGACGCACCTTCGCTCGGCCCTCGGCGTCGAGGTCAGGCCCGACCAGCCCACCCTCGTCCTCTTCGACATTCAGGCGGATCAGGCGGACGGGGTCCGCGGGCTGCTTCGCTCGGAAGGGGTGGAAGACGGACTCATCCCGATCGTACCCGCCCGGCTCGATGAGGTCGACGGGGAGCCGGTCGAGGAGATCCTGGCCGGCGGCGGTTCGCGTGGACGCTGGATGTACAACCGCCTATACCGCAATACGTATCGGGCGGAGCAGGGGCCCGCCGAGAGACTGACCGCCGGGCGGTGGTGGCGGGGCGCGGGCGAGGATCCGCCCTCCGTCCAGGCGGCCGTCCGAGAGGGGGCGGCGAAGGTCTCCCTGGAGGTAGATCTCGCGGAGAGGCTTGGGGTCGAGATTGGGGACGGACTCGTCTGGAACGTGCAAGGTGTTCGGGTCGCGTCCGTCATTTCTTCCCTTCGGGAGGTCGAGTGGTCGTCGATTCAGCCGAACTTCTTCGTGGTCTTCGAACCCGGCTCACTCGACGGGGCGCCGGCAACCCTGGTCTCACTCTCCTCGAGTGAAGATCCCGGGGTGCGCCAGCGTATCCAGGACGCCCTCCTCGACGGTTTTCCGAACGTCTCATTTCTCGACATATCACTCGTTCAGGAGACACTCGAGCGGCTGACGGGCCAGATCGGCCTCGTCTTCCAGGCCCTGGCGGGGTTCGTTCTCGCCGGGGGTGCGACCGTCCTCTTCGCCTCCCTCCTTACGAGCCGCTTCAAGCGCCATCGGGAGAGCGTGCTCCTGAAGACCTTCGGGGCCTCGCGGGGGACGATCCGGGGCGTACTCCTCGCAGAGTACGCTGCCCTCGGCGGGATCGGAGCTGCGAGCGGGCTCATCCTCGGTGGCCTCGCGGGGGACCTGATGCTCCGCTGGCAATTCGATATCGAGGGTACGCTCCCCTGGATGGGCCTGGCCGGCCTCTGGCTCGGGATCCTGCTTCTGGCCGTTGTCGTCGGGTGGTCGGTGAGCTGGCCGGTGCTGAGAGCCTCTCCTCTTGCCTCCCTCCGTGCGGACGGCGGATAACGGCGGCTGCGACGCATCGACTGGGAGCCGACTCCCGAGTAGCGTAGCACAGCACCGGCGGGGGAGGGCGTACCGGGCGCTGCCGGGGCCACTCAAGGTGCCGGGGGATAGCCGACCCTACGGCTTAGCCCCGGGACAGTGTCACCTCGATCCGGTTCCCCTGCCTGGAGGCTCCGCCTCTCGCTGCAACCTCCCGCGTACCTCGACGCCGAGAACGCGTCCCTCCTTCAAGGGGGAGTACGTGGACTCAACGAGGCCCGTGAGCCGGAAATCGCTTCGCCGCAGGACCTCGTTCAGCAGATTCTATTCTGTCCGTACAGGACGAGGGTGAGCGCATCCGACGGCGAGAATGCGACGCTGGCGTCGAGGAGGTCGCCGGCATCGAGAACTCCCCGGTTGTCCCCCAAGACTTCGCTCGCATCCCGATGCGCGATGCTCACTCGAGTCGAGAGCCGTCCCCCGTGGGCGAGCGCCCACGCCGATTCGGCGCCGACGGCACCGCCACCGGGCGCGCCGTTCTCGAACCAGCCCTCGACGCCCCCTGTAATCCGGGTGTCCGGCCCGGTCTCGACCCTCACCTCCGAATTCGAAGTGTACCCCCCACCCGGCCGCCTCGAGCGCAGAAGGACGGCCCCGCCCGTGACGTTCCGTCCAAAGAGAAGCCCCTGCGGGCCGCGAAGGACTTCGACGGCTTCCAGATCGAGAAGGTCCATGACGGCACCGTAATTGACGCCGAGGTACACGCCATCCACGAACACGCCGGCCGTGGGATCGATCGAGGGGATCGAGCCCGAGACACCCAGGCCGCGGATCGAGAAGTTGGCGATTCCCTTTCCGGTCCCGATCGCGTCGAACGCCACGTTGGGCAGTGCATAGCTCAAGTCCTCGAGGTCGGTGGCGTGGCGGCGGGAGAGCTCTTCACCAGTCAGGACATTGATGGCAGCGGGCACCCACTGTGCGGCCTCTGGACTGGCCTTCTTTCTGGCCGTGGTAAGAACCTCGTCACTCCGGCCTGGACTGGGTACGTGATCCGGCGGCGGCTCCTGGGCCGACGCCCATGCCGGGATCACGAGCGGGAGGAAGATGAGGCATCGGCGAAGCAACGGCCTCGTCGACGGGGATGGAGCCGCGCGCGGCCCCGCAATCCGGTCTTTACGTGCCGACAGCTTCCGGCTCGAGCAAGTCGTGCCGCTCACGAAAGGCAAATGCCTCCTCGATTGTCAGGCCGGGGTGCTTTCGGGGAACCGGCGCTTCGGCGGCTCGGAGCGCGCCGGGAAGCCGGAGGCCACGCGGCACGGAGCGCGGGCTCTGCCGATGGCGGCTTAGCGGCGCGACCCTCGGAAGCATATGCCCCGCGTATTGCGGGACAAGGGTCGCCCGGTCCCGTCGATGGCGAAAGGCACCGGAATCGGTTTCGCCCCGCGAAGGGTGGTGCGTGCCCGTGGCAAGGCCACGACCCACCGTTGGTTGCCCGTGCCGGTGTTCGGCATATATTCGGTCTACGATCGTGATCACTCACCCCTTTCTCGCATCAGTGCACCGAGGTGAGTCGAGTTGAGCACGTATGCGCCTGACTCGGACGGGATCCGTCGCATCTTGCACTGCGACATGGACTGCTTCTACGCCGCGGTGCACATGCGGGATGATCCCGTGCTTCGCGGGAAACCTATCGTCGTCGGCGGGAGCCCGGCCGGGCGCGGTGTGGTGGCGGCCGCGAGCTACGAGGCTCGGCGATTCGGGATCCGCTCTGCGATGCCCGCAGCCCACGCCGTCCGGCGCTGTCCCGACGCCGTCTTCCTGACGCCCGACTTCGCACTCTACCGTGCGGAGTCGAAGGCGATCTTCGAGATCTTCAGGGACTATACGCCGCTCGTGCAGCCAGCCTCGCTCGATGAAGCCTACCTCGACGTCAGCGACCACCTCGAACGCCACGGGAGTGCGACGGGGATCGCCCGGGAGATCCGCGAACGGGTGCGGGGGGAGCGCGGGCTGACCGTCAGCGTCGGGGTGGGGCCGAACCGGTTGGTGGCGAAGATCGCCTCGGACGCAGACAAGCCCGATGGTCTCACTATAGTGAAGCCTCATCAGGTTCAGTCGTTTCTCGCTCCTCTCCCCGTGCGTCGTCTGCTCGGCGTCGGACCGGCGACGGAGCGGGCACTTCGTGAGCTCCGCGTAAAGACGATCGCCGATCTGCGCGGGGTCAAGCTCGCGACGCTAGGCCGCCGCTTCGGGCGACACGGCCAGCGGCTTCACGACTTTGCCCGCGGAATCGACAAGCGTCCGGTCCGTTCGAACCGGACGCGTAAGAGCCTTGGGCACGAGCGGACGTACGAGACGGATCTGGGGAGCCTGGCGGAGATGGACCCCGAGGTTGACGGGCTCTCGGAGCGCGTCGCTTCGGGCCTCGCGGAACGAGGAATCCTGGCGCGCACGATCACCGTCAAGGTTCGCTATCCTGACTTCACGACGCTGACCCGGTCCCGGAGCTTGGAGACACCCACGGCATCTGCTGCGCTCATCGCAGCGACGGCAAGAGAGCTACTTCGGCTAACGGACGCGGGGGCGAGGAGTACGCGGCTTCTCGGTGTTTCCGGGTCGAACCTCGAGCGAGGTGCAGAGCCTCCCGGCCAACTGGAGCTCTTTTGAGAGCGGGATGCAGCTCCGAAGCCTTGGGTGGCCTGGGACCTCGACCCGGCTTGGGTTTCTGCTGGTTCGCCGCCCTCGCGGGCCGACTCGGATCCTGACCAGCCCCGTTTTCCTTCATAAGGATCGGGTGGGCGGTTTTGTCTACAACCGCCTGACCGGTCGGCTGACGGAGCTCTCCCCCGCGTAACGGGCTCCTTCCCACTCGGGGAGTGCCTCCGTCTCGACCCACAACCGAGCGTACCCGCCACCGCCACGAGCCACCCCATGATGCGCCTGCTTTGCGTAGGCCACCGCTGCCGCACGTACTCCCGCACAGGGGACAGCCGGCGTATACTACCGCCTAGGCCACCAACGCTCGGGAGCGGATCCATGGCGGCCCGGCCGGGCCGGGCGAAGACGACGGATTCCGGAGGCCAGCTGCTGATAGGGGCACCCCGCTCATCCTCGCCGAGGGACGGGTTCACGGTCGCGGTGATCGAGACGTACGAAGTGGAACGCTCAAGCAGGGCGCCGGGGCGGAATCTCAACGGTGGCGTACTCGTGCCAAGGCCGGCAAGAGCCGGCCGGGCCCCGATCGCCGATCCGGATTAGCATCACCGCCATGGAAACGACATTTCTTCTCCTCATCATGGCCGGGGCCGTCGCACTCTATGTGACGACGTGGCTCCCGATCGGGGTCACGTCGCTACTCATCCCACCCGCGCTCTATCTGACGGGAATCCTGGGGGCTGAGGAGGCCTTGTCGGGTTTCTCGAGCCCGGCAACGGTGACGATCGCCTCCCTCTTCGTGGTGTCGGCCGGCCTGGCGCGGACGGGCACCCTCGATATGGTGACAAACCTTATTCGCCAAGGAGCGAAGGGGAGTCCGACGCGCGTGCTCGTCTTGCTGGCACTCACCGTACCGCCCACGAGCGCGCTCATGAACAACATCCCGGTCGTCGCGATGTTCGTTCCGGTGGTCCTCGCGCTCTCTCGCGAGCTCGAGATCAATCCTTCCAAGCTCATGATCCCGCTCAGCTTCTTCGCGATCCTCGGCGGCACGTGCACCCTGATCGGGACGGGCACGAACGTCCTAGTGCACGACATCTTCCGGGCGTGGCAGGCGGCGCAGGGGGCCGAGCCCACCGGTTTTCAGATGTTCGAGTTCACCCCGATGGGCCTCATCCTCCTCGCCGGCGGCGTCCTCTTCCTCCTGACGGTGGGGCGGCGGATTCTCCCGGAGCGGACCTCGCTCATGGCGATGATGACTCGCGAGCGGACGGCGCAGTTCGTAACCGAGATCGTGCTCCACCCCGGCTCCCGCCTCCCGGGAATGCGGGTAGGCGAGGTCTTCCCGGCGAGGGGCGACGTCCGCCTACTCGAACTGATCCGGGGCGAGCACGTGATCATGTACGGGGATGCCGAGGAACTCGTCTTCGAGGTCGGCGACTCGCTCATCGTCAGTGCGACGTCGAGGGGGATCACGGAATTTCTCACCTCGACTCGTTCCGCCCTCGCCCCAGTGCTTGAGGACGATCAACTCGTCTCGATGCACACAGTCGAACTTGTCGTCGCCGAGGCGGTCGTGTTGCCGGGCTCGCCCTTCGTCGGGCGGCGGGTCGCGGATCTCCGATTCAACCACAACTATGGAGTGAAAGTGCTGGCACTCCAGCGGGGCGGGCGCCACCACCGGAAGAACATCCGGGATGTGCGCCTGAAGGAGGGGGATGTCTTCCTCCTTCAGGGTTCCGACCGCGGGTTCGGGGCGCTTCGCGAGACCGAGGCATTCCTCCTCGCCGAGGGGCTCGAGGGGCTGATCCGCCGACGGGAGCGTGCACCGATCGCCGTGGCGATCATGCTCTCCGTCGTGGGACTCGCTGCCTTCACCCCACTTCCGATCGTGATCTTCGCCGTTGCTGGCGCGGGACTTATGATCGCCACCCGGTGTCTTCGGGCCGACGAGGCCTTTGGGTCGCTGGACGCGTCGGTTCTCCTCCTCCTCGCGGGCACGATTCCGCTCGGTGTGGCGATGGAGACGACAGGGCTTGCTGAGGAGGCCGTCTCGAGACTGATGAACCTCGTGGGAGGGAGCGGTCCGTGGGTGCTTCTCAGCGCATTCTATCTCTTCACGAGCCTCGTCACGAACTTTCTCTCCAACAAGGCCACCGCCGTTCTCCTTGCACCGCTAGCACTACAGCTCGCTACGCAGGTGGGCGTGGACCCGCGTCCCTTCATGCTTGCGATCTGCTTCGCCGCGAGCGCGAGTTTCGCGACCCCGATCGGCTACCCCACGAACCTGATCGTCCTCGGCCCGGGGGGGTATGAGTTCACCGACTTCGTGAAGATCGGCGTGCTCATGAATGCCCTGATGTGGATCTTGGCTACCCTCTTCCTCCCGCTCCTCTACCCGTTCTGAGCCCGGGGCTGCCCGTGCCAGTAGCCGGAGTGATGCCGGAGGAGGGCGGTGCCATGACGCGTAGCGGGGTGGGTGGTCAGGCGCCGGTTTGCTTCCCCCGCCGTGCGAGAGTATCTCAGCTTCCGGGCCGTCCGTCCCCGGAGTGCGGTTACATCGATTCGCCCGGAAGAGAGGAGAGCTGTCATGAGCGGCAGAATGAAGCCGATCCTAGGCGCGCTCGGCGTCGGATACATCGTGAACCTCGTAGGCATCACCTACTTCTTCGGTCCCATCCTTGCGAACGACATGCCGACCGGGGCCGTCGTACCCGGCTGGCTCGCGCTCCTGATCGCCGTGGTCCTCTTCGTCTTCCTACTGGACCGCGCAACCCAGGCGGTTGGCGATCCCGTGCGTGCCGCGCTCCTCATCGCGGTCTCGCAGATCCTCCTCGTCGACGTCTACTACGTCCTCACCGGGGATCGCGGGGTGGTGGCCGCGGTCGCGAGCGCGGTCCTCCTCCTCGTTGGGTCGACGATCGTTGGGACCGTCTACGGCAAACTCTCACCGCCACGGGGCTCCGCGGACGCGGGGTGATCGAGGGTACAGGGCAACAGCGAACACCACAATGACGAAAATGCGACTTTGGAAGCTCCTCCCCCTCTCGGTCTCTCTCGGCCTCCTCGCGGCCCCCTCGCCCCGTGCCGCGGCGGGGCAGGGGTTCGAGATTCTCGAGGCCACGATCGACGACATCCATCGAGCGTTCGACGCCGGTCAGCTGACGTGCGTCGAGCTCGTGCAAGGATACCTGGACCGCATCGAGCGATTCGATCGCCAAGGGCCCGCGATTCACGCGGTCCAAACGGTCAACCCCGAGGCGCTCGAACGCGCACGCGAACTCGACCGAACCCGCGCAGCCGACGGCCCGGTCGGACCCCTTCACTGCATCCCGGTCCTCGTCAAGGACCAAGTCGAGGTGGCGGGGATGCCAACCACCTACGGATCGGTCCTCTTCGAGGACTTCGATTCAGGACGGGATGCGACGATCGTCGTTCGGATGCGGGAGGCGGGGGCAATCATCCTCGGGAAGGCGACGATGGGCGAGTTCGCGCAGGGTTACGCCGGATCCGCATTCGGCCTTTGCCGCAATGTCTATGCCCTGGATCGAAATCCGAGCGGGTCCTCGTGCGGGAGCGGCATCGCGGCGGCGGCAAACTTTGCGACGGTCACGATCGGGGAGGACACCGGCGGCTCGATCCGCGGGCCCGCCGCGCACACGAGCACGGTCGGTCTAAGGCCCACGTTGCCACTCGTGAGCCGATCCGGGATGTTCCTGGGGAGCCCGACTCGAGACACCCTGGGCCCGATCACGCGGACCGTCCGAGACGCGGCGATCCTCACGGACGTCATCGCCGGGTACGATCCGAACGACCGGATAACCGCGAGCAGCGTGGGGAACATACCGGAGAGCTACACTGCATTTCTCCGCGAGGATGCGCTCGAGCGTGTCCGCCTCGGGGTGATTCGAACACCGATGGATGCCAGCACCGAGCCCGATTCGGAGGAATACGCACGGGTGAGGACCGTCGTTGACCGCGCAGTCGCCGACCTCGAGGCGCGGGGTGCCGAGATCGTGGATCCCTTGGAGATCGAGGGCCTCGTTGAGCTTCTTGAGCAGACCGGCTCGAACCACGAGACCGAGGCCTCGGTGGCTGCCTACCTTGCCGAGCTCGTGGACCCGCCCGTGCGCTCGCTCGTCGAGATTGCCGTCTCCGATGAGCTCACGGCGCGCCGCCGCTACGACCATGTAAGCGCACTCAATCGCACCACGGATGACCCGGCGTTCCGGGAGGCGGAGGCGGCCCGCGAGGAGCTTCGGATCCGCACCCTCGCGGCGATGGCCGACCACGAGCTAGATGCCCTTGTCTACTCGACTTTCGACCATTCTCCGGCACTCATACCCGTCGATGTCCTGATGAACCCTGACGCTCCGGACGAATACGGCAAGGGAAGCAATCGTGGCTTGAGTCCGGCACTCGGGTACCCGGCGCTCACGGTACCAGCCGGCTTCACCACCGAGGAGCTGCCGGTTGGCATCGAATTCCTCGGACGACCCTATTCGGAGGGGCTCCTCTTCGGGCTCGGATACGCGTACGAGCAGGCCACGATGCGCCGCCGGCCACCGCCGCTTACCCCCGCTCTCTAGGCATCGCCGTAACCGGACGGCCGCGGCCTACCACCTTGTCTCTCGAGCCGCCGGCTTGGCGCGTTCGGGTGACTGGAAGGCCGTCCGAGGGGAGGGGGAGGGCTCCCGAAGGTGCCGTTGACTGCAGAGAGGCTCTTCAAGGCCGAGCTCCCGGAAGTTGTGGGGCGACGCAGTCGTGGAGACGTAGGGTCTCCCCGCAGGCCTGGCTCTGAGTTGACGCGAAGGGGCATTTCCTTAGACTTCCGCATCCGCTGCTCCACGGCGCGAGAGACGCGGCGTTCAGCTCCTTCGATACACGGAATTGTGCACCTCGGCCATTCGGCCTGCCACGTGCGTTCATGAAGCCATCCATCCGTCCCGAAAACCCGAGATTCGGGTCGGGGCCGACTACGAAGCGACCGGGCTGGAACCTTCGCGGCCTCGGGGGCGCGCTCTTGGGCCGTTCGCATCGCGCCCGGCCCGCGAAGGAGCGGCTCGCGGAAGTCATCGCGCGGTCCCGTGACCTTCTGGGCCTCCCGGAGGGTTACCGCCTCGGGATCGTTCCAGGCTCGAACACAGGTGCTTTCGAAATCGCGATCTGGTCGCTTCTCGGGGCCCGGGGGGTGGAGGTCCTAGCTTGGGAGAGCTTCGGCTCGGGCTGGGCCAGGGACGTGCAGAACCTCGGCCTCGAGGGGGTACGACTCCACGAGGCGGCGTACGGGGAACTCCCGGATTTGGGCGCCGTGGACACGGACCGGGATGTCGTCTTCGTCTGGAATGGCACAACGTCGGGGGTCCGTGTGCCGGACGGGGACTGGATCCCGACCGGCCGCGAGGGGCTCACGCTCTGCGATGCGACGTCCGCCGTTCTCGGGATGGAGATCCCCTTCGACCGGCTCGACGCGCTCACGTATTCGTGGCAGAAGGTGCTCGGGGGAGAGGCGGCGCACGGGATGATCGCGCTTGGGCCGAGGGCCGTCGAGCGACTCGAGTCATTCAGACCCGAGCGGCCGCTCCCGAAGCTCTTTCGCCTGACGAAGGGATCGGGGTTGAACGAGGGAATCTTCACGGGCTCGACAATCAATACGCCCTCGATGCTCTGCGTCGAGGACGCCTTGGACGGCCTCCGCTGGGCCGAGAACGAAGGGGGGAGCGACGCCCTCATCGGAAGAACGAGGGCGAATTTCGATGTCGTCGATGCATGGGTCGCCCGGACAGCCTGGGTGGACTTCCTCGCCCATCGCCCGGAGACGCGCTCGCCCACCTCGATCTGCCTCAAAATCGTCGATCCGGCCGTCACCGGGCGGAGCCTCGGCGAGCAGGCCGCGTTCATCAAGGAGTTCGCGGGGCTCCTAGACCGGGAGGGCGTGGCCTTCGACATCGCGAGCTACCGGGATGCGCCGCCTGGACTTCGGATCTGGGGCGGCGCGACGGTCGAGAGCTCGGACCTCGAGAGGCTTACGCCGTGGCTCGACTGGGCCTTCGGGGAGGTGCTGCGTGGCTAGGGTACTGATCGCGGACCGGATGAGTCTCCGAGCCGAGGAGCTGTTCAGGGACCGCGGGATCGAGTGTGTCACCAAGGTGGGGCTCTCAGAAGACGAGCTGGCGGAGATCATCCCGGACTTTGGCGGGCTCGCGGTTCGCTCTGCGACGAAGGTGACGCCCCGGATCCTCGAGGCCGCCCGGGAGCTCCGGGTCGTGGGCCGGGCGGGAATCGGCGTCGACAACGTCGACGTGCGGGGTGCGACGACGAACGGCGTAATCGTGATGAACGCGCCCTTCGGCAACTCCGTCACCACGGCCGAGCACTCAATCGCCCTACTCATGGCGCTCGCCCGCCAGATTCCCGAGGCCGATCGCTCGACCCGGAGCGGGAAGTGGGAGAAGTCCCGCTTCATGGGGGTCGAGCTCGCGGGAAAGACCCTCGGCCTCATCGGTTGCGGGAACATCGGGTCGATCGTGGCGTCCCGGGCTCAGGGGCTGAAGATGCGAGTGATCGCCGCGGATCCCTTCCTCTCGCCCGATCGGGCGACGAAGCTCGGAGTCGAACGGCTTGATCTCGACGAGCTCCTCGAGCGGGCCGACTTCATATCGCTCCATACCCCACTCACGGACGGCACGCGGAACATCCTGAACGGCGATACGCTTGCCAGGGCGAAGCCGGGGGTTCGGATCGTCAACTGCGCGAGGGGTGGCCTCATTGATGAAGAAGCGCTCTACGCGGCTCTCAAGTCCGGGCGTGTGGCTGGTGTGGCACTCGATGTGTACGGTATGGAACCGCCCGGAGCCCATCCCCTCTTCGATCTCGAGAACGTCGTCGCGACGCCGCACCTCGGCGCCGCCACGGGTGAGGCGCAGGACAAGGTTGCCGTGCAAATCGCCGAGCAGATGGCCGACTACCTCCTCACGGGCGCGGTCACGAACGCGCTTAACATGCCGTCGGTTTCCGCCGAGGAGGCGCCCCTTCTTCACCCCTACATCGAACTCGCCCGCCAGCTCGGGAGCTTCGCCGGCCAGATCACGGAGACGGGACTCAAGTCCGTCACGATTACCTACGCCGGCGAGGCAGCCGGGCTAAACAACCGGCCCATCACGGCGGCGGCACTCGAGGGTCTCCTCGCTCCTCTCCTTGCCAACGTGAATGCGGTGAATGCCCCCGTGGTAGCCGAGGAGCGGAACATCGAGGTCACGACGGTCGAGCGACCGAACGCGGAGGGGTATCAATCGCTGATCCGCCTGACGGTCGGGACGGAGCGGGGCGAGCGGACGCTCGCGGGGACGCTCTTCCACGAGGCTCGCCCCCGCGTGGTGGACGTGGAAGGCATATCGATGGAGGCCCGCCTCGGCCCGCGGATGCTCTACACGCGAAACCGTGACAAGCCCGGATTCATCGGCGCACTCGGCTCGGCCCTCGGGAGCCGGGGCATCAATATCGCCACCTTCCATCTCGGGCGGGATTCGTCCGGAGCGGCGATCGCGCTCGTCGAGGTGGACGGGGAAGTACCCCCCGAGATCATCTCTGCGATCGGAGCCCTCCCGAATGTGATTCGGGCAAAGTTGTTGACCTTCAGCTGACGCCGCCTCTCCCTCGTATCGACGTTGACAGCCCCCGGTCCGCTCTCTAACATGGCCCGGCTGGAGCGGTGATCCCTTGAACGGAGCGGTTCGATGCGCAGCAGTGGGGTAGTGAAGTGATTCAACGACGCGAAGGGATTTGGGTTTACAACACCCGACGAGGGGAAGAAGGACTGTTTCGTTCATCAATCGGCGATTCAGGCCGATGGGTTCCGTTCGCTCGCGGATGGTGAGAGGGTGGAGTTGGGTTATCGTCTTGGGTAAGAAGGGTCCTGCCGCAGAGAACGTTGTCAAGTTAGGCTGAGTTGGACCGGGCGCTCGAGGCGCTCCGTCCAACCGAGGCGGGTGCCGCCCCCGGCTGGCTCCGGAGGGTGCCCGAGCCTTCGTCCCTGCGGGAGCGAGGTTTGCCCACCGCTTCTTTCATCGGTTGGTTTTCAGGCACGCGCCTGTAGCTCAGTTGGATAGAGCATCGGCCTTCTAAGCCGAGGGTCCCAGGTTCGAATCCTGGCAGGCGCACTCACGAGGTCCGTCCTTTCGCGGGCCAGATGTTACCTTCTCCGGAAGTGCATGGTGGGCGTAGCTCAGTTGGTTAGAGCGCCAGGTTGTGGCCCTGGAGGTCGCCGGTTCGATTCCGGTCGCTCACCCTTGGCGCCGAGCGGCGCGTGGGCACTCCCACATGGGTGTCGTCCCGCCGATCGGCGTACACTGGGCTCCCCACCGCGCGGAGCTACTGCGAGGTGTGCGTGTGCCGAGCCGGGGTGCGGGTCCCCTCCGTGACCCAACCCCCTACAGGACGGGCTCCTCGCCGAGTTCCTGCTCGAGCTTCAGCTGCGCCGCCCTCGCACACCCCACGAGGACTTGGAAGTACCGCTGCACGCCGTCCTCGCCTACTTCGTACGGGTGAGGACCGTCGCCCCGCCCCGCGAGCATCCGGTTCCGGTTGTACGCATTGTCGAACTCGGAGTGGTTGGAAAGTAGGACGGTCGCGCCGGAAGCGGCGGCCTGACGCGCGATGTGGGCCTGCGAATCGATGTACGTCTGGAAGTTGCGGATCCCTGGATCGGGGGTGTTGTTGTGGAAGTTGAAGGCAGTGCCGCCCGAGTAGGCGACCTCGACGGGTCTCCCGTTGTCGAATACGGAAAATGTGTAGGAGAGCGTCCCGGGGGTGTGCCCCGGGGTCTCCCAGATCTGTACCGTGGTGTCGCCGAGCGTGAGTTCCATCCCGTCGGTGGCCACGATGTCGCTCTCCGGGGCCATGGATACGTATCGGTTCGGATACGTCTCGATCAGCTCCCAGTCGGCCTCGCCCATCACGACCTCGGCCCCGAAGCGCTCCTGCAGGATCTGGGCTCCGCCGATGTGGTCCCCGTGGGCGTGGGAGATGATCACATAGCGGATGTCAGCAGGATCGAGGCTGACACGCTCGAGGCCGCCGATAATCGACTCTTCCGAGTTGTAGGGATAGAGCGTGTCGATGATGATGATCCCCTCGCTCGTTGTGAGCGCCCACGAGGAGTGGATGCGGCCCCCGACGAAGTAGAGGTTGTCGAACACCTGCGTGGATTCAGCGTACCAGCGCTCGCGGGGGGGGATCGTCGTCGGATCCTCGACGTACCTCGGGAGGTTGTTCGAGGTGTTGAGGCCGCCACTCGCCGGGAGGAGGCAGTTCCTGTTGAGGGCCCCGACGAACTCGAAGCCCGCCGCCGTCTTGGCGGAGCGGAGGGCGGCCTCGATCTCGGCCTCGAAGTCCCGCCCCACCCCCCCTTGGGCGGTCGCCTCAACAGGTCGGAGGAGCGAAACAATCGCAGTTAATGCGATGACGCAAAGGCTCTTCCAACTCATGCTGTCACTCCCCCGTCGAGGCATCGTCCGTCCCCCATCATGCCGACGGGTAGTGTAACTGCCGGTCATTCCGCAGCACAGTAGTGCGGCCGAACCACGTCGGAATCGTACCCGCTAGAGGCGATCCCAGAGGTTCGGGTCGAGGGAGAACCAGAGTTGCCACTCCCCCCCGCCGAGCCCCCGGGCGAGTTCCACGCGAACCAGGTCCCACCCGAGCCCGAGCCCCATCGATAGCGCGCCGGCGATGCCCGGAGTCGCCTCTGCCTCCCAAGCCCCTCTCACTGGCGCGTCTCCCCCGTCCGACCACCCCACGTGAAGCCCGGCCCGGGTGCGGACGAGCGGGCCGATGAGGTCGCTTGAGCCCACCAGCGCGCCGACAGCCGCGACACGTCCCGTGTAGCTCCGGTACGCGTGTCCCGGGAGCGTCGCCCGGCCACCTATGAGGCGGTGTCCCTGGGGGAGCGGGTCCCCGAGCCAGATCCACCCCGCTCCGGAAAGGGCGAGCTCCCGTGAGGGACCGCCGGGTGTCCACCGCTCCTCGAGCTTTGCCAAGAGCCCGATGCCCCCTCCTGCTTGACTGTAGAGCGCGGTCGCCGAGATCTGCGCGAGTCCCGCCCCGCGGCCTGGGGCCGGGAGATCGAGCGCGGCGCCCGCGTCTAGCCGAAAGAACTCCGCCTCGGCGACGGATCGCACGGCTCGGAAGGTGTCGGCACCGAGTGGAGAGTGGTCGAGCACCCGGGAGGCGGGGACGTGCCGTTCGAGCCCGAAGCCGAAGGAGAGCCGGGAACGCCCGTTCCCCCGGTAGTCGAGCCCGATACGGCCCCCGCTGACCCAGTAGAAGTCAAGGTAGTCTTCCCCGGTAAGGAGGGCGCCGAGCGAGGAGACGAGGGGCGAGCTTCCGGGGGAGAGCCCAAGCTCTCCCCAGTCCCTGAGGTACGCCCGCATGCGGAGCGTCCACACGGGGGTGAGCGCCTCGTCGAAGCTCATCGCGAGCTGAGCCTTGCCGCTCCCTAGCGCGTAGCCCGCGTTCCCCCGGATGCGCTTGGCGGCCCCGGGGTGGTACGATCCGCCCGCCCCGAGGCGCACACCCTCCACGCGGTTGTACCGGAGAGCGGACGAGAGCCCTTCGAGATGAAACCGGATCGGCGAGAGGCCGGAGGAGCCGATGTCTCTGGCCCATTCGAGGGCGCGGGAGCGAAGCTCGTCCGGATCCGTATTCACGGCCACCGCACCGAGGCCGTGCTCCTCCATCCGGTCGTAGACGCCGGTTGAGAAGGGGAATGCCTCGCGCTCCGCCGGCGGCTGAAAGGTGACGGGGGGAAGGGTGGAGAGGTCGTCGGAGCGTAACGCGTCCAGCTCGTAGTCGCGTACCTCGAGGACCGCCCGGATAACCGTTCCGACCCGGAGATCCAGAGCGGGCATCTCTCGCCGGACCTCGATCTGCTGGAGGTTCGGGAGCCAGTGGCGCCCCTCCCAGAGCCCGTAATCGAGCTCGACGTGGACCCGGTCGTTTCTTGGATCGATGTAGGAGGCCGAGGTGAAGGTGAAGGCCATGCGAACGATGCTCGCCGTGGCCAGGTCCAAGTGGATCGTGCCCAGGATCCCGGGGCGGGCGGGGTCCTGCGGCCGGACCAGGAGTTCCTGGATGCGAACGGGCTCATCCCGTCCAGGGACGAAGACGGAGAGGGTGCTCCCGAGGCGGAAGTGGTAGGTCTCGTCGTCGTCGGTCCCGGCGCGCCACGCGGCCATTGGGTGCTCGACGCCGGCGACATCCTGCCCCGAGCCGATCCGTATCTCATCACCGAAGCCGTGTGGGACGAGCGTGAACCGGTCCAGGTAGTAGGCGAAATCGCGGACCGGGAGCCGCCTCTCGGAGCGCTCCCCGACAATGTGCTGCTGGAGAATGTCCGGGCTCTGCCAACGCACGTCAGCTGCGATCTGATCGACGCGCAGGAGGTGGCGCCCACCCTCTTCGGGGTCGAGGAAGAAGTAGATGTGGCCCTCGGTGCGGGCGATATAGCTGCCCAGCTCGGCCGAGGCCGCCCGCTGCGCCCGCGCCGTCCTCGCCCGGGCGACGAGCTCCCGAGCGTCGAGTGTATCCCATCCGTCCATCTCCCCCCGCGCAGCGCCCGAGGGGAGCTGACCAGAGCGGGCGCCGAGCGGGACCACGACGGTCGACACGGCGACGAGGAGTGCCAGGCGGAGCAGTGGGTCTAGCAAGGGGGAAGTCCGAGGTCTCCCAACGATGAACGGACATCCGAATTTCGTTAAGATACCCCTTGCGGAACAGGGAAGGCTGTGAGGTTCCATCGGGTCCGGCGGGGACCGCGGGAGGTTGAAATGGGAGTCAGCACCCCTAGAGCACCCGCCAGGACGAGCGAGGTAGCAAGCGAGGCGGGGAAGAGACGGACCTTCGCCATCATCAGCCACCCGGATGCCGGGAAGACGACGCTGACCGAGAAGCTCCTCCTCTACGGGGGAGCAATCCACCTGGCGGGTTCGGTCAAGGCCCGGCGCGCCCTCAGGCACGCGACCTCGGACTGGATGGAGATGGAGCGGACGCGCGGGATTTCCGTCACCTCGAGCGTCCTCCAGTTCGAGTATGCGGGGCTGCACATCAACCTTCTCGACACGCCCGGTCACCAGGATTTCTCCGAGGACACGTACAGGACGCTGATGGCGGCCGACTCGGCTGTGATGCTCCTCGACAACCGCAAAGGCGTCGAGGAGCAGACGCGGAAGCTCTTCCAGGTTTGCCACTTGCGGCGGATCCCGATCCTCACCTTCGTGAACAAGTGCGACCGGCTCGGCGTCCCGCCGCTCAAGCTCATAGACGATGTTGAGGCCAGTCTTGGCATTCAGTGCGCACCCGTCACTTGGCCCGTGACGGACGGGCGCAGCTTCCTCGGTGTGTTCGATCGCGAGCGGAGGCACTTCCACTTCTTCGAGAAGGGAGCGGACCACGGGCAAACGCGCCCGCCAGAAGAGGTCGCGGAACTCGGCGACGAGCGGGTGGGCACGCTCCTCGGCGAGCGAGCCCAGGAGGTCCTCGCAGAGGAGATCGAGCTCCTCGACGGGGCGGGAACCCCCTTCGACCGGCGCGCTTTCCGGGCGGGAGAACTCTCGCCTGTCTTTTTCGGTAGCGCGCTCACGAACTTCGGTGTGGAGCCGTTTCTCAATTGGTTCCTCGCCCACGCGCCGCCCCCCGGGAGCCGGATGGCCGGGGAGCGCCAAGTGGATCCGGGGAGCGATGGATTCAGCGCATTCGTCTTCAAGATCCAGGCGAATATGGATCCCAAGCACCGGGACCGGATCACCTTCCTCCGGATCTGCTCCGGCCAATTCGAAGCGGGCGCGAGCGTGCGTATCGCCCGGACGGGGAAGGTGCTTCGGCTCGGGCGTCCCCAGCAGTTCTTTGCCCAGGAGCGAGAAGCCGTCGAGATAGCGTGGCCGGGCGACGTGGTGGGCATCGTCGACCGGGGGAGCCTTCGGATCGGAGACACGTTGACGAGTGTCCCGGGCGTTGAGTTCGCCGCCATCCCCTCCTTCTCGCCCGAGCACTTCGCCCGTGTCCACGTTCCCGATCCCCTCCGGAGAAAGCACCTTGACAAGGGGCTCGTCGAGCTCTCCGAAGAGGGCGCCGTGCAGGTGTTCTTCTTTGAAGACGGAGCGGCCGGCCCGGCTGCGGTTGTCGGGGCGGTCGGTCCGCTTCAGTTCGACGTGCTCCTTCACCGGCTCGCCGACGAGTACGGCGTCACGGCCCGCCTTGAGCCGATGCCCTTCCGGGATGCGCGCTGGGTGAGCGGGCCGGAGGGGGAGATCCTGCGGGTTGCCCGGGGGTACGACTGTGCGCTCGTCCGTGACGCCCGGGGAAGGCCTCTCCTCCTCTTTCGAAGCGAGTGGGTCCGCGCGACGACTGAGGAGGAGGAGAAGACGCTCACCTTCCGTCGGGTCGCAGGGCAGTGATGGAACGCATCGGCGGGAAGGAGTTCGACAATCGCGTTCTCCGCTCGTCCCTCCCCGCCCTCGTCGTCTTCACGGCTGCGTGGTGCGGACCGTGCAAGTGGCTGCATCCGCACCTGGAGGAGGTCGCCTCGCGCACCGGGGAGCGCCTTCTCATCTTTGAGGTGGATGTGGACCGGTCTCCAGGGCTCACGGAGCGCTACCGCGTCGGGAGTGTTCCGACGGTCGTGTGGATACGGAGCGGGGAAGAGGTCGAGAGGAGCGTGGGGGTCGAGCCCGAACGCCTCATGGCGTGGGCCGACCGGCTCGAGGGTCCGGCCCGCTAGGGGCCCCGGCGGCAGAGGAAGGGGGAGTGGCCAAGAAGGAACGGAAGGAAGCGATTCTCGCGTTGGTTCGAAGCCGCCGCATCGGGAGCCAGGAGGCGCTTCGCGCCCTCCTGAGCGATCAGGGGATCGAGGTTACGCAGGCGACGCTCTCGCGCGACATGGCGGAGCTCAAGCTTGTCAAGGTGATGGGGGCGGACGGGGGGGCGTACTACGCCCTCCCGGACGGGGAAGGGCACACGCCGCCGCTGGCCACGGTGCTTCCGGCCCTCTTCCTCTCAGCGGAGGCGGCGGGGAACCTCATGGTGGTCCGGACGGTCACCGGGGGAGCGCAGGCCGTAGGGCTCGCGATCGATTCAGAAGAGTGGGCCGAGGTCCTCGGCACCTTGGCCGGTGACGACACGGTGCTGGTGATCCTCAGGGAGGCGGAGCAGGCGTCTGCGGTCGGGGCACGGCTGAGTGCGATCGCGGGCACGAGGATTCCCGGCATGACTGCATAAAAATACAGCCGAGGTTGACGCGAGGGCGGCGGCCGGAGTAATTACCCCACATGCCAAAAGAAAGCCAGCACGACCTCGCCCGCGAGTCCCGCCTCACGGCGGGGGTCATCGGAGGGGCCGGATACACGGGCCAGGAGGTGGTCCGCCTCCTCCTCGGCCACGGCGGGGTGGAGCTCGCCTTCGCGACCTCCCGCTCGATGGCGGGCGAATCCCTCCCCGGCCTCGGCACCACCTTCGTGGCCCCGGGAGGAGCGCCCGCGGGCGATGTCGATCTCCTCTTCCTCTGCGTGCCCCATGGGGAGGCGGCAAGCTGGGTGAACCGCTACCCGACGGGGCCGAGGATCATCGATCTGACGGCGGATCACCGGCCGGGGTCCGGGCGCGAGGGTTGTGCGGTCTACGGCCTCGCTGAGCGCAGCCCCGGGGAGATCGCCAGCGCCAGGCTCATCGCAAACCCCGGGTGCTACCCCACGGGCGTCCTCTCGGCGCTCCTTCCCCTGGCGGACGCGGGCCTCATCGACACGGACCGGCTGACCGTCGTCAGCGCAGCCTCGGGGGTTACCGGGGCGGGGCGGACGCCTAAGACGCACATCCTCTTCGCCGAGGTCGCAGAGGACTACCGGGCGTACGGCGAAGGGAACCGGCACCGGCACCTACAGGAGATGCGGGCGCTCCTCCCCGGGATCCCGCTCCTCTTTCAGCCCCACCTCCTCCCTGTCTCGCGCGGGATCCTCGAGACAATCATTGTTCCGGTGGCGGACGGAGCTGACGGCGCGGAGGTCCGAAGAGCGTGGCGCGAGGCATACCGGGGGTCTCGCGTCGTCGAGGTGCTGGCGGAAGGCCTCCCTCCGCTCTCTCGCGTCGTTCGCACGGACCGGCTCGCCCTCGGCGTCACGGATGTGGAGGCTCCCGCGCCGAGTGTTGTCACGGTCGTCGTCGCGCTCGACAACCTGGGAAAGGGGGCCGCGGGTCAGGCGATCCAGAACATGAACCTGATGTGTGGGTGGAAGATCGACCGGGGCATTCGGTGCTGAGCGTGGTCAAGATCGGGGGTGCATGGCTCGAGAGCGGCCCCAAGGAGGAGGCCTTCCGGGCGCTCGCCGATCTTCCCGGGGAACTCGTTGTCGTCCACGGGGGAGGGAAAGACATCTCCCGGTGGCTCGAGCGAACGGGCACCCCCGTCGAGTGGTCCGAAGGTCTTCGGGTCACGCGGGGGCTGAGCCTCGAGCTCACCGCGATGGTGCTGTCCGGATGGGTGAACAAGCGGGTGGTGGCGAGGCTTTCCGCGGCGGGCCGTCCCGCAGTCGGGATCTCGGGGGAGGATGGCGGACTCCTCCGGGCGGACCCTGTCGATCCGGCTCGGCTCGGCGAGGTCGGGAGGATCTGCCAGGTGAACGACGAGGTGATCCGAGGCTTGCTTTCCAGCGGATTTACCCCCGTCGTCTCCCCCGTCTCGACGGGACCGGATGGGAGGCCACTCAACGTGAATGCAGACGAGGCGGCGATCCCCCTAGCGCTCGGGATCCGGGCGGACCGCCTCCTCCTCCTCTCGGACGTGCCCGGCGTGCGTGCGGATGGCCGGGTGGTCGCGGTCCTCGATCCGGGGGTGGCTGCGGATCTCGAAGGGAGAGGCGTGCTCGCGGGTGGGATGCTCGTCAAGGTGAACCAAGCGATGGAGGCCGCCGCGTCCGGCCTCGAGGTCCAGATCGGGGACGACCGGCTCCTCACCGGCGGGTCCGGAACGCGGATCCTCGCCAGCAAGCCGAATGGGACTCGGATGCGGGCGACGTCGCCATGAGCGAGCCCCGGAGTCCCCTCCTCGGCGTCTACCGGATGCCCGACACCGTCTTCGTCCGCGGGGAGGGGACGAAGCTCGTCGATGAGAATGGGCGAACCTACCTCGACTTCACTGCGGGGATCGGCGTCAACGCGCTCGGTCACGGGAGCCCGCTCGTGCGGCACGCGATCGAGACCGCACTGGAGACCGGCCTCATCCACGTCTCGAACCTCTTTCGGACCCGACCGGCCGTGCACCTCGCCCGGCTCCTCACGGATCGCTCGGGCCTCGCGAAGGTCTTCTTCTGCAACTCGGGCGGGGAGTCCGTCGAGGGTGCGCTCAAGTTCGCGAGAAAGTGGGCGAGGGCGAGGGGAGGAGGAGAGAAGCACCGTATCGTGGCGCTCAAGGGTTCCTTTCACGGGCGTCTCTTCGGGAGCCTGGCCGTGACGGATCGTCCCGACTATCGGGATCCCTTCCGCCCGATGATGCCGGGTGTTGACTTCGTGGACCCCGCGGATCCCGCGGAAGTGAAGGCGGCGCTCTCGCGCGAACGGACGGCGGCGCTCATCGTGGAGCCGATTCAGGGCGAGGCCGGGATCCGGCCCCTGTCCTCCGACTTCCTCCGCCACGTGAGGGAGTGGACGAGAGAGCGGGGGATCGCGTTGATCCTCGACGAAATCCAGTGCGGGCTCGCCCGCACCGGGACGCTCTTTGCCCATGAGCCGAGCGGAATCACCCCCGACATCCTCTGCCTCGCGAAGGCGCTCGCCGGGGGACTTCCCATGGGGGCCGTCGTCCTCTCGGGGGAGATCGCAGAGGCGATGGCGCCGGGGGACCACGGGACGACGTTCGGGGGGGGACCGCTCGTCGCCTCGGTCGCGCGAGCGGTTCTCGATGCGGTCTCCGCGCCCGAGTTCCTCCACCGTGTGCGCGCGCAGGGCGAGCGCCTGAAGGAGGGACTCGTGCGCGCGGCCGAGGCGAACCCTGGCCGCGCCGTCGAAGTCCGGGGCCGGGGGCTCCTCTGGGGCGTCGAGTTATCTGGCCCCGCCGGGCCCGTGGTCGACAAGGCGAGAGAGCGGGGGCTTCTTACCGTGCCTGCAGGGGCCCGGGTCGTGAGGCTCCTCCCGCCACTCACCGTTCGCGACTCGGAGATCGATCAAGCGGTGGAAATCCTCACTGGCGCACTCGCCATACCCCTCGCAGTGGCGTGACGCACGGACGGGGATACACCGAAACTGTATGATTATGCATAACGTTTTCGTCGCGGGCGGTCTCCCCCGGGGGGCACTCCCGTGAGACGCGGCAGCTCCGCCAAACCCGGAGGGGCGCTCTGGGGCGGCCGTTTCGAGGGTGGGATGGCCCCTGAGATGGAGCCCTTGAACCGCTCCCTCGGCGCCGATTTCCGGCTCTGGCGCGAGGATGTGCGCGGAAGCCGCGCGTGGGCGTCGGCGCTGCTCGGAGCGGGTGTGATCGACGAGGGAGAGCACCGGGAGCTCATGGAGGGTCTCACCCGGGTGGAGGAGCGCCTCGCCGCCGGCGTCCCGGAGGGGGCCGTGGACGAGGACGTGCATACACTTGTCGAGCGGCTCCTCGGGGAGGAGATCGGGCCGGTCGCGGGGAAGCTGCACACGGGCCGGTCGCGAAACGACCAGGTGGCGACGGATCTTCGCCTCTGGGGGATGGCGGCGGTGGCGGAGCTTGAGGAGCACCTGGGCGAGCTCGCCGGGGCACTCATCGAACTCGGCGAGCGGGGAATCGACGTGATCCTCCCTGGCTATACCCACCTTCAGCAGGGGCAGCCGATCCGGGCCGGTCACTGGGCGCTCTCGCACGTCTGGCCCCTCCTCCGGGACAGGGAGCGTGTGCGGAGGGCGGGAAGAGAGGCGGCAGTCCTCCCCCTCGGGTCCGGCGCGATCGCCGGGTGCCCGTTCCCCGTGGATCGGGAAGCACTCGGGGAGGCGCTCGGGTTTCGAGCGCTCTCCGAGAACTCCGTCGATGCGGTTGGCGACCGCGACTGGTCCGCGGAGCTGATCTTTGCCGGAGCCCTCATCGGGATACACGTCTCGAGGCTCGGCGAGGACTTGGTGATATTTTCTTCCCACGAATTCTCGTTTGTCGAGATCGGGGAGGGCTACACCACCGGTTCCTCCCTCATGCCGCAGAAGCGGAACCCGGACGTCGCGGAACTCGCCCGGGCCAAATCGGGCCGCCTCATCGGGAATCTGACCGGGGTCCTGGCCCTCTTAAAGGGCCTCCCGGCAGGGTACAACCGTGACCTCCAGGAGGAAAAGACGCTCCTCTTCGACACGATTGACGCCCTTACCGTGACCCTGCCAGCGCTTGCGGGCGCGGTCCGGAGCCTCCGCTTCCGAGAGGAGCGGATCGCCGAGCGACGGACCGCCGAGCTCCTAGCGACGGACCTGGCGGACGCACTGGTTCGAAGCGGGGTGCCCTTTCGAAAAAGTCACGAGATCGTCGGCGGGTGGGTCCGGGAGGCCGAGAAGCGGGGCATCTCACTCGCGGACCTCCCGGACGAGGTGATCGGGGCGGGGGGTGCGGGGAGTTCGGAGATCGCGCTTGACGAGATCTTCGACTGGGAGCGTTCCGTCGAGGCCCGGGCAGTGGCCGGCGGCACGAGCCGGAGATCCGTCGTCGACCAGATTAAGAGCGCCAGGGCCCGCCTCATGGGCACGCGGCGGTAGGCGCGTGCCGACCGCTCACTCCCGGGGCGCGTTCCCGGAGGGGGCGAGCGGCCGACCGGCCGCTGCCGCGAACGGACCGAGATCCTCCATCAGTGTCCTGAACTGAGCGAGGTCGAGCGACTGCTCCCCGTCCGAGAGCGCCTCCTCAGGCCTCGGATGCACTTCCACCATCAGCCCGTCCGCGCCGGCCGCGATGGCGGCGAAGGCCAGTGGAGCCACGAGCGCTCTCCTCCCTGCAGCGTGCGAGGGATCGGCGATGACGGGGAGATGCGACTCTTCCTTGAGCACCGGAATCGCACCCACGTCGAAGGTGTTCCGGGTGGCGGTCTCGAAGGTCCGGATCCCCCGTTCGCACAGGATGACCTGCATGTTCCCCTGCTTCATCACGTATTCGGCCGCGAGGAGGAGATCCTTGACCGTCGCAGACATCCCCCGTTTGAGGAGAACGGGCCGGTGGACCCGGCCGACTTCGCTCAGGAGCGCGAAGTTCTGCATGTTCCGGGCCCCGACCTGAAGGACATCCACGTGCCCGGCTACGGCCTCGACGTGCCTCGTATCCATCACCTCGGTGACGACCGGTAGCCCGCTCGCGGCGCGGACGCAGGCCAGGACCTCGAGCCCCTCCTCCTCCAACCCCTGAAAGGAGTAGGGGGACGTTCTCGGCTTGAAGGCACCGCCACGAAAGGCGCTCGCGCCGGCGCTCCGAACCGCGTCAGCCGTCTCGAGGGCCATCGCCTCCCCCTCGACCGAGCAGGGTCCAGCGATCACCACTGTCGACGAGCCGCCGAGGCTGCGGTCGGCGAGCGGGATCCGGGTGGACGCGGGGGAGAATTCCCGGGAGGCCAGCTTGTAGGGCCGCATTACGGGATGCACGGCCTCGACCCCGGAGAGGCCGAGAAGTGGCAAGCTACTCAGCCTCTCTTCGTCTCCAATGCACCCAATGATCTCGCGGTTCTCGCCCTTCGAGATGTGCGTCCTCAGCCCGAGGGACTCGACGCGCTCTCGAATTTCGTCGATCTCCTCCTCGGTGACGCCCGGCCGGGTCACGATGATCAACTTTCCACCTCCTGCTCTCCGCGGCCTGGCGAACGCGGGCCGAACGGCACGAATAAAAAACGGCTCCAGGAGATCCGGGAGCCGAGCGAGTCCAGTCACTTCTTGGAACGAGGGGTCGTACGCGGGTCTAGGCTCCCACCTCCTCCCGGATCCCCTCCGGGGCGTCAGCCGCGTCGCCCAATACCTCCGGGCACCACCAGTACGCCTCGACGACCGGGGCTGTCCTCTCAGCTACGTGTTCCATGCTTCGGAGGATGATCGGCGATGCCACCCCTGTCAACTGCCGGAAACGGGCTTTCGGGGGGCTGGAAGCCTGGATGGGTGGCGCGGCTGAAGGTACTGGTCCTCAACGGGCGCCAACTCTAGATTCCCGCGTCCTGGCCCCCACCCCCTTCCTCTGTCGTCACCTGGGTGTATGGCGCCACCGCACACAGAGCGTGACACGCCGGCAAGAAAGTATTGCCGACCTCCTCTCGGCTGCCGGAGCGCGTGGGCTCCCGATCCCGCGTCCGAGCTTCCCCGGGGCACCCTGCGTTGAGCGGGCGCGGAGCGCCGACGAAGGTCGAGGCGGAGAAGCGTGCCGCCGGGCACGCAGCCGTTTCGGAGGTGGAGAACGGCATGACGCTCGGGCTCGGCACCGGGAGCACGGTGCGGTACTTTCTCGAAGGCCTCGCGGAGGCCGTTGGGAGTGGCAGGTTGCGGGACATCCGCGGGGTTCCGACCTCTTCTTGGACGGAGGTACGGTGCCGGGAGCTTCTTATCCCCATGCTAGACCTTTCCGAGGGGGTTACCCTCGATCTCGTCGTGGATGGAGCCGACGAGGTCAGTCCCGAGCTGGATCTCGTGAAGGGACTCGGCGGCGCCCTTCTCAGGGAGAAGATGGTGGCCCAGGCGGGCGCCCGGCTCGTGATCATCGTGGACTCGGGGAAAGTGGTACGGGTGCTCGGCCAGACGGCCCCGATTCCCGTGGAAGTAACTCCCTTCGGCTGGCGGTCCCATCTTTCGTTTTTCCGCTCTCTAGGGGCGGAGCCGCGGGCCCGGAGGGGAGAGGGCGGGGAGATGACGGTTACGGACAACGGGAACTATCTCATCGACCTCGGCTTCGAGGCCGGAGTGGATGAGCCAGGGACGCTCGACGACGTGCTTGCGCGGCGGGCAGGTATCGTCGGGACCGGGCTCTTCCTCCGGATGGCGGACCGCGTCATCGTCGGCACTGGGGAGGGGACTCAGCTTCGGGAGAGGCCCGGACATGCCTGACATCAAGATTGCGCCCTCGGTCCTGTCGGCTGACTTCGGTCATCTCGCTCGCGATGTGGCATCGGCAGAGGAAGCCGGGGCGGACTGGATCCACGTGGATGTGATGGACGGGCGCTTCGTCCCGAACCTTACGATCGGACCGGGGGTGACACGGGCCGTCCGGAGGGCGACCCGACTCCCCGTCGACGTTCATCTGATGATCGAGGAGCCGTCGGGGCTGATCCCCGCATTCGTCGAGGCGGGCGCCGACCGCATCACCGTTCACGTGGAAGCGTGTCCGCATCTCCACCGAGTGGTCGCTCAGATTCGCGAGCTTGGGGCGCGGCCCGGGGTGGCGCTGAACCCCGCGACCTCCTTGGAGACGGTGCGGGGGATCCTCCCCTTCATCGATCTCCTCCTGGTGATGACCGTGAATCCGGGATTTGGGGGGCAGGCCTTCATTCGCACCTCCCCGGAGAAGGTGCGTGAAACCCGGGAACTGGTCCTCGACTCGGGTCGCGCGCGGGAGATCGAGATTCAGGTGGATGGCGGGATCGCGCCGGCGACGGCACCCGCGGTCGTCGACGCGGGCGCGACAGTGCTGGTTGCCGGCTCGGCGGTCTTCGGTGCCCCGGGGGGGCCGGCCGTCGCCATTCCGGCCCTCCGCCTTGCGGGGCTGAGCTGAACCGTACGCACCTGCGCCTCACCGTAGAGGCGCGTCGGCTCCACCGAGTCGCGGCGACCCCTCGCCGCCATGTCGCCGAGTTGCTGCAGGATCAGGGTTCACCCACAACCGTGCCGACCGAGTGAGGACCCCTAGGGGCGCCGTCGACTCCTCCACCTCGGCCAGCGCCTCGGTGATCAAGTGGTGGTGGGGCGAGAGATGCCAGACCGGCCTGGTCGCTGTGGGCGGGAGCACCCAGGCAAGGCACCTCCGGAATGGCGTGACCTCTGGACCCTCCATGCCGCAGGTAGCCTGTACAGGCCAGAGCGACCACGGGTTCGTGACAGTCGAGCAGCTCCGCCTGAACCTGATGATGCAGGCAGCGATGCTGGTCGAGTTGGCCGTGGATCGGACGGCGACTCAGCAAACTTCGCGGGCAAAGTGAGGAGCGGATGATCGCGACAGATGGGCATCCGGATGCCTGAATTCGCGAAGAGGTCAGAGATCGGCCACTCACCGGACCGCGTCTTCGCCTGGCACACCCGCCCCGGCTCGCTCCTCCGCCTCTTCCCCCCGTGGTGGACCGTCCGGGTGCTCGCGGGACCGGCGAGCCTCTCTGCGGGCGACCGGGTGGTGCTCCGCGTCGGGAAGGGACGGATACGGGCCACCTCCGAGTTCGAGCGATCGGAGATGGATCCGGCCGGCCTCATCGTGGACCGCCAGGTACGGGGTCCATTTCAACACTGGCGTCATTCGCATCGACTCGAGCCGCTGGCGGGGGGCGGCACGGCGCTTGTAGACACCGTCGAATGGAACAGACCGACCGGGCCGCTCGGTGCGGCCTTCGGCGCTACGAGAGTCAGGCGGGAGCTCGGCCGCATCTTCGACTTTCGCGCGCGGCGTATCGAGAGGGACCTCGCGCTCATCGCAAGGTACGGCTCGGGGGACGGCGCGAGCGTCGCGGTCACCGGGAGCACCGGGCTCATCGGAACGGCGCTCTCTTCACAGCTCGAGGTCGCGGGGTTCCGCGTCCTTCGCATCTCGCGCTCAAGGCGTCCGCCGGGGCGGGCTTCCGACTGGATCCGGTGGGACCCTGCGTCGGGGCACCTCCCAGCAGAACCACTCGAGGGCGTTCGCGCGGTCGTGCACCTCGCGGGCGAGACGATCGCCGGGCTCCGCTGGACGCGCGCGAAGAAGCGGGCGATTCTCGAGAGCCGGGAGGAGGGGACCCGACTCCTCTCCCGCACCCTCGCCCGCCTCGCCCGTCCCCCTCGAGTCCTCCTCTCGGCCTCCGCCGTCGGCTTCTACGGGAATCGGGGCGAGGAACGCCTAACGGAAGAAAGCGGGCCGGGCCGGGGATTTCTTGCCGAGGTCTGCCGCCGGTGGGAGACGGCCACGGATCCCGCCCGCGATGCGGGGATCCGGACCGTCCACATGAGAACGGGCCTCGTCCTCTCTCCCGCGGGCGGGCCGCTTGCCGCGCTCCTCCTCCCATTCCAGCTGGGGCTCGGCGGACGCATCGGGTCGGGACACCAGTATGTCTCCTGGATCGATCTGGATGACCACACGGGGCTGGCGCTGCATGCGATGAGCGACGCCGGGCTCCGGGGTGCCTTGAATGCCGTGAGTCCGGGTCCGCTCACGAATGCGGCCTTCACGGACGTCCTCGGCCGGATCCTCGGCCGGCCCACTCTCCTTCCAGTCCCGGGCGGCGTTCTGAGGTGCGCCGTGGGCGAGATGGGGGTCGAACTCCTCCTCTCCGGGCAGCGTGCACTGCCGGAGAAGGCGCTTCGAGGTGGCTACGAGTTCCGCTATCCGGACCTCGAACTCTCGCTTCGCCACGAGCTGGGGAGCCGGGAGCAGGCACCGTGAGCGCCGGCCGCGCCAGGCACCCGGGTGCACTCATGATCGAATCGATTGGCCGGGACCCGATCGAGGCGAGCCGCTGCTGGCTCGCGGAGGCGTATGCGCGCTCCGTGATCGAGTCCCCGAATGCAGCGTGCCTCTCGACGGTGGGCGAGGGGGGGTGGCCGGCCGGCCGGATCGTGCTCGTGAAGGGGATCGAGGAGCGCAGCTTCGTCTTCTACACAAGTTACGGGTCAGCGAAGGCTCGCTCGCTCGATGCTCGGCCGAGGGCGGCACTCAACTTCCACTGGCACGATCTGGCGCGTCAGCTTCGTGTGAGCGGCCGGGTCGAGCGGGTTTCCGCCGGGGAGTCGGACGCGTACTTCCGCACCCGCCCGCGGGGGAGTCAGATCGGTGCGTGGGCCTCAAGGCAGAGCGCCGAACTAGAGAGCCGGGACGCCCTCGAGGAGAGGTTCCGCGAGTTCGAGGAACGGTTTCGCGCCGTCAACGTCCCCCGCCCCGATCACTGGGGGGGCTACCGGGTGATGCCCGAAAGAATCGAGTTCTGGGAGGGGAGGGCGGACCGGCTCCACGACCGCCTCCTCTTCTCTCGGGAAGACCCGGCAGATGGCCGATGGAGTGTGCGGCGGCTCAGCCCCTGAGGACGCCGCTCTTGGGAAGGAGAGCACTCCCGGCCGCTGCATCCGCAACCGGCGAGGTGCACGAGCCATCGCTTGTCTTCCGCCGGGACCGAGAGTGTGCGTCGCGTCGGCAACCTCGCGCTGGATCCGTTCGTACCCGTGGGCCGTCGTCCACCCCGTGGCTGTCGGGAGGCGGTTGGCAGCGGCCCGTGACCCTTGCTCTGCACCGGGTTCGCTCGCAAGCTTGACACGCAGGTCGAATCCTTATCCATCGCACCCCGACGGGAGTCCTCCGATGCATACTGCGGAGATCGCACCGACCCGCCGCTCGATGCCGCTTCTCGTGGCGCTCGCGACGCTGGTACCCGCTGCGCTGGGGGCCCAGCAGGAGGGCCCGGAATTGTCGGTGGAGCCCCAGTTTCCCCTCTACCATTCGGTCCTCGGGCCCGCGGACCGCGAGATCACGACGGACTCCCCGGCGGCGCAGGCGTACTACCGGCAGGGAATGCAGCTGATGTACGCATTCACCCTCCCCGCGGCGCTCGCTTCCTTCGAGGAAGCGCAGCGGCAGGATCCGAGCTGTGCAATGTGTGCCTTCGGGGAGGCGTGGGCGAGGGGCCCCTTCCTCAATGGACGGATGCAGGCGCAAAACGCGCCCGAGGCCTTCGAGGCGATCCAGCGGGCGCTGGATCTGGCCGAGGACGGGGGAGCGACGCCGACAGAGAGGGCACTGATCGAGGCGATGTCCCTCCGCTACTCGGAGGAGGAGGACGAGGCGAGGCGCCCCCAGCTCGACTCGATCTATTCCCGCGCGATGGCAGAGATCTATCGGGCGTTCCCCGACGATCTGGATGTGGGGACGATGTATGCCGAGTCCATCATGCTCCTGAATCCGACCCGCGCGCAGTACCGGCTCGGGGATCCATTCGTCCGGAGCTTCCATCAGGTTCTCGAGGACGTGCTCTCCAAGGACATCACCCACCCCGGTGCGTGCCATCTCTACGTTCACGGCACGGAGGCGACCGAGGACCCCGGGAAGGCGGAGGCGTGCGCGGACTTCCTAGGGGCGACGATCCCGGGCTCGAGTCACATCAACCATATGCCGTCGCATACGTATAACGAGATCGGGCGCTGGAAGTCGGCCGTGCGCGCAAACATCGACGCGTGGCACTCGGACCAGCGAGCCGCCTGGGAGGAGGGCGTCTCCTACGCCGCCACGCACAACCTCCACATGCTCTTCTTCGCAGGCTCGATGTCGGGGCAGGGCGGGGTCTCGCTCCGTGCCGCAAAGGCCTACGCAGACCAGGTTCCGGGCGGCATCTACTTCGAGGCGCTCGTGATGCTCCGCTTCGGCTGGTTTGACGAGATCCTCGAGTTGGACGAGGTGCCGGAGGATGCGATCCCGCGGGGCCTCTACGAGTTCGCCCGCGGATATGCCCACCTCAGGACCGGGGCGGCCGACCTGGCCCGTGTCTACGTAGACCGGGTCATGGAGGCCGCGGAATCCACCCCTGACGATGTCCTGATCCGGGGGAGGCACACGGCCGCCCAGCTACTCGGGATCACGGGCGCGATCCTGGAAGGGGAGATCCTTCGCGATGACGGGCGGCTCGAGGAAGCGATCGACGCCTTCGAACGGGCGGTCGAGTTACACGAAGGGCTCGCCTACGACGAGCCGGAGCCGCTCAACTTCGGCGCGCATCACTGGCTGGGTGCGGCACTCCTCGAGGCAGGGCGGCCTGCCGAGGCCGAAGGGGTCTACCGGGCCTCGCTCGAGATGCACCCGCACAACGGGTGGTCCGTCTCCGGGCTCGAGCAGGCGCTCCGCGCCCAGGGTAGGGATGCCGAGGCGGACGAGGCGAACGCCTGGTTCCGGGACGTGTGGTCCGACACGGACACCGTGATCCGGAGTTCGCGCTTCTAGCGACGAGCGCCAGCGGGCGCGCGATCGGGCCGCCGGCTCGAAGCGGGCTTCAGGGGATCAGGAGCACCTTCCCCGTGGTCTTCCGTCCCGTGAGGCGTTCGTGGGCGACGCCCGCGTCTTCGAGCCGGTGGCTCTCGCAGATCCTAACGTCAAGCTCCCCCGATCCGATCCACGAGAAGAGTTCGTCGGCCCTCCAGGCGATCTCTCCCACGTTCGCCGCGTAGTGGGCGAGATTCGGACGGGTCAGGTAGATGGAGCCTGCCGCATTCAGCCGCTGCGGATCAACGGGTGGCACAGCTCCGCTCGACTGGCCGAATAGGACGAGGTGTCCGCGGGGCGTGACGCACGTCATGCTCCCGTCGAAGGTGTCCTTTCCGACCGAGTCGTATACCACGTGGACCCCCTCGCCATCGGTGAGACGACGAAGCTCCTCCGCAAAATCCGTCTCGGTGTAGCGAATGACGTGATCCGCCCCCGCCGCGCTCGCGAGATCGGCCTTCTCCCCGGTCGACACCGTGGCGTAGACGGTGGCGCCCGCTCGCTTCGCGATCTGTGTGAGAAGGAGGCCGACGCCACCGGCGGCCGCGTGAATGAGAGCGCGGTTGCCGCTGCCGAGCGTCACTGTCGAGCAGGCGAGGTAGTGGGCGGTCATCCCTTGCAGCATCACCGCCGCAGCTACGTCGAGTTCCACGCTGTCCGGGACCTTGACGAGCTTCCATGCAGGAACGACGACCTCCTCGGCGTAGCTCCCGATGTGCATGGCAAATGCCACGCGATCTCCTGGCGTGACGGTCCCCACCCGGTCGCCGACGGCCACTACGACCCCCGCCCCCTCCATCCCGGGGATGAATGGGGGCGGGACCGGGTACGCACCCGATCGCATGTAGACATCGATGAAGTTGACGCCACTTGCCTCGACCCGGACTCGGGCCTCTCCCTCGCCGGGCGTGGGAGAAGGCACGTCCTGAAGCTTCAGTGCGTCGGCGCCCCCGACCTCTTCTACACGAATGGCTCGCATTCCCCGCTCCTCTTCGTCGATCACGTGGATTCCGTCCGCCCTCGACCCCGCCGGGCGGCGTTTCCAGCGCCCAGCGTATGAGGGTAGGAGAGGGTAGAGGCACCCGAACGCCGTGGCAAGGCGGTGGGGCGGGATGGCCCGGAAGGGCCCGACCCGCACCCGATCCACCCCGGGAAACCGCAAATTTTGCGCTCCCCGGCGCGCACCAAGCACCCTTCGACGACGCCCGCCCCCGGGCGTCAACCCCGGGCCTGCCCTCCCGGCTCGGATCGAGGATGGAAGCTCCCCGGTGCTTCCGACCGCAAGGCGCCTCGGCGTTATTGCCTCCCTGACACCGAACCTGTTAAACTTTCGATCCATAATGCCTGCTACGGGTACCGAGGCCAGAGAGCCTCATCGGCTCAGGGTATTCATTGGGCGCGTGTCTCTTCCCCCTGGGTTCCGCGGGAGCCCCTCCCCTTCCGGCTCGGGCCGGGGCATCCTCCGCGTAAGACTCGGGAGCACCCCGCTTTCCAGCCTCCTCTCCGTTGACTTCCCTGCTCACGGGCCCTGATCCATGAAGCCTACGGACGTCTCTGATCCGCAGTACTACCACAAGGTCGTTGACTGCCAGTGGGGGTGTCCGGCGCATACGAACGTGCCCGAGTACATCCGGCTGATCGCGCAGGGCCGATACACAGAGGCGTACATGCTGAACCGGGAGTCGAACCTCTTCCCGGGGATCCTCGGGCGCACCTGCGACCGGCCGTGCGAGCCGGCGTGCCGGCGGACGCGGCTCGACGGGGAAGCGGTGGCGATCTGCCGACTGAAGCGGGTCGCCTCGGACCTCCGGGACGACATATCGGAGCTTCTCCCCCGGGTGCCGGATGTCAAGAACGGGAAGCGGATCGCATGCATCGGGTCGGGGCCGGCCTCCCTCACCGTGGCGAACGACCTGATGCCGCTCGGCTACGAGGTGACGATCTTCGAGAAGCAGGACCGCTCCGGCGGGCTTATGTGGTCGAACATCCCCCAGTTTCGCCTCCCCCCGGAGGTGCTCACCGAGGAGATCGACTACATCCTCGAGATGGGGGTGGACCTCCGGCTCAACACCCCGATCGAGAGTATGCGTCAACTCCTCGATGGAGAGATGGGGGAGTGGGACGCGGTCTTCGTGGGCTCGGGGGCGCCGCGCGGGAAGAACCTTGAGATCGAGGGCCGCTACGATTCCGACCGGATCCACATCGGGATCGACTGGCTCGAGTCGGTGGCCTTCGAGCACATCGACCGTATCGAGCCGAAGGTCCTCGTGATCGGGGTCGGAAACACGGCGATGGACTGCTGCCGCACGGCGATGAGGATCGGGGGCACGGACGTGAAGGTCATGGCAAGGAAGTCGCGCGGGCACTTCAAGGCATCTCCGTGGGAGCTCGAGGACGCGGAGGAGGAACTCGTCGAGATCGTGGAGAATCACTCCCCTTCCCGGTTCGTGATCCAGGACGGCGAGCTGGTCGGGATGGACTTCGACATCGTGGACTGGTTCGAGGGCGAGGGAGGACGGCTCCGGAGCCGGGTGAAGGAGACGACGAGGATCCCCTGTGACGCCGTGATCCTGGCAATCGGCCAGGAGAACGCCTTCCCTTGGGTGGAGAGGGACATCGGGATCGAGTTCAACGAATGGGACGAGCCGACGGTGGACCGGGTCACGTTCCAGAGCACCCGGAAAGGGGTCTTCTTCGGGGGCGACGCCGCGTGGGGCCCCGAGAACATCATCTGGGCCGTCGAGCACGGGCACCAGGCGGCGATCTCGATTCACAACTACTGCCGGGGGGTTCCTCTCGAAGAGCGGCCGCCCCACGGGATGAACCTCGTGAGCCAGAAGATGGGGTTGCACGAGTGGAGCTACAGCAACGACTACGACGAGGCCGAGCGGCAGAAGATGCGCCACGTCATGCTCCGGGAGCGGATGCAGGCGCTGACGGTCGAGGTGGAGGAGGGATTCGATCTCGCGCAGACGCTTGAGGAGGCGGAGCGTTGTCTCAACTGCGACGTGCAAACGCACTTCACGACGAACCTCTGCATCGAGTGCGACGCGTGCATCGACATCTGCCCGCTCAGCTGCCTGACGATCACCGAGGATGGAGAGGAGGCGGAGCTCCGCGGGCGGCTGAGTGCACCCGCTCTCAACCTCGACCAGGACCTGTACGCGTCGGATGCCCTACCGCAGACGGCCCGCGTGATGGTGAAGGATGAGGACCTCTGCATACACTGCGGGCTCTGCGCGGAGCGGTGTCCCACCGCTGCCTGGGACATGCGGAAGTCCGACCTGTTGATTCCCTATGCCGGCCTCGAGGCTGGGGAGAAGCGCCCGAGCCGAGCCGGCGACCTCGTGGGGGTTTGAGCCTTGATCAGGGAGTCGAAGCCAGCCGCCCCGCCCTGGGATACCAGGGTCAACGACTTTGCGCTCAAGATAGGGACGGTCAACGGGACCGGTTCTGCGAGTGCGAATGGACTCCTCCGCCAGGCGATCTTCCGGATGGGGATCCCGGTTAGCGGGAAGAACCTCTTTCCCTCCAACATCCAAGGCCTCCCGACGTGGTACGAGGTCCGGGTGAATCGGACGGGCCATACGGCCCGGAGCCGCACTTTCGACCTCGTGGTGGCGATGAACCCCGCGACGTACGGTCGGGACATCGAGGAGGTGCGCGCGGGCGGTTGGGTGCTCCACGACTCCTCGTGGCCGCTCGCCCACGACTACATGAGGGACGACGTGACCTTCCTCGGGGCCCCGATGGCGCGGCTGTCCGCGGACAACTTCGCTGGGGACCGCGTGCGTATCCTGATGAAGAACATCATCTATGTCGGAGTGCTCGCTGCGCTTCTGGAGATCGACCGGGAGGTGGTCCGGGGGCTCCTCGAGCAGTTCTTCGCGAAGAAGAAGGCGCTCCTCGACTCGAACTACCTCGCCCTTGGACTCGGGTACGACTACGCGCAGAAGCACTTCGAGTGCCCCCTTCCCGTACGCCTTGCCCCGATGGACGAGAACCGGGACTCGATCCTTATCGACGGCAATACGGCCGCGGCGCTCGGATGCGTGTACGCCGGGGCAACGCTCGCAGCATGGTACCCCATCACGCCCTCGACCTCGCTCGTCGATGCATTCTCGCACTTCTGCGGCCGCTACCGGAAGGATCCCGAAACGGGTAAGAACCGCTACCTCATCGTCCAGGCAGAGGACGAACTCGGTGCCGCCGGGGTGGTTGTCGGGGGCGGGTGGTCCGGGGTGCGGTCCTTCACGGCAACCTCGGGTCCGGGGATCTCTCTCATGGGCGAGTTCATCGGGCTCGCCTACTATGCGGAGATTCCCTCGGTCTTCTTCGACGTGCAGCGCGCCGGGCCCTCGACGGGGATGCCGACACGCACGCAGCAGGGCGATATCCAGAGCATCGTATACGCTTCCCACGGTGACACCAAGCACATCGCGCTCTTCCCGGCGGATCCCGGCGAGTGCTTCTACTTCGCGGTCGACGCCTTCGACTTGGCGGACCGTTTCCAGACCCCCGTCTTCGTCGTCTCCGACCTCGACATCGGGATGAACGACTGGGTTATCCCGCGGCTCAGATGGGATGACTCGTATCGGCCCGACCGGGGGAAGGTATTGAGTGCGGAGGAGTTGGAGGAGATGGACGTCTTCTTCCGGTACGTGGACAGGGACGGGGACGGGATTCCCTACCGGACGCTTCCGGGTGGGCACCCGAAGGGCGCCTACTTCACCCGGGGCTCCGGGCACGACCGGTACGGGAGATATACGGAGGACGAGGAAGGCTACACCGAGGTGATGGATCGACTCGACCGGAAGATCCAGAGCGCCACGGTGGCCGTTCCACGGCCCGTTTATCGCGCCTCCCCGGACGGGAAGCCCTCGTCGCTCGGGATTGTCGCTCTCGGCGGGGTGGATCGGGCGATCCTCGAGGCGCAGGAGCTCCTGGCGGCCGATGGCATTCCCGTCGACTATCTGAGGGTCCGGGCGTTTCCCTTCCACCCCTCCGTCCGCGAATTCCTTGAGGGCCGGGAGCGCACCTTCGTCGTCGAACAGAACCGGGACGGGCAACTCAGGTCCCTTCTCACGACCGAGGTTCCTTTTCCGAGCGACCGGCTGGAGTCGGTCCGCCGTTTCGGCGGGCTCCCGCTCAGCGCGACGGATGTGGTGGAAGAGATTCGAGAGAGGCTCGAGAACGCGGCCGAGATGGAGGCCTCCATGACGGGGACGTTCGTATGAGCTGGATCGCAAAGCCTCGCGTGGCACATCCCGGCCTTCCGAAGAACGCGCGCGGGATGACCCGCCGGGATTATGAAGGACGGATGTCGACGCTCTGCGCGGGGTGCGGCCACGACTCCGTCACCGCCGCGCTGATCGACGCCTTCTACGGGCTCAACTATCCGCCCCACCGGATCGTCAAGCTCTCGGGGATCGGCTGCTCGGGAAAGACGCCTACCTACTTCCTGAACCAGGCGCACGGATTCAACGGAGTTCACGGACGGATGCCTGCCATCGCCACGGGGGCGGCCGGGGCGAACCGGGAGCTGACCTACGTGGGAATCTCGGGAGATGGCGACTCTCTCTCCATCGGTCTCGGACAGCTCGCTCACGCGATCCGGCGGAATGTGGACCTCCTCTACGTCATCGAGAACAACGGCGTCTACGGGCTGACGAAGGGCCAGTTCTCCGCCTCTGCGGACGTAGGCTCGAAGGCGAAGAAGGGGGCGCCGAACGTGCAGCCTCCGATCGATCCCGTACTCCTCGCCCTCTCGCTCGGAGCCGGCTTCGTGGCCCGGAGCTTCTCCGGCGACAAGGAGCAGCTCGTGCCGCTCCTCCAGGCGGGACTTCGCCACCGGGGGTTTGCGCTCATCGATGTCATCTCTCCCTGTGTCACCTTCAACGACCACGAGGGCTCGACGAAGAGCTACCGGTACACGAGGGAGCACCTGACCGAGGTGATGGACGCCGACTTCGTCGAACGGAAGCCGGAGATTGCGGTCTCGTACGCACCGGGCAAGAGCGTCGATGTCGCGATGCACGACGGCGGGCTCCTCAGGCTGCGGAAGATTGCGGAAGGGTTCGATCCAACGGACCGGGACGGCGCCTACGCCCACATCTCGGAGCGGATCCGCCGGGGGGAGATCCTCACCGGGCTCCTCTACGTGAACGAGGAGGTGCCGGAGATGCATGATGTGGCCGGCACCGTGGACGTGCCCCTCGTCGATGTCCCGTTCGAGGAGCTCTGCCCGGGCTCGGGTGCCCTCGACGCGCTCCAGGAGAGCTTCCGCTAGCAAGCCATGCTGCTTCGGGGGCGCCATCGGTCGCGGGCTCCACCGGGACAGGATAGAAGACGGGTGGAGGCGGGGCGACGGGTCCGGGGCCCACTCCGCTCGGCCCGCGAAGAGGCTCCGCGCTCGCTCCAAGGGATGAAATGGGGCCTCTCTCCCGTCGAAGGCGGGCGCCTGACTCTCATTCGAAGGAGGCGGAGACCATGCAGACGATACGGCCCATGAGAGGGTATTGGGTCGCTCCGCTCGCAGTTCTCGCCTCTGTCGGGTGCGCGTTCCCCGAGGGCGATTCGGGAGCCGGGGGCGACTGGCCCGCATACCGGGGCGACACGGCCGGGCGGGGCTACTCCCCGCTCTCCGAGATCGACGAGACCAACGTATCGGGCCTCCGGAGCGCTTGGACGTACTCTCTCAGGGCCGATGCGCCGCCCGGCGAGGGGGCCCGGGAGCCGAACTCACAGGCGACACCCATCGTCGTGGGCGGCGTCATGTACCTTCCGGCCGTCGACCGAATCGTGGCGCTCGATCCCGGAACGGGGGAGGAGCTCTGGCGTTTCACCGTGAATGAGGGCGCACCATCCCGAAGGGGGGTTGCCTACTGGCCGGGGGACGGAGACGAGGGGGCGCGGATCATCTTCGCGGCGGCCTCGCGTCTCACCGCTCTGGATGCGGCGACGGGGGCACCGGCGACCGCGTTCGGCGAGGAAGGCGTCGTGGATATGGGGATCCCCTACAATTCGGTGCCGCTCATCCACGAGAACGTCGTGGTGGTCGGGGCAAATACCCCTCCGGGCACGGACGGGGGGGTCGGAATGCACGCGCCTTCGATGCTCGGACGGGGGAGAGGCTCTGGGAGTTCAGCTCCGTGCCGCAGCCCGGCGAGGTGGGCCACGACTCGTGGGAGGGCGAAAGCTGGGTGGGCCGGCTCGGCGTCAACGCCTGGCCCTTCTACTTCACACTCGATGAGGAGAGGTCTCTCCTCTATCTCCCGCTCGCGGCCCCCCTCCCGTGGCACTACGGAGGCGACCGCCCCGGAGACAACCTCTTCGGAAACTCGGTCGTGGCGGTGGATATCCGGACTGGTGCCTACGTCTGGCACTTCCAGACGATCCATCACGACCTGTGGGACCACGATCCGCCGGCCCCGCCCGTCCTCTTCGAGATCCCGTCTCCGGAAGGCCCGATTCCGGCGCTCGGGGTGACGACGAAGTCGGGGTACCTGTACATCCTGAACCGTGAGACGGGCGAGCCCGTCTTCGGCGTGGAGGAGATGCCGGTGCCACCGAGTGAGGTACCGGGGGAGCATGCTTCCCCGACACAGCCCGTCCCCGTCAACCCGCCGCCGCTCGCCAAGGTGCGCTTCGAGGCGGGCGACCTGGTGAGTGCCGAGGATACCTCGCCGGAGCACGCGGAGGCTTGCGCGGCTCTCCTCGAGAGCGTGGGCGAAGTCTATCACGCGGGGCCGTTCACGCCGTGGGTGTACCGTTCTCCGGGCGGGCCGCCCCGGACGACGCTCCTCTTCCCAGGACTTGTCGGCGGCCCGAATTGGGGCGGCGTCGCCTACGATCCGAACCGCGAGTACCTCTTCGTCTTCAGCCAGGACCTCGGCTCCTTCGCCTGGCTGGAAGACGCACCGGCTGACTCTTCCGTCCCGTACGATCGCACGGGCCCGCGCCCTGCGAGCTTCGATGTCGAGATGGGCGGGATGCGGTGGCCGTGCCACGCGCCCCCGTGGGGTCGGATGACGGCGGTTGACGCGGTCACCGGGGAGATCGTCTGGCAGGAGCCGGTGGGGGTGACGGACGGGCTCCCGCCCGAGAGGGCCAATACTGGCAGACCGGGGAGAGCCGGCGCGATCGTGACGGCGAGCGGGCTCGTCTTCGTGGCAGCGACGGACGATGCCCGGCTCCGGGCCCTTAGCGCAGCGACGGGCGAAGAGCTCTGGGTCACGAGGCTCGAGCGGCGGGGCAATGCGAACCCGATGACGTACCTAGGGCCGGACGGAAGGCAGTACCTCGCCGTGGCTGCGACGGACGCGGTCGTCGCGTTTCGGCTCCCCTAGGTTCAGCAGGCCGGGACACGCGGGTGCATCGTTCGGGGTAGCCACGGGCGTACGGCCTCAGCGTTCACGGCAGGAGGCATCGCCGGGGTGGCGAAATGGTAAACGCAGGGGACTTAAAATCCCCCGGGGGAAACCCCTTATGAGTTCGAGTCTCATCCCCGGCATCGCGGGAACACCCCACGGAGATTCGTGGCACGAGCCGGGTGCGCGGGTACCCCCCCACCTCGACGTCGAAGCGCGGATGTGGACGAACGAGAACGCGCGGACACCGGTGGAGCTCGAACAGGAGGGCGGGTCTTCTACCCGGGCTTCACTCGCGCGAAGGGTTGAAGTCGTGATGTTGATGAACGATGCGGCGACGGCGTCGCCGTAGATCGACGAACACGGCCTGTGGGCGGTGGCCCGAATGGATGCCCTCGCGATGAGGTGTGCGTGAGGCCCGGCAACGCGGCGGGTCGGATCACGCACGATCCCGGTCGGACGCGTCGGTGACAGGGGGGCAGATCGGGAAAGCCCGGAGCGTGCGCACGATCTTCTGGTTCTGGGAGAAGGACCTCCGGGTGGGGGACCATGAGCCGCTGTCGCGGGGGTCCAAAGGGGGCGAAGTGACCCCTCTCTTCGTACTCGATCCATCCTCTCTCCATGCCCCCGTCCCTCGTCAGCCCGGAGCCGGGTGGAAAGAAAGGCACGCTCGCGCTACCAGTCCACTCCGGGATCGACCTCCTGCCCCGGGACATCGCCAGCCGGCCGGCGGCGCTCGTCACCGCCACCCTTCTGTTCATGGGAGACGGCTCGAACGTCTTTGGCGGCGTGCAGCCGAATATGTGGGGACGAGGGCTCCGGGCCTACGACAAGCGGGCGGGAGAGGTCCCCTGGGAGACGGAACCCCCTGCGCGGGCGACGGGCGCCCCGATGACGTACGTGCACGATGTGCGGCAGTACATCGTCGTCCCGATCAGCCGGGCGAGATGATCCGCCGGAGTGGGTAGCACTCGCACCGCCGTGACTCAGCCCCGTGCCGCGCAGGGGGTCGCGGGCCGGGCTCGTCCTCTGCTGCCACTTCCGGCTTTGGGCGCGAGGGCGTCCTCGGGGGGTTGAGCCGGCTCCCCGCCCGCATCCGCGTCCCCGAAATCTGCACGCGAGGGGCGGGTGCGAGCCGAGCGTCCCACAGCTTCGGTGGTCCGGACTTCGGGTTGAGGATCGCCTCCCGCCGGCCTACGTTCCGCGCGGGAAGTGCCGTGCATGCGAACGAGTTTCCGGGTGACGGACGTGGGAAGGATACCGCAAATTTCGATACACATCCCGAATTACATCGGCGGCCAACGGGTCTATTCGGAGGCTCCGATAGCGCTTCCCGTACGCGATCCCGGGACCGGGGAAATGCTCGCGCAGACCCCGCTCTCGACGGCTTACGAGGTGGACCAGGCCGTCGCGTCGGCGCTTCGAGCCTTCCCCGGGTGGCGGGCGACCCCGGCAATCGAGCGGGCTCGGATCCTCTTTCGGCTGAAGGCACTCCTTGATGAGCACAAGGAGGTGCTGGCTAGGTCGCTGACTCTGGAGCATGGGAAGGGCGTGGCCGAGAGCCGTGGAGAGGTGCAGCGGGGGATCGAGAACATCGAGCACGCGTGCGGGATCCCCTCCCTCATGATGGGCGACACGCTCGAGGACGTCGCGAGCGGGATCGACTGCGAAGTTTTTCGCCAACCGGTCGGGGTTTTTGCCGGGATCACCCCCTACAACTTCCCCGTGATGATCCCCCTATGGTTCTGGCCGTATGCGGTCGCGGCCGGCAATACCTTCGTCCTGAAGCCGAGCGAGAAGAACCCGCTCACCCATCAGCGCGTCGTGGAGCTGGCCGAGGCGGCGGGGCTCCCCCCGGGTGTGCTGAACGTGGTCCACGGGGGGAGGGAGGTAGCCGACACGCTCCTGAGTCACCCGGACGTTACGGGCGTCTCCTTTGTGGGCTCGAGCGCCGTGGCGCGAGACGTCTATGCGAGAGCTGCCCGAGCGGGGAAGCGCGTGCAGGCGCTCGGCGGAGCGAAAAACCACATGATCATCCTCCCGGATGCGGACCTCGACCATGCGGCCGCGTCGTGCGTCTCATCCGTATACGGCTCCTCCGGACAGAGATGCCTTGCGGGAAGCGTGATCGTGGGTGTGGGTGGCGCCTACGAGGCGGTGCGGGACCGCTTCCTGGAACGCGCGGGTTCGCTCAAGGTCGGATACGGCCTCGACGAGAGTTCGGATATGGGGCCTGTCATATCGAAGGAGCATCGCGACCGCGTCCGGGGATACATCGACCACGGGATCTCCGAGGGTGTCTCGCTCCCACTCGACGGGCGGAACCTCGTCGTTCCGGGCTACTCGGAGGGGAACTGGATCGGCCCAACGGTCATGGAGGGGCTGAGGCCTGGGATGGCCGTGGCCGGAGAAGAAATCTTCGGACCGGTGGCGGGCCTGACCCAGGCAGATTCACTCGACGAGGCCATCGAACTCATGGAACGGAGCAGCTACGGGAACGCGTGTTCGATCTACACGACGAACGGTCGTGCCGCCCGGGAGTTCCGGTACCGGGCAGGGATCAGCATGATCGGTGTGAACATCGGAGTCGCGGCACCTATGGCATTCTTTCCCTTCGGCGGCACGCGCGACTCGTTCTTCGGAGATCTTAAGGCACAGGGACGGGATGCGATCGGCTTCTACACGGATCAGCGAGTGGTGATCTCTCGCTGGGGTTGACGAGACCGTCATCCAAGGAGCAGGGATGGAGATCAGCATGCGTGCTGTGGATTCGGGAACGGCTTCGATGGAGCAGGGCGACGCGGTCCTCGGCGGGCAAAACGAATTCCTCTTCCCGTGCGTCCGCCCCGTGTACTCCGATCCCCTGGTCCTGAGCGAGGGCGAGGGCGTCTGGGTCCGGGACCCGGAGGGACGGGCCTACCTGGATCTCTTTGCCGGGATCCTCACCACCTCCGTCGGACACTGTCATCCGGAGGTGGTCGCACGCACGACTGAACAGATGAAGAGGCTCGGACATACATCCACCCTCTACGTGACGGAGAACCAGGTGAACGTCGCGAGGCACATCGCCGAGATGGCGCCCGGGCGGCTCTCGAGGTCCTTCTTCACGAACAGCGGCACAGAGGCGATCGAGACCGCCGTCATGGCGGCCTCCATCTTCACCGGGCGGAGCGAGATCGTCGCGCTGCAGCTCGCGTATCACGGCCGCTCGTACCTCGCGACAAATCTGACGGGCCAGGCTGCGTGGAGACCCCTCCCGAGTTCGGTGCCCGGGATCAGGCATGCGGCCTCGCCTACCCGTACCGGTGCCCCTTCAAGTCACCGTGCGACGCCTCCTGTACGGAGGGCTTCGCCCGGGACCTGGAGGAGGTCATACTCACTACGACGAGTGGCCGTCCCGCCGCCCTGATCGCGGAAACGATCCAGGGCGTGGGCGGCTACGTGGTGCCCGCCGCCGGTTACTTCGGGCGTGTGGCGGAGATCATCCGATCGTACGGGGGCCTCCTGATCATCGACGAAGTGCAGACCGGATGGGGTCGCACCGGTGAGCAATGGTTCGGGATCGAGCATTGGGGGGTCGAGCCCGACATCATGGTAATGGCCAAGGGCATGGCGAACGGCTTCCCCGTCGGCGTCACCATCACCCGGGACGAGATCGCCGAGGCGTGGAGTGCGAAGACGATCTCGACCTTCGGCGGGAACCCGGTCGCGATGGCAGCGGCCGAGGCGACGCTGGACGTCATGCAACGCGAGGACACGCCGGAGCGGTCGCGGGTCCGCGGGGACCAGCTCGGTGCGGGCCTCCGTCTCCTCGAGGCGCAGCATGAGTGGATCGGCGAGGTCCGAGGAATGGGGCTGATGTGGGGGATGGAGTTGGTGCGTGACCCCGAGACGAAGGAGCCGGACCCCGGTCGAGCGGTCCGCTTGGTCGATGCGGCGAGGGATGAGGGACTCCTCCTCGGGATCGGGGGCATCCACGGTCACGTGGTGAGGATCGGGCCATCGATGCTGATTTCGGAAGAGGAACTCGAGGAGGGTCTCGCCCGACTCGAGCGTGCGTGCGCGGTAGTGGCCGCCGGGCGCTCGTGATCGCGGGATTCCCCATCTCGACCTGGATCCTGATCGGCGTCTCGATCCTGCCCGGCTTGGGACTCGTCGTCGCCTTCTACTGTGCCCACCGCAGGTAGCGGGCCGCCTCCCGTGACCATGATCGTAGCCGTACTCGCTCTGTACCTCCTCGTTCTCCTCGCCATCGGCAGGTGGGGGGGACGTGAGTCGGGGAACGTTAAGGGATACTTCGTAGCGGGGAAGAAGCTTCCCTCCTGGGTGATCGCGTTCAGCTCGAATGCCACGGGGGAGAGCGCCTGGCTACTCCTCGGGCTGACGGGAATGGGTTACGCGGTCGGCGCTCACGCCCTCTGGATCGTGCTCGGTGAAGTGCTGGGGGTGGCCATGGCGTGGGTGTTTGTTGCGCGCCCGTTCAAGGAGTACACGGACCGGTACGACTCGATCACGGTGGCCGACTACCTCGCACTTCGGTTCCGGGACCGGGGGCACGTGCTGCGCCTGATCAGCGCCTTCGTCATCCTGAGCATGGTCGTCTTCTACACGGCGGCCCAGTTGACCGCATCGGGGAAGGTGTTCGAGTCCTTTCTGGGAGTCGGATACGCCGGCGGGGTGCTTCTCGGCGCGGTCGTGATCCTCTACTACACGACGGTCGGGGGCCTGAAAGCGGTCGCCTACAGCGACTTCCTGCAGGGGGTGCTGATGCTCGGGTGCCTGGTCACGCTCCCCATCGTCGGCATCCTCGCAGCCGGGGGGTGGGGCTCGTTCACAGAGCGTCTTGGCGCGGTGGAGCCAGCACTCCTGAGCCCCATGGGATCCTACGGCCTGACGCTCGAGGGCATCGCGAGCGCGGCCGGCTTTGCGGCGATCGGGCTCGCATTCCTCGGCTCCCCTCAGCTTCTCACGCGCTTCATCTCCGCCCGGAGCAAGGACGATATCGTCTCCGGCAGACTCATCGCCGTCCTCTGCATCATCGGCTTCGATCTCGGTGCGGTCCTCTCCGGGATGGCGGGCCGGGTCCTCTTCCCGGGGCTCGGAGACCCCGAGACGATCCTGCCCGAGATGGCCGCCGCACTCTTTCCAAGCGTCCTTACCGGGCTTTTTCTGGTGGTGGTGCTTGCCGCGATCATGTCGACCGCCGATTCCCTCCTTATCCTGGCGTCCTCCGCAGTGGTCAGGGACGTCGTGCAGGAGATCTGCCGCCCCGACTTCTCGCAGAAGACGCTCTCTGCCTGCGGGAAGGCCACGACCGTGGTGATCGGCCTCCTTGCACTCGCCATGGCCCTCACCGAGGCACGCGTCATATTCTGGTTCGTCCTCTTCGCCTGGTCCGGGATCGCATGTGCATTCACCCCCGTGGTACTCTGTTCCCTCTTCTGGAAGGGCACTACACGTGCGGGTGCGATCAGCGGAATGATCACCGGATTCACCGTCACCATACTCTGGGTCCTCCTCTTCAAGGAACGCTTCTACGATCTCTACGAGATGCTTCCAGGCTTCTTCGCAGGGCTCGCCGCTACTGTGGTAGTAAGCTTGGCCACGTCCCCTCCGGCGGGTGCCGCCCGGGAGTTTGACGACGTATGGGAAGAGGTAGGCCATCCCCTGAAGCGCTCGGGTAAAGGAGTCGCGGCTCGTGGGACTCAGGGCCCAACGCGGCCGGTGGCGCCCGGCGAGACCCACTGAATCGTCCCCGGAGGACCGAAATGGTCAAGCTCCTAAGTCTTGTCTTCGGGTGCCTGTCGCTCATGGCGGTGGCTCCGTCGGCTGCCGGAGCGCAGGAAGGGTGGTCCCACTACCAAGGTGACACCTTCCAGCGCTATTCCTCGCTTCGGCAGATCGACGCCGGGAACGTTTCCGACCTGGAGATCGTCTGGCGCCGCCCCGGGATCGCACCGGGACTCCAAGCGGCCTTCCCCGATCTCGAGCCCCCCGTCTACCACAAGTCCACCCCGATCCTCGTCGACGGCGTCCTCTACGCCTCGAACGCCGTGGGCCTCGTCGAGGCGTGGGACCCCGCCAACGGGCGGACGATCTGGGTGCAGCCGGTGCCATCGCCCGATGAGGTGTACGGGCAGAGCGTACGGGGCGTCGAGTTCTGGAGCGACGGATACTGGCGATCCGGGGGGAGTACCTCTACGCGCTGGATGCGGACACGGGCCAACCGATGTCAACGTTCGGAGAGAACGGCCGCGTGCTCCTGACCCGTGACGGGGAACGCGCCAGGCGCTTCAGCGACGGCTCCGGTCCGCTGGTGGTGGGTGACATTGTCGTCATTGCGGGGCTTCGGGGGGGAGCGGGGGATCGGGCCCAGGCCATGGAGCGCGAGCCAGAGGACATCACCGCATTCGACGTTCGAAGCGGCCGCCACATCTGGACCTTCCACGTCATCCCACAGGGGGATGGATTCGGCGCAGAGACGTGGGGTGAAGCTTCGTGGCGCTACTCCGGCGACATCGGCGCTTGGTGCTGCCTGAGCGCCGATACGGAGCGCGGGCTCGTCTATGCTCCGCTGAGCGCCAACTCTGGATCGATGTGGGGCGGATTTCGGGCGGGGGACAACCTCTTCACGAATAGCCTCGTGGCGATCGACGCGGAGAGTGGACGCCTCGTCTGGTATTTCCAGATGATCCACCACGGGCTCTGGGAGTACGACAACATCGGGATCCCGCTCCCCGCCGACCTCGAGGTGGACGGCAGGGAGATACCGGCCATCCTACTCACAAACAAGAACGCCTTCCTCTACGCCCTCGACCGGGAGACGGGTGCGCCCGTGTGGCCAATCGAGGAGCGCCCGGTCCCGCAAGAACCGCGGGTACCCGGAGAGGCCCTCTCGGGGACGCAGCCCATTCCCACAAAGCCTCCTCCCTTCGACCGCCAGGGGATCTCCGAGGACGACTTGATCGACTTTACCCCCGAGATCCGAGCCGAGGCGCTTGCATTCGTCGAGGACTACGTTCTCGGACCCCTTTACACCCCGCCGAGTCTGGTCGGAGACGAGCCGGGCGAGAAGCTCGGGACAATCTCCTTTCCCGGCTCTTGGGGTTCGGCAAACTGGAACTCGGCGGCCTTCGACCCGCAGCTCCGGATCGCGTTCATGGCCTCGCACACCCTCCCGGGGATCGCCGGCGTCGCAGCCGCTACGGACAGCGCGGCCACGATGGAGTACGTGAGGGTCGCCCCGTCCCCGATCTTTCTCGAGAACGGACTCCCCTTGAGCAAGCCGCCGTACGGGAGGGTCACGGCCATCGATATGACGTCAGGTGAGCATGCCTGGATGCGGGCGAACGGGGACGGCCCGAGAAACCATCCCCTCCTCGAAGGCCTGGACCTCCCTCCGCTCGGATACTCCAGTCGGCCCGTGCCGCTCGTGACTGGGAGCCTGCTATTCCTGGGCGAGGGAAGCGATGCTTTCGGCGGTACCTCGGGAGAGTATCAGTGGGGAACGAGGTTCCGGGCCTACGACAAGGCCACGGGAGAGATCCTCTGGGAGACCGATCTGGGGATCGGCACGACCGGCGGACCGATGACGTACATGCACGAGGGAAAGCAGTACGTGGTGATCCCGGCGGGGAACCGGGAGCACGCTCCGGAGTGGATCGCCTTCGCCCTCCCGTAGGCCGGGAACCTCGGTGTGACCGGTCCCCGGGTTACGCCCGCCGCGGACTGATCCCTTCAGCTCACCCCGCCCGCGAGGCCTGGTAGATGCTCTCGATGGAGGCGTCGAGCACCGAATCGAACTCCGCGTCGGACCCGCCGGCGGAGAGGCCCTCGACGAGCGCCCTTGAGAAGCTCGCGACCATCCCGCGGTTCCTTCCGAGCCTGGCATTCGCCTCCTCCCTGGTGTACCCGCCGGAGAGTGCGACGACCTTGAGCACGTTCGGGTGCTCGATACACTCGAGGTAGAGGTTCTCCTCCTCAGGAAGGGTGAGCTTGAGCATGACCAGGTCACCGGGCTCGAGGCGCCCCAGGGCAGCGGCGAGTTCCGAACGGAGGAGTTCCTCGGCCTCAGCCTTCTCCGGACAGTGAATGTCGATTTCGGGCTCCAGGATGGGGACGAGCCCCGCGCCCAAGATCCTCTTTCCGACATCGAACTGCTGCTTCACGATCGCGGTGACACCGGTCGGGGAGGCCTCCTTGATCACCGAGCGCATCTTCGTGCCGAAGATATTCTTCGCACCGGCCCGCTCCAGCAGCTGATCAAGGTCTGGCATGGGCTTCATGAGTTGCACGCCGTCGTCTTCCCCTGCGAGTCCCCGGTCGACCTTGAGAAAGGGCACAATGCCCTTCACTTCCCAGAGGTAGTCTCCGGTCGGCCGCCCCTCGACCTCCCGGTCCATCGTCTTCTCGAAGAGAATCGCACCGATCAGGCGGCCGCCCGAGAAGGCGGGGCTCGTCATGATGCGGGTTCTCATCTGATGCACCAAGTTGAACATCTCTTCGTCGCTTGACCACGTGCTCTCCTCTATGCCGTAGAGACCGAGAGCTTTCGGCGTGCTCCCGCCACTTTGGTCCAGCGCTGCGATGAATCCCTGCTCGGTCCGAATCTTCTGAACTTGCCTGTCAAAATTGCTCACAGCTCGCCTCGCTCAAGGTCTGACTGCCAAACGATACGCCTATTTTATCGGAAAACGGAGTGGTGGTGGAGGGGGCCTCGTCTCGTGCACACCCCGCTCACGGCGCGGTGGTCCGGCGGCGGGCGCATCGGGCGGGATGGATGCCCCCCCCCCCCCCCCCCCGCGAAAGGGACGGGGAACGGACGTCTTTGCGAGGGAGGGCGTCGCCCGCTATCGCCGGTACGGGTTTCTCGAACAACCCCGCAGGTGAATAACCTCTTCGGTGAGGCGGGCGGCACCGATGCAGCGATCGGGGCGGGAGCCTCCCGTCCGGGCGGGTCACCTAGGCCGCGGCCCGGCCGAACCTAGCCCGAGCACGGACGATTCCCCATAGTGGGGCAGGGAACAACGTGGCTTTCGCCAACAGGAGATCTACCTATGGCGCTTCCATCGGGCCGAGTGGTTGCATACATCGCCTCGTGGCTCATCCTCGCCGCCGTGTACCTCGTTGCCTCGGGGTACTCCACAGGGGAGGCGCTGGCCGGGATGCGGGCGCCTTCCGGCGCTACGCAGGATCCCCCGTGCCCCGGAGAGGCGATGCAGACCCCAATCACGGGCGTGAGCGAGGGCGGCGTTGTCTCACCCGAAGCGATGTTTCAGGGCCAGCCGCTGACAGGGCGTTCCTTCGAGCCGGGGGGACGATCCTACTGGCACTGCCACGGAGGGGGCCAGTACATCGTGGTGATGGACGGCACCGGGCGTGTTCAGAAGCGTGGCGAGAGGATGCGCGAGCTCCACATCGGAGGCATCGAGTTCGCGGGTCCCGGCGTGGAGCACTGGCACGGCGCTTCTCCGACCGAAGCCGCGCGGTATATCAACCAGGGCCTCTCGATCGACGGAGGATCCGGGACCTACTGGATGGAAGAGGTTACCGAGGACGACTACTTGGGAAACGACATCGGGATCACGTCGAGGACCCGCTTCCTCGAGACAGGGCAGCGCTAGCGCCGGAGCCCGGAGGGGGGATCTCGCCGTGTGACGTCGCGGGGGCCTCCCAGCTCTAAAACCGGAGCACGGCCGCCGGAATCCCCGAGTAGCTCGGAGTCTGAGTCCCCAGACCGGGGTTGCAGGGTGTTTCCCCACACTCGGTCTCCGCCTAGCTTCCGGCGATCTTCCTCTTCGGCGCCAAACCGGGTCCTTGACGATTCGTGCACAGTTCGAATACAGCCTCGGGTGAGGCGGCCCCGCGTCCGTCGCCAAACGACACCCCACTCGGCAAGAAGATCGGCCTCCTCCTCGGGCCGGTGCTGTTCCTCTCCCTCATATTCCTAGCCCCGATCCCGGATGCTCCGGCCGCGAACCGCATGGCGGCCGTCGCCCTCTTGATGGCGACGTGGTGGATCACAGACGCGATCCCCCTCTTCGCGACCGCGCTCCTCCCACTCGTCCTCTATCCGCTTCTCGGGATCGAGAGCGGCGGCGCGACGGCACCCGTCTACTTCAACAGCACGATCATCCTCTTCATCGGTGGATTCATGATCGCGCTGACGATGGAGAAGTGGGACCTCCACCGCCGTATCGCACTCTGGATCATCCGGAAGATCGGGGGCGGCCCGAGCCGTATGGTGCTCGGCTTCATGATCGCCGCTGCATTTCTCTCAATGTGGGTGTCGAACACCGCCACCGGGATCATGATGGTCCCGATCGGGCTAGCGATCGTTCTCCGGATGGAGGAAGAGTTCGGAGCCGAGGAAACGAGGACCTTCTCGGTCGCCATCATGCTCGGAATCGCGTACTCGTGCTCCGTCGGGGGGATCGCCACGCTCGTGGGCACGCCTCCAAACCTGTCGTTCGCCCGGATCTTCCAGATCACCTTCCCGGAGGCCGATCCCATCTCCTTCGGTCAGTGGATCCTCCTGGGCCTGCCGGTGACCACGCTGATGCTCGCAGTCATTTGGCTGATGATCACGCAGGTGTTCTACCGCGTCCCGGCTCACATCACCGTGGACTCCGCCGTCTTGGACGACGAGATGCGACGGCTCGGCCCACCCACCTTCGAGCAGCGCGCCGTAGCGGGCGTTTTCGCGGCCACCGCCGTTCTCTGGGTATTCCGGCGGCGACTCGATATCGGGATCGCAAGCATCCCCGGCTGGTCGGAGCTTCTCCCGAACCCGGGGCTCATCGACGACGGCACGATCGCGATCACGATGGCAAGCCTCCTCTTCCTCATCCCCACCCGTTCCCCGGGCGCCCGTGCCTCCCGCCTCATGGGGCCAGACGTGATCCCTAGGCTGCCCTGGAACATCGTCCTCCTCTTCGGTGGCGGATTCGCACTGGCGCACGGGTTCCAGGTGACGGGGCTGTCGGAGCAGATCGGCACGCTCTTCGTGGGGCTCTCGAACGTCCCGCCTCTCCTCCTTATCGCAGTGACCTGCTTCTGCCTCTCCTTCCTGACCGAGTTGACGTCGAATACGGCGACCACGGAGATGATCCTCCCGATCCTGGCGGCGGCCGGAGTCGCTGCGGGTGTGGACCCGCTCATGCTCATGATTCCGGCTACGATCTCCGCCTCGTGCGCCTTCATGATGCCGGTTGCGACCCCGTCGAACGCGATCGTCTTCGGGAGTGACCGGGTCACGATCTCGCAAATGGCGAGGATCGGCATCTTCCTGAACCTCGCCGGTGTGCTCGTCGTCATGGCTATCTTCTACGTCGTCGGCACGGCCGTCTTTCAGATCGATCCGTCCGTGCTCCCCTCCTGGGCCGTCCCGGGAGCAGGGCCCTAAAGCGCGCACGCGGGTTGGGCCATTGTTCGCATGTTCCACCCCGTAGACCACTACTGCGTCGCTCGGAAGGTGAGCCGGCGGCACTCGGACGTGCATGGTGCCTGAAGTACGCGTGCTGGTCGGTACCAAGAAGGGAGCCTTCGTCCTCCGCTCCGACGCCTCGAGGAGGGAGTGGAGGATCGAGGGTCCTCACTTCGGCGGAATGGAGGTGATGCACCTCTAGGGTTCTCCGATCGATCCGGACCGGATCTACGCTTCTCAATGGACGGACTGGCATGGCCAGCTGGCGCAGCGCTCTGATGACGGAGGCCGCTCCTGGGAACCGGTGGGGAACGAGTTCAGCTACGCGGGAGAGACCGGCACGCATCAGTGGTACGACGGGACTCCCCATCCGTGGGAGTTCAAGCGCGTCTGGCACTTGAGGCCCTCCCTCGAGAACGCGGATGTCGTATACGCAGGGGGCGAGGACGCAGCCCTCTTTTACTCAGGCGACGGCGGGGGGGGGGGGAGAGGGAGCTCGAGGGGCTTAGAACCCACTCTACGGAGCAGGACTGGGCACCCGGGGCCGGGGGGATATGTCTTCACACGATTCTCCTGGATCCGGCGAACCCGACGCGCATTTTCGTCGCGGTCTCGGCCGCAGGAGCCTTCAGGTCGGATGACGGGGGCGCGAGCTGGTCCGTCGCAACCGGCGGACTCCAGTCGAACTACATGCCGGAGCGGGACTCCCCGATCGGCCACTGCGTGCACAAGCTCACGATGCATCCCTCACGGCCGGACACGCTCTTCATGCAGAAGCACTGGGATGTCTGCCGGAGCGACGATGCCGGCCGCAGCTGGACCGAGGTGAGCGGGAATCTCCCGTCGGATTTCGGATTTGCGATTGCAAGCCATGCACACGAGCCCGAGACGGTCTACATGGTTCCCATCCTCAGCGACTCGGAGTACTACCCCCCGGAGGGCAAGCTCCGCGTCTATCGCAGCCGAACCGGGGGCGGAGAATGGGAGGCTCTCACGGACGGGCTGCCACAGGAGAACTGCTACGTGGACGTGGTGCGGGACGCGATGGCGATTGACTCCTTCGATGAGTGCGGCGTGTACTTCGGCACCACGGGCGGTCAGGTGTATGCGTCTCCCGATGGGGGTGACACGTGGAGCGCGATCGCCGAGCACCTCCCCAGGGTGCAGTCCATCGAGGTTCAGACCATCCCGTGACCGAGGTCCGCGTCACGCTGCCCGCACATCTCAGAAATCTGGCAAGTGTCGAGGGCGAGATTCGCCTGGAGCTCTCCCGTCCCCCGACGATCACGGCCGTTCTCGACGAACTCGAATCCCGCTACCCGATGCTCAAGGGGACGATTCGGGATCATGGCTCGACGCGCCGCAGGGCATATATCCGCCTGTTCGCCGCGGCGCGCGACCTCTCGCACGAGTCTCCGGGAGTCCTCCTCCCGGAAACGGTCACGAGCGGCGCCGAGCCCCTACGTGTCGTCGGCGCGATCGCGGGCGGTTGAGACGATGCGGGACGATGCCCTGGGTCCGCGCGGGGGTGGAGGGCGTCGTCAAGCCACCGCGTGTCCTGATCATCGGCGGAGCGGAGCTCGATAATCTCGCCGACCCGGTAGGCGTCGTGCCGCCCTCACCCGTTCGGCACCTGTCTTCACGTGGTCCGGTAGCCGCCTTTCTCGTCCCGGTGCCGACACACCCCCGTCTCCGCATCGTCCCTGGCGCAAAGCGAGCGACGTCGACCCGCACGCCGCAAGCTCCGGTTCATGCGAGGAGCGGAGCCGGGCCGACAGGACCTTGTTCTCCCACGGAGGGGGGCCGATGTTTTCCCTGACCTGCCGCACACCCTGTCACGAACCACTGGAGTCAACGGAAATGGCTCGGCATTCTCGCCTCACTCTCGTAGTGGCGACCGCACTCGGGATACTCGTCCCCGGAGCTGCATCCTCCCAATGGGTGGAAGGTGGAGGGCTGGGCTGGACGTCGTTGTCGGTCTACCACCAGGACACCTCCGACGTTTTCGGGGTGGACGGCGTCCAAGAGGCATTTCCGGGCGGGGGGCGGACGGTCGCCACCTCGGCCTTCTTCACCATCGCGGCGGGGATCGGGAAGGGATGGGACGTATGGGCGCAGGTACCCCTGCTACGGCTGAGCTTCGAGGACATCACCGGAGTGCGGGAGTCGACGGGAATCGGGGACACGCGCCTCTACGTCCGTGCAGCGCCGCTCTCCTGGCTGGGCAACCCGCTACCCCTGGCGATCCGGGCGGGCGTGAAGCTCCCGGTGGGAGACTTCGACGTGGGGTCATCCCTCGTCCCGCTGGGGGACGGGCAGCGGGACTGGGAACTCATGCTCGAGCTGGGCCACTCCTTCTATCCTCGTCCGATCTACGTGATGGGCTGGGCCGGCTACCGGTGGCGGGAGGCGCGAGTCCCCGGACAGTTGGAGTTCGGAAACGAGTCGTTCTTCTATACGGCAGCCGGCGGAGAGACAAGGCTATTCGGATGGAAACTCGCGTTCGAGGCGTGGTACGGCGGAACGCCCATCTATAACGGGATACTTGCGAAGGGTGCGGAAAGGGAACTCGTTCGGTTGAGCCCGACCATTCTCCTGAACCTCGGCCCCGGCCAAGTGGAACTCGGAGCCCGCTTTCCCCTGAGTGGACAGAACCTCCCCGCGGGACCGGACTGGATCGCCGGGTACTTCACTCGCTTCGGGTTCTGACGACCCGAGGCGCGGCGGGCGATACGCCGCTCCACGATCAGGCTCTTTCGCGGCAACAACCGGTGGCCGACGGTCTCGTGGCTCCTCCCTCCCGCAGGTAGCTCCGGCGGGCGACGGAGCCGGGGCCACCGGCCGGTGCCGTCCGTCGATTCTGCGCCCCCCCGGAGCGCGGTGGAGGTCGGGCCGGCGGTGGAGGTGGCTCCGGGTGTGGACGACTCCCCCTGCCTCGGGCGCGGGCCGGGATGCCCGGGGCAGGGGCCACTCCGCCAGGGACGGGTACCGGGGCAACACATTCAGCCCATAGGCCGGGGACTACGACGCCGGTTTACACGGCTGCCACGCCGCCTTGCGGTCAACCGCGGGGGGAAACAGCCCGTGACGTTTGGGCTAGCTCCGGTACGTAAGGAGCTCCGGGTCGTAGAGGTCGGCCACCCACTCCCCGTACCCGTTGAACAGCTGCGTCCGAATCTGCTGGCTCGACGACTGGTGCGGAACGGGCAACTCGTACGCCTGCGACCACCTCGGGTGGCGCACATCGGGGTTCACGTTCGAGTAGAACCCGTACTCGCCGGGTTGACCAGCCGTCGTCCAGAAAGTCTCCGGTTCCTCGGTGACGAACTCGATCCTGGTGACCGCCTTGGCGCTCTTGAACCCGTACTTCCACGGCAGGGCGAGCCGCCACGGAGCCCCATTCTGCTTCGGGAGCGGGTGCCCGTAGATGCCGGTGGCCACGAAGGCGAGCTCGTTCAGCGCCTCGTCCATCCGCAGCCCCTCGCGATACGGCCACGGGTACCAGGGCTGCGAGCGCTGGGCATAAGCTTGCTCCGGGCGGTTGAATGAAGTGAACTTCACGTGGGTTGCCGTCGAAAGGGGCCGGAACTTGGAGATCAGCTTGGCGAGCGGGAACCCGGACCATGGAACGACGATCGACCAGGCCTCCACGCAGCGCAGCCGGTAGACACGCTCCTCGATCCCGAACTCGCGTTCGAGTTCCGCAACATCGAAGGTGCCGGTCAACTCGGCATCACCCGCAACCTCGACCGTCCACGGCCACACCTCAAGAGGACCGGTAAAGCCCCAGATATTGTTCACGCCCCCCTGGGGTCCGATGAATTCGTAGTAGTTGTTGTAGCTCAAGGCATGGCCCCGTAGCGTCTCGGCACCGTAGGGAACCGGGTAGGAATCATTCCGAACAGCGGGATGGAGATCGGCGTTCGGGGACGCACAGATCGACTGATCCGGGTTGGCCGGGGGATTCACGCACGCGTACTGGACCGGCGGGGGGGGATCCGTCGGTAAGGTCGGCGGAGGATCCGTCGGCCCGGTCGGCGGGTCGGTGACCCCGGGCCCGGGGTCGGGGGGACCCACAATGGGGTCACCGCCGCACGCGGAGACGCCAAGCGCCGCCGCACCGAGGCCGAGTCGCCTCACGAAGTCGCGCCGGTTCAGCCAAGCCGATTCGGGGGCCGCCTCCCGCTCCGGAATCAGCCACTCCGGTCTGGTGATGATGTTGGCCAAGGTCGTCGCCGGGTCCGAGTCGGAGGAATGGTGATCGAGACTCAGTCTCGGGTACCCAAGCGCTTCGGGGAGGATCCTCCCAGGCGGAGATTCCCGGGCGCCAGCGCGTGTTCACGGGAGGCCCTGCCGCAGAATCACGAGTTCGCGCTCTTCGCGCGCGCGGCAATTCGGCCGCCCGGGATCCGCAGCACGCTCTCCCGACGACTGGCGACCGACGGCAGCCGGGGGTTCGACCGGCAGCACCACGACGTCCGCGGTACGACCGCGACCCGTCCAGTCGCCCCCGGACGCGAGGAAGCGATCCGGATCGACAGCGAGCTCCGCAGATCCGCCAGCGCGGGGCGGCATGTCTCTCGATCGATGATCGGACTGGACTTCGGGCTGCGCCGGGACGAGTGCCAGTGCGGGTTCCGACGTCTCCGGGGCTACCGCTGGTTGCGTTGTCGCCTCAGCGGGAGCTCGGCAACTTGCCCCCCGGCCTCGGTGCGTCTAGCGTGGGGCGTCTTGGACAGGGCCCGGTCGCGATCTCGATTCGCGAGTCGGGCCGAGCGAATCCCACCAATCCGGAGCGTGACAGCGGTGAGCATGAATTCCAGACACGCCGACGCCGGGAATGCGGACGCGCACCGGCTTCCTCGGAGGGGGATGCCGGGGCCGTGCGGGGTGTTCGTCCGCATGCTCGCGCTCCTCGGCGCTGTGATCTCCGGCGGTTGCAGCGCGGGGGACCGGCCTGAGTTCCTGGCACTCGCCACGGCCGGAACGGGCGGCGTCTACTACCTCCTCGGAGGCTCGATCGCCGAGCTCTGGAGCAGGGAACTCCCCGACCGGATCGCCGTGGCGGAGGTCACGGGAGGCTCGGTGGAGAACCTGAGCCTGCTCACGAGCGGACAGGTCGAGGTCGCCTTCTCGATGGGCACGAACGCCCTAGAGGCCTACGACGCCGAGGGCGACTTCGAGGGGCGCGCTCCCGCCGAGGTCCTCGCCCTCCTCGCGCTTTATCCAAATGTCCTTCAGCTCGCCACCCTCGAAGGGAGCGGCGTGGCGACACTGTCGGATCTCGTAGGCCGACGGGTCTCCGTCGGCGCGCCGGGAAGCGGCACCGAGGTTGCGGCCCGAACGCTCCTCGAGGCGAACGGGATCGAATACGATGACTTCGACCCGCAGCGCCTCAACTTCAACGAGACGGCGAATGCGCTCCGGGACGGGACGGTAGACGCCGGCTTCTGGAGCGCCGGACCCCCGACGAGCTCAGTCATGGATCTTGCGACAGTGCGGGAGATTCGGCTCCTCGACCTCGACGAGTCCGAGGTCGACCGGACGGCCGCAGTCGATCCGACTGTGAGTCGGGACATCGTACCCTCCGGCGCCTACCGGGGCGTGGGCGAGGACGTGGAGACGCTAAGCACCCCGAACCTTCTGGTCGTTCGGGCGGATATGCCCGAAGAGCTCGCGTACGCGCTCGTCCGCACGATCCTGGAGGCGGGGGGCGAGCTCGCGGCGGCGCACCCCGTGGGCAGCCAGATCTCGGCCGAGTACACGCTCGCAGTGTCCCCGATCCCGCTTCACCCCGGTGCTACGAGGTACTTCCAGGATAGCGGGCACGACGTGCCGGGTCGTCTCCTTGTCGCGCCCTGAGCGCCGTGAGCTAGGCCTTCCCGCGCTCGCCGCGGGGCTCTTCGTCCTCCTCGCGGTCGGCCTCTCACTCTTCCAGCTCTTCACGGCTGGGGTCCGGCCCGTGGGGCTCTTCTATCAACGTGGTCTTCACCTCGCCCTCGTCCAGGTGATGGCCTTCATCCTCTTTCCCGCTCCCGGCAGGAGCACACCCGGATCCTTCCGCCGCCTCTCGGCGTGGTCCATCGACGGTGCATTCATCGGCTCATCCGTCGTGACCGCCCTCTACCTCACGATGAACCTCGATGCGATCGTGAGTCGCGCCGGTGTTCCGACCCTCACGGACACGATCATAGGAGTCGCCGCCGTCCTCACCCTCCTCGAAGCGAGCCGGCGCGTCCTCGGCTGGGCAATCTCGTTCATCGCGATCGTTTTTGTGGCGTACGCCTATCTCGGCCCATTCCTCCCGGGGATCCTCAGGCACGGCGGGTACGCCACGGGGCGCATCGTAGGCCAGTTGTACCTCGGACAGGAGGGGATCTACGGGATCCCGCTCGGGGTCGCCGCGACGTTCGTCTTCGTCTTCATCCTCTTCGGCGCACTCCTCGAGGTCACCGGGGCCGGACAGTTCTTCATGGACCTGGCGTACGCACTCACGGGGAGGCAGTCCGGCGGGCCGGCGAAGGCCGCGGTCGTCGCCTCCGCGGCGATGGGCTCGGTGTCGGGGAGCGCCATCGCAAACGTCGTCACGAGCGGGGCATTCACGATCCCCCTTATGAAGCGCGTCGGCTACAGTCCGGAGGAGTCCGGCGGGATCGAGGCGGCGGCGAGCACCGGGGGGCAGATCCTGCCACCGATCATGGGGGCGGGCGCCTTCCTGATGGCGGAGTATACGGGCCTACCGTACCTCGAGATCGTGAGGGCGGGGCTGATCCCGGCGCTCCTCTACATCGGAACGGTATTCGCCTTCGTGCATCTGGTGGCCGCGGCGAGGGGGCTGAAGGGACTTCCCGCTGCCGAGCTCCCTGCCTTCGGGGTGACGATGGGGCGGGGGTGGCACTACCTCCTCTCCCTCGTCGTACTCCTCGGGGCGCTCCTCCTCGATCTCTCGGTCGCGCGGGTCGGCTTCCTCTCCTGCCTTGCGATCGCAGCGCTCGCGGGCGGGCGCGCCGTCTGGGACCGGGGGGGCATTCGCGCAAGTGCGCGCCCCGCTCCGGCGGATACCGCGCACGCACCCCCCCGCCCGAGCGTGCTCGAGTGGCTCCATGGCGGAGTCACACGGCTCGTCGACGGTTTCGTCCTCGCCGGACGGAACACCCTCCCCGTGACCCTCGCCTGCGCGGTCGCGGGGATCATCGTCGGCGTCGTCGGTCTGACCGGGCTCGGCCTCAAGTTCTCCGCACTGATGCTCTCCTTCTCGCAGGGGAACCTCCTGATCGCCCTTATCCTCCTCCTCGTGGCGAGCCTCGTCCTCGGGATGGGCCTCCCCGTGACGGCGAGCTACATCGTCCTGATCATCCTCGCCGGCCCCGTCCTCACGAATGAGTTTGGGCTCCCCGTCCTAGTTGCCCACATGGTCGTCTTCTGGTTCTCGCAGGACTCGAATGTGACGCCACCGGTCTGCCTCGCCGCATATGCGGCCTCGGGCGTCGCGGGCTCGGATCCGATGCGAACGGGGCTACACGCGTGGAAGTACGCGAAGGGACTCTACCTGATTCCCCTCCTCATGGTCGTACACCCGGAGCTCGTACTCGGGGGCCCGGGCCTGGCGGTCTTCGGGACGGCGGCGATGGCGATGATCGCGCTCTGGGCCTTCGCGGCGGCACTCGAGGGACAGGCGTTCACGCCGCTCGGCCGGGGCGGGCGACTCCTTCTCGCCGGCGCCGCGGGCACCGCATTCGTCCCGGCGCCCATCATCGGGGCGCTCGGCGCGGCTGTCGCGGCCGCCTACCTCGCCCGGGACTCGCGGCGGGCGAGGGCCCGGGGAGCACTCGGGACGCGGTAGTCGATTGACAGTCCCGGCCGGTAGAATCAATGTGACAGGAGTCATCTTTCTCTTCCTTGATGCGGAGGCGTCATGAAATCCCGACCGACTCTCACGGCTCTCTCGATCCTCGCTCTCGCGGGGAACGGATGCTCGGCGCCCACGACCTCCGACGTGCCGGGATCGCTCGACGAACTCGCGGCCCGCTCCCTCGCACAGCTCGACGGGGAACTCACCCTGCCTGGGCTCCGAGAGCCCGTCGAGGTCATCCGGGACGAGTGGGGGATTCCGCACATCTACGCCGAGAACGATGACGATCTCTTCCGCGCGCAAGGCTACGTGATGGCGCAGGACCGGCTCTGGCAGATGGAGATGTGGAGGCGCTGGCACGAGGGTCGCCTCGCGGAGATCTTCGGGCCCGAGGCGCTCCCCTACGACCGGCGCTCCCGCCTGATGATGTTCCGGGGACCCTTCGACGAGAGCGAGTGGACGAGCTACCACCCGGACGCCGAGCGGATCTTCACGGCGTACGCCGAGGGCGTGAATGCGTACATCGAGGAAAATCGGGACCGGCTTCCGATCGAGTTCGCACTTACGGGGATCGTGCCGGACCCGTGGACGGCTGAGGCCGTCGTCCTTCGTTGGGCGGCGCTCGCCGTGCCGAGCGTTCGCGGCCACGCGATCAACGAGGTTCAGCTCGCGATGGACGTTGCCCGCTACGGGGTGGAGGAGGCGAACCGCCGCTTCGCGCCGGACCCGTGGGACGACCTCGTCGTTCCGAGCGGACTCGACGTCACACTCTTCACCGAGGAGATGCTCGATGCGATGCGGGCGGGCGACAGCGATCCCTTCGTAGCCGGCCGCCTCCCCCCCCTCGAGGTCCTCGGTCCGTACCGTGCGCTCCTCCCGGGCGTTCGGGTTGCCCAAGTGTCCTCGCGCGAGATCCCGACCGAGGGGAGCAACAACTGGGTCATGAGCGGCGAGCGCTCCCCCACCGGCGTTCCGATCCTCGCAAACGATCCGCATCGCAGGATCGAGATGCCGGCGCTCCGCTACTTCATCCACCTGAATGCCCCGGGGTGGAACGTCATCGGGGGCGGCGAGCCCCCCTTCGTCGGCGTGGACGCCGGGAGCAACGAGACGATGGCGTGGGGATTCACCTTCGCGGGTACGGACATGGTGGACGTATTCGTCGAGGAGCTGAACCCGGACGATCCCGGGCTCGTCCGGTACCAGGACAGCTGGGAGCCGCTCCGCGTGATCGAGGAGGTCATCGAGGTCAAGGGGCAGGCAGCCGAGACGATCCAGCTGAAGTTCAGCCGGCACGGGCCGATCTTCTATGAGGATCTCGAGAATCTCCGCGCCTTCTCCGTCCGCTCCGTCGTCCAGGAACCGGGAACGGCTGCCTACCTGGGCAGCTTCAAGATGGCGCAGGCGGAGAGCTGCGCGGACTTCTTCGAGCGGGCAATGTTCTGGATGGTCCCGACGCACAGCCTCATCTGCGGGAGTGCGGACGGGAACATCGCCCTCCAGGTGACCGGGCTCACTCCGGACCGGGACGGGTGGAACGGGCGTCTCCCGGTACCCGGTACGGGCGAATACGAGTGGAGGGGCTTCCGCTCGGATCTCCCCCGCGAGTTCAATCCGGAGCGGGGTTACATCGTCACGGCGAACAACAACGTGCACCCTCCGGGCTACGAGGGCCGGCCCGTCTTCTACCACTCGACCCAGGGCGTCGAGACCTCCCGTGTCACCCGGCTTCACCAGATCCTCGGGACGGGGGAGAAGTTCACGATCGAGGATCACATGGCGATCCAACACGACACCTACTCGCTTCGTGCGGAGCGGGACATCCCCGCCTTCAGCGGTTGGACTTCCGAGGACGAGGAGGTCGAGCGCGCTCGCCAATTGGTCGCGGAGTGGGACGGGAGGATGGAGCGGGGGAGCACGGCGGCCGGGATCTACGCGCGCTGGACCGAGGAGGCGGACGAGACGGCGCAGAACCACGAGCTCCCCGTCGCCGAACGGCAGGAGGCGATCGAGCGCGGGCTCGGGGGCGCCGTCACGCGGCTCACCGCGGACTTCGGTGAAGAGTGGTCAGAGTGGCGCTACGGGCGGATCCACGAGAGCCCGCTCCCCCACGCGATCGCCGCCGCCTTCGACCTCCCGACAGTCGAGCGGCCGGGCGGCTTCGGGACGGTGAACGCGACAGGGGCAAACTTCCGACGGATCATTGACCTGCAGGATCCCGACCGCTCCGTCGCGAGCAATTCCCCCGGACAGTCCGCGCAGCCGGGGAACCCCTTCTACGGGAACCTCGTGGAGAACCTGGGGAACGGCGAGTACTTCCCACTGGCCTTCGCCCGGGAGACGGTCGAGCGCTACGAGGCGCATCGTCTGACGCTTCAGCCGGCGCCGTGAACGATCCGGCTACCGAGGCGCCTGGGGCAGGCCCCGTGACCGCCGCCCAGGACACGGTATTCAACCGGCCGCGGGAGGCGGAGGACTTCGAATTCGGGGACGAGGTCGTCTCCGTATTCGACGACATGGTGAACCGGTCCGTCCCCTGCTACGGGGAGATCCAGCGGATGCTCGCCGAGCTAGCCCGGGACTGGGCGAAGCCGGGGACGAACGTCTATGATCTCGGGTGCGCGACGGGGAATACGCTGATCGGCCTCGATCCCTCCCTCCCCGCGAGCATCGGTTTCGTCGGGATCGACGACTCCGAGGAGATGCTCGCGATGTGCAGGGAGAAGCTGAGGGTTGCGGGCGTCACCCGGGAGGTCGCCCTCGAGTGTGTGAACCTCGGCGCAGGGGTCACGATCCGAAACGCCTCCGTCGTCGTCCTCTGCCTCACGCTCCAGTTCATCCGGCCGATCCACCGGGAGCGGCTCATCCGCTCGATCCACGAGCAGCTGAACGACGAGGGATGCCTGCTCCTCGTCGAGAAGATCCTCTGCGACGATCCGTTGCTCAACCGTGCATACATCCGATACTACTACGACTATAAGCGCCGGATGAAGTACAGCGAGATGGAGATCGCACAGAAGCGCGAGGCGCTCGAGAACGTCCTGATTCCCTATACGCTCCACGAGAACACGCGCCTCCTCGGCGATTCGGGCTTCCGGGAGGTCGAGACGTTCTTCCGGTGGTACAACTTCAGCGGCATCATCGCCATCAAGTAGGAGCTGCTGGGATAGCCTCGTGGTCGCCCTCGGGAACTTCCTGTTCCATCACCGAAACAAGCTCTTCCCGCTCTTCTACGTCCTCCTCTTCCTCCCCTCTCCCCCGCTCCTCGATGGCGGGGTTATCCCCCTGATGTGGGTTGGCTTCTTCGTCTCAGGCGCGGGGCAGGGGATCCGGGTCGGAACGATCGGGCTCAAGTACATCATCCGCGGGGGGAGGCGGGGCCGCGTCTACGCGGAGGACCTCGTCACCGAGGGGATCTTCGCTCATGTACGAAACCCGCTCTACGTCGGAAACATCCTCATCCTCGTGGGGCTCGGGGTGATGGCGAACTCCCTCCTCTTCCACCTTGCCGGCGTCCCCCTCTTCCTCCTCATGTATCACGCAATCGTCCGGGCGGAGGAGGATTTCCTCGAGGGAACGTTCGGGGCCGCCTACCTCCGCTACACCCGGGACGTGAACCGCTGGGTCCCGCACCTTCGAGGGCTCAGCACAACCTTCGCCGAGATGGAGTTCCACTGGAAGCGGGTCCTCATCCGCGAGTACACGACGACCTACCTCTGGTTGAGCACAGCCTTACTGATCGCGATGAAGAACCTGGCCGCCCGCGAAAGCCCCCTCTACCAGGAGCACCGGGCGTGGGGGCTCGCCCTCCTTGGCGCCCTCCTCCTCCTCTACGCGGTAACCCGGACCCTCAAGCGCCGGGGGGTGATCACCGCCTGATGCGCGTATTCATCGCGGGGGGCGGCGGCGTGAGATTCTATCTGGCCCGCCGGCTCGCGGAGGAGTCGCACGAGGTCACGATTGTCAACGGTGATCCCGCCCGGGCCCGATTTGCCGAGGGGAAGATCCAGCACATCGGGATGAAGGTCCTCCCGGGCACCCCTTGAGCGAGCTGGACCGCGATTCGGGCAACCTCGCCTTCTCCGTCGCGGTCGTCGTACGAGAGGGGGAGACGGAAATTCGGGGAGGCTCGGCCGTCCTCGATCCGGGGGACCAGATCTTCGTCCTCGGCCCACGACGGGGGCCCGCTCGCTTCCTACCACTGGCGGACCACGATCCCCTCCGGAGGGTGACGGTCAGCGGGGCGAGCGAAGAGGCGCTCTGCCTAGCAGCCCGTGGAAGAAGTGGGTTTCCAGAGCGTCGGGTGAAGGAGTGGGACCAGGGCCGAGGCGGGGGTGAGTGTGTGCCGATGTCGGATCTTGTAGCCTAAAGACCCGACCATTGGGCCGAACGGGCCGATCTGGCGGCAAAAGCGGCGAAGAATGGGTAAGACGGTGGTGCTGACGTGGCATGCGAGTGCGGCGCCCTGCAGGCCGCGGGGGGTGCCAAAGCCGAAACGCTTGCGCATCAGGAGCCCGAGGTTGAAGGCGGCAGCCTGAAGGAGCATCCGTTTTCGAATCTCCTCCTGCCCACGGACGTGGACGCGGCGGAGTCCTCCGGTCCCCAGCATGTGTGCGAACCCCCGCTCCAGCTTCTCGCCGCGCTGGCGCAGCAGCCGCTTTCCCCGGTTGCCGCGGATCCGCCGCCGGTTGGCGTAGGTCGGCTTCTGCGCGTCCCGGTTCCGCTTCCACTTCCGGCGGCCGCGGTCGGGCTCGCTCACGTAGCTCCGCTGCCCCCGGTCTCTCAGCTCCGTCATCGTCTGGTTCGAGTGGTAGCCCTTGTCGGCCACCACTTCCCTCGGCTCCACGCCCACCTCCGCCAGCTGCCGCTCCGCCTCGTCCAGCGTCACCGGCAGCGAGGCCGTGTCTCCGCCGTCCATCGTCTGAACCGTCGCCGCCACGACCGCGCCGGTCTCCATATCCGGGTCGACCGCCTGCTCGAACTTGTGCGCCAGGCGCGTCCTGCCGTCCTTCATCTTCGTGATCCGCGCCTCCGGGTCGTGCGGATGCGCCCACTCCTGGTTCGAGCCCTTCTTCGGACGCTTCCGGTCCAGCTTCGCGAGGTCTTCCCGCGCCGGCGTCTCGATCCCCGACGCCCGCGCCACCCCCTCCAGCCACTCCTCGTAGCCGGTCCCGTCGTCGCGCCGCACGATCGTGCGCATCGCCGCGTTCGCCTCCAGCGTCGTCGCGTCCACGCCCAGCGTCTTGCCGCTCAGAAGACCCGACGCCCGCAGCACCTCCAGCACCCGGGCGAACACCGCCTCGTGGGCCTCCAGGCTCAGCCGCTTCCGCGTCTTCGACAGGCTCGAATGCTCCGGCGGGTTGTTCGCCAGCCCGCAGCCCAGAAACTCACGCAGCGAAATCGAGTCCGCACACCGCCACGCAATCCCCCGCTCCGAGCCGATCCCTTCCAGATACCCCACCATCAGCATCCGGAAATACACCCCGGGCGCAATGCCCGGCCGGCCCCGCTTCTCCGCATAGAACTCCCGGCACGTCTCTTCCGCAAAGTCGTCGAAACCCTCCTCCTCAAGCAGCCTGTTCAGCGCACGGTAGAAGGGGTTGCCCAGCGCGCGGATCTCGCTGGCCGCCACGAATAACTCCTGCTGTCGCCCCTTGCGCCGCTTGCCTATCGCCATCGCCGTCCTCCCTCGCTCAGACCCCGGTTCACCTGGAATCTAACTCACTCATACAACGGCTACAGGAAGGACTTTTTCCACGGGCTGCTAGCACGCCACCTGCTCGATCACAGGGTTCCTGCACGATCCTCGAGTCGAGGAGAGAGCGGTGCCGGGAGGTGGCCGAGACGCTCCCGGGAGCACTTATCCTCGCCGGCAACCCAACGGATCTCGATGTCCTCGAGATGGAGGGGGTCGAGGAGATCGACGGCTTTGCCCCGCTTGTGAACATCGGGCCTGGCCTGGGTGCGGCAGGCCCGGTCGAGAACTACGGGTGGATGGATCCTCTCTCACACCTCGTCCCGATCGGGTTGATGAACTCGGGCCGCCTTGAGATCTTCACGGTCCTACTCCTCCTTCACCTGGATCTCTGCGGCGCAGAGATCCCATCACGCCCTGGTCCCGGAATGATTCGAGTCACATTCCTCGGCACATCCGCTTCGCGCCCGACGGTGGGCCGGAACGTGAGCGCCGTTGCGATCGAGCGTGAGGGAGACTTCCTCCTCTTTGACTGCGGGGAGGGGACGCAGCGCCAGATGATGCGCTACGGGACGGGATTCGCCCTCGACCACATCTTCGTCTCGCACCTGCACGCGGACCATTACCTGGGGATCACCGGGCTCCTAAGGACACTCTCCCTCCAAGGCCGGACAGAACTCCTTCACCTCTACGGGCCAGTGGGGTCGGGCCCGACGCTTCGGGCCACCGTCATGCTCGGGGGGGACCGACTGAGCTACGAGGTCGAGACGCGGGAGCTCGCCCCCCGGGAGGCGGTGGACTTCGGAGACTACCGGGTGGAGGGGCTGCCCGTCAGGCACGGCGTCCCTGCACTCGGCTACGCGCTTCGGGAGAACCCGCGCCCGGGCCGCTTCGATCTGGCGGCGGCGCGCTCGCTCGGGGTTCCCGAAGGCCCCCTCTTCGGCGCACTGCAGAGGGGAGAGGCAATCGAGTGTGAGGGACGCCGGATCGAGCCCGGCCAAGTCGTCGGGCCGTCCCGACAGGGGAGGCTCGTCGTATACACAGGAGATACCCGCCCGTCACCGGAGCTCGCCGAGCGCGCCCGGGGGGCGGACCTCCTCATCCACGACGCGACCTTCGGCGACGAAGGGCAGGAGCGCGCGAGGGAGACCCATCACAGTACCGCGCGCGAGGCGGCCCGGATCGGTGCCCGCGCCCGGGTCCGGCGCCTCTATCTCACCCACCTCTCCGCCCGCTATTCGGCAAATGCGTCCGGCCTCGAGAGGGAGGCGCGCGAGGTTTTCCCCACCGCAGAAGTGGCCTACGACGGGCTCACCCTCGAGATCGGCTACGGCCCGGAGCCCGGCAGTAGGGAGGGGGCAGGGTGACGGGCGGAGAGAGGGGCGAGAGGGCGTTCCCCGGGACGGTGGCCGTCGTCGGGCTCGGGCTCATGGGGGGTTCCCTCTGCCGTGCGCTCAAGGCCCTCGAGCCCCCGCCCCGCGTGATCGGGTGGGACGCGCTTCAGGCTGCCGGGGCTATGGCGCTCGAGGCCGGGGCAATCGACCGCTTCGAGCCAAGCGGGGGGGAGGGTCTCGGGGAAGCGGAGCTGGTCGTGTATGCAGCACCCCTCGGGGCCACCGTCTCCCTCATCGGCGAGCACGCGGGGATGATCAAGGAGGACGCGGTCCTGACCGACGTGGTCTCTCTCAAGGAGCCGGTCCTCAGGGCGGCGCGGGATGCGGGACTTTCGGAGTGCTTTATCGGAGCCCACCCGATCTGCGGGGGCGAGGCGTCGGGGTTCGCCGCAGGGAACGCAGAACTCTTTCGGGGGTCGACAATCTGGCTCTCCGCCGCCGAGGAGGCGAGGCCGGACGCGCGCCTGTGGGTCGAGAACTTCTGGGGTGCCCTCGGAGGGACGCCCCGCTGGGTGGCGGCCGGTGAGCACGACCAGCAGATGGGGTGGGTATCGCACCTCCCCCAACTCGTGTCGAATGCGCTCGCAGCCGCGCTCGACGCACAGGGGTGCACTCCGGACGAGCTCGGCCCCGGGGGGAGGGGCATGACGCGGCTCGCGGGATCGAACCCAGCGATCTGGCGGGACCTCTTGGAAGTCTCGGCGCCCGTGACGGGCACGGGGCTTACCGGCGTTGCCAATGCACTGAACGTCCTCGCTGATCTCCTCGCCCGCCGGGACATCGAGCGGGTTGTCGAGTTCATGGAGCGAACCCGAAGGTGGACCGAGAGCGAATGATCCGGGTGCCAGGCGACAAGTCGATCACACACCGCGCCCTCATGCTGAGCGCGGTCGCGACGGGCCAAAGCCGGCTTCGAGGCCTCCTCTCGGGAGAGGACTGCCTGAGCACCGCCTCGGCGCTCCGGGCGCTCGGTGCCGGGATCCCGGAACTCCCGGGCGACGGCTCCGAAATCACGGTCGAGGGGGGCGGTCTCGCGGGGCTTCGAACCCCGGACGCTACGCTCGACTGCGGAAACTCGGGTACGACGGCCCGCCTCCTCCTCGGCCTCCTCTCGGGAATCGAGCTCGAGGCGCGGCTCACGGGAGATCCGTCGCTCCAGTCGCGACCGATGCGGAGGGTCACGGAGCCACTCGGCGAATTCGGAGCCTCCTTCTGGGAGTCCGGTGCGCCCGACCGGCTCCCGATCCGAGTCCGGGGCCGCAGACTCACCGGCTTCACACATCATTCTCCCGTTCCGAGCGCGCAGGTGAAGAGCGCCCTCCTCCTCGCGGGTCTGACGGGCGGGGCCGAGGTCACGGTCGTCGAGCCAATGCGCTCGCGGGACCACACGGAGCGGATGCTGAGGCGCATGGGGGGCCCGGTGAGGGAGGCGGTGACGACGGAGGGGTGGGAAGTATCCCTGGGACCGCCGCCACCGGAGCTTCGGCCTCTCGATTTCAGCGTGCCCGGCGACTTCTCCTCTGCGGCATTCCTCGTGGCCTTCGGCCTCCTCGGGGGGGCGCGTTCCGCAGTCCGGATCGCGAACGTCGGCCTCAACCCCACGCGGACCGGGCTCCTCGATGTCCTGGGAGCGATGGGGGCGGGGATCGAGGTGCAGGCCGTTCGCGAGGCGGACGATCCGAGGGGCGAGCCCGCGGGCGACCTCGTCGTCTTCCCTTCGGAGCTGAAGGGGGCCTCGGTCGGGGGCGAGCAGATCCCGCTTCTCATCGACGAAATCCCCGTGCTCGCGGCGGTGGCGGCGCGGGCGGACGGGGTGACGGAGATCCGCGACGCCGAGGAGCTCCGGTACAAGGAGTCGGACCGGATCCGCGTGCTGGCGGAGAATCTGGCGGCGATCGGCGTCGAAGTCACCGAGCTGCCCGACGGGCTCAGGATCGTGGGGGGGAGGGGGAGGCTTGCCGGCGCCGTACAGGTGCGTCATGACCACAGGATCGCGATGGCTTTCGGCGTACTCGGTGCACTCGGCGAGAACCGGATCTCGCTCGATGACCGGGCCGTGGCGAACGTTAGTTTCCCCGGCTTCTGGGGGCTCCTTTCGAGCCTTCGGGGGGACGGCGGGGCAGCGGCAGACGGGTGAAGCACGAGCGATCCCGACCCTTCGTGATCACAATCGATGGTCCTGCGGGGTCGGGGAAGTCAACGACGGCGCGGGAGGTCGCCCGCCAGCTCGGGTACCAGCACCTGGACTCGGGGGCGCTCTACCGGGCGCTCGCGCTTGCCGTGCGCCGCGCCGGGATCCCCGAGGCGGAGTGGGACGCTCTCACGGATGATACCCTCAGGGGAATGGAGATCGGACTCGCCCCGGAGGGGACTCGCCTTCGTGTCCAGCTGGAAGGGCGGGACCCGGACCCGGAGCTGCGTGCGCTCGAGACGACCCGCCTCGCCTCGGTTCTGGCAAGCAATCCTCGGGTCCGCGCGAGGCTGACGGGGATTCAGCGGTCCGCGCTCGACTTCGGCAGCGTCGTCGCAGACGGACGGGACATGGGAAGCGTGATCTTTCCCGATGCGGATCTCAAGGTCTTCCTTACCGCGAGCCTCGAGGAGCGGGCTAGGCGGAGACTCCTCCAGGAGGGACGCGAGGCGGACGAGGCAGCGCTTCGCATCGAAGCGGGGCGGATCCGGCTCCGGGACGAGAGGGACGAAACGCGCCAGGTCGCGCCCCTTCGCTCACCCCCCGGAGCATTCGAGATCGACACCACGGAGGTGTCGTTCGACAGCCAAGTACGCCGGATCGTCGACGCAGCTGCAACCTTGACCGGGCAAGCGCCAGAGAAATAGCTTACGGTCCGTTGCACCATTACTAGGTGCATGATTCACCAGGGTTCGTGCGTTCCGAGCGCGTGTCGACCACGTCACCTCGAGAGCACAAGCGGCCCGCAGCCCTCCGAGCGATCCCCCGGTCGGAGGAGAGAGAGTTCCGAATCTTCATGTCCCAAGAATCAGACGATCTGGGTTTCCCGGAAGCGACGGTAGACCTCGGGGTCGAGGAGGCCCCGGAGATGGCGGTGGCCACGATCGAGGCATCCGACGCGCCCGAGGAGACCCTGCCCCCCACACGACGGATCTCACCCGAGCTCGCTCACGACCCGTACGGGGAAGAGGAGATGGACATCACCCGGGGCGACTTCGAGGCGATGCTCGAAGAGTTCGGGGGCGAGATGCAGCACGCGAGGGAAGGGGAGATCGTGACCGCGCGGGTCCTCTCCCTCACAGAAACCGCAGTGATCCTCGAGTTTGGGTTCAAGAGCGAGGGCTCCGTCCCGCTCGATGAGTTCAAGGACCCGTCCGAGCTCTCGCCCGGGGAGCAGGTGGATGTCCTCCTAGAGAGCTTGGAGGACGATGACGGCGTCGTCGTCCTCTCCAAGCGGAAGGCGGACTTCCTCCGGGTCTGGGAGCGGATCAAGGAGGCCTACGAGGCAGACCAGCCCATCAGGGGCACTCTGGCCCGGAAGATCAAGGGCGGCGTCACCGTGGATCTGATGGGGGTGGACGCGTTCCTCCCCGGCTCCCAGATCGCGCTCCGCCGGGTCCCGCACATCGAGGACCTAATCGGCGAGACGTACAAGTTCAAGATCATCAAGCTCAACAAGAGGCGCCGCAACATCGTGGTGTCCCGCAGGGTGATCCTCGAGGCCGAGCGGGCATCGAAGAAGGCGAACCTCGTCACGGAACTCCTCGTCGGTCAGATTCGGGAGGGGCTCGTCAAGAACATCACCGACTTCGGCGCCTTCATCGACCTGGGGGGTCTCGACGGCCTCCTCCACATCACGGATATGTCGTGGGGCCGGGTCGGGCATCCTTCCGAGGTCGTGGATATCGGGGAGCCCGTGGACGTGAAAGTCCTCGATATCGACTGGAACCGGGAGCGTATCTCCCTCGGGCTGAAGCAGCTCCTTCCTTACCCATGGACGGATATCGACAAGAAGTACCCGGTGGGCTCCCGGGTCCGGGGGCGCGTCGTGTCGATCACGAACTACGGGGCCTTCGTGGAGCTGGAGAAGGGCGTGGAGGGGCTCGTCCATATCTCCGAGATGTCATGGACCCGCAACATTCGCCACCCCTCGAAGCTCGTCTCGATCGCGGAGGAGATCGAGACGGTCGTCCTCAAGGTCGACCCGCGTGACGAGAAGATCTCCCTCGGAATGAAGCAGATCGAGGAGGATCCGTGGCTCTCGCTCCCGATGCAGCATCCGACCGGAACGAGGCTTAAGGGAACGGTCCGGAACCTGACCTCGTTCGGTGCCTTCGTCGAGATCGAACCCGGGATCGACGGGCTGGTCCACGTCTCCGACATGAGCTGGACGAAGCGGGTCGAACACCCGTCGGAAATCGTGGACAAGGGCGATGATGTCGAGGTTATGGTCCTCGACATCGACTCGGATCAGAAGCGGATCTCCCTCGGAATCAAGCAGTTGCAGGAGGATCCCTGGCCCCAGATCGCGGAGCGATTCGCTCCCGGGGTGGAGCCCGACGGGACGGTGGTCCGGCTCCAGGACAACGGTGTGGTCGTGGACTTGGGCGATGATATCGAGGGCTTCGTTCCGGCCTCGCACGCCTCGCTCGACGATACGGACCAGTTGGCCGAGTACTTTGCATCCGGCGTGGAGGTGGAACTCAAGGTCCTGGAGTCAGATGCCGCGAACCGGCGGATCGTCCTCGAGGTCACGACGCAGCCCGAGAGACTCGCCGCCACGGCTGCGGAAGAGCCTGAGGCCGAGGTGGCAGACGACGACGGCGCGAATCAGGCGGAGGAAGCGTCGGTGGAGGAGCCCGCGGCGGAGTAGCATATGCGCCGCAAGAGAGGCAAGCGGTACAACGAGCCTCCGGACGGCAAGGGGGAGATGCGAAGGGATTCCAGCGCGCGAGTCAGCTTTCGGTGGCTCGGGGCAGTGTGCTTCGCCCTCACTGGTGCACTTGCAGGGTGCGCGAGCGCGGGCGCTCCGCCTCCGGCGCCCACCCGGCTGGTCCTCGATGGCGCGGCGATTCGGGAGGGCAACTACACCCCCGCGGAGGCGGAGGCTGCGGCAGAGCTCATCCTCGAGGCCGGGCGTCTCGCCGACGCGGGCGACCTCACGGGGGCGCTCGACCTCGTCCGTGAGGTTGAGACCCGGTACGCGACCACTCCCGGCTCGTCGCGTGCCGTCTTCCTCCGGGCCGAGACGCTCCGGCGCCTAGAGGACTTCGAGGCGGCCGAAACGGCTGCGGAGTCTTACGCGGCACTCGTCTCCGGCGATCCGGCGGCGGCGGCCAGGGGGTATCTGCTCCGGGCGGAGGTCCGGCGAGAGGGTGGGCTGCCCGGCGGCCTCGAAGCGCTCTTCGACGTTCCCGCAGGTGCGGGGGAAGCCGAACTCGTCGCGACGGAAGCGCTCGCCGCTCTCTGGGCGGCGGGCCTGAGCACGCCGGCGCTCCGCGATCTGATCGTCGAGGCTCCTCGTCATCCTCGCGTCCTCCCGGTCTTCCTTACCGAGCTAGCGGTGCGTCGCTACCTAGCGGGGGAGCGGGCGGAGGCGCAGGCCATCGCGAGAGAGGTGCTCGACCTCTCGCCGGGTGCGTCGGCCTCGAGGCGGGCCATGGACGTCATCAACGGGACGGTCTCCGAGTCAGTCGACGTCGCGGCGACCATCGGCGGCATCCTACCCGTCTTCGGCTCCCCGGCCGTCAGCCGACTCGCACGTGACATCGCCGAGGGAGTGGAGGTTGCGCTCGCAGTCGAGGAGGGGGAGTATGCGCGGCCGATCCGCTTCGTTGCGATTGAGGATGCGGCGGATCCGGAGGGAATCGCGGCAGCCGTGGCCTGGCTGGAGGAACAGAACGCCGCGGGGGTGATTGGCCCCCTCCAGGACGGCGACGTCTTGACCGCGGCCCGCTCCCGAACGACCACCGTCCCCGTCGTGACGCCGACGGCCCGGATGATCCCTGAGGGGGCCTCCGGCGTGTATTCGCTAAATGGAATCGATCCCAATGCCGGGGCTGCCCTGGCAGCGCTCGTACTCTCACGGGGGATCGGGGCAGTCGTCGTCGTGCATACCGATTCTGCCGAGATGGAAGAAGAGTTCGGATGGTTCTCGGATGCGTACAGGGAAGGGGGCGGGCAGATTTCGAGAGTGCTCACGTACCCGCCGGGGGCCACGGGTTTTGAGGACCAGATGCTCGAGATTCTCGAGATGGAGCCGGAGGGACTCGTCCTCATCCTCCCGCCCCGGGACGTCGAGCTCCTCGCGCCGCAAATCGCGTTTTACGGCGTCGACGAGCTCGTGGGCCTGAGGATCTTCGGGAACCAGTCCTGGACCTCGGAGAGCGTGCTCCAGAATGTGCAGGCACGAAGCACCGAGGGCGTATTCTCGGTGACCAGCTGGGCCGACTCGGGGGCATTCGGGCCGGGGTGGGAGAGCTTCGTGGAGGCGTACGAGGAGCATTTCCAGCGGAGTCTACGCTCTCCGACAGCCGCGCTCGGGTATGACGCCGCCCGCCTCCTCCTCCGCGCCGCGCGCGCAGCTGGAGGCGATCCCGCGGCCACCGTCGAGGCCGTCGAGGAAATCGTGGGGTACTCCGGTGCAACCGGTCTTATCTCGGTTACGGACGGCCGGATCCGCCGCTCCTTCGTTCCGGTCCGGATCGAGAACCGCTCCCCCGTTCTGCTTGACCCGTAGGGACCTCGCGCCTGTGCCTGATGCTGCGTGTGGAACTGCTCCGCTCGCGTCGCGGCTCCCGGGGGCCGCGTCCCCATGAGGGAGCGCCTCGACGAGCTTGAGCGGCTTCGAAGGGAGAGCCTCCTCGGCGGCGGTGAGGAGCGCGTGGCTGCACACCAGGCCCGAGGCAAGTTCACGGCAAGGGAGCGCCTCCGCCTCCTCCTCGACGAGGGCTCCTTCGTCGAGCTCGATCGCTTCGTAACGCATCGCTCGGCCGACTTCGGGCTCGAGGCCAGCAAAATCCTAGGTGATGGCGTCGTCACCGGTTACGGAACCATCCTTGGCCGGCTCGTCTTCGTCTACTCGCAGGACGCGACGGTCTTCGGGGGCTCCCTCTCGGAGAGCCATGCCGAGAAGATCGTCAAGATTCAGGAGCTCGCGCTCAAGAACGGCGCGCCCGTCATCGGGCTGAACGACTCGGGCGGCGCCCGGATCCAAGAGGGCGTCGTGTCGCTTGCCGGCTACGCGGAGGTCTTCCTGCGGAACACCCTGTCGTCGGGGGTGGTGCCGCAGATCTCGGTTATCCTCGGTCCCTGCGCCGGCGGCGCGGTCTACTCGCCCGCGCTCACCGACTTCGTCTTCATGGTGCGGGGCACGAGCTACATGTTCGTGACGGGCCCCAACGTGGTGAAGACGGTGACCCACGAAGAGATCGACATGGAGGGGCTCGGCGGGGCGGACATTCACGGGTCCACGTCGGGCGTTGCGCACTTTGTCCACGACTCGGAGGCAGAGGCGCTGGCGGCAGTCCGCGCCCTCCTCTGCTTCATCCCGCAGAACAATGCCGAGACGCCGCCCCGCGCCTCCGGGGATCCGCCGCCGGACGGGGGCGAAGCACTCCTGAACGTTGTCCCCGATAGCCCGAATCAACCCTACGACATGAAGGAAGTCATCGCTCACGTCGTCGATGGGGGCCGTTTCACCGAGGTCCACGCCCACTTCGCCGAGAACGTGGTTGTGGGGTTCGCCCACCTCGGTGGTTACGCCGTCGGCGTGGTCGGGAACCAGCCGGCCGTCCTCGCCGGGGTCCTCGATATCGACGCCTCGGTTAAGGCGGCTCGATTCGTCCGGTTCTGCGATGCCTTCAACATCCCGCTCGTCGTCTTCGAGGATGTGCCGGGGTTTATGCCGGGGGTGGCCCAGGAGCACGGGGGAATCGTTCGCGCGGGGGCGAAACTCCTCTACGCGTTTGCGGAGGCGACCGTGCCGCGCCTCACGGTGATCACACGGAAGGCGTACGGGGGCGCCTACGATGTGATGAACTCGAAGCACCTTCGGGGGGACTTGAGCTTTGCGTGGCCGTCGGCCGAGATTGCCGTCATGGGGCCAGCGGGCGCCGCCCAGATCCTCTTCCGCAAGGAGATCGCGGCGTCGAGCGATCCCGAGGCTGCGGCACGGCGGTACATGGAGCAGTATCGGGAGAGGTTTGCGCACCCGTACATCGCCGCAGCCCGCGGCTACGTCGACGACGTCATCGATCCCAGGGAGACGAGGGAGCGGCTCATCTCGGGTCTCGACATGCTCCGCAACAAGCGAGACACGAACCCGCCGAGAAAGCACGGGAGCATCCCGCTCTAGGTCGAGCGTAGTGCCGAACCAGCGATCCCGGCAGTCCAAGGCGAGACCGATCTACGTGAGCTGGCTTGTCGACCCCGCGGGTTGCGAAATAGGGAGGTACCGTCTGAACTCGTACTGGCCATTGCCTTGCCACACAGACAGTTACATACTGGGCGGCAGCCGAGGAGATAGTGCTGCGGCCTCGCTGAAGCGGTGGACTTGGCCACCTGACGCTATCGCCTGGGGAGGTCAGCCGGTGCGAATACGCTCCGGCCCAATGCAGGCCCGTGTCCGGCCTACTTCAGCGCCCGTGGGGCGCGGGCGGGGTCAGGGGGTGCGCCAGTGATCGGCTCTGTGCTCATTGCGAACCGCGGAGAGATCGCGGTTCGTGTAATCCGTGCATGCCGGGCACTCGGCATCCGAACGATCGCGGTCTATTCGGATGCCGACCGCTCCGGCCCCCACGTCTCCCTGGCCGACGAGGCGCACCGCATCGGACCCGGCGCCCCCGGGGAGAGCTATCTCGACATCGACCGGATCCTTCAGGCTGCACGCGCGAGCGGTGCGGACGCCATCCACCCCGGCTACGGCTTTCTGGCCGAGAATGCGGACTTTGCCGAGGCGGTTGAACAGGCGCGCCTGACCTTTGTCGGGCCAGAGCCCGCGACAATCGCGGCCATGGGGGACAAGGTTTCGGCTCGAAGGCGAATGGAGGCGGCGGGGATTCCTACAATCCCGGGTTCACATCGACTCACGGACGATGCGACGGATGCGCTCGACATCGCGAAGCGGATCGGATTTCCCCTCTTGGTCAAGGCCGTGGCAGGCGGCGGGGGGAAGGGCATGCGGGTCGTGGACGGGCCGCGAGGGTTAGCAAGCGCACTCGAGGCCTCCCGCAGGGAGGTGGCCGCCGCGTTCGGGGACGATCGCCTCTACCTTGAACGGTACCTGCCGAATCCCCGCCACGTAGAAGTCCAGGTATTCGGTGACGGGAGAGGGAATGCCCTGCACTTCGGGGAGCGCGACTGCTCGATCCAGAGGCGGCACCAGAAGCTCATCGAGGAGGCTCCGGCACCCGCACTCCATCCGCAAATCGGTGAGCGACTCTGCAGCGCGGCGCTCCGGGCCGCTGAGACGCTGGCGTACCGCGGGGCCGGCACGGTCGAGTTCCTCTTACAGGACGACGATTTTTACTTCCTGGAGATGAACACCCGCATCCAGGTCGAGCACCCGGTGACAGAGTGCGTGGCCGGGGTGGATCTCGTCCAATTGCAGATCCAGGTGGCAGACAGCGGATCCCTACCCGTCGAACCTTCCGGCGTCCGGTTGCGCGGGCACGCGATCGAGTGCCGAATCACGGCGGAGTCGGCGTCCGAGGGCTTCCTCCCATCGACCGGCACCGTCCGCTATCTCGAGATCCCTTCCGGGCCAGGAATCAGGTGGGATGGCGGAATACTGCCGGGCACCGAGATCGGCCTCCACTATGACTCGCTCCTCGGGAAGCTCGTGGCTCACGGGCCCACCCGACGGGATGCGATCGAGCGCATGGCTGGCGCGCTGGATGAGCTGGTCGTCGACGGCGTCGCAACCTGCCGCCCCTTTCACAGAAGAGTCATGGATGAGCCCGACTTCCGCGCGGGAAGGCTCTCGACACGATATCTCGATGAGCATCCGGAGTTGCTCGAGGCAGAGGGGAGCGCCGGAAGCGAGCCGGCCGTAGCTGCCGTTGCAGCGCTCCTCGAGGAGGAGGCACGCTCGGCCTCGGCCCCACCGCGCATCCGTGGGGAACACGCGGGCGACCCGGGCTCCGCGTGGAGAAACGCGCTGGGACCGAGAAGCCGGTTGCGTTGGTGAGCACGCACCGGACGGGGCTGCAGGGGCGATGACACCTCGATGCGTCCCCGGGACCCGACGCGAGGTGCGCATCGATGGGGTCAGTTCCGACGGAGCCGGCGTCGGGCGAACAGCCGAGGGTCAGGTGATCTTCGTCCCCAGGACCGCTCCCGGCGACCTCGCTGCCGTGGAGATAGTTGCAGCGCGGCCGCGTTGGCTCAGGGCGAGGCTCGTCGAGCTCCGAACTCGCGGAGGAGGGCGACGCACAGCACCGTGCCCCTACTACGACACGTGCGGCGGGTGCGCTCTGCAGCACCTGAACTATCCGGACCAACTCTCCGCGAAGGGCCGCATCGTAACGGATGCGCTCGCGCGAATCGGAGGGCAGGGGACGCTCCCCGCCCTAGCGATGCATGCCGCCTCCCGCGAGACGCGCTATCGTAACCGGATCACCCTGGGCCTCGTCCGGTTGCCTGGTGGGAGGGTCCGTGCGGGGTTCCGTCGATTGGAACGACCTCGGGAGATTCTGGATGTGGACGGGGGCTGCCTCCTGCCCGAGGCGCCGGTCGCCGCCGCGTGGAACGCTCTTCGCCAGGGCTGGGGAGCCGGGGCGAAGAGACTCCCGAGCGGCCCCAGGCTCCGTCTGACGCTCCGGGCTTCGGTTGGCGGTGAGGTAATGCTCGTGATCGAGGGCGGCAGGGGGAGCGGCGATCCGGTGGATCTCTGCGCGAGAGTGCCGGGGCTCGTATCGATCTGGCAGCAGCCCGACGGTGCCGTGGGGGCTCCAAGGCTCCTTGTGGGCGAAGAGTCTCTTCGGGACCGCTGGCACGGCGAGGAGATCGACGTCGGGCCTCGCGCGTTCCTGCAGGCGAACCGGGCGGACGCAGAGGAGCTGCAGCGACAGGTCGTCCGGATGGCCGGGAGCGCGAACGGGAAGCGCGTCTTGGATGCGTACTCGGGCTATGGGGGGCTTGGGCGCAGGTTCGCTCGCGCCGGGGCCCGTGTGGTCGCGATCGAGGAGGATCCGGAGGCCGCGCGGATGGCGAAGACGATACCGGCCGAAGGATTCCAGCTTCTCGTCGGGACGGTCGAGGAGCACCTTCGGGAGGCGCTCCCGGCGGATCTCGTGATCATGAATCCGCCCCGGATCGGAGCGCGGGAGGGCGTGATGGAGGCACTCGCGGAATCGAGACCCGCCCGGATCATCTATGCCAGTTGCAATCCGGCCACCCTGGCCCGGGACGTGCGCCGCCTCGGCGACGGGTACCGGATCACCCACCTCCACGGATTCGACCTCTTCCCCCAGACGTCGACGATCGAGACCGTTCTCGTCCTGGACGCCGGGTGACGTGGCGAACCCCTTGCCTCCACGTTGGCCGCAGGTGCTCCGTCCGCAGGAGTGGTGCGTGCAGGTCGCGGAGCGCTGGCTCCAGGTAGAGCTCGGCGACGGAGGTGTACGGGTCGATGGCGAGCCCGTCGAAGTCGAGCTTTCCCCATCGTCCGTCGGGCCGGTTCGGATCGTGAGGATCGGGGATCGCTCGATTCGGGTCGTGGCTCATCGGGACGGGCGTGGTCGATGGACCCTCGAGATCGGCAGGCGGCGACAGGAGGTTCGTGTGATGGACGCTGCCGAGGCCGCAATCGAAGCGGGCGGGAGGAGCGAACGGGAGCGTGGCGGCCCGCAGCCGCTCCGTGCACCGATGCCGGGCCTCGTGGTGGGAATCGGGGTATCGCCGGGAGATGTTGTCGAACGAGGTGTGGGACTCGTCACCCTGGATGGGATGAAGATGGAAAACGAGCTCAAGGCGGAAGGGCGAGCCCGCGTCGCCGATGTCCTGGTGTCAAGGGGCGTCGCCGTAGAGAGAGGTCAGCTCCTCGTCACCTTTGAGGATCCGGAGATCCGGCAGTGAGCCGGCCCGAATTCACGGACTCAGGGCTACCCGTCGAGACGGTCTACCGGGGGCCGGACCCCTCGCCGGGACACTTCCCCTTCACTCGGGGCATTCATCCGGAGATGTACCGCGAGCGGCTCTGGACGATGCGGCAGTACGCCGGCTTCGGCACGGCCCGTGAGACGAACGCCCGATATCGCTACCTCCTCGAGCACGGGCAAACAGGGCTATCGGTCGCCTTCGATCTCCCGACGCAGATGGGCTACGATTCGGATGACCCGAGAGCCCAGGGAGAGGTCGGGCGCGCCGGGGTTGCGATCGACTCTCTCGACGACATGAGATTCCTCTTCGAGGAGATCGATCTCGGCGCCGTATCGACATCGATGACGATCAATGCGACGGCCGCGATCCTCCTAGCCATGTACCTGGCGGTTGCCGAAGAGCGCGGCATCTCGTGGAGGCGCCTATCGGGCACGGTGCAGAACGATATCCTGAAGGAGTACGTGGCGCGCGGGACGTACATCTTCCCCGTCGAGCCATCACTTCGGGTCACGACGGACGTGATCGGCTTCTGCGCGGAGAAGGCGCCCCGTTTCAATCCGATCTCGATCTCCGGGTACCACATGCGGGAGGCAGGGGCGACCGCACCCCAGGAGCTGGCCTTTACCCTCGCGAACGGACTCGAGTACGTGGACCGGGCGGTCGCTGCCGGGCTCCAGGTGGCCGACTTCGGAGCTCGCCTCTCCTTCTTCTTCGCAGCGCACGACGACTTCTTCGAGGAGATTGCCAAGTTCCGTGCCGCCCGCCGCCTCTGGGCGACGGAGATGAGGGAGCGCTACCGGGCCCCGGACGCGGCGTCCAGGCTCCGCTTCCACACGCAGACGGGAGGCTCGACGCTGACCGCACAGCAGCCGCTGAACAACGTCGTGCGGGTCACGATCCAGGCGCTCTCTGCGGTCCTCGGCGGAACCCAGTCCCTGCACACGGACGGGTTCGACGAGGCGCTCGCGCTTCCCTCGGAAGAGGCCGTCCACACCGCTCTTCGCACCCAACAGATCCTCGCCTACGAGTCGGGCGCGGCACGGACGGCGGACCCGCTCGGCGGCAGCTATTTCGTCGAGGCACTCACGGACCGGGTCGAGACGGAAGCGCGCCGGTATCTGCGAGAGATCACCGAGCGGGGGGGCGCCAGCAACGCCGTGGAGTATATGCGAAGCGAGATCCAGCGGGCAGCCTACGAGAGGCAGAAACGAGTTGAATCCGGAGAGCGTATCGTTGTGGGTGTAAATCGCTTCGAGCAGTCCGAAGCGCCGGCCCACCCCTTCGCCTCGGTTGACTACTCAGGTCTCGAGCGGGAGCAGCAGGATACCGTACGGAGCGTGCGGGAGGCCCGAAGCGGTGCTCCCCTCAGGGGATCGCTCGACGCGCTCTTCCACGCTGCCCGGACGGAAGAGAATCTGATGCCCGCGATCATCGATGCCGTGCGGTCCATGGCGACGGTCGGCGAGATCTCGGAGGCGCTGAGGAACAGCTGGGGACGCTACGCTCCCGACGAACAGAACGCCGCACCGCCTTCAACCTCCCGGCCGGATCGTTAACTTACGCGCGTCAACCGGGTCCGCCGCGACGGGGAAGGCATTTCCTCCGGGCCGATCCCCACGCGTCGTACCGCCACGAAGCGACCTATGCCGACCTACGACTACCGTTGTCCCGAAGGGCACACATTCGAACGCTTCCAGCGGATGTCCGAGGAACCCCTCGCGGAGTGTCCGACGTGCGGCGCGCGCGCCGAACGGATCCTCTCTGCGGGTGCGGGCTTCCTCTTCAAGGGCGAGGGGTTCTACATCACGGACTACAGATCTGAGAGCTACCGGAAGGCAGCCGAGGCCGAAAAGTCCGCTGCGACCGGGAAGCCGGACGCGAAGGAAGGGTCGAAGGAACCGATCGGCTCCGGGAGCGGGGGGAGCAAGGAGAGTTCATCGGCTGGCGGGACGAGCCGAGCTGCAGCGTCTCCGGCCGACTCGGACCCGGGAGCCTCCACGAATCCCGCGAAGTCCGCAAACGGGGCTAGCTGAGCGCAGTGTCCAAGGAACTCGTCCTCTCCGCTCTCGAGCGGGCTCTCTCCCGGATCGACATCGATGCGCCCCAGCTCCAGGTCGAGCGCCCGAAGGACCCGAGCCACGGAGACTATGCGACGAATATCGCGATGACGCTTGCCGGGAAGCTCCGGCGCCCCCCTCGCGAGATCGCGCAAGCGATCGCGGACGAGATCGACCTGGACGGAGGAATCGCGTCCGCCGAAATCGCAGGCCCCGGGTTCCTGAACTTCCGGCTCTCGACGGAGGCCGTCGGGGCAGGGATTCTCGAGATCCTCCGGGCCGGCCAGGCGTACGGCCGGTCGGAGGAAGGCAAGGGGGCACCCGTGATGGTCGAGTTCGTCTCGGCGAACCCGACGGGCCTCCTCCATGTGGGCCACGGCCGGCAGGCCGCGCTTGGCGACGCGATCGCCTCGCTCCTCGAGTGGACCGGGTGGAAACCGTACCGTGAGTTCTACTACAACGACGCCGGTCGGCAGATCGAGCGGCTCTCCGAGAGCCTCGCGGCGCGCTACGCGGAGCACTTCGGCCGAGAGGCCGAGCTCCCGGAGGGCGGCTACCGGGGGAGCACGCTCATCGGGTTGGCGGCGGAACTCGCCGACAGAGACGGGACCCGGTGGCTCACGGCGCCGCGGGCTGAGGCACTCGAAGCGATGCGGAGCTTCGCGGTCGCGAGGCTCAGGGCCGAGCAGGACCGGGACCTTCATGCCTTTCGCATCCACTTCCAGAAGTACTTCCTCGAGTCCTCCCTCTACGAGGACGGGCGGGTCGAGGAGACCGTCGACGAGCTTCGAAGGACCGGGCTCGTATTTGAGGAGGGAGGTGCGGTCTGGCTCCGCACAACGGAATTCGGCGACCAGAAGAACAGGGTCATGATCAAGTCGGACGGGAGCCCCACCTACTTCCTCCCGGACGTCGCGTACCACCGGACGAAGTGGGAGCGGGGGTTTGCCCACGCGATTAACGTCCAGGGGTCGGACCACCACGGAACGGTCGCGAGGGTTCGGGCCGGACTCCAGGCACTCGGCCTCCCGGTCGGGTACCCGGAGTACATGATACACCAGATGGTCGCCGTCGAACGGGATGGTCAGGAGGTCAAGTTCTCGAAGCGCGCGGGCGACTACGTGACGCTCCGGGATCTCATCGAGGAGGTCGGTGTCGATGTGTCGCGCTACTTCTTCCTCATGCGGAGACCGGATGCTCACCTGGTCTTCGACCTCGACTACGCCCTCGATCACTCGGAGCGCAACCCCGTCTACAAGGTGAAGTATGCGCATGCACGCCTCTGCTCGATCATTCGAAAAAGCGGGGTGCCGGAGGACCGAATCCGGGGGGCAGAAGCATCGCTTTCGAAGCTCGGGCATCCGACGGAACGCGAGGTGATCCGGGTCCTCACCGAGTTTCCCGCGGTGATCTCCCGCGCCGCCGGGAACCGCGCCCCTCACCTGGTCTGCGACTACCTGGAGAAGGCAGCGGGCGAGATCAACTCTTGGTACCATGCGGGAAACCCGACACGTGACCCCGGACTCCGGGTTCTGGTCGACGATCCGGAGCTGCGCATGGCCCGCCTCATGCTGAGTCTTGCGGCACGGATCGTGCTTTGCAACGGACTCACGCTGGTCGGGATCGAGGCTCCCGAGCGGATGGAGAGGGAAGCTGATGGGGGCGGGGTGGGGGGGGAGGGCGGCCGAGGCGTGACGCGGCGATCCTCACCCTGAGGGGGGTGTCGAGCGGCGATCCGATTCGAGGGGGACAGAGCCGAGGAGGAAGCATGTCGAGGAGGAAGGGGATGGACTACCGGTCGGCCGGAGTGGACCTCGATCGTGCGCACGCCGACAAGGAGGGGATCAAGGCGCTCCTCGCGGCGACGAAGGACAGTGACACCCTCTCCGACGCGGGCCTCTTCGGTGGCCTCTACCGGGTCCCGCCCGACGTCGCCGATCCGGTCCTCGTCTCCTCCGCCGACGGGGCGGGCACGAAGCTCAAGGTGGCCTTCCACTCGGGTGATCACGGGACCGTTGGTCAGGACCTCGTCAACCACTGTGTGAACGACATCGTCGTTCAGGGCGCGAGACCCCTGTTCTTTCTCGACTACCTGGCCACAGGGACGCTCGAGGAGGGGGTCGTGCACGAGGTCGTGGCCGGCGTGGCGAAGGCGTGCAAGGCGAACGGCATCGCGCTGATCGGGGGGGAGACGGCGCAGATGCCGGGCTTCTACGGTACGGGAGAATATGACCTCGCTGGGTTCATCGTCGGGATCGTGGAACGCGCACGGATCCTCGATGGATCGGATGTCCGGCCTGGTGACACTCTGATCGGCCTTCCGTCGAGCGGTCTCCATACGAACGGATACTCGCTCGCTCGCCGAATCCTCTTCGAGGGGTCCGGCCTCTCGGTGGATGACCCTATCCCGGGGCTGGGGGAGACGGTGAAGGAGGCACTCCTGGACATCCACCGGAGCTACTGGGGCGTGTTGAGAGCAGAGATCGCGGCCGGCAGCTTGCTCGCTCTCGCCCACATCACGGGCGGCGGGATGCCGGGAAACATCCCGCGCTCCCTCCCCGGCGGTCTCGGCGCCGAAATCCGGAGGGACTCGTGGAAGGTCCCGCGCCTCTTTCACACGCTGCAGGCGCTCGGTTCGGTAAGCGACGAGGAGATGTTCCGCGTCTTCAACATGGGGGTCGGGATGGTGGTGACCACCCGCCCGGCGGAGGTGGCCGGCCTCCTGTATCGCCTTCGGTCGAGCGGGGAAGCCGCGTGGGAACTCGGCGTGGTGTGCGAGGGCGAAGGCGTCCGCCTTGTCTAGAACCGATCTCTTTCGCCACTCCCTGCGAGCTGTATTCCTCGCGCTCGGGGCGTCCGTCCCCGGGCCCGGAGCGGCGCAAGAGCCGATCGAGCGGATATCGGCCGAATGCGAGACGGGAGCGAGCGCTCGCCTTGCTGGATTCTGCCGCGACGGCGCCCTCGCCCTCCAGGCGGTTCACGGCGGCGTCGGGCTCCTCATGACAGGCGGGGGCGCACTCCCGGCGAGCCCGAGCACGGCCGGGCGCCGCCTCCCGGGCTCCCCGAGGATCGTCGTCGATCTGGGTGCGACGTGGTCCAACTTTTCTCATCCCGAGCTCACCTACACTACGTCCGCCTCCGCCACAGAAGAGAGGAGCTTCCTGACGGGCGGCCGCGCCACCGTCGTCGTCGGCATCTTCGACGGCTTCTCGCCGGTCACGGGCGTCGGCGGAGTCTTCGCCGTTGATGCTGTAGCCACGCTCAGGTGGGTGCGGGTTCCGACCTCCCCAGTCGGCCCGGGCTCCGCTCTCGGGTGGGGAGGAGGCCTTCGCGTCGGGGTCTTTCGCGAGTCCTTCTCCCTTCCGGGTCTTACGCTCTCAGCAATCCACGAGCGCGCGGGAACGCTCCGCTACGGGACGGAGGATGGCCCCGGCGCGTGGGTTGAACTGGAGCCGGTGGTCACATCCTTCCGGGCGATCCTGGGGAAGGATTTGTGGCCAGCGGGTCTCTCGGCAGGGATCGGGTGGGACCGCTACCGGGGTGCGGGCAGGATCGGAGCCCGCCTCGCCCCGGACGCGGGGGACAGCGGCGGGGAGGCGTCCTCGACAGCGGGCCACGATCTCTCGCTGGACCGCCGTTACCTCTTTGCCGGGGTGAACTACACGTGGGTGGTAACGCAGATCGCGGTCGAGGTGACGTGGGCGCGGGGGGCGACCCCATTGACCCGACTCGAGGGGACGGGCCCCTTCCGTCCTGGGGAACGGGAGCTCCAGGGCGCCTTCACCTTACGCCTCCTCTACTGATGCCCCCTTGACGCTCCTTCCCCCTTTCAGCCTGCGAGACGCGGGACCGGAATTCGCTATTCGGCCCGTGCTCTCGACCGCCGACCGGCGCTTCCTCAAACGAGCGATCCTTCTCGGAGGACGGGGATGGGGTCGCGTGCAACCGAATCCCATGGTCGGATGCGTGATCGTCCGGGACGGGGAGACGGTGGGCGAGGGGTGGCACGCGGAATACGGTGGGCCGCACGCGGAACAGGTCGCGCTCTCAGCCGCCGGAGAGTCGGCGTACGGGGCCACGGCGTACGTGAGCCTCGAGCCCTGCCGCCATCACGGGAAGACGCCCCCCTGTACCGAGGCCCTCAGTGGCGCGGGAATCCGGCGGGTCGTCTACGGGGCATGCGACCCGGGACCCGTCTCCGGTGGGGGAGCGGAAGAGCTTCGCGAGGCCGGGACCGAAGTCGAGGGACCGGCGCTGAGGTCGCGGGAGGCTCGGATCCTGAACCCGGGGTTCTTTCACGCGGACCCGGAGCGGCCCTGGACCGCGCTCAAGCTCGCCGTCTCCCTCGACGGCCGAATCTCGACAGCAGAGGGCATACGGACACAGCTTACGGGGAGGGAGGCGGATGAGTGGGTGCAGTGGCTTCGGGCCGGGTTCGATGCGATCCTAGTGGGGACTCAGACCGCGCTCGTGGACGACCCCCTGCTCACGGTCCGGGGCAAGCTGACCCCCCAGACTCCGCCCCGCCGCGTGGTCCTGGACGCGAGAGGGAGGCTCCCCACGTGTGCGAGAATGCTGAGGGAGGGGGCGGGGGCCGTCTCCCTGTATACGACGCCATCGAGTCCCCTGCCGTGGCGGCGATCGATCGAGCAGGCGGGTGGACGGGTCACCGAGGTGGATGGGGGCGACGCGGGCAGCGTCTCTCTCCCGGCGGTCCTCGGGAGCCTGCGGGCCTCCGGCATCCGCCAGCTCCTCTGCGAGGGAGGGGGAAGGCTGGCAGGCTCGCTTCTGCGGGAAGGGCTCGTGGACCGGATGTATCTGATCTTTGCCCCCTGCTTGCTCGGGCCCGCGGGCGTCGCGGCCTTCCGCTGGCAGCAGATGGAATCGTCCCCCTCGGCGGGGGTCCTCCCGAACGGGGCGAAGGGGTGGGAGTGGATTGATGAGCCGAGACGTCTCGGGGCAGACGTATGGACCGTCCTCGAGCCGAAGGACGAGGGGTGATGTTCACGGGAATCGTCGAGGTGCTTGGCCACATCCTCGCGGCGGAGGAGTTCGGCGGGCTCAGGCGCTTCCGGATCGGCGCGCCACCCGCATTCCTCGAGGGGACGACCCCCGGCGCCTCGATCGCGGTCGATGGCACCTGCCTCACACCGGTATGCGTGACGGAGGAGAGCTTTACCGTCGAAACGGTCAAGAGCACTCTCTCTCGCACCGTGGCCGGCGGGTACCGTGAGGGCCGCGCGGTCAACCTCGAGCGGGCGTTGGCGCTGGGGGGACGCCTAGACGGACATCTCGTTCAGGGACATGTAGATGGGATCGGTCATCTCATCAGTACTACAGGTGACGGCGGACTTCGTACCCTCGAGGCCTCCATCCCCCCCGAGGTGCACCAGGGGACTCTCCTCCACGGATCGATCGCCTTGAATGGAGTGAGCCTGACGGTGAACCGGATCGAGCCCCCGGACCGCATCCAAGTCGCCATCATTCCCCACACATGGGAAGCGACGAACCTCCGCTTCCTCTTGCGCGGGGATGCGTTGAACGTCGAGGGGGACCTGATCGGCAAATACGTGGGTAAGCTCCTCGCCCGGGGCGGGGGGGGACCGGACCCGCACTTCCAAGACGGAGAGAGCAACCGTGCCGTTTGACTCCATTGACGCTGCGATCGACGCCATTCGGGGCGGGAAGATGGTCATCGTGGCGGATGACGAGGACCGGGAGAACGAGGGCGACCTCGTCTGCGCGGCCTCGGAGATCACGGCGGACCACGTGAACTTCATGGCGAAGCACGGGCGAGGGCTCATCTGCGTGGCGCTCACCCCGGAGCGCGCGGATGTCCTCGAGCTCCCGCTGATGACAGACCGGAACACCGATCCGCAGCGGACGGCGTTCACCGTGTCCGTGGACGCGCATCAGCGCTTCGGCGTCACGACGGGGATCAGCTCGCACGACCGGGCGACCACGATCCGGGTCCTCGCGGACTCCGAGTCGCGTCCCCAGGATCTTCGAAGACCAGGCCACATCTTCCCCCTTCGCTCCCAGCCTGGCGGCGTCCTTCGGCGGGTGGGGCAGACGGAGGCCTCCGTCGATCTCGCGAGACTCGCGGGTCTCCCCCCCGTCGGCGTCATATGCGAGATCCTGAATGCAGACGGCTCGATGGCCCGCAGGCCCGAACTCGAGGACTTCGCCCGGGACCACGGTCTCACGTTCATCACCGTGGCTCAACTCGTCGCCTACCGTCTCGCGAAGGAGCGCCTCGTCCGGCGTGTCGCGGAGGTCTCCCTTCCCACCCCGCACGGCGAGTTCCGGCTTATCGGCTACGAGAGCCAGATTGACGACCGGGAGCACGTCGCCCTCGTCAAGGGAGAGGTCGCCGGAGCAGATGACGTCCTCGTCCGCATGCACTCCGAGTGCCTGACTGGCGACGTGTTCGGCTCCATGCGCTGCGACTGCGGGGAGCAGCTCGTGTCGGCAATGGAACGGATCGAGGACGAAGGGCTCGGCGCGGTCGTCTACCTCCGCCAGGAGGGGCGGGGGATGGGACTTGGCAACAAGCTTCGGGCCTACAAGCTCCAAGAGGAGGGCCAGGACACGGTTGAGGCGAATCTGACACTTGGGTTCAAGCCGGATCTGCGCGACTACGGGATCGGGGCACAGATCCTCGTGGATCTCGGTCTCCGAAGGATCCGGCTCCTCACCAACAACCCGAAGAAGATCGTCGGCCTGCAGGGTTACGGCCTCGAGATCGTGGGCCGCGAGCCGATTCGGGTCCCCGCAAGTCGTCACAACGCGGGGTACCTGGAGACGAAGCGCCGGAAACTCGGACACCTCCCGTGAAGGGTCCTGCCGGCTCGGACCCGCCCCCCGTCGATCTATCGGAGAAGGTCATTGCGCGTGCCGGCTCGCTCCGCGGAGAGGGCCTCCGCTTCGCTCTCGTCGCCTCCCGCTTCCATGAAGGAATCACGTCCCGCCTCGTCCGGGGCGCGGTGGAGGCGCTCACCCAGCGCGGCGTCCGGCCGGACGACATCGAGGTGAACCACGTTCCGGGTGCCTTCGAGCTTCCGGCGGCGTGCCGGAAAGTGATCGAGAAGGGAGGGGTGCAAGGGGTCGTTGCGCTCGGGTGCATCATCCGGGGCGAGACGCCGCACTTCGACTACGTGGCCTCGGCCGCCACCCGGGGCCTCGGCGACCTCGCGGCCGCCGCCCGCCTGCCCCTCGTGTTCGGGGTTCTCACGACGGATGACCTCGCACAGGCACTCGAGCGAGCGGGACCCGGGGAGGAGAACAAGGGGTTCGAGTGCGCGCTCTCCGTCCTCGAGATGGCAAACCTCTTCTCGGATCTCGATTCCCCGGACCCCGATTATCGGTGACGGGCGAGGTGGCCGCCGCACCGCTCAACCGTCGCGATCGGGTCGACCGGATGAGGGCGCGCTCCTGGGTCCTTCACATTCTCTACCACTGGGAGTCACGGGGAGCCTCGGGGTGCCTGAAAGAGGCGGCCTCTGCGGTACGGGAGACCCGACGCATCTCCCCGGCCCGTCTCCCGCTGATCTGCGAGCACGTGGAGCGGCTCGATCACCATTGGGAGGAGATCGACGGTGCAATCGATGCATGCATGGAGAACTGGCGACTCGAGCGTCTCTCCCAAGTCGATCGGGCGGTCCTTCGCCTCGCCGCCTCGGAGATCCTCTACGCACCGGAACTCCCCCCGGCCGTCGCGATCCAGGAGGGGATCCGTCTCGCCGGCCAGTACGGCGGGAAGGACTCACCCCGATTCGTGAACGGGATCCTGGACGCGGTGCTCCGACGCCGGAGGGCGTAGGGATGCGCGCGTCTGGCCCGTTCGCCGGGGCCCGCCTCCCGCGAGGGCGATGCATCTCCTCGTCCTGAACTGGCTGGACCTCGAGAACCCGGCGGCCGGCGGGGCCGAGATCCACCTTCACAAGACCTTCGGCAGGCTTGCCGGGCACGGCTTCGAGGTGACGCTGATCGCCTCGGGGTGGCCGGGGGCGCCGAGTCGGACCACGATCGACGGGATCGATGTCCAACGGGTCGGCGGCCGCTACTCCTACCCCCTCGCTGCTCCGCGCCATGCCCGGCGGCTCGCCCGCGAGCACCCCTTCGATGTCGTGGTCGAAGATCTGAACAAGGCACCTGTATTCGCCCCCTTCTGGGCCAGAGCGCCGACGATCCTCCTCGTCCATCACCTCTTTGGCACCACCGCATTCCAGGGCGCGTCGCTGCCCGTCGCGGGGGTGGCGTGGCTTCTCGAACGGCCCCTGCCCCTCGCATACCGGAGGCTGCCGGTGGTCGCCGTCTCGAGAAGCACACGGGATGACCTTGTACAGCGGGGCTTCTCAAGGAAGCGCATCCGCGTGATCGAGAACGGGGTGGAGAGCGGGTACTACCTCCCCGGTCCGGAGACGCGACGCTTCGAGCACCCCACGCTCCTCTACCTGGGACGGCTCAAGCGGTACAAGTGCGTGGAGCTCATCCTCGAGGCACTCTCGATACTCCGGCGCGAGGGGGTGGACGCGAGGCTTCTCGTGGCGGGCAAAGGGGATGCACGTCCCGCGCTGGAGGCCCGCGCGCGCTCTCTCGGGCTCGGGCACGATGCGGTCGAGTTTCTCGGGTTTGTGAGTGAGGCGGAGAAGTTGACGCTTCTCCAGCGCTCGTGGGTACACGTCCTCACCTCCGTAAAGGAGGGGTGGGGGCTCACTTGTCTCGAGGCCGGCGCGTGCCGGACCCCGACGGTTGCGAGCGACTCGCCGGGGCTCCGGGACGTCGTCGCCGACGGGGGCACGGGGTTCCTAGTGAGGCACGGGGATACGGGGGCCCTCGCACGTAGGCTCAGGGAGCTCCTCTCGGACGCCCGGCGCCGACACGCGATGGGCAAGGCGGCGCGGGAGTTCGCGCTGACCCTCTCCTGGGAACGTGCGAGCGAGCGCTGGGGCCCGGTGCTCGAGGAGGCGGTGGCCTCCCGGAGCCGGGCAGGCTAGCTTCCCCGGCCGGGCAGCCAGCGTCGGGACGGCCTGAGGGTGCGGACGGAGAACGTGGACTCGTGGGTCAGTCGCTTACGATTCAGGAGTTGATCGATGCGCGGGGGGACTCCTTCGCCCTCGAGCTCGTAACGCCGGGCGTCAGCCTCGACCGTGTCTGTTCCGACCCGGACGTTGCGAGTCCCGGGCTCGCGCTCGCCGGATTCGTCGAGCGATTCCCGAGCGGCCGCATGCAGGTCTTCGGCCAGACCGAGATGATATATCTCGGCACCCTCACCGAGGAGCTCTTCCGGGACCGGGTCGACACCTTCTTCTCCCAGGATGTGCCGGCCGCCTTCGTCACGAAGGGCCAAGAGGTCTCGGCGCACCTGCTCGAAGCGGCACTCACGCATGACGTCCCCCTCTTTCGAACCCCGTTCACCACCCAGGATTTCTTTCGAAGACTCAAGCCGTACCTCCAGTTCGCCCTCGCACCCTCCCTCTACGTTCACGGCTCGCTCGCCGACGTCCACGGCGTGGGCCTCCTCTTCATCGGCACAAGCGGGATCGGGAAGAGCGAGTGCGTCCTGGACCTGGTGGAACGAGGACACCGGGTGGTGGCGGACGACCTCGTTCACGTATCCCGGCGGGGCCAGGATGTCCTGATCGGGAAGGGGCACGAGAACCAGCAGCACCACATGGAGATCCGCGGGATCGGGATCATCGACGTCCAGGCGCTCTTCGGGATCCGCGCGATCAGGCAGCAGAAGCGGATCGAGCTCGTCGTACAGCTCGAGGAGTGGGACGATCGGGCGAACTACGATCGTACCGGCCTCGAAAGCGACGAGATGGAGATCCTCGGCGTCCGCCTCCCTCAAGTCACCGTCCCTCTGAATCCCGGAAAGAACATCACGGTAGTGGCCGAGGTGCTCGCTATGAATCACCTTCTCAAGTACTCGGGGATCGAGTCGGCGGAACTCTTCGATCGGGCGCTGCAGCGCCGGATGGCACCGGTCACGCAGTACCTTGAGGAGGACTATGAGTAGGGCGAGCGTCCCGGGTTCGCTGACGGAATCCTCCTCGTGCACCGCCGCCTCCCGCGAGGCGGGGGTGCACGGTATCGTCCTCACGCACGGCTCCCTCTGCTTCGGTCTCGTCGATGCGGTCCGGAAGATCGCCGGCGAGCCAGGTCCGGACCTCACCCCCGTCAGCAATGAAGGGAGGGGACCGAAGGAGCTCGAGGAACTCGTCCGGGACCTCGCAGTGCCGGGACCGACGATTATATTCGCCGACCTCGGGACGGGGAGTTGCGCCCTTGCCGCGCGGCTTGCCTCCCGTGATCCCGAGGGCACCCGCGTCCTCTTCGGGGTGAATCTTGCGATCCTTCTCGACTTCGTCTTCCACCGCCAGATGCCGGTCGACGAGCTCGTGGAGAGGCTGATCGATAAGGGGAGGGCTGCGATCGGATCCCACCAGGGAATGGAATCGAGGGAGCGTGGGAATCGTACTCTTCCGCGTGGATGAGCGGCTGATCCACGGCCAGGTGACGGTCGGGTGGGGCAGCGAACTCGGACTTGGCCGCTATATCGTGGTCGATGACGAGCTCCCGGCGCGCTCCTTCGAAAGGGAACTCTACACGCTCGGGGTTCCCGAGGGCGCGGTGGCCGAGTTCCATACGGTCGCGGAGGCAAGGGGCCGGCTCGATGCGTGGGAGGGCGACGAGACGCGCACGGCCCTCCTCACCCGGGATCTCGACCACATGCTGCGCCTCGCCGTTGCCGGCGCACTCGAAGGTCGGACGGTGAATCTGGGCGGCCTCCACCACGCGTCGGGACGCTCGCGCATCCTCTCCTACCTCTTCCTGGGCGAGGCGGACCTCGACCGTCTGAGAGAGCTTGCCGCGGAAGGCATAGCGGTTGCCGCGCAGGACCTCCCAGGGAGCCGGGCGGTCCGGGGCGAGGATATCTTTGGTGGTTGACGTGGAGAGCCTCCTCGCGCTTCTCCCCCTCCTCCTCGTCGGCACCTGGGCCGGGGTCGATGGGTCGGCCGCCGGACATTTCCTCCTCTCCCGGCCGCTCGTCTCGGGAGCTCTCGCCGGGTGGTGGGCGGGAACCCCTGCCGAGGGATTTATCATCGGAGCGCTCCTGGAAGCGTACCACTTGGCGGATCTCCCGATGGGGGGCGCGAGGCTCCCGGAGCCGGGCCCGGCAGCTGTGCCGGCGGTCGCCCTAGCCGCCCGAATCGGCGGGCCCGGCGGGCTGGCCCTCGGGGTCGCCCTCGGGGTTCTGGGAAGCCTTGTCGGGGGTATGAGCGTCCGCGGGCAGAGGCGGCTCAACGGATGGATCATGCGTCCGCCGGAGGGCGAGTGGCACTCCGCGGCCGGACTCTCCCGCCGTCACTGGTCGTGCATCGGGGCCGACGCGCTCCGGAGCTTCCTCCTGACCGCGCTCGGGCTCGCCGTCGCGCTGGGGCTCCCGGCAACCCTCGGGGCGCTCTGGTCGCTCCCGGAGAGCTTGACGTGGCTTCTACTCATGATCCCCGGACTCCTTACGGGGGGCACGCTCCTTCGGAGGTGGCGTCGCGCCGGAAGTGCGCGTGCCCTGTTCATCGGGGGCACCCTCGCCGGCATCCTCCTCGGGCTCATTCGATGATCCGACGATGGGGTGCGACGAGGCTCTTCCTCCGCTCGCTCTTCACCCAGGGGTCGATCAACGAACGGACGCTGATTGGGTCCGGATTCGCCTGGGCGCTCCTCCCCCCCTCCTGCACCTGGAGGGACGGGACGGAAATTGCCCCCGATCCGGGGGAGCCCTTCAATTCGCATCCCTACCTGACCCCTCTCGCCCTCGGAGCGACCGCGCGCGCGCGCGCCGACGGAACGCCACCCGCCGAGCTTCGAAGCTTCCTCTCGGCACTTCGAAGCCCGCTCGGGAGCCTGGGGGACCGGCTTATCTGGGGCGCTTGGAGGCCGCTCTGCCTCCTCGGTGGAATCTTGGCATTCCTCCTCGGCGTCCCGCCCGGAGTCGTCGTCCTCGGAGTACTCCTTCTGTACAACAGCCTCCACCTCTTCCTCCGGGCATGGGGACTTCGGGTGGGGCTCACCTGTGGCCTGGAGGTGGCGCCTGCGCTTGCGGCCGCGAGGTTACCCGGGAGATCGGAACGCCTCGCCTCGCTCGGGGTCCTCATCCTTGGCATTCTCGCGGGGCTGACCCTGGCCCAAATGCTGCGCGGCGGGGCGTTCGGGCCAGTCTGGGCGGCGGGAGGAGCGCTCCTTTTTGTGGCGGGACTCGCGGGGGGCGAAGGCGCGAGACCGTGGGCACGCTTCGCTGTCCTTGGACTCATCCTCCTCGGCCTCCTTCTTCCATGACGAACCACGCCGGACGCCCGGACCCACTGCCTCGCGGGTGTGCCCCGCCGAACGACACCCCGACAGGGGAGGGGCCGGCATGAACGACGCCGGTGCCGAGACCCGGAGGGTCAGGATCACGAATCGACTGGGAATGCACGCGAGGCCGGCCGCGGAGTTCGTCAAACTGGCGGGGAGATACCGGGCGGATGTGAAGCTTTCGAAGGAAAGCCTCAAGGTGAACGGGAAGAGCATTATGGGAGTCTTGATGCTCGCAGCGGCCGAAGGAACGGAGCTCGTGATCCGGGCCGCGGGCCCGGACGCGGCTGAGGCCGCAGACGCGCTCGCGGCGCTCGTCACAGGCGGCTTCGGGGAGACGTGAGGATGGGTCGAGTGTACGACGGTCTCCCGATTGCAGAGGGGATTGCGTTCGGATCGATCCGCCTCGTTGGCTGGAGCGTTCCGCGAGTACCCCACCGGATGGTCCCGGACGACGAGGTCGAAGGGGAGGTGGAGCGGCTCGACGAGGCGCTGAGGTGGGCCCAGGGTCGGCTCTGCCGGGTGCAGGAGAGCACCCGCGCGAGGCTCGGCTCGATGGAGGCGCGGATCTTTGACCCGCAGCTCCTCATGCTCGAGGACGCCGATCTCATCGACGGGGCTCGCCGCTACATCCGGGAAAACCGGCTGACGGCCGCCCGTGCCGTCGAGTGGCGGGTCCTCGAACTCCAGGCGATGTGGATCCGCACCTCGAATCCGATGGTCCTCGACCGGCTGAACGACCTGGAGGACGTCCTCGTCCGGGTACTCCACCGCCTCATGGGCCTCCCCGAGCCAGGCGATGTTGCGGGGGACGGCGGGCCGGCGATTGTCGTGGCGAGAACGCTGACGCCATCTCTCGCCGTGCAGATGGACCCGGGAAGCGTGCTCGGGATCGCCACGGATCTGGGGACCCGAACCTCTCACTGGGCGATCCTCGCCCGCTCCCTCGAGATCCCCTCCGTCGGGGGTCTGGCCGACGTCTCGCAGAGGGTGGAGACGGGGGAGGAGGCGATCCTAGACGGTCGGATCGGCCGGATCGTGGTGGTCCCGGACGACCGCGATCGGGCCGTCTACCGGGAGCGGAGAGTACAGATCCAGGAATGGGAAGAGGAGCTGGCGGAGATCGTCCGGGAGGATGCCGTCACGCTCGACGGCCAACCCGTTGCGCTCCGCGCGAATCTGGACATCCCCTCCGAGGCGCCCCGCGCCCGGGAGCACGGGGCCGAGGGCGTTGGTCTCTTCCGGACAGAGTTCCTCGTGGTCGGCCGAGACTCCCTCCCCGGAGAGGCGGAGCAATACGAGGCGTACCGGCAGGTCGTCGACGCCTTTCCGAACCGGGCAGTGGTGATCCGGACCTACGATCTCGGGGGCGACAAGTTCCCGAAATTTCTCCGTACGCCTGTGGAGGCGAATCCCTTCCTCGGGTGGAGAGGGATCCGGGTATGCCTCGACAGCCTGGATCTCTTCCGGCCGCAGCTTCGGGCAATCCTCCGGGCAACGGCCCACGGGGACGTCCGCATCATGATCCCCCTCGTGAACGACGTCGCCGAGATCGTGCAGGTGAGGGAGCTCCTCGCCGACGAGGAGGAGGCCTTTCGCAGGGACGGGATCCCATTCTACGGGGGCTACAAGCTCGGATGCCTCATCGAGACGCCGGCGGCGGCGCTCGAGGCAGTCGAACTCGCACGCCACTGCGACTTCTTCTCGATCGGAACGAACGACCTGGTGCAGTACACGCTCGCGGTCGATCGATCGAATGCGCGGCTCGCGCATCTCTACAACCCATTCCATCCGGCCGTGGTGCGCCAGCTCCATCAGGTCTCCCGGGCGGCGCGCGCGGCGGGGATCGAGGTCGCCGTTTGCGGCGAGATGGCGAGCAACCCCCTCGGCGCCTTCCTGATCCTGGGACTGGACATCGGATCCCTCTCGGTCGCGTGGCCCAGCCTTCCCGAGATGCGGAAGATGATCCGCAGCGTTCGGGTGGTGGACGCGCGCGCCGCCGCCCGGAGGGCGCTCGCCGCGTCGACCTCGAGAGATGTGACGGAGGAGCTCGTGGCGGGGATCGGCTCCGGTGTCGACCTCGCCGCTTTCTCCGGGCGCTGGAGCTTGTCCGTGGCTTGAGGGGTGTATATGGTGGAGCGCCGAAGGCTTCGGGCTGAGCGGCCCCGAAGCCCGCTCCCGCCACCTCCCGCGAGCCGATCTCAGCTCACCTCGCGAATCACAGGTCCCCTTGCTTTGAGTCTACGGCAATTCTCGTCGGAGTCCGTTTCCGAGGGTCACCCAGACAAGGTTGCAGACCGCATCTCCGATGCGGTGCTCGACGCCATGCTCGCCGGGGATCCCGACTCGCGCGTCGCGTGCGAGACGATGGTGACGACGGGCCTCGCGATCGTCGCTGGGGAAGTCGCGACCGCTTCGCGGGTTGCGATAGCCGAAATTGTCCGCAGCACCCTGGTCGAAATCGGATACGACAGATCGGAGTACGGGATCGACGGCAACACGTGCGGGGTCCTGACCTCGATCGACAGGCAGTCCCCGGATATCGCGCTGGGCGTGGACAAGGGCGGGGCCGGGGATCAGGGGATGATGTTCGGATTCGCGTGCGACGAGACCGAGGAGCTCCTCCCGGCCCCGGTCGTCTATGCGCACCGCCTAACGCGCGCGCTCGCCGACGTCCGGCGCTCGTGCGCCCTCCCCTGGCTCAGGCCCGACGGGAAGTCGCAGATCACGGTCTGCTACGACGGGGATCGTCCCGTGGCGATCACCGCCGTCGTCCTCGCCGCACAACACGACCCGGACGTCTCGAACGACGAGATTCGGGGTGCACTCCTCGAAGCGGTAATCCGACCGAGCCTTCCCGCGGAGCTCTTCGACAGCACGGCCGCTGCGATCCATGTGAACCCCACGGGTCAGTTCGTGACGGGCGGTCCGCAGGGGGATGTCGGACTCACGGGCCGGAAGATCATCGTGGACACCTACGGCGGGATGGGCCGCCACGGTGGGGGGGCCTTCTCGGGCAAGGACGCGACAAAGGTGGACCGCTCGGCTGCGTACGCCGCGCGATGGGCGGCGAAGAACGTGGTCGCGGCGGGCGCTTCACGCCGGTGCGAGATACAGCTCGCGTACGCGATCGGGGTCGCGGAGCCCGTCTCGATCTGGGTGGACTCGGCCGGCACGGGTCGCGTGGCCGACCCCGAGATTGCTGCGGCCGTCACGGAGACATTCGACTTCCGGCCCCAATCGATCATTCGGGATCTGGGGCTCCGCCGCCCGATCTTCGTATCGACCTCGGCCTACGGTCACTTTGGGCGGGCGCCCGTGACCGCGGAGCGCTTTGGGGAGGAAGTCACCCTCTTTCCTTGGGAACGCACGGACCGGGTGGACGCGATCCGGCGCCTCCTTCAGCTCTGAAGCGGCGAAGGGAGCGGACGAGTGGAGAGACGCTCCGGCGGCTCCACTCGAGGATTCGGGGGTAGGTGAACCCCGGTCGCTCTTGAGAGTACCTTGGAGAGGCCGGGCGGGAGTCTTGGCCGCGATCCCTACCTCAGGAGGCGCGCTCGTGTTGGTCGAAGTGAAGGTACGGAGCCTGGGGCTCGATCGGACATCGAATACGCCGGTGCTCATCCTGCAGGAAGCGGACGGCGAGCGTGTCCTCCCGATCTGGATCGGTCCCGGAGAAGCCTCGGCGATTGCGATGCAGCTCGCCGACATGAAGGTCTCGCGCCCGCTCACGCACGATCTACTCGCCTCGGTCGTCTCCGATCTCGGGGGGAGGCTTCAACGGGTCGTCATCAGCCGCGTCGCCGACTCAACCTACTATGCGGAGCTCCTGATCGAGCGGGGCGAGGACCGGATCAGCGTGGACGCCAGGCCATCGGACTCGATCGCCGTAGCCCTCCGGGCGGATGCGCGGATCTTCGCGGAGGAGGCGCTCCTCGGCCGCGCTTCCATCGAGATCGCAGCCGATGGCGACAGCCTCGCACCCGAGGGATCACTGCCAAAGGCGCAGGAGGGGGCACCATTTTCGAGTGCGGACGAACTGAACGAGTACCTCCGCCGCTTGAACCCGGAGGACTTCGGCCGCTTCTCTCCCTGAGCATGATCCGGAACGTCCTCGGGCTTCTCTTCTTCCTTCCCGCCGCAGGCGCCCCCGGTGCGCTCGCCGCCCAGGAGGAGGTCGATGCCCTGCTCCTCGGCGAGCTCCTCGTGGGAAGCCTCCCCGCAGACAGCGGGACCGTCGTTCTCCACCGGATCACGCCGGAAGAGGCGGGCGACATCGACTCCACTGCCATCGGTGCAGACGGGAGTTTCCGGCTCAATCTCCCGAACCTGCCGATCCCGGGATCGGGGGAGATCTTTCTCGCCTCGACCCGCTACGAGGGCATCCTTTACACCGGCACTCCGATTTCTGACCCGCTTCAGCTCGACGCCCTCTATACGATCCGAGCCTACCCCTCGCTAGCGGTGCCCGCGGGGGGGATGAGCTTTCCCGTTTCCCGCAGGGAGGTATGGGTGGACGAGGGGCCGCTCGGGTGGCAGGTCACGGACGTACTTGAGATAAGGAACTCGGAGGCCGCGACGCGGGTCCCCGAGGCCGAGGACGGCGCGGTGTGGCGCTATCCGCTTCCCGTCGGCGCCATCGGCGGTCGGATCCTCCAGGTCGGCCCCTCTGCGGGCCGCGCGCGCGTCGACGGCACGACTCTCGTGGCCTCGAATCCCGTGGTCCCCGCAGAGAACTACTACGTTGTCCAGTACGATCTCGAGTCGATCGAGTTCGACCTTCTCCTCCCCGGCGAGACGGGGCTGATCCAGGTGATGGTGCGCGAGCCCGCGCCGGCGGTCCGCATCGAGGGACTCGCCCGGCAGCCTTCGGAGGAACTCGAGGTCGGAACCACATTCATGCGGTGGGCCGGGCAGACGCTGCGGGACCAGAGCATCTCGATTCGCCTGGGCGAGGAGGGTGGTCCCACCGTCCTTGTCTGGATATCCCTCGCGCTCGCGCTCGTCCTCGTAGCCGCAGGGTCTCTCGTCATCCGAAGCAGCAGTGCGCCTGTGCCCGCCCCCGGGAGGCGGCGGCTCAGGCGGGATATCCTGATGGATATCGCAAAGCTCGACGAGGCGTACGCCGGGATCGAGCAGCCGGACCGGGGGCCTACGGCACGCTACGAGAAGCGGCGGAGAGCGCTTGTGCGCGAGCTCGAGGAAGCCGTAGGAGGTGGAGGCGGATCGGCAACCCGATGACGCTCCTCACCTCCGAGGGCATCCTCCTTCGGTCGTACCCTTACTCCGAATCCTCCCAGATCCTGAAGGTGCTCACTCCAGGCCTCGGGGTCGTCTCCATCATCGCAAGGGGGACAAGGAAGCGGGGTGCGGCGGGGGAGGCACCCGTGCAAAGCTTCGAGGAGGCGCTATTCACATTCGCAAGGAAGCCGGGGCGGGACCTTCATGGCCTGCGGGAGGTCCAGGCGCGGGGGGCGCCCTACCGACTCGCCGGCGATCTCGCCCGCCTCACAGGCGCATCGCTCGTCGCCGAACTCCTCCTCGCTCACCATCTCGAGGACGGGGACGAGGCGCTCTACAAGTGGGTACGCCGGGTCGTGGCGGAACTCTGTACCGTTCCCGCACCGGAGGTTCTCGGATGGGTGCTCTCGGGGGGGTGGCGGACGCTTGCCTTCCTCGGTTTTCTGCCCGAGCTCAGTCGGTGCATCCGGTGTGGCCGGCCGAAGGGAATGGGAGGAGAGGACGCGCTCGACTGCCTAGACGTCGCGGAGGGAGGACTCGTCTGCTCGCGCTGCTCTCCGGCTCCCCACCTCCCCCGGGTGGGGTCGGGTGCGAGAAAAGAGCTCACGGCGCTCCTCGACGGGGCACCTCCCGTCATCCGCCGGGGGCGGAAGGGGCATCTCGCACTTCTGGAAGCCTTCGCGCTCGAACACCTCGCCCCGTCCCAGCGACTCAAGTCGTTCGCGACACTCCGGAGTATCGTGGAGGCGGAGGCCGGGGCGGGGTGACGCGGGACTTGGGGCTCCTGCACTGCGGGAGGGCAGGTGGAGCCCCCGGTGGCTCCGGGAAGGAGCGTAATGGAATGAGGGGCGATGGCTCGGGCTACTCCTACGAAGCGCGCTCCTCAAGAAGATCCAGGAACTCGCTGGGGTCGTCGAGCTCGTAGAGCCTCCGTGGCATATCGGGATCCTTCGCAAACTGGGCAATCCTACCGAGAATCGGGAGGTACTGGTTGGAGACCTCGAGGGGCGGTGCAACGATCAGGAAGAAGTGCCTCACCGGCTCCCCGTCGATCGAGTCGAAGTCGAGGCCCGTCCGCTTCCTCCCGTAAGCAAGCCGGAGCCGGTTGACGACGAGCGAGCGGCAGTGAGGGATTGCGATCCGCTTGCCGATCCCGGTGGACCCCAGGTTCTCTCGGCGCTTGAGCGTCTTGTGAAGAACTGCCTGTGATTTCTCGTCGAGATCCAGGAGTCCGACGAGCTCTCGAAGCACTTCCTCTTTCGTTGCGGAAACGAGCTCCAGCTCGACTGAGCCGGCATCGAAAAACTCCCGTAAACTCATACCAGAGCCCCCCCAACACGCCTTGAGCAGACGAGGAATCGACCGCTCGATACAGCTCGAAGTACCGAACCGCTCGCCATGAATCGTGAAGGTTACAGAAAGGCCGAAGCGATGTCAAAACAGTCCCGGGACGCCGCGTGGAGGCGGTTCGACGCTTCACGCAGAGCCGCCCAGTCCGTAACTTATGTTCATGAGTGTCAACGTCCTGGAGCTCTTCGGGGGCGGGTATGTTCCGCTGTATCTGGCGCCCCAGGCGGGGGTGAGCGAGTCACCGTTCCGGAGACTCTGCCGCCGCTTCGGTGCGGACGTCGTCGTCAGCGAGTTCGTGAGCGCCGAGGGGATCGTTCGCAAGAACGACCGAACCCTCGAATACCTGAGGTTCCTCCCCGACGAGCGGCCAATCGGCGTTCAGATCTTCGGTGCGGATCCGGGTCGGATGGCCGAGGCCGCGGCATTCGTCGAGGAGGTCGCCCACCCGGATTTTGTGGACATTAACTTCGGATGTCCCGTCAAGAAGGTCGTCAAGCGAAATGGGGGATCGGGGTGCCTTCGGGACCTCGCTCTCGTCGCCAGGATCATCCGTGCCGTGCAAGCCGCGATCCGGCTCCCGACCACGGTGAAGATCCGTAGCGGCTTCGATCAACAGACGCGCGACCCCGTCCGGATCGGAAGGGTCTGCGAGGACGCGGGCGCCGAGGTAGTCGCCCTCCATCCGAGGACTCGGACGGAGATGTACTCGGGCGAGGCAGACTGGGGGGAGATCCGGGCGCTCAAGGAGGCACTCGAGATCCCCGTGATCGGGAACGGCGACATTCGAACCGGTGAAGACGCGGTGAGGATGCGGGAGGACACGGGGTGCGACGGGATCATGATGGCGAGGGGATCCCACGGCTACCCCTGGGTCTTCCGGCAGGCTCGCGCTGCGCTCCTCGGCGAGCCCGTGCCGCCGGACCCCGGACTCGAGGAACGTCTCGCGATCTGCCTCGAACACGCCGAGAACGCCATCGCCTTCGGGGGAAGCCGTGAGCGTGCGCTGATCGAGTTTCGACGACACCTCGGATGGTACGTGAAGGGGCTCCCCTCCGGGCGGGAGCTGAGGCAGGCCCTCTTTCGGGCGAAGACGCTCGACGAGGTGCGGGAGAAGCTCGAGCTGTATCGATCCCAACACCGTACGGCGCGTCCTCCCGCGACGGAACCGGCGGGTGCGCTCGCGGTATCATGAGACCGGTGCCCGTCGGGTGGGACACTCGGCGGCACCACAGGTTCAGCCCAATGCAGTTACGGGGGCGTCACGGTTTCGACGTGCTTGGTGAGGTTGAAGCTGCGTGCCGAGATTCCCGGAATCTCGTAAAACCAACCGGGGAACTTGATAGACGCCAACGATAACATGGCGCTGGCTGCGTAAGGTTCGTCCTTAGCCGCAGTCCGTCTCCGGAGGAGTCCGCCCGATGCGACTCCGAGAGGCGACGACAGTTCGGGCTGGTCTCTCGGCGGTGCTGCCTCGCCGGGGATGAGAACTCTTGGTAGCTAGCCCCGGGCCGGCGGTGCCTTGGCCGTGCCCAGTGGCGAAATCGACAGGGCAATACGCACGTAGACGCTTTGGCAGATCCATTCGCGGACGCGGGTTCGACTCCCGCCGCCTCCACTTCCAACATCGCTCGTTCGCTCGCGCAGGCTACGGAGCGGTCCAACCGCACGACCGCTCCTCGATCTGGATCCCGTAGCGTCCGTTCGCGTCGGAGCCCTCCGCAGAGGGCTCCGGGAACAATAGGATCAGCTACGCCAAGGTCCGGCGCCTCTCGCGTCAGCTCCAACGTGGGGCAGGCGGGCACGCAGGCCCGTTCATCGCGGACAGGGGCCGGGGGGCCACTTACGGCAAGAGTTCCCTCGGAGTGTACCGGACGAGAAACAGCCCCTCATCCCTGCTCGCGACCACGATGGTCCCGCTCTCGAAGAAGGGGTAGTTGGACCACGACCCGGACATGGCCACGGAATCGTTCCCGGGCACGGTGTCGAGGTAGCCGACTTCGACAGGGTTGAGCGGATCCGCAATGTTCAGGATCCGAAGGCCGCTGACGTAGTTCGACTGATACATCAGGTTGCCTCGGATATATAGATTGTGGTCGGTCGAGAGTACCTCTCCGAAGTGCTCCTTGGCGAGGATCGGATCGTCCAGATCCGCGACGTCCCATATCAGCGTCCTCGTGCCCGGGAGTTCCGGACCCCTACCGCCACGCGCGGCGCTCTCGTCCAACTCATCGTTCATGAAGAAGTACCGGTGATCCTCCGTCAGCCAGCCCTGGTGGGCGTACGCCACGTTCGGGTACGTCGCAGTCGAGACGTGCACCGGACGCTCCTTCTCCGTCACGTCTGCGATGGTGAGCGCTGTCTCATTCGCCCCAAAGCAGATCTCTCGGTCCACATACGCTTCGTCGGGCCCCCGGTAGATGACGCACATGGCATCGTGCGTGTATCCGGTGCCCGCGCGCCCCGTCATCCCGTCCTGGAAACAACCGGCGAACACCGGCTCCTTCGGAGCGGTAACGTCGATCATATGGAGCCCGCCGCCGCAGGTGGCTCCCGCGGAGTTCACGCCCACGGCGTAGGCGATCCCCGTCTCCTCATTGATGACGATGTTGTGCGCGCTCCCGATCTGGTCGTATACGACATCGGCCTCGAATCGAACCGGGTTTCCCTCCACCTCCCGAAGCCTCGCCAAGTCGAACACCTGCATCCCGTGCCGGCCGGCGCCGTCCGCTACGACGAAGACGTGGTTGCCGTACACCTTCATGTCCCGCCACGAACTCGTCATCGAGCCCGGCGTCTTCGGAAGGCTCCCCAGATAGACGGGGTTCACGGCATCCGAAACGTCGACGAAGGACGTGCCATCCGTTCGGCCGACGATCGCGTACTCGCGCCCGCTCTCCGGGTCGGTCCACCCCCAGATGTCATTCGTCCGGATCCCCCGGCCGCCTCCCATCTGGTCGACGGGGATGAAGGAGAGTAGGTCGACGGAGGAGCAGAAGAACTGGTCCACCAGGCCATCCTCCCCACACTCGATCTCGGCGCCGGTGATCGCGGGGAGACCCGGTTCACCCGGAATGAACACCTTCGACGCGGACGTCCATTCCTCCCCTTCGCGCCGCAGTACAACCGCAGAGCCGAGGGCGCCGTCGTCGCCGGGCTGACCCACGACCGCGAGATCGCCGGCGGCTGCGATCGTCGTCCCGAACCCGTCGCCCGAGTCCACGTCGATCGAGCTCTCGATCCGGTCGATGTAGCGGAAGCTCCCAGCTGCCTCATCGTAAGCGAAGCGGTAGATCGCGCCCACAGCCGCTGCACCCGGCGCCGAAACCCAGAGCTCATTGCCCTCGAGATGAAGGGCGTGCCCGAAGAAGCTCCCGGGTGCCCGATCCGGCGCCTCGAGCGTCGGGCCACGCATCCACTCGCCGGGAGCTTCCGGGATGTAGGTGTATACCGTGCCCGCACCCTGGTCGCGGCCGGGGAGTCCGACGAGGGCCATCCCGTCAAGCCATCCCACCCCGATCGTCCCGGCCCCGGGCACGCCGGCGAAGCCGACGTCGTAGGGCTGCGACTCCTCCGCCGCGAGAGCAAGACGGGCCTCCTGAAGCCACCCGCCCTGATCGTCTTGGCGGAAGACGTATCCAGCGCCGCGCGTCTCTTCCCCCGCGAAGGAACCCACGATCAGGCGTTCGCCGTCGTAGTCAAGTCCCCAGCCGAAGAACTCCTGAGGCGCTGCGGGCTCCGGTTCGAGCCGCGCACGCTCGCTCCAGCGCCCGGCCTCATCCCTCTCGAAGACCCAGACGGCGCCCGTTCCCCCAAAGCCCAGCGACGAGACGAAGAAGAGCTCCCCGTAGAGCTGGCCGAAACGACCGAAGGCCTCCTCCTCCTGGAGCCCCTCGGCCTGGAGGATCTCGTCGAAGACCCACTCCTCTCCCTCCCAGCGGTACACCCACACGGCCCCCGTCGAATTCTCGTAGAGCGTGCCCCCCACGAGGAGCGACTCCTCATCCATCGCGATGAAGCGGCCGAAGAAGTCTCCCCCGCCGCCGTGCGGCGGGGCCTCGAGCGTCCCGACCTGCGCCCACTCGCCCCCCGACGACATCCCGTACCGATAGATCGTCGCGGCACCCCGCCTCCGGAGAGGCTCCGCGATGAGGAGCTCGGCCCCATCGATCGCGACGGAGGCCCCGAACTGCTGGGCCTCGAGCGGGGATGCGACCAGGAGGAGCGAGAGGACGAAGGAGCGTGCATTCATGCGTGCCACCTTAGTTTCCATGAAGTTGCCGGCCGCTCGTCACGGCTGTCTATAGTAGTGGAGGCCGCCGCCCACGCCACCGACGATCAGCTCTTCCCGGCCATCCCCATCGAGATCGCCCATCGCCGGCGCACTCAGGGCGGGAAGATCGGTCGGTGCGGGGAAGGGGCTCCGCGCTTCGGCAAAGGAGGCTGCCGAAGCACTTCCCCGATTCTCGTAGTAGACGATCCCGGCCGTCTCGGTTCCGATCGAGAGATCGAGGTCGCCGTCTCCGTCGATGTCCCTGAGGAGGGGGAAGCTCCTGCGGCCGACATCGATCTCGAGGTACGCTTCGCTGCGAAGTTCGAAGCGGGGGAAGTCACGGGTCCCCGTGTTCTCGAAGTAGTTGACGGTACCGCTTGCCTCCCCGACAAAGAGGTCCAGATCGCCGTCCGCATCGATGTCGCCAAGCGCGGGAACCGCATTGCTCCCCCGCGGGAGGCGGGCGATTGCCGAGTCCACGACCTCGAAGCGCGGGCTCTCCTCCGGTCCCCTGTTCTCGAGGTACTGAAGCTCGGGGTCCCAGCTCCCGAGGAGGACGTCCGTGTCGCCGTCCCCATCCAGATCGCCGAATGCGGGGGCGCTGTGAAAGCCGCCGCCGAGAGCGAGCGGTTCACGCAGGCGGAAGGACGGCGCGGCGGGCCGACCCACATTCTCGAGGAGATAGATCCGGGATACTGTGAGCTCCTCGGGGTCGACCCGGTTCCCCACGAGGAGATCCAGGTCCCCGTCGCCGTCCAGGTCGACGACGACCGGGATGCTCTCACTTCCCGTATCGAGCTGCGAGAGGAAGGTTCGAGTCTCGACTTGGAAGCGTCCCTCATTCCCCTGTGTCAGGTAGAGGAGGTTTTCGACGGTCGAGGTGTTCGGGTTGAAGGCGCCGCCGAGGACCCCCAGCAGGAGATCCAGGTCCCCGTCGCCGTCCACGTCGCCGAATGTGGGCGCATTGTATCCGCTCGTCTGCACGGGATCCTGGAGAGGGAAGGGGACCGGCTCTCCGCGGAGGTTGGCAGCGGCGCACGTACCCAAGTTCTCGATGAAGAGGAGGCCTGCCTCGAAGAAGTCTCCCCAGAAGAGGTCGAGGTCTCCATCCTCGTCCACATCCGAGAGCGCCATCGTGTTCGCCCCGTGCCTCGCCCACGGGCCTCCCGGCGGAGGGGGAGCGGGGCCCGCACCCACAGGCGCGACCGGGTCGGTGGTGCGGGGCGCAACCGGCGCCGTTTCCGGGTTTCCCACGATCTCGATGTTCTCAAAGCGGTCCGTGATGAGCTGGAAGCCAGGTAGCCCCGCTCCGGCAACTCCCAACGCCTCCTCGGCGACCTCGTAACGGGAGATCGTCCCGACGAGGCGGCCGATCAGGAGGTCGATCCGGCCGTCACAATCAATGTCTGCGGCATTCGGGATGTTCTGCCGGTCGGAGAAGATGGGTTCGCCTCGGTCATCGCGGAGGGTGTCGGCAGCGAGCCGGAAGGCGGGCTCGCGGGGCCCGCCGACATTCCGGTAGAGCCGAACATGGCTGAAGCGCTCTTCGGCGAAGAGATCCAGATCCCCATCGGCGTCGACGTCCGAAAAGCGGTACCACTCCCCGATCTCAAGCTCGGGGAAGACCCCCGGCCGCCACCGGTACGTGATCTCGCCTGGCGAGCCTTCCCTCTCGAAGAAGAGAAGTTCTCCGCTCCTCTCCTGAACGAAGAGATCCAGATCCCCGTCACCGTCGATGTCGGCGAGTTGGGGCCTCGGCACATTGAACCCCCCGAGGAAGGGCATCTCGTAGGAAATCCCGGCGGGGTCGAGGACGCCGAAGGGGGCCACATCACGCACCCAGAACACGGGCGCCGCGGGAACGCGTGCCCCGCGCTCCGCCCCGGTTTCCACCCCCGCGAAGCAGCCGGCCAGCAGGAGGCCGACGGCGACCGCGCCGCACCGCCGCACCGCGAGAGAGGCCGCCACCGGGCCCTCAGGCCCCCGGGGCTCCCTCGTTCACCCTTACCTCCTCCACCAGGATCTCCGCCGTGATCGAGGCCGGCCCAGCCATCCCGAGAAGGTTTTGCATCTGTTCCTCCATGATCCCTTCCACGACCTGTCTCTGCTCGGGCGGCATCGTCTCGAGGCGTGCCTCCATCTCGGCGAGCGTCCTCCTGACTTGCTCGAGCTCCTGGGTGGAGATCCCGCTTCCGACCCCGCTGATCGAGACCACGATTCGGGTTGGGTGAACGAACCCGTCAGTGGTGCGGAAGTCGCCGAAGTCCACCGAAAGCGCAGCCCCGGACGGGAGGGACGGCACCGCGGCGTCTTCGTACGCCTCCATTCTCCGGATCACCCACGCCTCAGGATCGACGAAGAAGCGAAGGGAGCCCACCTGCATTCCCTCGTCGCCAGGGAGCCCGGGGAGGCTGAACTCGACCCCCGTGAGGTGCTCCATCACAACGACGCTCGTCTCGGCACCGTCGATGACGTCCGCACCTCGAAGCTCCGCCCGCTCCGAGTGCTCGAAGAGGTACGCGGACGGATCGCCGAAGAAGGCCCCGTCACTCGCGCCGGACTGGAGGGGGACGATCCCGCCCGCCATTCGCATGAGCCTTGCCTCGAGGGCTGGGTTCCCGCGCACCTCGGACTTCTCCATGTAGAGCTCGCTCGACATTCCCATGATGGACTGTACGACGAGGATGTTCTCCACGCTCTCGAGGCGCCGTTCATTCTCCCGGCTGTAGCTCGAGATGAGCTCTTCGGCCGACTGGGCCAGAAGGATCCCCGGCCCGGAGAGGAGCGTGAACGCGGCCACCACGGCGAAGGCGAAGTGCGCGGAGCCTCTCATGGGTTCATTCCGGGATCGAGAGCGTGGGAGAGGGAGGGAGCAAAGGCGCTGATCCCTCGGGGGAACTCGCCTCGAAAGGGTACCGGCGAAGGGGGGGGCGAGCAAGGCGCCGGTTCCTTTCCCGTTCAATCCGGTGCGGATAGCTTTCACGCCATGCGTACCCCAAGGCTTCCCGTGCACTCCCGACTGCTACGGTTATTCCTCCCGCTCCACTTCGCGCTGGCCGTTCCGGCGCCGGCTCTCGCGCAGGTCGAGGCTACCGAGGTCGGGGTCGTCACGGCGGGGCTCCTCCTCCGTAAACTTGACGGGGAGAAGCGGGTCCTCATGATCGGCGCGCACCCGGACGACGAGGACACTTCCCTGCTCGCCACGTTCGCCCACGGTCACGGAGCCCGCACGGCCTACCTCTCTCTGACCCGCGGGGACGGTGGCCAGAATCTCATCGGGGGTGAGCTTCGAGAAGGGCTCGGACTCATCCGGACCGGGGAGCTCTTGGCAGCCCGCTCGATCGACGGTGCACTTCAGTTCTTCACCCGCGCCTTCGATTTCGGGTTTTCGAAGACGGCCGACGAGACGTTTCGGCACTGGCCCGAGGAGGAGCTCCTCCGGGACGTCACCTGGGTAGTCCGAACCTTCCGGCCGCACGTGATCCTCTCCGTCTTCACGGGAACCCCCGTCGATGGCGCCGGACAGCATCAGGCGGCTGGGATCGTCGCCCGGCGCGCCTTCGAGGTGGCGGGCGATCCCGCCATCTTCCCGGACCAGCTCGAGCTTGGGGTCGAGCCTTGGAGCGTCTCCAAGATCTATCAGCTGAACCGCTTCGGGCGCGGCACTGCCTCGCTAGAGCTCGAGACGGGCGCCCTCGACCCCCTCCTTGGCCGGTCCTACTTCCAGGTGGCGATGCGGAGCCGGAGCCAGCACCGGTCTCAGGACATGGGGAGCGCCCAGAGCCCGGGGCCCCGAACGTCCGGGGGGAGCCTCATAACCTCGCGCGTCCCCGCGGAGCGCGAGGATGGCTTCTTCGCCGGGGTGGACACCACACTCGCCGGAATCGCGGCAGGGGCAGGGGCCCTCGACCCGGCCGCTCTCTCCTCGCACGTCGAGCGCTACCGCGCAGCGGTCGTCCGCGCATCCGAGCAACTCCACCCGATGGACCCGGGGGACGCGGCCGCTTCGCTCCAGGATGCGGCAGCGGAGATCCGGGGCACGCTCGCCGCTCTCGCATCGGCGCCCGCGGGGCCCGGGCGAACGGAAGCGATCCGGGTCTTCGAGGCCCGCGAGGTCGGGGTCACTGGGGCGCTTCTCGCCGCCTCCGGGATCGTGGTGGACGCCCGGGCCGCGCGCCCGCGCGCCTCGCCGGGGGAAGACGTCGAGGTTACGGTGACGGTCTGGAACGGGGGCACGCGGGCGGCCACCGCCGGGGACGTGCAGCTCGAGCTGCCGGAGGGATGGACTTCTGCCGTGGTGCCCGGCTCCGGTGGTTCGGGGGAGCGGGCGCTCGCCCCCGGGAGCCTTGAGGAGTGGCGCTTCCTCGTCCGCGTTCCGGACTCCGCGCGACTCTCGCGACCCTACTTCCTCGAGCGTCCGCGGGACGGGGCGCTCTATCGCTGGCCGGCCGAGCCGGCCCGGATGGGCCGACCCGGGAATCCCCCGCCCCTCGTGGCCGAGGTGGATCTCGCCCTCGAGGGTGCTCCCCCACTCGAGGTGCGCCGGGCGGCAAGCCACGTCGCGGTGGACCAGGCGGACGGAGAGTACCGCGTCCCCGTCTTCGTCATGCCCCGCTACTCCGTGATGGTAGAGCCCCAGAGCTTCGCGTGGCCCGAGGGCCAGGGCTCCGAAAAGACGGTCGCCGTCCGGGTGACGAACCTCTCCCAGTCCCCGGGTGCCGGGGAGGTGCGGGTCATCCCCCCGGCGGGGTGGCAGGTGGAGCCCGCCTCCTTCGCCCCGGTGGATGCCGGCCCCGGGGAGGAGGTGAGCCTTGCCTTCCGGGTACGCCCCGGGGCCGATGCGATGCCCGGGCGCGCAGCCTTCCGCGCCGTGCTCGAGGTCGACGGGAGGGAGTACGACGAGAGCGTCACCTTCATCGATTACGAGCACATCGCTCCGGTGCCCTTCTTCGAGCCCGCGGCTCTTTCGGTCTCGCGCTTCTCGGCACGGGTCCGGCCGAATACCCGGGTGGGGTACGTGATGGGCCCCGGGGACGGCGGGCCCGAGGCGCTGGCCGATCTTGGGGTGGAGGTCGAGCTCCTGGGTCCGGCCGAGGTCAGGGCCGGCGATCTCGACCGCTTCGATACGATCGTGCTCGGAATCCGAGCCTACGAGACCCGCGACGACCTGCACGCCTCAAACGACCGGCTCCTCGACTTCGCGCGGAGAGGGGGCACGGTCGTCACACAGTACAATCAGTATCAGTACCCTGCGGGCGGGTTCGCTCCGCTCCCGGTGGCGATGGCGCGGCCCCACGACCGGGTGACGGACGAGACTGCGGAAGTCGTCTTCCTCGAGCCGGGCCACCCGCTCCTCGTCACCCCGAACCCGCTCGGTCCGGAGGACTTCGAGGGGTGGGTGCAGGAGCGCGGGCTCTACTTTCTGAACAGCTGGGATCCGGGTTATACGCCGCTACTCGAGATGGCCGATCCCGGGGAGGCGCCGAAGCGCGGATCACTCCTCGTGACGCGGGTCGGCGGGGGCGCGTTCGTCTATACCGGGCTCGCCCTCTTCCGGCAGTTTCCGGTGGGGGTGCCCGGCGCATTCCGGCTCCTCGCCAACCTCGTCTCTCTTCGCGGCTCGGATCTCGGACCGTCGCGCTAGCTCCGCCGAGACTCGAATCATGCGTCCTCGCACTTCCAGGGCCGCCGCCTCCCTCGCCCTCTTCGCCCTCGGGCTGATCCCCGGGTGCGTGGCCGATGAGGGGACTATCCTCATCGTCTACACGCCGCACGGCCGCGAACTCCTCGAACACTTCGCTTCCGGATTCGAGGCCGAACATCCGGGGGTGAGGATCGAGTGGCTCGACATGGGCTCTCAGGAGGTCCTCGACCGGCTGCGCTCCGAACGCTCGAACCCGCAGGCCGACGTGTGGTGGGGGGGGCCGGCCGAGATCTTCACGCAGGGAGCCGAAGAGGGGCTCCTCGCCCCCTTCGAGCCGAGCTGGTTCGAGGCGGTCGCCAATGACCGAAGGGACCCCGGGAGGCGGTGGGTCGGCACCTACCTGACACCCGAGGTAATCGCGTACAACTCGGCGGTGGTTTCGAGGGACGAGGCGCCGAGCGAATGGGACGATGTCCTGGACCCTCGCTGGCGGGGCCAGGTGCTGATCCGGGAGCCCCTCCCATCGGGGACGATGCGCGCGATATTCTCCTCGCTCATCTACCGCGAGTCGGGCGGCTCCGGAGACCCGACCGCGGGCTACGAGTGGCTCCTCCGCCTCGATGCGCAGACGCGCGAGTACGTCCTCAACCCCACCCTCCTCTACCAGAAGCTCGCACGCGAGGAAGGGCTGATCACCCTCTGGGCCATGCCCGACATAGAGATGCTCATCGCGACGACGGACTACCCGATCGACTACGTGATCCCGAGCGAAGGGACGCCTGTTGTGGTCGACGGGATCGCCCTGGTGGCGGGCGCGACGAACCCCGAACTGGCGGGCGCCTTTATCGAATACGTCGGGGGAGAGGCGGCGCTTCTCGAGGCGGCCCGGAGCTTCTTCCGGATCCCTGCTCGGACGGACCTGGACCCGGCAGCTTTTCCGGCCTGGCTCGAGGAGGCTCTCCCGAGCATCGAGGCAATGGAGACGGACGAGGCGCTTCTGCGGGCCCGGACTCCGGAGTGGATGCGCTACTGGGACTCGAACATCCGAATGCGAGGCGAGGCCACCGGGTATGACTGAGGGGGAGCCGGGGGGCGTCCTCGAGTTGACCGGAGTCACTCGGGCGTTCGGCCGCATCCGCGCCGTGGACCGCCTCTCCCTCTCCGTTCGCGAAGGCGAGTTCGTGACGCTCCTCGGGCCATCCGGGTGCGGGAAGACGACGGCGCTCCGACTCATTGCGGGGTTCGAGCGGCCCGATGAGGGGAGCATACGCTTTCGCGGGGAGGAGATCGCGGAGGTGAGCCCGCAGCGGCGCGGCTTCGGGATGGTGTTTCAGAACTATGCCCTCTTCCCCCACCTGAATGTCTTCGACAACGTGGCTTTCGGGCTCAGGGCCCGGAGGACCCCGAAGCCGGAGACGGAGGCAAAGGTCCGGGCCGCGCTCGGGATCGTCGATCTGTCCGACTACGAGACGCGCACCGTCCAGGCACTCTCAGGTGGCCAGCAGCAGCGCGTCGCTGTCGCCCGGGCACTGGCGATCGAGCCCCCCCTCCTCCTCCTCGACGAGCCGCTCTCGAACCTAGATCAGGCACTTCGCGTCCAGACCCGAAACGACCTGCGAGAGCTCGTTCAGGAGCTCGGCATCACGGCGCTCTTCGTTACGCACGACCAGGAGGAGGCGTTCGACCTCTCGGACCGGATCGCCGTCATGAGCGAGGGCCGGATCCACCAGGTCGGATCGCCACGGCAGCTGTACGAGGAGCCCGCCGACCGCTTCGTGGCAAGCTTCGTCGGGCGGGCGAACGCCCTCCCGGCGCGCCGAACCTCGAGGGGGCTCGGGCTACTCGGGAGCGCGGCCGAGTGGCTGTGGTCTCCAGGGGACGCAGCTCGAGGAGGCGCTCCCGGGTTGGAGCCCGGCGACCCCTGCGTCCTCCTTGTTCGACCCGAGGACCTCGAGTTCGTGGGGGGTGAGGACGCGAATGGACGCGGGTGTCGGGGATCCGTACGGGACCGGCGCTTCCGGGGGGGAACGGTATCGTATTCGGTGGCGCTGGCGAGCGGCAGCGAGGGAGACCGGGCAGGGGGAGCGGTGATCGAGATCGTTGGTTCGGCGGAGGGTCCGCAGGTCGGAGAGGGGGTCCGCGTCGCTCCCTGCAGAGGTGCACGGCTGCACGTCTTTCCCGACGAGCCACAGAGCTGAGACAGCTCCCGCTTCGGATGCGAAATCGGATCCTTCGGGGCTGGCCGGTCATTCTCGTCGTGGGCGTTCTTCTCTGGACCGTCCTCTATCCGAACCTCTTCGTCATCGGCGAGTCCTTCCGCTTCGGCGGCACCCTCTCCCTGGATGGGTACCGGACGTTTTTTTCAAGCAGGGCGGAGCTCGAGGCACTCTGGGGGAGCCTCTGGATCAGCCTGGGAAGCGTCGGGCTCTCTGCGCTCCTCGGCGTGCCGCTCGCCTTCCTCTTCACTCGCCACGAGTTTCCGGGGCGGGCGCTCTTCGGGGCCCTCGCGGCGCTTCCCGTCCTCCTGCCCCCCCTCGTCGGCGTGATCTCGTTCCTCTTTCTCTACGGAGAGAGCGGGATCGTAACACGGGCAATCCAGCTCCTGCTCGGGCTCGAGCGCCCCCCGTGGCGGCTCGTCGGCGGGTGGGCGATCCTCTTCGTCCACGCGTACTCGATGTACGTCTACTTCTACCTCTTCACGGCGGCGGGACTCGCGCGCCTCGATGCATCCGCTGCGGAGGCCGCCGAATCTCTCGGGGCAAGCCGGGCACGGATCTTCTTCAGGGTGACGCTCCCGATGCTCGGACCCGCCCTCGGTGCCGCCTCGACGCTCGTCTTCATGACCTCGATGGCCTCCTTCTCCGCCCCGTACATCTTCGGCGGGGGCTTTCGGGTCCTTACCACGCAGATCTTCACGAGCAAGGTGAATGGGGAGCTGAGCATCTCGATGGTCGAAACCGTTGTCCTGGCCACCGCGTCCCTCCTCTTCCTAGCCCTGCTCAGGCGCTTCGAGCGCGGCCGCGAATTCTCGGCGGTCGGGAAGGGGGTTTCCGGCCCCAGGCGGCCCGTGACCTCGCGGTGGGCCCGTTTCGCGATCCCGCTCGCCGGGGTGGGAGCCGTCGTTGCGCTTCTGCTCCCGCACCTGACGCTCCTTCTCGTCTCATTCGTGCCGGAAGGAAGCTGGACCACGCAGATCCTTCCCCCGAGCTTTACGCTCGACAACTACAGGGAGCTCTTTACGAGCTTTCAGCTCTGGGTTCCGGTCGCGAACTCCGTCCGGATGGCCGCACTCGCGACGGCGGCGAATCTAGCCTTCTGCTTCCTCGCGGCGTACGTGATCGTCCGCCGCCGCTTCCGGGGGCGGGGGGCGGTCATCTTCCTCACGATGCTTCCCTGGGCGCTCCCCGGCACCGTGATCGCGATCGCCCTGGCGACGACCTTCTCCGTCTCGCAGCCGTGGGCCGGCCGCATCATCCTCGTCGGAACCTTCTGGATCCTCCCGCTCGCGTACTTCATCCGGAATATCCCGCTCGTCGCGCAGGCTGCGATCGCCTCCTTCCGGCAGTACGACGTCACGCTCGAGGAGGCTGCCCACGGTCTCGGTGCGGGGTGGGTCACGACGATGCGGCGGATCGCCGCCCCGCTCGTCCTCCCCGGCCTCGCTGCCGGCGGCCTCCTCGCCTTCGTGACGGCGCTCGGCGAGTTCGTCTCCTCGATCCTGCTCTACACCTACCGGTCCCGCCCCATCTCGGTTGAGATCCTATCGCAGCTCCGCGCCTTTGACTTTGGAGCGGCGGCAGCGCTCGGGGTCGTCCTCGCCGTGCTGATGACGCTGGTGTTCGCCGCGGGCGGGCGCTGGGTGAGGGGTGCCTCCCTCGGCGGGTAGGCGTGTGTGAAAGAACGTGAATCACGGCAAGGAATCTTGTAAGTTCAACTAGGACTGCACGATCTGCCGCACTTGCCGTCAGCCTACTTCGAACTTTGCAGTACCAAAATAGCGGGGAAACCGCCTCGAATGGCGGGATGAGTGGCAGGAATCTCGTAACTGTTCGGTCGTGGGGTGGTGTCGACGTCCCGCGCTGGCCCCACGGCGTCCGCGCACAACGGCTGCCGACCGCCCGACGACCTGGCGCCCCGGCTGACATGGTCGATGGGCGAGGACCGCAGACGCGACCCCATGGCGCTGGGATTACCTGCCGGCGCGAGTGCCGCTATTGACTTCACCGCCGGGGAAATGACGCTGCTGTGCAGTCCGTCGACGCTCAACCGCTGTGCCCTGTCCAGGGAGTTCTGTCGGCGCATCGGCTGGCTCAAGCCCGACAGCGGTCTGAAGGACATGATGACCCAAGTGACCATGCTCACCGACCGCCCCGCCACCCCACGACCGAACGGTTACGGAATCTCGAACCGGGATCAGGTCCATCGCCTTCGCGACCCGGTGGTGGGGCTGAGCGGGCGACGGTCGATTCGGACGGTGGACGGTGGACGGTTCCCGCGACATGCATGAAAGCGATGCAGGCGCACCGGGTGCGGCTGTTGTGCCGCCTCGCCGTCGAGATCCTCGACGGGGCTCAAATGCTCGGGGACGGAAGTCCGCTGGTGTTCGCCGACGGGAGCGGGGAGCCGCGGTACGACAGACAGCTGCGCCGCCTCGTCGTCAATGGTCTGTGCTCCGACTTGTCCGAGCCCATGAAGTCCTTCAGTCTCCGGAGCACTTCATCCTTGCCCTCGGATCCTGACATGTCGGCAAGCCCTCTCTGCCAATATCAGTGGGACACCTGGCACCTTTGGAATTACTGAAGGGGGCGGAGGTGGATGGCGATGGTAGAGGGGAGAGATACGATGATTGGTATGGGTGTGGGTGCTCGGGATCCGGAGGTGGTGGCCAAGCCGACCCGCCGGCAGTTCACCGCGGAGTACAAGCTCAGGATCCTGGAAGAGACCGACCGGTGCTCGGAGCCCGGCGAGGTTGGGCGGATCGTGCGTCGGGAGGGTCTGTACAGCTCTCATCTCACGGCATGGCGAAGGGCACGGCGCGAGGGCTCTCTGAAGGGCCTGACGCCGAAGCGGCGGGGCCGCAAGCCGGCCCGCCGCAACTCCCCTCCAGAAGAGGGTGGATGAGCTCGAGGCCGAAGTGGCCCGGCTCGAGAAGCAGCTTGCCACGGCGGAAACGATCCTGGAAGTCCAGGGAAAAGTTGCCGGGCTGCTGGGGTTGAGCTTCGACAGCGGAAAGAACTCCTGATGGCCGCTGCCTCCCTGGCTCGGGAGGTCGGCGCCGCGCCGGCGTGCCGGGCACTGGGTGTGGCGCGTGCCACGTTCTACCGGCGCCGTAAGCCCACGACCGGGCACCAGCAGCCCAGGCAGCGCCCCGCCCGGGCTCTCGATGAATCCGAGCGCGAGAAGGTGCGTGAGACCCTCGCTTGCCCGCGCTTCGTCGACCGATCTCCCGCAGAGGTTGTGGCCACCCTCCTCGACGAGGGCGAGTACCTCTGCTCAGAACGCACGATGTACAGGATCCTCCAGGAGGATCACCCCGTGCGCGAGCGGCGCAGTCAGCTCACGCATCCCGCCTACACGAAGCCCCAGCTCGTGGCCACGGCACCGAACCAGACCTGGTCGTGGGACATCACCCGGCTTCTCGGACCCGAGAAGTGGTCGTACTTCTGCCTCTACGTCCTCATCGACATCTTCAGCCGGTACGTGGTCGGATGGATGGTCGCCGACCGCGGGGCCCCGATGACCAGCAAGTGCACGGCCCAGCTGCTCGCCGACCTCGGGATCACCCGCTCGCTCGGCCGTCCCCGGGTCAGCGACGACAACCCCTTCTCGGAGGCGCACTTCAAGACCGTCAAATACTACCCCGACTTCCCCGGACGCTTCGCCGACATCGGCGCGGCGATCGACTTCTGCCGATCCTTCTTCCCTTGGTACAACCATGAGCATCGCCACGGCGGAATCGCGATGCTCACCCCGGCTGATGTCCATCACGACCGAGCCCGTGACGTGCTCGCCCAGCGTGAGCGCACTCTCCAGCAGGCGTGGTCCGAACACCCTGAACGCTTCGTGCAGGGAATCCCCACGCCCCAGCCTCTCCCAACGGAGGTCTGGATCAATCCACCAGCTGCGGCTCCGACACCGCAGCCTGCTCACTAATCTATGACTCCCCGTGTCTCATCGCTGTTGACAGGTTCCGGTGTGCCAGAAACGCGTAAGAAGATAAGGGAGAAGGCAAGAAAATACAGACAGAATGAAGATCTGTTAATCGTTGCAATTAATGTACATAATCGTGGAGGATTCGATATCAGGATTGATGCACATGACACGATGTTTGGCGAAAATGGTGTCTGGATTAACAGTGGAGATTCCCAGTGCGCTAGACTGTACGGGGTCCTATTTCTGGCAAATACTGACTCATATTGTGTCTCACACACTAAAGCCTGCTTGTACATCAATCCGTTTTCTTCTGCGGATATGATCTCGGACGTTCCGGAAGTCCTGCTTCGCCTTCCGCATGTAAAAGGGGTGAATAAATCTGAATTTATCAATGGTGAGTCGATTCCGAGCTTGCTCGGCATTTTGTGACAGATTGTGTGATAGACACACAGGTGTATACTTCAGACACTAGTCGAAAGACGATATCGGTAGAGTGCATTAGGCGAGCTGTAGAAGGACACTACGGGGGTTGTTCGACATGGTGGTCTAGTCGAGAGGGAGGCGGTCCCAAGTTTGTTCTTTCAGCCTTGGATCTAGAATACCATCATTTCTATTGCTGACCGCCTAGCTAAGCGTAGTCTTCACCACGCCCGAGGCACTCTCGCACTGATCCAGTCCCACGCGTCCTTCGGAAGCCAGCCGTCAGCAGGTCCCTTAGCCGGCATGATGAGCAGTCGATCGTTGGCGAAGATGAGCGGTCTCAGCTTCGGTCCTAGGTCAACAAGCATGTCGTATCGGACCACGATCCACGTGGAGTTCAAGTAGTGCCACCATTGGGTGGAACTCTTGAGCTCGTTGAAGAACGGCTCGTATTGTTGCGGCGGTTCTTTTAAGTCGTAGCAAATGATATAGGCGTACGGCGTCTGCAGGGCCATCTCAGTCAGTCGGAAGATCGCCAGATCTGGGTAGCTGCCCACCGGGTGGAGGCGGTGCTACCTCATCTTCTAGCGCAGTTAGTGTTTGGCCAGTTATCGTACTCTCTTCGGTACCGAAAATTTGCATGCGATCGTACTGGATATGAGATTCCTCGCTGAACACCAAGTTCTTAGGATACTTGATGACGAGGACAACAACGGTTCCAAATACGATCAAGAAGAGGGTGATGCCAACTCCTACAGCGTAGACCCTCCATTCTGCTGAAAGATCGAACCACACGCCAGCACCAAAGAGAAATACTTCCACAATGAGTAGCGCCAGTGCGAAGAACCCCAATGGGGAATGGATCTCCTGAATGGCCTTGCGGCGGAAGGAGTACGAGCTGCCGCTAGGTTGGTTGGCAGTCATCGGGACCGTAATTCGGTGTTGGGCAAAGTGAAGAATACTCCACTGCCGCTAGGTTGATCCTCGATGTCACGGGCGCCTCACTAGCTGGACGGCATAGTCCCATTCGTCGTCAATCCCGGGGAGCTCGTCACTGCCTTCATGGCCATTCTGTCTTCCCCGAGAGTGCGCACACGGGGCTCTGAGGCGTCTCACAGCCGCCGGGCGACCCAGAGGGCACGACCGACGAGACGGACCTCCTCGGCAAGGCGTTCATAGCTGGCGTACTCGGGGTTCACCGACTTGATCAACACCTGCGGCGGCTCGGAGTGGGGGACATGCTCGATCCGCTTGGCGACGAGCCCCATCCCGTCCCATATGACAAATAGGCCCGGCGGGACCGGAACCCGCTGACTCACGTCGATCAGGATGCGGTCGCCGCTCGAGAGGAGCGGCTCCATCGAGTCCCCATCGACGGTGATCATCCGCAGATCCTCCGGCTTGGCGCGGAGTTCGTGCCGGATGAGGGGATCGGCGAGAAGCCAGCTTTCCTTGGTCTCCTCCACCTCTTCGTTCCAGGCTCCCGCTTCCGCCGCCGCCCGGACGTCGATCTCAGGCACCGCGACGTAGCCTTTCGGCGGCCCGGTTCGTGGCCTGCCGGCAAGCTTCGCTTTGCGTGGAGCCGGCTGTGAGCTCGGCCTCCGCCGCGGGATCCGGTCGTGCTTGAGCTCTTCGGGCCTACAGCCCAGATGCTCCGCCAAGGCTTCGCGGTCGTGCTCGGCGAGGATCCGGGGCGTGCCGCGGTGGATGAACTGGTGGAGATAGGCCGCGTTTCGGCCGATCGCGAGGGAGGCCACCCGCAGGTTCGAGCGGCTCTCTGAGAGTAGCTGGAGGATCCGGCGACGGACCGGATCCAGGTCGTATTTGGTTGACCGTCCCATGTCCTAGGATGTTACCTATTTCTCACGATTGAGACAATGGGAAATCGACCTTCCTCCCTGAAACGAAGCCGAGTCCAGCTTTGGAACCTGGACGGGTCGAGGGGGAGGACAGAAGGCGGCATCGAAGAGCCTCAGAGCGGGCAAGGGAAGCGAGGTATTCCGCAGCTTCAAACGGCTCTCCGGTATCCGCTCGCCGCCCCTCTGCCAGAGCTGCTGGACGACCCGTCGTCGTAATTCTTTGTCAATAAACCAGTTAAGAATATAGCCTATATCCTATATTTTGACAACGTTGCCGTTCCTATTTCAGCGTATCTGTCATGGAGACGCTGACGCAGCTGTTCCAATCGCGCCTGGCCGGGTTTCTCGAGCGCACGGGTTTGAAGCCGACGACGTTCGGCCTGCTGGCGACGGGCGATCCGAACCTGATACGCCAGCTGCGCGGTGGCCGCTCCCCGACGCTGGCGCTGGCCGACCGGATCCTGGCGTTCATGGAAGCCTTCGACCAAGCCCAACTGGAACCTGATTCCACCGAGAGCGATCGGCTCTGGGATTCGTCCTCGAGAGAACGGAGAGGCAGACCGATGACGAGAGCCACCGGACAGCAAGCGGATGCGTCCACCCGCATCGTGCGGCTGCCGAGTGTGGAAGCCCGCACGGGGCTGTCGCGGAGCACCATCTACGCCCGGGTGGCCGAGGGGAGCTTCCCCGCGCCGGTCCAACTGGGCGCCCGCGCCGTGGGCTGGATCGAGGCGGAAGTGGATGCGTGGATCGACCAACAGATCGCGGCAAGCCGCGGGGACACGGAGTGACCGGTGCATTCAACGGAGGAGGAGAAGACGATGCAACCTTTCTTAAGGACGGTACGAGCGGCTTGGGCCGCGCTGTGGATGCTGTACCCGGGGCTGCTGTGGGCGCAGGGGACGAGTCCCTGGGTGGATGCGGTGAATGAGCTGCAGACGCAGTTCACGGGCCCGATCGCGAGGGGACTGTCGCTGATCGCGATCGTGGTGGGCGGGCTGATGTTTGCGTTCGGCGAGGGCGGGAGCAAGCGGACGCTGGCCGGGATCATCTTCGGTCTCGGGATGGCGATGGGCGCGGCGAACTTCCTGGCGTGGCTCTTCTGATGCGGGGTCTGAGGCGCTGGGCCGGTTATCCGGCGCTCAACCGTCCGCTCACGATCCTGGGCGTGGAGCGTAGGGGGTTCCTGCTGAGCGCGACGCTCGGGCTCGCGATGTGGAACGCGATGAACTCGCTCGTGACGGGCGGCGTGGTCTTCGCGGTGGGCTACGGGGCGGGTTGGCTCGCCAGCCGCAAGGACCCGGACATGCTCGCCGTCCTCCGCGTCGGAACGCGCTGCCCGGCCCGCTACGACCCGGGGAAGTGGGCCGAAGAGCCCTGGCATCTCTTGATCCGGAGCGGGCGGTGAGGATCTCCGCGGAGCTACGGGACCACGAGGCGGCCGGCTCGCTGGCGGAAGAGCTGCCCTACTGGGGCTGGCTCGAGGACGGCCGTACCTGCCTGACCCGCTCCGGCGAGCTGATCACAGCCGGACAGCTGGCGCCTGCGGTGGTCGATGGGCGTTCGCCCGAACAGATCGACCGCGTGCTGGGCCGCTGGCAGCGTCTCCTCTCGGGGCTCGACGCCGACACGCGCCTCTACTTCTACATGCTCCGCCGGCCGGTCTCGCCCGAGGCCGCGGATGACGAAGGCTCCGGCATCGTGGCGGTCTCCCAGCGGAAGCGCCGCGCGTTTCTCTCGGGCCGCGTGCAGCAGCTCGAGGCCTACCTGGTCTGGTCGCACGATCCCCAGCTACGGACGGTCGCGGACGGGCCCACATCGGGAAGAGCGTCCCGGCTCACACAGTGGTGGAAGCGCCGCAAGGCGAGCGCGCCGACCTACCTCGATTCCGAGATCGAGGCGGCCGCTTCCCGCTTCCGGGCTCTGGTGGACGCGGGCCGAGCGCTCGTATCGGAGCACACCCCGGTCGAGATGCTTGGGGCCGCCGAAGCTTCCCGCCTCCTCTCCGAGCTGATCAACCGCCTGGGCATGGTATGGGAGGGCGCGACGGGGAGCGGGATGAACTGGCGGCTCGCCCTCTCGGAGCTCGAGGCGGAGCGCTCTCACCTGCGCCTGGACGGGGAGCCGGTGATCCTCTACTCGCTCCTATCTCCGCCCGGGCAGGCTCAGGCCAACCTCCTCCGGGAGCTCTACTGCCTGGACGCGGTGATGACGGTCTCGCTCGAGTGGCGTCCGTGGGCGGTGGAGGCGGCGAGGCGCCGGATCCGGGGCGCGCAGCGCCACTACTTCTCCAAGCGCTACTCGATGATGGCGCATGTGCAGGAGACCGAGGGCACGACGGCCGCGATGGTCGACTCGGCCGCGGCGACGGAGTCGGACCGGCTGGGCGAGGCGCTGGTCGAGCTCGAGGCGGACGGGGTGAGCTACGGGGAGGCGGCGCTCACCGTCGCGCTCCACGGCGAACTCGGGAGGATCGAGCGATTGGACGGCGACCTCCGCCGTCTCTTCGCCGCGCACGATGCGAAGGTGATCCGGGAGGGCTACGGCCAGCTTCCGGCGTGGTTCTCCCGGCTCCCGGCCCAGCCTCGTGGGCGGCAGGTGCGGAAGGTCTTCGTCTCGGCTGGTGTCGCGGCCTGCCTGGCGCCGCTGTTCGGGCCGCCCACGGGCACGCCGAAGAGCAGGCACCTGGGCCGCGAGGCGCTCGCCGTGCTCGAGACCCCATGGCGGACGGCGTACCACTACGACCTCTTCGCCGGCGACGTGGGCCACACGCTGATGCTTGGCGCGACCGGCTCGGGGAAGAGCTTCACGCTGAACTTCCTCCTGGTCGAGGCCCTCAAGTACGGCCCGCGGGTCCTCATTCTGGACCTGGGCGGCTCCTACCGCTGGCTGACCCGCTTCCTCGGGGGCCGCTACCTCGAGCTCTCGCCCGACGAGGCGGAACCCACGCTCCGCCTGCAGCCGTTCTCCCTCCCGGCGAGTACGCGAACCTTCCAGTTCCTGACGGGCTGGGTGCTCCGGCTACTGAAGCTCGGCGGCTGGAAGGCGAGCGGCGCGGACACGAGCGAGATCCGTGCCCGGATCGAGGACCTCTACGCATTCGAGCCCGAGCGGAGGACGCTCGGCGTCCTGGCCGCCTCACTCCCCTCCGCGATGTGGCCAGCGTGGAGCCGCTGGATCGGAACCGGCGCCTGGGGCGCCTACTTCGACAACCCGGCCGGCGGGATGCCGGACCTCGAGTTCGCGGACTGGCAGGTGATCGATCTCGCCGGCGCGGTCGAGCATCCGGATCTCTGCGACGCGGCGCTCTCGTATCTCCTCGAGCGGATGCGCCTCGAGGTGGAGGATCCATCCGAAGGGGCGCGCCTCAAGCTGATGGTGGTGGACGAGGCGTGGCGCTACCTGCAGGACCCCGCCGTGCTCAACTACCTGGCCGAGGCGGCGAAGACGTGGAGGAAGAAGAACGCCGCGCTGATCCTCGCCACGCAGTCCGCGGTGGACGTGACGGCGACGGCGGGCGCGGCGGCGCTCCTCGAGTCGATCCCGACGAAGCTCTTCCTCGCGAACCCGGAGCTCCCCGACGAGGTCGGAGCACTCTTCCGGCTGAACGAGTCGGAGCTGGCCCAGATCCGAGGCCTGATCCCCAAACGCGAAATCTACCTGCGCCGCCCCGACGGGGCCGCAGTCGTCCGGCTCGAGGTCGATCCGGAGAGCTACTGGCTCTACACCTCTTCGGCGCTCGACGCCGAGGAGCGCGCCCGGGCGGTCGCTCGCCACGGACTGAGCCGGGCCATCGAGGTTCTCGCGAGCCGAGAACATCCCACCCCGAACACGAGGACATGACACGCCATGCGATCCCCGACTAGACCCATCGTTCTATTGACGCTTCTCCTCGCGGCACTGCCCGCCGGGGCCGCCGCGCAGGAGGCGGACGACGACGCCTTCCTCCGGGTGACGGTCCCGGAGGAGGGTGAGGATCGGATTCACCGGGTCCGCGCCCAGGTCCGCCACACGACCGTCATCGTGCTCCCCCCCGAGGAGAACATCCTGGACTTCGTCGTCGGCGACTCGGAGTACTGGCATCTGACAGGCGCGGCGAACGTCGCCTTCCTAAAGCCCCTCTCTCAAGACACGGCGACGAACGTCGCGCTCGTATGCGAGTCCGGGCGCATCTATTCGTTCCTCGTGGCGGAGGAGAGCGACGGGCCGCCCCATCTGGTCGTCCGTGTGGAGTCCGGCGCGGAGGCGGCGGGGCTCTCCGGCGGCGGCGGTCAGCCCGCGTTCGTCGGGCGGAGTCAGGTAGCCGCCTACCAAGAGATGGCCGCCGAGGCGGCCGAGGCGGCCCGCAGTGCCCGGGAGGCGGCCGAGGCCGGCATCTTGGAGGCCCGGTCGGAGGCCGAAGCGGCGATCGAGGAATTTCGTGCCGGCTATCCGGCACGCCTTGCCTTCGAGTACCGCCTGGATGGGGACGCGGCCGACCGACCGTTCCTGGTCGAAGCGATGTGGCACGACGGGCAGTTCACCTACCTCCGCTCCCACGCCCAGGAGTCGCCGGCCCTCTACGAGCTACGGGACGGCGAACCGGCGCTCGTCGCCTACGACCTGACGGAGGACGGGCTCTACATCGCCCGCCACGTGCTGGAGGACGGGTGGCTGCAGGTCGGAGACGAGCGGGCCAGCTGGCGGTTCGCGCCGCGGGAAGACTTCCGATGAGCCGCTGGAAGCAGTGGGTCTCGCCGCCTGAAGGTGCGCTTCCGGGCGGGATCGTCACGAAGGCCGGTGTCGTGTTGATCGCCGTGCTCGTCGGCGGACTCCTCTTCTCCTGGGCCGTGTCGGGTCCCGAGGAGACCACCACTCCCGGACTCCTGCCCGAGGCCCAAGCCGTCGACGACGGCATGGGACGGTCGCTCCAGGGCCGTATCCGCGCTGAAGCGGAACGGCAGGCCCAGATGGCCGCGGCCCAGGCACGTGCCGATCTCGAAGGCCGGCAGGCCGCGGCAGTCGAAGAGGCGGCCCGGCTCCAGGCAGAGGCGCCGAACACCGCTGTCATCGACGCCGGCATCGGCGCGGCCGAGTCGGAGCTTCGGGAAGCGCTTCGGCTGGAGGAGTTGGAGCGGCGCACCCGCTCGCTCCGCTCCCTGCCCGTGGCCCGGTCCCATAGGGATCCGGACGCGGCGGCGGAGTCGGCCGAGGCCGACGGCCCGCGTACCGACGATGCAGCCGACGCGGAGGCGGAGTTCCTCGAGAACACGCTTCAGGCGGCGCTCGCCTCCTTTGAGGAGACCGCCCTCGCACTCGAGGACGAATTGGCGGCCGACGAGCTCCTGCTCGGGGCTCTGGGAGTAGGGGCCGACGCACGGGCCCCCGAGCCGGGAAGCGCCATGCCGCGGCAAACCCTCCGTCAGGCACCGAGCCCACTTGAGCCCGGCCGGAGCATCCAACCCGTGACCCCGCCGGGATGGGAGCGAATCTACGAGGGATCGTTCCTCGAGGCGGTGCTCCTCACGCAGCTCTCGGGCGATTTCCCCGGGCCGGTGCTCGCGACCGTTTCGGTCCCATTCTATTCGGCCGACCGCCAGCGGGTCCTGATCCCGCGCGGCACCCGGGTCGTCGGCACGGCCCAGGCCGTCGAGGAACGGGACCAGAGCCGGCTGGCCGTCGCCTTCCACCGGCTGCTCCTCCCCGACGGCAGCTGGATCGACCTCGAGTTCACGGGCCTGAACCAAGCGGGCGAAGGGGCACTCAGGGACGAGGTCGACCGCCACTACTTCAGCATGTTCGCGGCCGCCGGCGCCGTCGGCGTCGTGAGCGGACTCACCCTGGCCGGAGGTTCGCCCTACGGACTTCGGGCGGGCATCGGCCAGGGGCTCGGCCAGAGCGCCACCGGGGTCCTCGACCGGTTCCTGAACCGCCTCCCCACGATCACGATCCGCGCCGGCCATCGCCTGCGCGTCTGGTTCACCTCCGATGTCCTGGTCCCCACACCCCGCACAACCCAATGAAACGAAAGGAGACTGTCATGCGTCACCGAACCCTTACCGCCGTCCTCCTGGTCCCGATCCTGATCCTGACGAGCGCGGCGCCGGCCGAAGGGATCTTCGGCACGATCAGCGGCGCGATCCAGCGGGCCCAGATGATCCTGAACCAAGTGACCCAGATCTCGAACCAGGTCCGCCAGATGCGGACGATGACCCGCCAGCTCACCGAGCTCGAGGAGCAGCTCGACTACATGAAGGAGGTTGCGCGCGGCGACGTGGACGCGCTGATCGAGCCGTTCTCCGAACTCGCGGCCGGATCCCTCGGCCTCGTCGGCGACGGCCTCGGCTGGGGCTCCGAGTTCAGCGGTACGGCCGGTGAGCTGGTCGACGCGGTCCGCGGCATGGGGAGCGGAAGCTCGTTTACCGACCACTGGCGAGACGTGCAGAACGTGGCCGACCAGGTCGGCGAAACGGAGATCCTCGAGTTGTTCGCGAACCATGCGCCCGAGGTGTCGTCCCGCGCCGTGGCGGACTACCGCCGGTCCCAGGAGGCCGCGGACCGCCAACGCGTGCTCGACTACGCGATGCTTGATGCCGCGGCGGCGCTTGCGGCCACGATCGAGGGCGCACAGGGCTCATTCGACGCGCTGACCGCCAACGGCAACCTCTCGAACACGGCGCTCCAGCAGGCGCAGGTGGCGGCCGCGCTGACCCAGGGCCAGATCAACGCCGCCGTGGGCCAGGTGCTCGCCTACCAGGCCGTCGAGCAGGCGAACCGGATGCAGGAGGCCGAGCTGGCCCGGCTCGACCGGCTGGCCGAGTGGAGGGACGCACAGCTCCGCACCAACGCGATGTACGAGGAGATGCGGGCTGCCGCATTCCAGAACCGTGACGCGCTCCGGGAAGGGCTCCTCCTCAAGATCCCTTCGTTCTACATGGGCGGCCAAGCCTAGGCCCCGGGAGCGTTCTCCATGCAGCTCGTGCCGCCGCAGTCCATCGATCCGAACGTACCGGCCCAGATCCCGGCCGCTCAGCTCCAGGACTTCAAGGGGTTCCTGGACGTCGTGCTCGATACCGTGGTCGGGGGCGCCGCGCCCGACGTGCTGACGCTCGGCCACCAGCTCTGGGGCGGCCTCGCCGCCGTCGTCGTCGCATGGACCGGTCTCAAGATCGCCTTCAGCGGCACGCTCGAACCGTGGACCCTCGTGCGCGTCGTCCTCGGGATCGCCATCCCGCGGACGCTCCTCCACTACTACAGCATCCCGATCCCGGGCGTGGGGCTCACCTTCCCGGCCATGGTGGCGGCCGGGGGGATCTGGCTCCAGAACCTCTTCATCTCCGACGTGGTGTCGGTCGGCTACACGGAGATGACCGCGCTCGTCCAGGCGTTCGCCGCCCGGCTCGGCGCGGCGTGGTCCGGCGGGAGCCTCGTCTCGATCGTGACCGAGGGGGTGAGCGTCTTCTTCTCGTCCCTCGTTTCGCTCGTGATGGGCGTGCCGCTCGTGCTCGGCCTCGTCGCGCTCTTCTGCCTGACCTACGCGCAGGTCATCTGGGCGCAGGTGGCGATCGCGATCGTGATCCTGCTCGGGCCGGTGTTCATCCCCTGGCTCCTCTTCGAGCCGCTGTCGTTCCTCTTCTGGGGTTGGTTCCGGAGCCTCATGGTCTACACGCTCTACGGCGTCGTGGCCGGCGCGATCCTCCGCGTCTTCATGGGCGTGGGCATGGGCTACGTCACCACCTACACCGGGGCCCTCATGGGCACCGGCTCCGCCGACCCCGCCGAACTCGGGCTCTGGGTCGTCGTCCTCCTCCCGCTCATCGTCTCCGGCCTGATGGCCGGCATGAAGGTGGGCGAGCTCGCCGCCATGCTCGTCTCCGGCTCCGGATCCGTCGGATCGGGCGTCATGGCGCTCGTGGTGCGCGGGGGCGGGCGGGCCGCCGCTCCGAGCGCCGCCCGGGCCGCCGTCACCGGCGGTTGACCAAAAGGAGAGATGCCATGAAACGAGCGAACGATGCCGGCCGCGAGTACGCGGAGATCTGGGGCGAGACCGTGCAAGCGAACCGTAAGCTCCGGACGCTGTCGACCGTCCTCGCGGGAGCGTGCCTCACGCTCGGGGTGCTCCTCCTCCGCATCGCGAGCGTCGAGCCGCCCCGGCCCATCGTCGTCCGGGTCGACGAGGTCGGCCGCGCCGAGGCGGTGGCCTACGAGGCCGCCACGGCGCAGGCGGATCCGCTGGATCCCACGACGAAGTACTTCCTGAATCGGTTCGTCGACGACTTCCACTCGAGGCGCCGGGCCACGGTCGAGGAGCAGTGGACCCGTAGCCTTCGGTTCCTCTCGACCGAGCTCGCGAACGCGGCGTTCGCGCGGGACGGCTCCGAGGTCGCCGCCATGGCGGCCGGCACCGCCGATACCGAGCTCCAGGTCGAGCAGGTCGTCCTCCGCATCCACCCGGCTCCAGAGGCACCCCACGGCGCGACCGCCGACTTCGACCTGGTGCACCTGAGCGCGGGTCAGGAGACGCTGCGCGAGCGGTGGTCGCTCACGCTTCGGTTCGAGTTCCTCGCACAGGTCGCCTCCGAGCTCGTCGTCTACAACCCGATGGACATCCTCATCACCTACCTGCAGGCCGACCAGGCGCTCGTTACGGAGCAGCCGCGATGATCGCCCATCTCGGGGACAGGGAAGAGGCGCTCGAGCCCTTCGGCTGGACGGGACGCCAAGCCGAATGGATCGCGCTGGTCTGTCTTCACAGCGGGGTCTTCACCCGAGCCCAATGGTCCCGGTATCTGGGTGCGCATCCCGAACAGGTGCGCCGCGGGGTCCATGCCCTGATCAACCAGCGCGTGGCCACCGAAGAGACCGTGCCCGGCATCGCCGGCATCGGCCGCGTGTGCCGGATCTTCAGCCGGCGGATCTACCGTGCGCTCGGCGCCGAGGACATCCGCCACCGCCGCACTGCGTCGGAGGAAGTGCTCATCCGGCGCCTCCTCTCGCTCGACTACGTGCTCGAGCATCCGGGCTTGCCGTGGCTGCCGACCGAGCCGGAGAAGGTCGGCGCCTTCGAGGCGCTCGGCATCGAGCGCCGGCTCCTCCCCGACAGGGTGTACCGGGGAGCCGCCGGGAACACCCGGCGATACTTCCCGCAGAAGCTGCCGGTCGCCCTGGAGGCCGACCGGGCCGTCTTCGTATACGTGGATCCCGGCCACGAGACCACGACGGCGCTCCGCTCCTGGGCCGCGGCGCACCGCAGCCTCTGGAAGGCTCTGACGGAACGGTGCCGTTCCGTCGAGGTCGTCGCCGTCGTACGGACCCGGAAGGAGGTGGAGCGAGCCCGGACGATCCTCGACAACTGGGCCGGGGCGTCCGACCCGTCCGAACCCGACCCTGCGGCTCGCCGCGAGATCGCCCGGATCGAGCAAGCCGTCCTCGAGGGGGATGACCACGCGCTCGGGGAGTACGGGGATCTCCAGGCCGGACTCAAGCGGATCGTCGAGCTGAAGGAGAAGGCCCGCGTGGAGGCCGGCCGGAAGCTCATCCGTTGCGGCGCCACCTGGCAGACCGTGCGGCTCGCACGGGTCCGATTCCGATGACAACCCGGCACCCGGCGCCTGGACCGCCGCGTGAATATCGCTCGGGCAGCCGATTCACAAATGGTCCCGTCAGGGATCCGTATGGGCATGGCCCGTCATCTGTTGCGGTTGCTGCAGTTGCGCCTCGCGCTGCCCGGCCGGCCGGAGGCCGCCGGGCAGCATCGAGGGAAACGAGAGCGACCCCCCGATCTGACGATCTGGTGCGGGCGCGGGGCCAGGCGTGTTTTCACACGCCCGCCCCCGCCCCCACGGGGGGTCGCTCTCGTCCAATGATCCCTGCGGGAAGGCGGTCACTGCGATGAGAAGGCCCGCGACACTCGTCCTCCTGGGCATCGCCTCGGCGGCCGCCCTCGCCCACGCCTTCCGGGCGCCGTTTCCCGGCGTGGGCGAAAACCCCGTGCTGGACCTCATCGCCTACCACGATCCGGGCCTCCACGCCGCGATCCGCATCTGGCACTACGCTGCGCCCGCCGTCGCCGTGCTCCTCGCCGGCAGCCTGGCCCTCTCGGTCTGGAGAGTCTGGCTCCAGCCCCGGGTCGGAGCCGGTGGCCGGGGGAAGCTGCCCCCGTGGCCGGCGTCTCCGACCGATGCGGCGCCCTCGGTCGTGGTTGGCGAGCTGCACCATCCCACCGTTCCGTGCGAGAGCGAGCGGCCCTCCTGGCTCGCCATCCCCGAGACGGGCCTCTATACCGGTGTGCTCATCGTCGGAGCCGTGGGCTCCGGGAAGACGTCGGCCTGCATGTACCCCTTCGCCCAGCAGATCCTCTCCTGGCAGGCCGACCGTCCCGGGCGCCGGGCCAGTGCCCTGGTGCTCGAGGTCAAGGGCGACTTCTGCCACAGCGTGCGTCGGATCCTCGAAGAGGCCGGGCGCGCAGACGACTATCTCGAGATCGGCCTCGAGGGCGCCTGGCAGTGGAACCCGCTCGACGATCCTCTGCTCGACACCTACTCGCTCGCCTACAGCGTCTCCACGCTGATCAACCAGCTCTTCGGCAAGAGCCGCGAACCGTTCTGGCAGCAGGCCTACACGAACCTCGTGCGCTGGATCATCGAGCTCCACCGGCTTCTGCCGGGGGGCTGGGTCACGCTGCAGGACATCTACCGCTGCACGATCGATCCGGAGCTTTTCGCGGAGAAGATCCGCGAGGCCCAGTACCTCGTGGCCGCGGCCTGCCCGGTGCACGCCGTGATCTCCCGCAAGGATCTGATCGACCGTCCCGAAGCTCTCGAGGACTGGGTCTGGAGGCGCGCCCCGGGTGAGGGCAGGGTGATGTGCCGGCTCGATCCGGTGCTCCGGGACCGGCTCGCCAAGCTCGAGATCGCGTTCGAGACGGAGGAAGGCGAGGGCGGCGCCGGGAGCGAGCTCAAGGCGCAGGTGGAGGCGATCGAGCGCTGGTACCGGCATGACTGGATGGCGCTCGATGCCAAAGTGCGCACGTCCATCGTGGAAGGCATCTCCGTCTTCCTCTCGCTGTTCGATCAGCCGCAAGTGGCCAGCGTGTTCTGTCCACCGCCGCCGGAGCCGGGTGAAACCGGGACGGTCCCGTCCATACATATGGACGACGATGCACCGGACGAGGACGCGGCAGCCGGCCAGCCCCTGCCGGGCCTTCGGCGCCGCCTCCCGGCGCTCGGACGCGCCATCGGCGTGCTCCTCAAGAACGCCTGGATGCAGGCGCTCCTCCGCCGGCCCGCCGAAGCCGCCCGTCGGCCCGAACGCTACCTCCGCCCGGCCGTCTTCATCTGCGACGAGTATCAGGCGTTCGCCACCGTGGGGCAGGACGATCCCTTGGGCGACGAGAAGGCGTTCGCCCTGACCCGCCAGTGCCGCTGCATCCCGATCGTCGCGACGCAGTCGATCTCCTCGCTCCGCTCCGTGCTGTCCGGCACGGAGGCCTGGCGCACGCTGATCCAGACGCTCCGCACCCGGATCTTCCTCTCGCTCTCCGACGAGTCCTCGGCCCGGATCGCCTCGGAGATGTGCGGGAGCGTCATGAAGACGCAGCCCTCCTACACGTTCACCGAGACCACGGGCAGGCCGGAGTTCTCCCTCCTCTCGGGACGCGCCGGAGGCGGGCGCGGCACGATCGGTGCGAGCAAGTCGTTCCGGCATGCGAGGGAGCCGGTGTTCACGCCGCGGGACTTCACCCTCCTCGCCAACTATCAGGCGATCTGCCTCCCCTACGACGGCACGAAGTCCCTCCCGGCGCGGCGCGTCTACCTGAAGCCCTACTACCTGCCGCGGGACACCGGGTACTGGCGCCTCCGCGAGGAGGGCCGGCTGTGAAGCGGGCGAGCGGGATCGGGCACCTGAAGCCGTTCCTTCCGGGCCTCGAGGCCCTGGTCGAGGATCCGGAGGTCTCCGAGCTCATGATCAACGGCCCCGGAAACGTCTGGGTCGAATGCGGCGGGGAGCTCAAGCCCTACGAGGCGCCGGACCTCACCGCCGCCGCGCTCTACCGGGCGGCCATCCACATCGCCCGCCCGCTCGGGCTCGATCCCGCCGCTCGCCCCATCCTCGACGCGCGGCTCGAGGACGGCTCCCGGGTCGCCATCTGCACTCCGCCGGCGAGCCCCCACGTGGCGATGACGATCCGGCGGTTCGGGGGCCGGGCGTTCTCGCCCGAGGACCTCGTGCGCCTGGGCTCCCTCCCCGAGAGCGTGCTGCGCGCCGCTCGCGGCGCGCTCCGTTCCCGGCGGAACATCCTGGTCTCCGGAGGTACCGGCTCGGGGAAGACCACGCTGCTGAACGCCCTGATCGAGCTCCTCCCCGAGGAGGAGCGGATCGTCGCCATCGAGGACACGCTCGAGCTCAGGATCGAGCGCGCCAACTGCCTCCGCTTCGAGGCCGGAGCGGCAGGCTCCGAGGCACCTGTATCGATCCGCGACCTGGTCGGGCACGCGCTCCGCCACCGGCCCGACCACATCGTCGTGGGCGAGGTCCGGGGCGGCGAGGCCGCCGATCTCCTCCAGGCGCTCAACACCGGCCACGGCGGCTCGCTCACCACCGTGCACGCGAACAACGCCCGCTCGGCGCTCTCGCGCCTGGCCAGCTGCGCCATGCAGGCCGGCGGGGCGCTCCCCTGGGAGGTCACCTGCCGCGGCGTGGTCGACGGCATCCATCTGGTCGTCCACATGGCCCGGCGCCGGGGCCGGCGCTTCGTCGAGGAGGCGCTCCGGGTCCAGGGCTACGACGCGGCCGCCAACCGGTGGCTCACCGAACCCATCCGGAGGAAGCACGATGAAGAACAAACACCCAAGGAGTGAGGCCATGGGAAGCGACGAGAAGACCGTCCGGGTCGAGACGCTCGACGACTTCGACCGGGAACTCGCGCGGGATGGGGGCGAAGCCCTCGAGGTGCCGGCCTCGTTGGCCGAAGAGTACGGCCTCTTTCCCGAGGACGTGGGGAGCGAGGAGGAGATCCGGGATGCCGGCGAGGATCCGCACGGTCCCGAGGAGGGCGACCGATGAAACACGACGAATACCACCGCCAGTTCGCCGACGCGATCATCGAGCAGATCCGCCAGGGCACCGCGCCGTGGCAGAAGCCCTGGGGGCCGGGCGAGCGCGTTCTGCCCGCGAACGTCGATACCGGCCGCTCCTACGCGGGCGGCAATACCCTGCATCTGGCTGCCGTTGCCCAAGCGCGGGGCTACTCCGACGTCCGCTGGGGCACCTACCGGCAGATACAGGCCCGGGGCGGGCAGGTCCGGAAGGGCGAGCGGGGCACCCGCATCCTCTCCTTCCAGGACCATCGGAAGATCGCCGTCACCGACGAGCGCGGGAGGCCCGTCAGGGACAACGAAGGCACGCGCGTCTACCGCCACGAGCGCCTACCCAAGCCCTTCGTCCGGCAGTACAACGTCTTCAATGCCGAGCAGGCAGACGGCCTCCCATCCCGCCCCGCACCCACGGCCGAGCCGCTCTGGAAGGTCCACCAGAGCGCCGAGAGGGTGTTCCAGGACAGCGGGGTCCCCATCCGTCACATGGCGGGCGACCGCGCCTTCTACAACCTGAACCGCGACGAGATCGTCCTGCCCGACCGGGTGCAGTTCCCCTCCGCCAACCACTACTACCAGACCGCGCTCCACGAGCTGGGGCACAGCACCGGCCACCCGGAGCGGATGAACCGCGCCACGCTCGTCGAGGGAATGAGCGACGGGTTCGGCTCGCCGGCCTATGCGAAGGAGGAGCTCCGCGCCGAGATCAGCGCCATGATGTACACATAGAATCCAGCAGCGTTCGTAGTCATCCAGAGTATTCCATAAACCACCGTTTTACCAACGCTTTATAAGTATTCAGCACCGATCTTACCGGCTCACAATATCTCTTTACATCCACCTTAATCCCCTATATTATGTGGGGATGAGTACTGTAATAGACACGGCCGCCGCGCCACGGAAAACCAAGCCCAGGGGCCGCCATCCCTATCAGGCCCTGTCGGCTGCCTTCATCCGTACCGCCCCGCCGGGAAGACATGCGGACGGCAACGGGTTGTACCTCTTCGTCCAGCCGAGCGGCACCCGGAGTTGGATCCAACGCCTCGTCATCCGGGGCCGGAGGCGCGAGCTCGGACTCGGCAGCGTCGTCCTGGTCTCGCTCGCCGAAGCACGCGAGCAGGCGCTGGCCAACCGCAAGCTGGCCCGCGAGGGCGGCGACCCGCTCGCAGAGAAGCGGCGCTCCCAGGGCGTGCCGAGCTTCGCCGAAGCCGCCGCGAGGGTGGTGGAACAGCAGCAGGCCGGTTGGCGCGATCCGAAGTACCCGAAAATCTGGCTGAGCAGCCTGGAGCGCTACGCATTCGCGCGCATCGGCAAGATGCCGGTCTCGGAGGTGACAAGCGCTGACTTGCTCGAGGTCCTCGGGCCTATCTGGCACGTGAAGGCGCCCACGGCCCGAACCATCCGCCAGCGCATGCATGGGGTGCTGGAATGGGCCGTGGCGATGGAACTCCGGACCGACAACCCCTGCGACCGGATCGGGCGGGTGCTCGGCCCTCAGAACGACGTTGTGCAGCACTTCCGGGCGTTGCCGCATGGCAAGGTGGCATCGGCCATTCAGACGGTACGGGCTACGGATGCGCCCCGGGTCCTGAAGCTGGCCTTCGAGTTCCTGGTGCTGACGGCGGCGCGGTGGAACGAGGTGCGCGGGGCCGCGTGGGAGGAGATCGATCCGAGAGAGGGTGTGTGGGCGGTTCCCGCCACACGCATGAAGGCCAAGCGCGAACATCGGGTTCCGCTATGCGGCCGCGCCATCGACATCATCGACGAGGCCCGGACGTTCGGCGACGGCAGTCCGATTGTCTTCACCATCGGCGACGGGCAGCCGATCATTGAAAAGCATCTGCGTCGATTGCTCGCAACGCTCGAGATCGCGGCCGTGCCTCACGGGTTCCGGTCGAGCTTCCGGGACTGGGCGGCCGAGGAGACTGACCATCCCCGCGAGGTCGTCGAGGCGGCGCTGGCGCATGTGGTCCGGAACAAGGTCGAGGCGGCTTATCGGCGCACCGACCTGTTCGACCGCCGACGTCGACTTATGGACGACTGGGCGACCTACATGGCCGGCGAGACTCCAGAACCGGAGGCCGTGCCGCGCCGCCGATGACTCCGCCGAGCTCTTCATCGGCGCTCGAGAGTCTTCCCGTAGGGACTGAGGTCCTCGCCCGTCCGCTTCAGCTTGGCATGCGCGACCTTGGCTCCCGCAGCCGCTTCACGTCTGCCACGTTCCCCCAGCCAATACTTGCCACTTGCTGCGCCATTGTAGAACCTGGCCCTTTACCGCCCGGCTCACCCTATGCTCCGCCTGGAACGCGACCTCTGCCGGATCGGAAGCCGTCAACGCCATCGCTGCGACCGCGGCCATAGGACAACCACCGGACTTTCCGGATGGCTCTAGCGACGCACAAGAAGATCGACCTTCGCATGGAGCGGCCCAGCCGTAGAACGACGCGCATACTCTGAGTGACTAAAGAGTTCCCGAATGTATCTGTCCACTGTTCGGAGTTGTGGCGCCGTCTCGGTACCTCGCTGAGCGGCCGATTTTCCGGTGGCGGCGGGAATGTCGTTGGAAGAGCCAGCCCAAAGTCCCCCGATGGAAACGACGGTACCGTCGCTCAGATGAGAGCCGGTGCCAGAACCAGACGCGCTGCACCTAGACGCAGTACTACCGCCCCGACGTTGCTGATTCCGGCGCGCAGCACTGTTTGGCTACTGGCCGGGTCAGGCGCTACCTCCCAAGCACCAGGGGCAGCTGGACCCTGAGCGGCGACGTCCCTTCGTGATCGACGGCTGGGAGGCCTTGCGGAGGGGCAGCGACCAAGTATTCGGCCAGGCGAACCCCTTTGAGCGCTGCCGGAACCGTAAACTCAGGAACCTCGTGGGTCACCTTCCCAAAGGCTGTACGGCACGGTCGGTTGGGTGCCCAACTGACTAGTTCGTGGCGGGCTCGCGAACCATACTCCGTTGGGCGAAATCAGAGCCAGGGCGGCAAGCAGAGCTTGACAGGCCTCGGGTATGGGTGTATTTGAACGGCGTCTCCTAGCTGCGGTGTGTGTTACACTCCGCTTTGTGGCTGGTGTATAGCCAGCCCGTACGTATTGATAGGCATTCCGCCCTCGCGACGCTAGCGTCGCTCGGGCGCGATCCAAGTAGGAGACTTTTTGGACTGGCTTCACCACCCGCGGTTCGCCCAAGTACGGGATGCCGTGCTCGCCGACTTTCGTAGGAAGGAGTACCACTTCCGAAAGGTGGGCACGGTCGTGTTCTTGTGCGGGGGCCTGGGTAGCTCGCTCCGAGATCACCTTTCTCAATACCTCGCTCGTCATCGTGGGGAGTGCCTGGTCTTCTACGCTGAGAGAGCGTGGGAGGTGATCGCCCTCCATGACACGAGTGCAAATGCGCTAGCTGTGGAAGCGCAGATGGCGCAGCTCGCTGACATAGTGATCGTCATTGTCGAGAGCCCTGGCACGTTCGCGGAGTTGGGAGCGTTTTCAATTAGCCGGCCGCTTCGTCAGAAGCTCCTTCCGATCCTCAATCTCGATCATCGGGACGGGGGTTCTTTTATCGAGACGGGACCGGTTCGCTGGACCGACCGCGACTCGAAGTTCGGCCCCAGCATCTGGGGGAACCACACCCGCATATTGGAAGTTGTCGGAGACGTGGAGGAGCGACTCGATCGCATCCCCGTTGCTCGATCGCGCCGGGTTCCCAATCTGATCACCAGTCCAAAGCATCTACTCTTTTTCGTTTGCGATCTAGTTTCGGTGTTTGGACCCTGTCCGCACCACCATGTCGAGTTTTTTGTGGAGCAATTGCTGGGGCGACCGGGAGTGGACGTGACGCTCATGCTTGGACTAGGAAGGGCACTGGACCTCCTCAGCTCACTGTCCGTGGGCGACCAAGAACTCTTCTACCGTCCGTTGCAGGAGGGCCGGCTACGGTCGTTTCAATACACAGGGAAATACATCGACATGGCCTCGCTAAGGGCCCGAATCGTGGGCGTAATGCAGGCGTGTCCACCGTGCATCCCGGCGTTGAAGGCCCTGGCGGACACCGCATGAGCTTGGTCCACCGGATCTCACGAGATCTCCAGCTGCCGGTATCGCTCGTCCAGGGAGTGGCCAACAGGGCGTCGCACGCGTACAAGGTCTACATGATTCCCAAGCGCACCGGTGGTCAGCGCGAGATCCATCATCCTTCGCGGGAACTGAAGGCGCTTCAGAGGTGGCTGCTGAAAGAGGTGATTTCGTCGTGGACCGTACACGACGCTGCGCACGCCTACAGGGAGGGCGTCGGGATTCGCAAGAATGCCGCCGCACATGTTCATAGCAGGTACCTACTCCGCATGGATCTCGTGAACTTCTTCCCGTCGATAACCAGCGACGACCTTCAACTCTTTCTCAACGAGGGCCCCGTGCTGACTGAGGACTGGGATGAAGCGGACCGGGCCTTCTTCGTCCAGGTCACCTGCCGCTACCTGCGTCTTACCATCGGGGCACCAACCTCACCTGCCCTGAGCAACGCGGTCTGCTTTCGGCTGGACGATCGGCTCGCTGCAGTCTGTGTCGGGATCGATGCGACCTACACACGGTACGCCGACGACTTGTTCTTCTCTACCAATAGGCGCGACGTTCTGCACGCCTTGCCTTCGCAGGTCGAGACGATCTTGGGTGAGCTTGCATTCCCTCTGGGACTCCGCATCAACCGCAGTAAGACTCGCCACTCGTCAAAGAAGGGGCGCAGGTTGGTCACGGGGTTAGTCCTCTCCAGCGATGGGACCGTGTCGCTGGGTCGAGACCGCAAACGATTCATCAGGCGGCAGATCCATCGCCTTGAGCTGCTGGCCCCAGCCGAGAGGTCAGAGCTTGCCGGGCTCATAGCCTTCGCCATGAGCGTAGAGCCGGACATAGTGAATCAGCTGATAATCAAGTACGGACGCGACAAAGTCGCCGAGGCTCGCAGCGTTTCAGGATAACCCAAGTTCTTCAGCGACCGGGGACGTCACCATCATCTTGATCACCACTCAGAGGAGTGCGGCGGCGGTTATTGGTCTTGAAGGTCGCCGTGCACGCGCTAGGTAAACATGACGGGCTACCGGCAACAATCCGTGCGACCGACTCGGCCCGGTGCTGGGTCCTCAGTATGACGTCACGCAGCACCTGCGGGCCTTGCCGCATCGCGAGGTAGCAGGGGCGATCGAGACGGTGCGAGTGTCGGAGGAGGAGCCCGTCGTCGCGCTGGTGTTCGAGTTCATGGTCCTAACGGCCGGCGAGGTGGGGCGAAGTGCGGTTGGCCCAGTGGGCCGAGATCGACCGGACGGAGGGGGCGTGGACCGTACCCGCCACGCGCATGAAGACGCGGCGCGAGCACCGGGTGCCGCTAAGCGGCCGGGCGATGGAGGTTCTCGAGGAGGTGCGGACACTCGGAGGAGCCCGCCCGCTGGTGTTCGCCCTCGGGGACGGTCGGCCGATTTTCGACAAGCGGCTGCTCCGGAAGCTCGAGATCGCGGCCGTGCGCCACGGTTTCCGGTCCTCGTTCCGCGACTGGGCGGCCGAAGAGACGGATCATCCGCGCGAAGTCATCGAAGCGGCGCTGGCGCATGTGGTCCAGAACAAAGTCGAGGCGGCCTATCGCCGCACGGATCTGTTCGAGCGCCGCCGCCGGCTCATGGACGACTGGGCCGGCTATCTGGCAGGCGAGACTCGAGAGCCGGAGGCCGCGCCGAGCCGTTGATCCGCCGAGCTCCTCATCGGCTCCGTAGCTTTTCCGCAGGATGGTTGGGCAGCCGCACCGGAGCGACGCGGTCGCTGCTGCGGCCGATCGCGACCGAGGCCACCCGCTGGTTCAGGCGGTCCTCCAGAGGCACCTCACCAGTCCGCTGGCGGAGCCTGACCGGGCTCGAATGCGTGGCTGGACCTCACTTGGGACATGCGCTGATTTCCCCTTGTTGACAGGGCAAAAAGCAGCCTCCTCCATGTAGTGGTATGGAGATTTTGACGGCGCAGGTCTCCAAGCATCGGGCGACGAGTTTGTTCGGCGCACGGGAGGCACGGGAGCCAGCCTACCAATCTCATACATCGGCGTCTGGCGAGGGCGCGCTCCGCCCCCCTTCGATCCCCCGGAGGCCCACGCTCCGGCGGAGTTCGCGGGCGGGCGGCTCGCCCCCCGAACCCCCTTCTCGGTGCGCTGATGGCTGATCGCCGCACCGGCACCGCCGCCATCGAGGCGGCCTATGCCCGTTCGGATCTATTCGAGCGGCGCCATCGGCTGATGGGCGACTGGGCAGCGTACCTCACCGGCGAGATTCGAGACACGAGGCGGCAGCGGTTCGTTGGTGTGTGCTATAGGTAGCTATTGGCCAGTACTGTCACAAATGAACCCGCTATACCACCTACTAAGCCCGCAATTATTACAATTAGCCATTCCACGGCTTCAGATCGCCGTTTCTCACAAAAGGACATAAGTTCCGTCATCTGCCTCACGGGATAGATAGGACGATCTCCGAGGGCTGATTCAAGGAAGCTATTGGGAAAACCGTCACTATTAGATTCGCTGAGTTTTCGATACTGACGGTTTATGTAATGCTCGTGCAAAATATGGTCAGATTCAAACTCAGTCAGAGAGACGTGCAACGCCTTTAGGTCACGCCCCCGCCTACATAATGTTCGCAAGCGCCCACGCAGGCTCCTCGCGTTTAGGTGTTCGACTAGACTTGAAGAGATGAGCTCGATGTCACTCCACTGCTGGCTCTTTTCGACATCATCACGATGGATTTGGTAAAAGAGGCCAAGATCACGTTCTAGCTTCTCGAAGAGCGCTTCACACGCATCGCTCTCTGTAGGGATATCGTCGACACAACACCGAAAGGTGATGTCCGCATATCCAATTTCGTCTAATTGTTTACATTCAAAGGTATTATTCGTTAAATTTGATGTCCTATACCCCTCAATATGGAGATCAGCATGGAATGGTGACGGACCGACGAATACAAAAATAACATTACCTGGCAATCGCCTCAGTTGATCTTCAATGTACTCTCTTACAATCCGAACGGCAGTCGAAGGATCAGAAGACTCTTCGTTGTTGATGAGCTCTACAAATGTGACTGGGCCATGGTACGGATAGCGAATATGAATGCGAAAATGTTCTGTCTTAATTCTGGGTGTAAAATATCGGCCGACTATCTCTGCTTGGGTCCGAAGCGGGATGTAGAGATCGAACTTGATGCCCAAAATACTATTTCCGTCAGGGAAAATGGCTGTTCCTGATCTTGTTTCTATCAAATCTCTTTCACCAAATTCAATCTCTTCATCATTGAAATGGTCGATCTCTAAGTTATTCAGGGTGGGTATAGTTTCAAGTTCTGCTCTCAGGAGATCACAATAGTCGATCCCACTAAGAGTGACCGAACCGTCATTCCTCAAGCCAAAGTTCAAAGATCCGATACCGAAAGGGACTCGGTAGACTGGAAGTTCTGTTTCCTCTTCTTGAGGGATATGTCTCATAACTAAACCTCCTTAGTGCCATCTCGTAACAGACCGGGATCCTCAAGAGGCTCAGTAAGCGTTGGATCTGCATCGGTGTGGCGACCGTACATGTAGCCCGGCAACAGAATGGCAACATCGTAGAATAACAGGAGAAGCGACTTTATCGAATCACTGTCCCTCGATCCCCAATACGGCGCCGGGTAGAAGTACGCAGTATCAGTCATTACAGGAAACTCCTTTTGTTATTAGCTGGTGATCGTCACGAAACCGATCGACTCGATGATCGCCAGTACGTCCGAGGGTTGCCCAGGGCGCTGTTTAAATTTAGCGGCGGGTCGGTTTACGACTACGAGGCCCTCCCCACCGAATCACTGAGATTGAGCTGAGAATCGCATACGTGGAGCGCGGCGACGAACTGGGTATACATATAGGGTATTTGCCTGACGGTAGCCACTCCCGGTGGGGCTAAGCCAGTGGTTCAGGAGGCTTTCTTGCATGGCTTCGACGCTGTCGTCGAGCTTCCTTGTGGAGGCGATGCTCGATCTCCTCGAGCTGCAGAACTCCCGGCCGTTGTCCGAGAGCACGGGGATGATCCTGGCCCGGTGTACCTCGAAGGTCGGCAGCACGTCGTTGTTCATCAGATGCACCGCGGTGACCAGCAGCTTGCTGGGCTACAGGCGTCCCCAGGGCGACTACATAGACGACGCCCAAGGATCAGCGGCGCCCGCCACTTCATCGCAGTGACTGCCTTCCCGCAGGGATGGTTGGACAGCCGCTCCGGAGCGACGCGGTCGCTGCTGTGGCCGGTCGCAACCGAGGCCACCCGCTGGTCCAAGCGGTCCTCCGGGAGCAGCTCAAGAATCCATCGCCGGAGCCTGGTCGGTCTCCGATACGTGGCTGGACCTCTTGGGATATCCGCTGATTTCCCCTTGTTGACACGGCAAAAAGCAGCCTCCTCAATGTACTGGTATGGAGATCTTGACGGCCCACGGCTCCAAGCGTCGGTGGACGAGTTTGTCCGGTGTACGGGAGGCACGGAAGGCAGCTAAGCCAGCCTACCCTTTGGGGCCACGCTTCGCGGGTCCCCGGCAGGGGCTGGCGGGGGGCTGTGCCCCCTCTGACCCCCCCCAACGGCAACGGCACATCATGGACGCTGGACCGGGTGGGGGGCTCGTCCCCCCTCCGTCTCGCCGGCCCGTCCCGATGGCTGATCGCCGCACCGTCGCCGCCGGCCGATTCGCTGCCGCGAACCATCAGCGGCTCGGACCATGATCGCGCTCTCGACCACGCTGGCGCATCAGCTCCAGCGCCCGCGCAACCTCTCGGCGAGCGTCCTGTAGTCCCGGGCCAATTGCGTCACTTGCCCGCTGAGCTGTTCGACTTGCCGCCGCAAGGTCTCGACCTGCACGGCATGCTGCTGCTGCGCCTGCTCGTACTGCGCGGACAACGCCCGCAAGGCCTTCGTCAACTGCTGTTCTAAGGCGGTCATAGAGCTCCTTCACTCGTTCGACAGCTTCACGGCCGGCCGAGTGTCCACGGTCAAGGGTGGATCGGGCAGCGCGCCGGCCGGCAGCACCACGAACCGCTCCTCCTCGATCTCCCGGAGCGCGATCCCCCAAGTGCCCGTCTCGAGCCGCGCCAGGGTCTGGCGGGCCTCCTCGATCTCCAAGTCGAGGGCGGCGGCCGTCTCGATCCGGGCCTGGATGCGCGTCGAAAGCCAGTGCATCGTCGCCCAGCTCCCGCCACAGATGCCGAGCCAGAGGCTCAGGCCGACGACCAGGGGCCGGAGCCAGGCCTTGAGCAGGAGCGCGCGCATCCGCCCGGTCGCCGCCGCCGTATCGCGTTCGATGGTACGCAGCGCGTTGCTCGCAACGCGCTGCGAGTTCGCGCCGAGCCGCTCGAGCTCGCTCGCGGTCAACTCCTCGATCGCCTGGCGTTCGCTCTCCAGCCGTCTCCGCAATCGCTCGGTCAAGTCGTTCGCGTTGGAAGTCATGTGCGTATAGCTCTCCTTTCAGACGCCACCGGTCCCCGGTCGTGGGATCCAGGGCCGTCAGGTAGTCCTTGCCTTGGCGCGGCACCTCCAGGCCCGCCTCCTGCAAGGCTGCGACGACATCGGCACGGTTCCGTACCGTGCCGTGCTCGACACGCTGGAGCAGGTAGTCGCGGATCAGGTCGCGGGGGGCGGGCTCGAGCGCGAGGCCGGCACGCAGGTGCGCCGCCTCGACGTAGGCGCGGTGCCCGGGTTGCTGCACCCGCGCCCGCGCCGGGTCATCCGGCCGGCTCCAGCCCTCCTCGGCGTTGAAGGCGTCGCGGAGCGGGTCGAATGTCTTCTGCCAGCCCGGCGGCGCGATGTTGAGGCTCCGGCCGGTCTCGAGGTCGCATCGCGCGGCGAGGACATGCACGTGAACGCCGCCGTCGCGCTCCCGATGCACCACGGCCGCCCAGGCGTAGCGGTCGGGCTCGAGCCCCGCCCAGGCCGTCTGTTCGAAGGCATCGATGACCGCGCCGATCTGCGCGTCGGTCGGAGTGTCGTCCGGTGCCCAGGCAATCACGCCCGACGTGTACTTGTGCTCGAACGCCAGCGCGTCGGCTACCGCGGCCACCCGATGGGGATCCCCCTGGAGGACCTCCACGCCCTCGCGCAGTTGCCCCGTCGCGTCCCGCGCCCCGAGCAGGTAATCGGCCGCCTCCCGGGCCGAGCCGGTTCCGCGGGCCAAGAACTTAATGTGCATCGGCGTCGGAGCGTCCGACGGGGGCCAACCCTGCGAGCGCCCGGTCGATGGCGACCAGGTGGGCGACGATCTCGACGGTCTCGGCGTTCGCTTTGAACGTATTGGCCCAGCGGGCGATCTGGTTCAGGTTGTTGCCGATGCGCGCGATCTGCCGGCTGCGCTCGCGCTCGACTGCGGCTGCCGGGGCGGTCCACGTTCGTGTGCGCGCCATGGCCTGCCGCAGCAGGGCCGACAGCGACACGCCAGCGGCCGCGGCCTTGGCCCGCCAGTCGGCGAGCTCGGCCGGCGATACGCGGGCGGCCGCAGTGACGGTGCGGCGATCCCCCATCAGGACGCGCCGGCACGGGGAAGGGGCGCGAGCTCCGCCCGCGAACTCCGCCCGAGGGCGGGCCTCGGGGGGATCGAAGGGGGGCGGAGCCACCCCTCGCCAGCCCCAATGTTGCACATTGGGTAGGCTGGCTCTCCCGCCGTAGCGGTCAAACTCGCCCGCCGACGGTCGGAGGCCTGGGCCGTCAGAATCTCCATACCCGTATATTGAGGAGCCCGCCTTATGCGGTGTCAACAACGGGCAAGGAGGCGATGTCCCAGGGGTTCCAGCGACGTACCAGAGGCGGACCGGGCTCCGCCAGCGGACGCCCGATCTGCTCCCAGAGAGCCCGCGGAAAGCCACAGTCACAGTCGGTCGCGGTGGGTTCTGTTCCGGGACAGTTCATGCCCCGTGACACACCCCGCATCCTAGCCGAGCACGAAACGCGAAGCCTCGGCGACGGACGGGCCTCCGACGGCTGTTTCGGATCCCTGCTGTTCTGTGGGCACGTCGGTCCATTGCGGATCGAGCACCTCTCGAGATAGCAACTGCATCGACGAGCTATACGCCGGCACGACACTTGTCGTATCTTGCCTGCCGTCGACCTAGCAGGTTGGCCGGATCTATCAAACATGCCAACAGGACCGGAGGCGAGCGGCCCAACCGTGTCGATATCCGGAGCACCGCAACATGGCACTAGGGAAACCGACGAGAGCCAATGAAGACAGTGAGTACGCGTGCCGATAGTGGGGCAACGACAGGGTATGAGGCCGAGCTGTGGGCGATGGCCGATACGCTCCGTGGCTCGATGGATGCGGCCGAATACAAGCATGTAGTGCTCGGCCTCGTCTTCCTGAAGTACATCTCGGACGCCTTCAAGGAGCGTCATGCGGCGGTGCTTTCTGAGTGGGGCGAGGACGCTGCGGAGGATCGCGACGAATACATCGCAGAAAGCATCTTCTGGGTGCCGCCGGAGGCCCGCTGGCCACACCTGAAGGCCCAGGCGAGGCAGTCGACCATTGGACAGACCGTCGATCGGGCCATGGCCGCGATCGAGCGCGACAACCCTGCGCTGAAGGACGTGCTGCCCAAGGACTACGCACGGCCCGCCCTAGACAAGCAGCGGCTCGGCCAGTTGATCGACATGATCGGCAACATCCGTGTCGGGGATGCTGAGGCCCGTTCCCGGGACGTGCTCGGCCGCGTCTACGAGTACTTTCTCTCACAGTTTGCAAGTGCTGAGGGCAAGAAGGGCGGCGAGTTCTACACGCCACGCTGTGTCGTCAAGCTGCTCGTCGAGATGCTGGAGCCCTACAGGGGGCGGGTCTACGATCCCTGCTGCGGATCCTCCGGCATGTTCGTGCAGTCGATCGCGTTCATTCGTGCTCACGTCAGCGGCAACGCCAACGGCGGCAAGGCGCGTGGCGACATCTCGATCTACGGCCAGGAGTCAAACTACACGACGTGGCGGCTCGCGAAGATGAACTTGGCTATACGAGGGATCGGGGGGCAGATCGCCCACGGGGACAGCTTCCATAACGATCGCCATCCGGACCTGAAGGCGGATTTCATCCTCGCCAATCCCCCGTTCAACGTCTCGGACTGGGGCGGCGACAGGCTGGTCGACGACAAGCGCTGGCGCTACGGCATCCCGCCGACGGGCAACGCCAACTTTGCTTGGGTGCAGCATATGCTCCACCGCCTTGCGCCCAAGGGCGTCGCGGGGTTCGTGCTCGCCAACGGGTCGATGTCGTCGAATCAGTCGGGTGAGGGCGAGATCCGGAAGAACCTGATCGAGGCGGAGCTCGTGGACTGCATGGTGGCCTTGCCGGGCCAGCTCTTCTACTCGACTCAGATTCCCGCCTGCCTGTGGTTCCTGGCTCGCCGACGCAACCGGCACGGCGAGATTCTGTTCATTGACGCGAGAAAGCTCGGACGCATGGTGGACCGGACGCATCGTGAGCTGACCGACGAGGATATTGGTCACATCGCGCACACCTACCACGCCTGGCGTACCGGAGAGGGCGACGACGGCTACTCCGACATTCCGGGCTTCTGCAAAAGCGCATCGCTGGATGAGGTACGGAAGCACGGTCATGTGCTCACACCAGGGCGCTATGTCGGTGTGGAGCCAGAAGAGGACGACGGCGAGCCGTTCGAGGACAAGATGAAACAGCTGGTAACCGAGCTTCGCGAGCAGCAGGCCGAGGGCAAACGGCTCGACGCTGCCATTACTGCCAACCTGAAGGCGCTCGGGTTGGGCGGAGACTTTCGCGGTCGACAGAGGACGTAACGGTGTTTAGCTCTGTTAAGTTCGGTGACCTATACGCCGAACCGAGCCGTAACGGATTAACAAAACCCAAGGCGGTGCGTGGCACAGGTACCAAGATGGTTAATATGGGCGAGATTTTCGCTCACGGACGCATCGCAAGAGCGCCCATGGATAGAGTTCCACTGTCAGATACTGAAGCGGAGCGTTCGTTACTCTGTGAAGGAGATCTACTGTTTGCTCGCCAGTCGTTAGTCCTCAGTGGTGCAGGTAAGTGTTCGATTTTTCTGGGTGACACAGAACCCGTGTGTTTCGAGTCTCACATAATCAGAGTGCGAATCGATACGAAGAAGGCGAATCCAACCTATCTATATTACTTCTTCCAATCTCCATCCGGATGTGCTTCAATTCACAGCATAGTCGAGCAGGGCGCGGGTGCATCTGGCATTAGAGGAAGCGATTTAGCCTACCTGCAGTTCCATATTCCTGACCTCGGCATCCAGCGCGCTATCGCCTACATCCTCGGTACACTGGACGACAAGATCGAACTGAACCGGCGGATGAACGAGACGCTGGAGGCGATGGCGCGGGCGTTGTTCAAGTCTTGGTTCGTCGATTTCGATCCCGTCCGGGCGAAGATGGAAGGCCGTCATACGGGATTGCCGCAAGAAATCGCCGAACTGTTCCCCGACCGACTGGTGAACTCCGAGATGGGCAAGATACCGGAGGGGTGGGAGGTCTTCCGCTTGGATCAGCTAGCCAATCACCACACGAAAACCACCTCGCCTTCGCGTTTCTCCGGATTGGAGTATGAGCACTTCAGCATCCCGGCATATGACGCAGGCCAACGCCCTGCTATCGAACTAGGTGCGGCCATCAGGAGCAACAAGACTGTTGTACTGAAGGATGCGGTCCTCTTATCCAAGCTTAATCCAAGAATCGCACGTGTCTGGGTGCCAGCCGACTCCACGGCAAGACCGCAGATATGCTCAACGGAGTTTCTCGTGTTCACGCCGCGATCACCTGCGAACAGGAATCTCCTCTTTACGCTGTTTGGGGATCAGCGCTTCCGCGCCCTGCTCAGGTCCTTGGTGACTGGAACTTCCAACAGCCATCAGCGCGTCCCACCGAAGGCGTTGAAGGCACGTGAGGTTTTGACTGGGTCGCCGAGAGCCTTCACAACGTTTGGCGAAGTGATCGGTGGTACGTTGGCGCGGATCCTGAAGAACCGGTCCGAAGCTGCTACTCTCGCCGCCCTCCGCGACACGCTGCTCCCCAAGCTCATTTCGGGTGAGATCCGCGTAGGCGATGCCGAGATGGCATTGGAGTCCGTGACGTGACGAGCGCCACCGCAGCCTTCACCGAGTCGGAGGTCGAAGACGCCACGCTCGAATGGCTCGAGAGCCTCGGGTGGCGAGTACTCCACGGTCCCAGCATAGGCCCAGATACGGCGGGCGCTGAGCGTACGGATTACAGCGAAGTCATTCTCGAACGGCGGTTGCTCGACGCTCTGGATCGGCTGAATCCGGACCTGCCGGCCGAGGCCCTGGACGACGCATTTCGCAAACTGACCCGGCCTGAAGGCTCCACGCTGGCAGCCCGCAACCGCGCGTTTCACCGAATGCTGGTGGACGGCGTGACGGTCGAGTACCGGAGCGCTGGCGGCGCCGTGCGCGGAGCGCAGGTGCTCGGCCTCGACTTTGACAACTCTGCCAACAACGATTGGCTGGCGGTCAACCAGTTCACGGTCGTGGAGAACGAGCACGAGCGGCGGCCGGATGTCGTGCTGTTCGTCAACGGCCTTCCGCTCGGTCTGATCGAACTCAAGAACCCGGCGGATGAGAAGGCCACGGTCTGGACGGCCTGGATGCAGATCCAAACCTACATGGCCGAGCTCTCGAACCTGTTCGCATTCAACGCGGCGCTCATCGCTTCGGACGGAGTCGACGCGCGCATCGGCACGCTCACTGCCGGGCGGGAATGGTTCAAACCGTGGCGCACGATGGATGGCGAGACGCTAGCCGGCCCGCATCTGCCCCAGTTGCAGGTGATGCTGTCGGGTGTGTGCGAACCGCGCCGGCTTCTGGCAGTGGTTCGCGACTTCATCGTGTTCGAGGACGACGGTAGCGGCAAGTTGGCCAAGAAGATGGCCGGGTATCATCAGTTCCACGCCGTCGGAACGGCGGTCGCCGAGACGCTACGGGCGACTCGGTTGCAACGGGAGGCAGACTCCGACAGGGACCTTCGTCCCGACGGGTCGACTCGGAGGCCGGGCGGCGATCCCGGCGACCGGCGCATCGGGGTCGTCTGGCACACCCAGGGTTCGGGAAAGAGTCTGACCATGGCCTTCTACGCCGGGCGGATCATCCGCGAGCCGGCGATGGAGAACCCGACGATCGTCGTGCTGACGGATCGCAACGACCTCGACGATCAGCTCTTCGGCACGTTCTCCGGCTGCCGGGACCTGCTGCGGCAGCCCCCGACCCAGGCCCGCAGCCGTGCCGACCTGCGCGCCAAGCTGGCGGTCGAGTCGGGCGGCGTGGTGTTCACCACGATCCAGAAGTTCTTTCCGGAAGAGAAGGGCGACCGGCATCCCGAGTTGTCGAAGCGCCGGAACATCGTGGTGATCGCCGACGAGGCGCACCGTAGCCAGTACGACTTCATCGACGGCTACGCTCGCCACATGCGCGATGCGCTCCCTAATGCCTCGTTCATCGGCTTCACCGGTACGCCGATCGAGCTGGAGGACGCCAACACGCGGGCGGTGTTCGGCGATTACATCAGCGTCTACGACATCGAGCGATCCGTCGAGGACCGGGCAACCGTGCCGATCTACTACGAGAGCCGGCTGGCGAAGCTGACACTGGACGCGGCCGAACGGCCGAAGATCGATCCCGACTTCGAGGAGGTGACCGAAGGCGAGGAAGTCGAGCGCAAGGAGAAGCTGAAGACCAGGTGGGCTCAGCTCGAGGCCGTCGCCGGAGCCGGACCGCGGCTCAGGCTCATCGCCCGGGATATCGTCTCGCATTTCGAGCAACGCATCGAGGCCATGGACGGCAAGGCAATGATCGTCTGCATGAGCCGCCGCATCTGCATCGACCTTTACCGGGAACTGACTCGCCTGCGTCCCGACTGGCATCACGAGGATGACGACAGGGGCCGAATCAAGGTCGTGATGACCGGTGGCGCCTCCGACCCGCCCGGCTGGCAGCCGCACATCCGCAGCAAGCTTCGCCGCGAGGCGCTGGCGAAACGGTTCCGCGATCCCGGCGATCCGCTTCAGGTCGTACTCGTGCGGGACATGTGGCTAACCGGCTTCGACGCGCCGAGTCTACACACCATGTACGTCGACAAACCGATGCGCGGCCACGGGCTGATGCAGGCGATCGCGCGGGTGAACCGGGTCTTCAGGGACAAGCCCGGCGGCCTCGTCGTCGACTACCTCGGGCTCGCGCATGAACTCAAACAGGCTCTCGCGACCTACACCGAGAGCGGGGGCACGGGAAAGACCACTGTGGATCAGTCCGAAGCGGTGGCGGTGATGCTGGAGAAGTACGAGGTGTGCCGCGACCTGTTCCACGGCTTCGACTATTCAGGGTGGATCGACGGCACGCCGGCCGAACGTGTGAGCCTGCTGCCGGGGGCGCAGGAACACATTCTCGCGCAGGAGAACGGCAAGGAGCGCTGTCTGCGGGCCGTGCGCGAACTCTCGCAGGCCTTCGCGCTTTCCGTGCCCCATGAGGACGCGATTCGCATCCGCGACGATGTGGCGTTCTTCCAAGCCGTCCGGTCGGTGCTAGCGAAGCGTGCCGAAGGCGAGGCGCGTCCCGAGGAAGAGCTAGACTATGCCATTCGCCAGATCGTCTCGCGGGCCGTGGCGTCAGAGGGAGTCGTGGACATCTTCGCCGCCGCCGGCCTAGAGAAGCCTGACATCTCGATTCTGTCCGAGGAGTTCCTGGCCGAAGTACGGGGCATGAAACAGCGCAACCTCGCCGTCGAGCTGTTGCAGAAGCTGCTGAAGGGGGAACTGGCCGTCCGCCGGCGAAAGAATGTCGTCCAGGCGCGATCCTTTGCCGAGATGCTCGCGCAGACCATCCGCCGCTACGGAAACCGAGCCGTCGAAGCCGCACAGGTCATCGAGGAATTGATTCAGCTCGCCCGCGACATGCGCGAAGCAAATGCCCGTGGCGAGGCGCTGGGACTCACCGAAGACGAGCTCGCCTTCTACGATGCGCTCGAGACGAACGACAGCGCCGTGCACGTGCTCGGCGATGAGACGCTACGTGATATCGCCCGCGACTTAGTCGAAACCGTGCGAAACAACGTCAAGATCGACTGGACGCTGCGCGAGAATGTCAGAGCCAACCTGCGCCGATTGGTCAAGCGCATCCTGCGCAAGCACGGCTACCCGCCCGACAAGCAGGAGAAGGCGACACGGACGGTGCTCGAACAAGCGGAAGTGCTATCTGCTGGCTGGGCAGCATAACACCGGATCGGCCAGCGCGGATTGGAACATACCGATCTCACGCCCGGCCGCGCGGCCTCGGTTGATCACTCAGAACTCGTCCACGGACTTCTCATACGGTCGGATGGATTCCCGTTCAGAAAGCGGGATCTAATGAGGGAATTGCCTCTGATCAACAAGCAGTAAGTCGTTTATTATCAATTATTTATAAAGATTTGGCAGTCGTCAGCGCCATGATGACCGGTGAGCGGGTGGGCGTCGGCCACGACCCGAGCCGGCGGCGGTGGCCGCCAGCCGCGCTCCCGCCTCTCGGCCCGCCGTCCGGCCCGAGGTGCCGCTCCCGCTCCCGAGCCGGAGCTTCGGCCCGAGCCGCTGAGGCCGGGGAAGGAGCCAAAGAGATGTTCGACCGCGCGATCGCACCGGACCCGCGCCGCACGCCGGAGACCCGTGCTCCCGGCCGCATGCGGGACGGCCACCGGCGGGAGCACGATGCGCGCGATAGCCGTGAGGCGATCTCCTTTCCGGAGCGGTGCGGCCGCGCTCTCGCCGATGTGGGCCTCTACGGCTGCGTCTCCTTCCGCGACCTGGCCGAAGCCCACTTCGGCGGCCATCCCTACACCACCCGGCAGGCCGTGAACGCCTGGATCCGGGAGGGGCTCGTCAAGGAACGCGCAGCCAGGGGACCGAAGGGAAAGCCGTTCAAGGTCCTGACGCTCACACGGAGTGGGGCGGCGGCCGCACGCGAGCTGGCCGTCGAGCACGGCCTGGACCCCGGACAGTACGTCGGCTCCGCCGCGCGCCTCCAGCGCTCCCAACTCGCCCACGACACGGCGATCTACCGGGCCTGCCGCCAGGAGCACGAGTGCCTGCTCCGGCAGGACGCCGCCATCCGGCGCGTGCGCCTCGACCGCGAGCTCAAGGGCACCGTCGCGCGCCGGAGCGAATCCGCCCGCGCTCGGGACGGCCGGCGGGCCGCCGACGCCGAACGGCTCCGCGCCGCCCGGGAGCTCGGCCTCCCCATCGACGAGCAGGGCCGCGTGCTCTACCCCGACGCGCAGATCGAGTACGTCGACGCCGACGGGCGGACCGGCCGCGTCAATATCGAGGTCGCTTCCGGTCACTACACCGCCGCATCCGTCCGGGCCAAGGCCGCCGCCGGGTTCCGGATGCACGCCAACGGACCGGCCGCGAGACGGGTGCTCCGGATCCTGGGCTCGGGCGACGGCCGCACCTCCCTGCGGGGGCCGGCCGAGCGGGACCCGGCCGCGCTCGAGCTCTAGGGTCCCGCGATGCAACCCTGGAAGATCAGCACGGGGCTGACCGCCGCCCTCGCGGGGTCGGCCATCCTTCTCGCCGGACCGCGGTTCGAGTATCTCGCGCCGTTCTGGCTCGTGATCCTCGCCGACCACGGCGCCTTCATGGCCATGCACCTCGCCCTGGCGCTCACGGCCGTTGCCGCCGCCATCTACGCGATCGCGCGTGCCGCCGGGCTCGCCGATCTCGGACGCCGCGTCGGCCTCGCCGAGCGCTCCGTCCGGCGCGGCCAGGGCGATCCCGACCTCGCCGACGCGCTCAAGAGAGATGCCGAGGGCGACTGGGAGTGAACACGGAGATGCAGTCGGCTGCGCACCCTCGGGAGGAAGCGCGCGCATGACCGGGCGGATCGAGATCCTGCCCGCCGCCTGGCGGACTCAGGCCAAGGCGCTCCGCCAATACGGGGGGAATACACCGGCGGTGGCCCTGGAGTCCTGCGCGGCGCAACTCGAGGCCGCGCTCCGCCACAGGGACGAGGCGACACTCACGCTGACGGACGCCGCCAGGGAGACCGGCTACTCCACGGGCCATCTCGGCCGCCTCGTGCGCGACGGCAAGGATCCCGAACGCCGGAAGGCCCGGCGCGCCCAGGATCGCCCTGAAGCACCTTCCCCGTAAGGCCCGGGGACCCGCCAAGTCGCGTCTGGCCGGGAAGGCTCCTCTGCGCGAAGTTTCCACCGCGCAGATCGTGCAGTCCATCATCGAGAAAGGAGCATGATGATGGCACGCACGAAACGACGGCGGCGGAGCTACAGCTCCGGCGAACGGGGCCGGAACCGGGTACGGGTCTTTCCTGATCCGAAGACCGGCCTGATCCAGGTCGAGTGGCGGGAGGACGCGCGTAGGCTAAGCAGGTCGCTCAAGCATCGCGACTGGACGCGGGCAAAGAGGCAGGCGGATGAAATCGCCGCAGGCCGAGCCCAGCCCGAACTCCAGACCAGGGCGGCAGCCGAGCCCGAGCCACTTACCCTGGAAACGCTTTTTGACATCTACGGTGATGAGGTGACGCCCACCAAGGGCGAGCGGTCCCGGAACTACGGCAGGGCCGCGATGAAGATGTTCCTCGGGTACTTCGGCAGGGCCCGGAAACCCGCTACGCTCTCCCAGCGCGACTGGGACCGGTTCATCCGGGAACGGCGGTCGGGCAAGGTCGGCCCGAGCGGAAAGCCGGTGTCCAATCGAACGATCGAATGCGACTTGAAGTTACTGCTCGCGGTCCTCAACTGGGCCGCGAAGTCGAGGGACGAGCAGGGCCGCCTGCTCCTCGACTCGAACCCGCTGAAGGGCCTGAAGACACCCACGGAGAAGAACCCGACCCGGGTCGTCCTAGCCGAGGACGAATACCAGGCGCTTCTGCAGGTATCCCGGGAGGTTGACTGGCGCTTTCACGTCGCTCTCGTGCTCGCGCACGAGACCGGACACCGCATCGGCGCCATTCGTCAGCTTCGATGGTCGGATGTCGACCTTGAAGGCAGAGTGGTGCGGTGGCGCGCAGAGCACGAGAAGTCGGGCTACGAACACCGGACTCCGGTGACCGCCGAGGCGATCGCCGGCCTGCATGAAGCGCGGAGGAGGACCCGTGGGGTCGGGGACGTACCTCTGCTGCCCGCGCACAAGGACCCGTCGAAGTGGCGTGAGCCGTACGCCGGCGCGTCTCTGGTGGAAGAAAGCCCGGGAACTCGCGGGACTGGAGCCGAAGCACGGTAGAGGCTGGCACTCCCTGAGGCGGAAGTTTGCCTCGGATCTCATGGACCAGCCGCTCAAGGTGCTGTGCGAACTCGGCGGCTGGAAGACGGCCAAGACGGTGCTCCAATGCTACCAGCGGGCGGACGAGGCACAGCTCAGGAGGGCCCTCGAGAGCCGCCGGAGAGCCCGTTTCTGACCCCGAACAGCGGGAACCCAACAGCGGGAATTCGGACACATAATCTCGTAAGTTCAATGATTACAACAGATCCGAACCTGCGAGACCCCGGCGGGTAGGCGGGAAGCGCGCGAACGGATCGGGAGCCCCTATATCTCCTCGGTCTCGGGGACCGTGCCGAGCCTGAGGAGTAGGTCTCCCGCCTCGACCTCTTCATCGATCGCCACGAGAACGGCCTCGACCACTGCGTGCCGAGGTGCCGTGACCGCCGTCTCCATCTTCATCGCCTCTACCATGAGGAGCTGCGCGCCCTTCTCGACGCTCTCCCCGGGCTCCACGAGGACCTGGATCACACGGCCCGGCATCGAGGCCCCGACTTCCCTCCAGTCCGCCGGATCCGCCTTCGACCGCGAGGCTACATCCGGCCGGATTCCGAGATCCCGTATCCGAACCTCCCGGGAGTGCCCGTTCAGCTCGAACCGCACGGGCCGCGTGCCATCCGCCCTCTCCTCGCCGACGGAGACGAGGCGGATGATGAGCGTCTTTCCCGGCTCGATCTCGACACTCACCTTCTCACCCCGGCCGAGCCCGTAAAAGAAGGTGAGCGTATCCAAGACAGAAATATCTCCGTACTCGGCTCGGTGCTCCACGTACCCCCGGTAGACGTCCGGAAAGAGGGTGACGCTCAGCGCGTCCCGCCCCCCGGGGGTACCCGCCAGGGGATCGCCGGCCGTGAGCTCCACCGCTTCGGCCCGCGCGCGCTCGAGATCCGTCGGGGCGAGGTAGGCCCCCGGCCGGTCCACGAGCGGCTCGGCGCCCTTCAGGACGGCGGCCCTGAGCTCTGCAGGAAAGCCGTAGGGCGGCCGTCCGAGGCGGCCCTTCAGTAGGCCGACCACGGACTCGGGAAAGCTCAACTCCGCCCCCCGGCTTACAAGGTTCGTCCCGTCGAGGCCGTTCTGAACCATGAAGAGAGCGAGATCGCCGACGGCCTTCGAGGAGGGTGTCACCTTGATCAGCTCCCCGAGTGCCTCGTCCGCTTCCCGGTACGCACGGACCACCTCGCTCCAGCGGCTCCCCAGCCCGACCGCTTCCGCCTGCGCCCTGAGGTTGGTGAACTGGCCGCCAGGCACTTGGTGACGGAAGACGCCGGCGTCGGGTGCGACCGGCGCGTTCTCGATGAACCCGTAGAACCTTCGAACGGTCGCCCAGTAGTCGTTCAACGGTTGGAGTCCGTCCAGGTCGAGTCCCGGGTCGCGCCGGGTGCCGTGAAGCGCCGCCGCGATCGCTCGGAGGCTCGGCTGCGAGGTGCCCCCGGCGAGCGCATCGATGCATCCGTCGACGATGTCGGCCCCAGCGAGCGCGCTCCTGGCACACGTCGAGACGGCCACCCCGGCCGAGTCGTGAGTGTGCAGGTGAATGGGAAGGTCGGTGGCATCCCGGAGGGCCCGGACGAGGCGGTCCGCGGCCACAGGCTTCAGTAGCCCCGCCATGTCCTTTACAGCAAGCGTGTTGGCGCCTGCCTCTTCAATCTCTCTGGCAAGGTCTACGTAGTATGCAAGGCCGTACTTCGTCCGGTTCGCGTCCAAGAGGTCCCCGGTGTAGCAGAGCGTGCCCTCGGCGATCTTTCCCTCATTGCGTACGGCTTCGATCGCGACCCGCATGTTCGGAAGCCAGTTGAGCGAATCGAAGATGCGAAAGACATCGATCCCGGCGGCGGCAGACTCGCGGACGAAGGCCCGGACCGCGTTGTCCGGATAGGCCGAGTATCCGAGGAGGCTCTGGCCGCGAAGGAGCATCTGCAGGAGGTGGTCCGGGAGCTGGCCCCGCAGCTGGACGAGGCGCTCCCACGGATCCTCCTTGAGAAAGCGGTACGCGGTATCGAAGGTGGCCCCGCCCCAGACCTCCATCGAGAACAGCTCCGGCATGAGGCGGCCCGTGACCTCGGCAGCAGCGAGGAGGTCCTTCGTACGCATACGGGTCGCGAGGAGCGACTGATGAGCGTCTCGGAAGGTCGTATCCGTAAGAAGCACCTTCTCCTCCGCCCGGATCCTTGCGACGACGGCGGAAGGCCCCTCCCGGTCCAGTAGGGCCTTGAGCGATTCACCGGTCGGGGCCGGGGTAAGGGCGGGGAGGTGCGCGGCCTCGATGTCCGGCTTCGTCCGCGTCTTCGGCCCATCCCGCTGCCCATTGACGACGATGTGACCGATGTACTTGAGGGTCTTCGTTCCCCGGTCGAGGCGGGGACGGAAGTCGAAGAGCTCCGGGTGGGTGTCGATGAAGCTGGTGTCCACGCTGCCCCGGAGAAAGTCGGGGTGGGTGACGACGTTCTCCAGGAAGGGGAGGTTCGTCTTGACCCCTCGGATCCGGAACTCGAGGAGCGCCCGATGCATCTTCCGCGCCGCATCCTCGAAACGAAACGCCGCCGTGCAGACCTTCACGAGTAGCGAATCGTAGTGCGGGCTCACGGTACCGCCCGTAAAGGCCGTCGCCCCATCGAGTCGTACGCCGAGCCCCCCCGGCGAGCGGTAGTGGGCGATCCGTCCCGTATCCGGGAGAAAGTCGTTCCCCGGATCCTCGGTTGTCACCCGGCACTGGATCGCGTATCCCTTGGGTTCCGGAAGCGGCCAGGGGATCCCCGCCCCTTCGAGATCGTGTCCCTCGGCGATCCGGATCTGCGCCTGAACGAGATCGATCCCGAGGACAAGCTCCGTCACGGTGTGCTCGACCTGGATGCGGGGGTTCACCTCGATGAAGTAGTAGGAGCCGGCCGGGTCGACGAGAAACTCCGCCGTGCCCGCACCCACGTAGCGAGCATCCGCCATGAGCGAGCGAGCGGCCTCGCAGATCGCACCACGCACCTCGGGATCGAGGCCGACGGCCGGCGCCACTTCGACGACCTTTTGGTGGCGACGCTGGACAGAACAGTCCCTCTCCCAAAGATGAACGACCGTGCCCTGCCGGTCCCCGAGGATCTGGACCTCGATGTGCCTCGGTTCCTCGACGAACTTCTCCAGGTAGACGGTCCGGCTCCCGAAGGAACTCTCCGCCTCCCGCCGCGCGACGGGAAAGGCGCGGCGGAGTTCCTCCTCGTCTCGCGCCACCCGCATCCCTCGCCCCCCGCCCCCGGCGGCAGCCTTCACGATCACCGGGTAGCCGGCCTCCCCCGCGAAGGCGAGTGCATCGGCAACTTCCTCGACCGGCCCGCGCGTACCGGGAATCACGGGAACGCCTGCGCGAATCGCCATCGCCCGGGAGGAGAGCTTGTCCCCGAATAGCTCCAGGTGCTCGGGCGTTGGGCCGATGAAGTCGATTCCGGCCTTGAGGCATCGTCGTGCGAACTCCGCATGCTCCGATAGGAACCCGTAGCCCGGGTGAATCGCATCGACGCGGCGCCGCTGCGCAAGCGCCAGGATCGCGTCGATGTCCAAGTACGCCTCCACCGGCCCGCGGTCCGATGGCACGAGGTAGGCCTCGTCCGCCTTGTAGCGGTGAAGCGCGAGGGAGTCCTCTTCGCTGTAGATCGCGATCGTACGCTTTCCGAGCTCCGTGCACGCGCGAAAAACGCGAATCGCCACCTCCCCCCGATTCGCGACGAGAACGCGGGAATACTCCTTCAACCGTACCTCTCTCTCACTCGATTTCAGGGGGATCCAGGTGCCCTTCGGATGGTGTGACCCGGCGAGGACACGGGGGCGGATGCGTGCGGAGACTAGTTGAAATCGGAGCCAAGGGGCAAGGTTTCACGCGCCGCGGTGCACGAGGGATTGGTTACCCGGTTCGGGGACTGCGCAGGACCTGGCTGGAGGCGAGGTCCCGCGCACCTTGCGTGGCGCCTTCCCCCGCGTCCAACGGAAGGGCTGAAGTTCACTCCGGCGTACCAGCAGCGGCGTCAACATCGGCTGCCGCGTTATGGTATATTGCCCGAGTTCGACGGACGCGGAACGCAGGAGCCCCGTGTCCGTTCGCCCAACCGCCCCGGACAAGGATACCGTCCGCTACGCCGCGGGTGTGCTTTGCCGGGCCGGAGCGATTCGACTCGCGTCGGCATGTCTGGAGCAGACGCGATGCGCTGTGGCCCCCACAAGGAGCACCGTTGAGGGCAAGAGCAGTGAGCAACACGAGGCTAATACCGGCCGGACTGATCGTGGCGCTGGTCGTTGCGCTCGATCTTGCGACGAAGAGTTGGGCGCTGAGAACACTCTCCGACGGGCGGTCGATCGAGGCACTTAGCGGCCTCCTGCCCCTGAACCTCACCTTCAATCGCGGGGCCGCCTTCGGGATCACGATCGGTGACGACCCGCGCTGGTTCTTTGTCCCGGTAACGCTCGTCGCCATCGGCTTCCTGGTCCTCATGATCTGGCAGGCACCCCCCGGGGAGGGATGGCGGACGAGCGCCGCCTCACTCGTCCTCGGCGGCGCGCTCGGGAACCTGTACGACCGGGTTCGCTGGGACGCGGGCGTGGTAGACTTCATCGGCCCGGTCGACCTGGGCTTCATGGACTGGCCCATCTTCAACGTGGCTGATTCCGCGATCACCTGCGGGGCGATCCTCCTTGCGATCTCCTTTCTCGCGGAAGATCTGCGGAGCCGCCGGGCGTCGGGGAACGACGAGGGCGAGGAGCGGGTGGCTCTGGACTCAGTCCGCAAGACGTAGGACGGGCGCTCCGCGCCCCGGTCCGGGGCTCTACTCCAGCGGCGCAGAGGGACCCGCGTCCCTCGAGCTGCCGGCACGGAAGCGGAGGTACTCGACTCGACGGCCCCGCATCCGCACGACGCGAAGGCTCCCCCCGGGCACCCCCACCTCGTCTCCCATCTTCGGAACCCGGTTCAGCGATCCGAAGACATAGCCCCCGATCGTGTCGAACTGTTCTTCGGGGAGCCCGAGCCCGAGCCGCTCGTTTACCTCGCGCACGGAAACGCCGCCCCAGATCCGGGTGGCTCCTGCACCGGCCTCCTGGAACGCGACCGGCTCATCCTCCTCGTGCTCGTCCTGGATCTCCCCCACGATCTCCTCGATCAGATCCTCGAGGGTGGCGAGCCCGGCCGTCCCACCGAACTCATCGACGACAATCACCATGTTGGAGCGCTTCTGGCGCATCTCCCGGATCAACTCATCGACCGGCTTCCCGGCGGGAGCGTAAGAGGGAGGCCGGGCGATCTCGCGGAGATTGGTCTCCGCTTGTCGATCGGCCCGCCACAGGTCTCGCGCGAGGAGGATGCCGACGACCGTGTCGAGGCTGCCCTCGTAGACGGGGAGACGCAGGTGCCCCTCGTCGAGCATCAGGTCCTGCGCCTCGTCCACCCGGGCATCCGCCGAGATCGCGACGACGTCCGTACGCGGCGTCATCACCTCCGCCACCGTCACCTTGTCCAAGTTCATGACCCTGGTGACGACCCGTGTCTCCTCCTCGGCCAGGGTCCCCTCCCGCCTCCCGATCTCCGCCAGGACCTCAAGCTCCCCGCGGCTCACCGTGGACCGCTTGCTCCTAGAGCGGGCAATCGTGCGTGTGAAGATCGAGAGCGGGAGGACGACGGGTCGCATGACGAGTACGAGGATCCGGAGGATCCACGCAGTCGGCACCGCGAGCGTCCTCCAGTACGTGGCACCGAGCGTCTTCGGGATGATCTCCGAGAGGAGGAGCACCGCGAGTGTGAAGCCGGCCGAGAAGACGGCGATCCCTTCTTCCCCGAAGTGCTGGAGCGCTAGTCCGCCGCCTACCGCAGCCCCCACGGTGTGAGCGAACGTGTTCAGCGTGAGGATCGCCGAGATCGGCTCATCGATCCGCTGCTGCATCCGGTGCAGGTACTCCCCGCTACGGCTGCCCCCTTCCCGCATCAGCGCCACGTGCGCGTAGCTGAGTGAGAAGAGGACAGCCTCGAGGATCGAGCAGAGGAAGGAGGCCCCGAGTGAGAGCCCCAGGACCCACACCAGCGTCGTCATGGCCCCCGCACGGCGTCCGCATCCGCGCCCGGCGCGAGCCGGGGCTTAGGCGAGTCGCGCCTCAAGCTGGATGTCGACTGCGGCGAGCGCCTTGGAGATGGGGCACCCCGCCTTCGCCGCCTGGGCCCCCTCCTGAAAGGCCTCGTCCGTGATCTCCGGCACCTCCGCCACGCACTCGAGCTCGATCCGGGTCACCGCGAAGCCACCCTCGACCTTCTCCAAGTGTGCGCGTGCCTCGGTTCGAACGGAGGTGGGGGTGAATCCGTCGCGGGCGAGCCCTGCGGACAACGCCATCGAGTAGCATCCGGCGTGGGCTGCGGCGAGGAGCTCCTCCGGGTTCGTGCCCTCCCCGTTCTCGAATCGTGAGGGGAAGGAGTAGCTCATATCGATGGCCCCGCTCTCGGTCGAGACGGTTCCGTTTCCCGCTGCGAGATCTCCCCTCCACTCCGCAGTGGCGCTTCGTGCCGGCATCTCGTGTCTCCCTGGTCAGTGGTAGCGATCGTCGGTCGGTGCAGAAGAATGGATGAAATCCCCGGGGCCCGCTACCCGTGGGGGAGGGGCCGTGTGTCGCGTCCGCCCGCGGTGGGGAGGCCGGGTTGCATCCCGCACGCGTTTTGTAGAGACTTTGCCTGCAACTGCAGGCCCGTTTTCTACCGTCGGCGTGCGAGCGTACCTCTCCCGCGGCCGCTCCCCATCCGCTCATGGGACCGACACTCGTCGCAAGAACCCCCTCGCTCGTCACTCGCCCGTTCGGCGCGCTGGGGCGGGGGTTTCAAGGCGTCGCCGAGCACGCCGGCGAGCTCTGGTTCCTCCTCGTCCGCTCAATCCACGCCGTCCTCACGCTTCGCGTCTCCCTCCGCTCCGTCCTCCAGCAGATCCATGTGATGGGCGTCCAGAGCGTCCCGATCGTCCTGGTCACGGCCGTCCTCGCCGGGATCGTTACGAGCCAGCAGGGGGGGTATCAGTTCCAGGGGAGCATCCCCCTCTACATTCTCGGGAGCATCGTCGCGTCAAGCGTGGTCCTCGAGCTCGGCCCCGTACTCACCGCCGTCGTCCTCGTGGGACGGGTGGGCGCTCGCATCACCGCAGAGCTCGGGACAATGCAGGTCTCCGAGCAGATCGAGGCCTTCCACGCCGTCGGCCGGGACCCGATCGCCGTCCTCGCGGCCCCTCGCATCCTTGCGGGGGTCATCGTCGTCCCTATCCTCGTCGGGATCGCCGACGTGGTCGGGATCGCCTCGGGGATGATCTCCGCCGAGATTTCGACCGGGCTCGGGCCCGAGGGGTTCCTATACGGCGCCCGCCTCTACTGGCACAGCTGGGACCTCTTCTACTCCTTCGCGAAGGCGGTGACCTTCGGCTTTGCAATCCCGATCATCGCGATCCACATGGGGTTCAGGACGCAGGGCGGCGCGGCCGGCGTGGGGCGGACGACAACCGCCTCGGTGATGTTCATGACGTTGACGATCCTGATCCTGGACGCCCTTTTCCCCCCGCTCCTCCTCCAGTGATGATCGAGTACCGGGATGTCTGGAAGGCCTTCGACGCACCAGTACTCACGGGCGTCAACCTCTGGGTGGAGGAGGGAGAGATGTTCGGTATATTCGGGCCTTCGGGTACCGGAAAGAGCGTCCTCCTGAAGACGACGATCGGGTTGATTCCCCTCGACGGGGGAGACGTCCGCGTCGCGGGCAAGTCCGCCTACTACGAGGGGCCGACGGTTCTTCGGCGGATCCGGGAGAGGGTGGGGTACGTATTCCAGCATGCCGCGCTATTTGACTCGCTGACGGTCTACGGGAATGTGGAGATGGGGATCCCCGAGGAGGAGCTCAAGCGTCTCTCCCGGGGCGAGATCGCAAGGAAGGTCTGGGAGGCGCTCGAACTCTCGAACCTCGAGCCGCTCGAGGTCACGCGGAAGCTCCCGGCGGAGCTTTCGGGCGGGATGAAGAAACGAGTGGGCATCGCGAGGGCCATCGTCGCCCGGCCCCGGATCCTCCTCTGGGACGAGCCGACGACAGGTCTCGACCCGGTGAACACGGTGGCGGTGCAGAAGCTGATCGTACAGCTCTCGGAAGAGCTCAACGTGACCTCCGTGATCGTCACCCACGACGTGGAAGGGGCTCTTGAGATGTGTGACCGGGTCGCGATGCTCGAGGGCGGCGTCCTCCGCTTCGTGGGCACGCCGGAAGCCTTCCGGAGATCTACCGACACCGTCGTGAGGGCCTTCATCGACCGGGCGGCGGCCGAAGCCGCGCTGGCTGAGGTGGGCGAGGCATGACGCCGCTTGGACAGAACAGTCGCCGCCGCGGTCCGAGTGACCGCGAGCTGGACCGGATCTCGCCCCCGCTCGCGGGCGGGAGCGAGATCCGGGTTGGCGTCTTCGTCCTCCTCGGAGTGGTTGCGTTCGCGACCGTCCTCTTCCTCCTGACGGATCCTGCCGCCTTTCGCGGGCGCTACATGGTTCTCACCGAGGTCACGAACGCGGAGGGAATCCGGCGCGGGGACCCGGTCCAGATGCGCGGCGTGAACATCGGCAGGGTCCACCAGTTCGAGTTGAGCCCGGAGGGGGTCGTCATCACGCTCGAGATCGAGGGGCGCTGGGCAATCCCGGAAGACTCAAGGACCACGCTCGGTAGCCTCGACCTCCTCGGCGGGCGAGCGGTCCAGGTCATCACCGGCACCTCGCCGAACCCGGTCCAGCCCGGCCAGATCCTCCCCGGAGAAGCCGTCGAGGGCGTCCTGTCGCTCGCCGACACGGTGGGGGAAGAGGTGCGCCACACCCTCTCGCAGCTACGGACGCTCCTCGCCGACAGCACCGTCACCGCCGTCCACGCCTCGATCCGGGATCTTGAGGCGCTCGTCGGAAACCTGGCCGCGATCACAGAGGAGGAGCGGGCTGGGCTCTCCGGCCTCTCCGCCTCCCTCTCGAGATCCGCTGCACGAGTCGAGGAGCTGACGGGGCGGGAGGAGCTGGGCCGCGGCCTCGCGAGGGCCGACTCCACGCTCTCCGTCCTGCAGGAGGCGAGCGGGAGTCTCTCGAGGGCCTCCCGCTCGCTCGAGACGATCCTGGAGCGGATGGAACGCGGTCAGGGAACGCTCGGGCGGCTCTCCGAGGACGACGCGCTCTACGAGACGCTCGACCGCGCCTTGGCGGAGATCGAAAGCCTCGCTCGAGACGTCCGAGAGAACCCGGAGCGCTACATCAACCTTAACCTTCGTATCTTCTGAGCCCGGCTGGGAGGGAGGACGCCGTGATACGCATCGAGACGCCGGAGGCCCCGCCGGCGATCGGGCCCTACTCGCAGGCGGTCGCCCTCGAGGGGTGGATCTTCGCCTCCGGGCAAATCCCCCTGGATCCCGCGTCGGGCAAGTTCGCCGGGGGCGGGATCGAAGCGCAGACGCGCCGCGTTCTCGAGAATCTCTCGGCCGTCCTCGAGGCTGCGGGCGGGAGTCTCGGCACGGTGGTAAAGACGACGGTCTACCTCTCGGGCATGGAACATTTTCCGATCGTGAACCGCGTCTATGAGGAGTACTTCGGCGGCCACCGGCCCGCCCGCGCGACAGTGGCGGTCGCGGGACTCCCGAAGGCCGTGGATGTGGAGATCGAGGCGGTCGCGAGGGTCGCCCCCCCTACGGGCGAATCGGAAGGAACGGAACGGAGTCGCCCGCCGCGATAACCCATCCCTCATACCACTGCGCGCGGCGCATGATCTCCCCGTTCGGGAGCGTCTTCCAGACAACGCTCTCGGAGGGAAGGAGAGGGGGCGTGCCCCCAGCATCCGTCGAGGGGGGAAAGCGTGCCCATCCACCCGCGCCCTCATCCGGCTCATCCGTGTAGAAACGCCACTCGGCGCGGTAGATGAGGGTATCGGGACCGATCTCCAGGACCCCGTCTAGATGGGGCTCGTCGTCCTCCCGGGCGCAGAAGTGGAGGATCCAGCCGTCCGCGTCCTCGACCTCCACCTGGAAGTCGTGGAGCTCGGCGAAGAGTTCGCCCGCAAAGTGGGAGGCAAAGTCCGCCTCGAGCGGGGGATAGCCCCACGAGTCGTACGATCCGCTGGTGTCCGTCCGCCGCACGGGGAAGGCGTACCCCTCCCGGTCGACGCGCCGCATCCACCCCATGCGGAGGAGGGGGGCAGAGGCCCGCTGTCCGGCGATCGAGCCCTCGACCCCGCTGGAGCCAACCTCCCGCGCACCGATCGTATCGGTACGCACGCGCGTGTAGCTCGCGACGCCCACCGTGTCCAGGCCGCCCGCGTGCTGGCGGGCCGCAACGCGCCAGAGTCCGCGTGCCCTCCCGTCGTCCCCCGCAGCACAGATGTTCCGGTCGCCGACGACCTCGAATCCGGGGAGGGGGAGGGGGGCGGGAGCCAGCGTGATCTCCAGCGACGCGGCGCCGGACGCTACCGCCACCTCGGCGGGCTCGAACCCGAGCCGCTCGACCCGGACGCTCCACCCCGGCGCCCAGTCGGCGTCCGTCTCGATCCGAAATCTCCCCTCGACGTCCGTCCGGGTCGCACCTATCGCCCTGGCGCCCGAGGAGAGCTCCACACGCGCGGATACGACGGGAGCGCCGGAGTCCTCGAGGACGCGGCCCTCGACCACCGCATCGGCACCGGGGTAGGGGATCGGCGCGTGGAAGGCTCCAGTCCCGAGGAAGAAGAGAGTTGCGAGGGCGGCTGAAGCGGGTCTCATGGCCTTCGGGGACAGAGGGTCTTTCGTCTTCCATAATAAGGAAAATGGGCGGAGGGTGTTCCCGGGATCTTGAAGCGAGCGTGCGGAACGCTTCGCGGGGCGCTGGGTTTGTGTGGAACCCCTCGGTACCTTCTCCCGTATAGTCATACGGGGTCTCATTTCGTCACATCTGATATCTGTAACTCCTTGGCATAGCGTGAATAACGATCATTCACGCCTTGTGTGCGTATCTCACAAGCTTGCGTAACGTATCGCCTAGTCGCACTAATTTAGGGTAACAGAAAGTCATACAACACAACGGAGAATGTACCGATGACGACCCGACGCGGACCCCTGACGGCGGCTTTTTGCAAGCGCATATCTACCGCTGGCCGGTACGGGGACGGGCGCGGTAGCTATGGCCTTTACCTTCGCGTGTGGATCCGCACGAACGGGCGGGTCGGCAAAGCCTGGGCGCAACGCCTCCGGATCGGCGGCCGGGTGACGAGTCTCGGGCTCGGGAGCTATCCCGCCGTTACGCTGGCGAGAGCCCGAGAGAAGGCCGTGGCCAATCGCCGGGCGGTGGAGGAAGGCCGGGACCCGAGGCGGGCCGCTACGGCCACCTTCCGCCAGCTCGTGGAAAAGGTGGTGAACCTCCACGCGAAGTCATGGAAGCCGGGCTCTCGGCTCCCGGCGCAATGGCGGCAAACCTTCCGCGACTACGCGGACCCGGTGATCGGGGACAAGCCCGTGAGTGAGATCCACCGGGCGGACGTGCTCGCGATTGTCACGCCGTTGTGGCACGCCAAGCCCACCGCCGCCGAGAAGGTGCTGGCGCGGATCGGGACCGTCCTAAAGTACGCGGTGGCGAAGGGGCTAGTCCGGGAAAACGTGGCCGACGACGCCGCCATCCGGGCCGCGCTCCCGAAGGCGAACGGGAAGCGGACGAAACACCACGCGGCGCTCCCGCACGGGGAGGTCCGGGACGCGCTGGCGCGGGTCCGGGCTTGCGACGCGCAAGCCACCGCACGTCTCGCGCTGGAGTTCCTGGTACTTACGGCTTGCCGGATCGGGGAGGTACGGGGGGCCGCGTGGCGGGAGATCGACCTGGACACCGCTACCTGGACGGTCCCGGCCGAGCGTATGAAGGCGAACCGCGAGCACCGGGTCCCGCTCTCGGGGCGGGCGCTGGAGGTCCTGGCCGAAGCCCGCGAGCTGGCGGACGGCTCGGGGTTGGTGTTCCCGAGCGCCCAGACGGGCGGCGCGGTCTCCGAGTGGGCGCTTACGCAAGCGCGTAGGCAGGCCGGGATTTCCGCAACGCTCCACGGATTCCGGTCATCTTTTCGGGATTGGGCGGCCGAGAACGGCGCGGAGCCCGCCGTGGCCGAGGCCGCGCTGGCGCATGTGGTGAAGAACGCGACGGAGGACGCATACCGAAGGACAGATCTACTGGAGCGGCGGCGGGAGCTGATGGAGGTGTGGGCGGGATATATCACCTAAGTGGCGTGAAGGTGGCAACTTCCGCGTTTATATGTCAATGGATTAATAGGGGTAGACATTCGGCATACAATCCACTATTGATAGACACGCAGAACTGGAGACCCGGACCAAACAAGGGGGCGAGAATGGCCGCTCGGGATCGTCAAATGATTGGGGTTCCTCGGAGGACGTGGACGCTGGCGGGTGAACTTCGGGACGCGCTGGCCGCTCGGAGCGGGCGCCGCGTGAGCCTGTCGGAAACGGTCGAGCGGGGGCTGGAGTGCCTTCGGGACTCGCATGTACGCGGGGCGTGGCTGACTCCCCAGGAAGCCGCGCCCGTGATGGAAGCGAGGATGCGGGCCGAAATCGTGTCGGCGATCAAGCAATTCCTCGGTCGATGGTCGCCGGAGACGGTCCTACACGGCGTGGGCTTCGCGCCTAGCAAGATTCCGGGAGGCGGCGGAACGCTGACCGTACATCTCGAAGGGGGGGAGGTCCCGATCCTTTTGGGTGGCGCGGAATTCGTCGCCAGCGAGGCAGGGGAGGGACCCCATGCCTGATCAGATACTCCGCGTGGCTGATCTCGCGGCGCTCCTTAGCGTGAGCAGGACGACGGTTTGGAGGTGGACGCAATCGGGGCACCTTCCGCCGCCGCTCAAGATCGGGCCGCACACCACGGGCTGGCGCTCTTCCGTTGTCGAGGCGTGGCTGGACGCGCGCGCTTCCGAGTAGTCCGATGCAATCCCCTGAGTGGAACATCCCGGAAGTATCGGCGCAGCTCGAAGCGGCCGGGTGGATCCCGAGCGGCCCGAGCGGCCAGCGAGACGCCTTGTGGGGGCGGTGTGAGAGCTGCGGACTGCGGACTAACAAGGTGGACCTGTCGGTGCATCCCCCCACCGCCGTTTGCCGCGATTGCGACAATAGCCAGCCGGTCCGCGAGCTGCTAAAGGGGCTGGAGGACAAGCGGGGCCTACCGATCTGGACACTGGAGGAAGAGGCCGAAGCGGCCAAAGCCGCGCCCGAAATTGACTGGCTTGTGGGGGGGCTTCTGACGGTCGGTGGGATTAGTCTGCTAGTCGCGCCACCGAAGGCCGGGAAGTCTACGGCGGTGCGTTGTCTGGCGGCGGCCATAGCGGGCGGCCGTTGCGAGTGGCTAGGGAGGCCGGTAGCTCGGGAGGGCGTTGTAATCCATCTCGCGTTAGAGGAGCAACGTTCTACGGTGCGTGGCCATTTTGCGCGGCTGAATCCCGGACCTGGGCAGGTTCGCGTGCTACGCGAGCTGCCGCCAGCCGGGAACGGACGAAACGCCAAGCTGCGGGAGTCTGTCGAGGATCTACGGCCCGCACTGGTCATTGTCGACCCATTGCAACGGTGGGTGACGATACAGGACGGCAACGACTACTCGGGGTGCATCGCCGCGCTCACGCCGCTTATTGAGCTGGCGCGGGAGCACGATACGCACGTCATGCTAGTCCACCACAGCCGGAAGGGGGGAGGGAAGCACGGGGAGGAGACGCTGGGCTCTCAAGCGCTATTCGGGAGCGTGGACGTGGGAATCTCCCTTAAGGTGGACGGGGAGGGCCGCCGCTCATTCTACGCGCTCGGCCGGGATGGCGTGGACGTGGCGGCAACGCGGCTCAAGCTGGACGAAAGCGGGTGGGTGACAGCGGGGGAGACGGGAGGGGCCGCGCCCGCCGCCGCAATGGCGGAGCGCGTACTCAAGCACCTTCAAGAGACCGGGGAGGACTTGAGCGCCGGAGAGATCATTGCGGCGCTCTCGGCCCGCAAGGCGGCCGTCTACGCGGCTCTAAATGAGCTAGAGGGGCGGATCATCCGCACCGGCTCGGGGATCCCAGGGGACGCCTTTCGGTATGCGGATCCCAGGGGCTCCGAGACGGTTCCCGAAGGCTCCCAAGATTGATGAGGCCGGGAACCGACCTTTTTGCAGCTATGACGGCGTTTCCGGGGGGGGGGGGGGGGGGTCGGTTCCGGGTTCCCAGGTATATATATGCGGAACCGGGAACCGCCTCTACTGCGGGGGCTATCGGCGGCCGTCTCGCCGCTCCTGGGAGGTAGTCGGTTCCGGGTTCCGGGAACTGACCGGGAACCGGGAACTGAATTGGGCCGGACCCCTAGATGGCACCGCCGGAGGATCCGTAGGGGAGGAGAACCGATGTGGTGGTCACGGTTCGGCACACTATGAAAGCGCTAATCCGGTACATCGAGGGGCTGACGCTAGTCGGCGGGGACGGCGACGGGGAGCCGTTCCGGCTCTTGCCGTGGGAGCGGCGGTTCATTGCACGGACGTTTTCGCGGGATGCCGACACAGCTCTGACGGTCGCTCGAGGCAATGGGAAAAGCGCACTCTTGGGTGCGGTCGCTTGTGCGGTTCTGGATCCCGAGGGACCGCTACACGGGCCGAGGCGGGAGGTCGTGTGTTGCGCTTCGAGCTTCAGCCAGGGCCGGGTGATCTTCGAGGATGTGGCGGCTCTCTTGCGGGCTCGGTATGGGGAGCTAGAGCGCAAGACTTGGCGTTGGCAGGACTCACAGAACGCGGCGATCCTGGAGAATCGGGAGACGGGATCGCGGGTGCGGTGCATCGGCTCGGATCCGAAGCGGGCGCACGGCTTGCGGCCGTTCTTGGTGTTGGCGGATGAGCCCGCCCAATGGCCGATCGCGACCAGCGACAAAATGTTTCAGGCACTCCGGACGGGGCTCGGGAAGGTGCCGGGCTCGCGTCTCGTGGCGCTCGGGACGCGGCCGGAGAGTGAGGACCATTGGTTCTCGCGGATGCTGGCGGGTGAGGCGGGCTACGCGCAGGTACACGCGGCGCGGCCAGAGGACCCGCCGTTTCAGCTCCGGACGATCCGACGCGCCAACCCATCGTGGGATGCGCTCCCGAGCCTTCGGGCGCGCCTCTTGAAGGAGCGCGAGGAAGCGCGGATATCGCCGGACGCTTTGGCGAGCTGGCGGGCATTGCGGCTCAACATGGGCGAGCCGGACACGGACCGCGCATTGATCCTATCGGCGGACCTGTGGCGATCGATTGAGGGTCAGGCGCCGGTGGCCCGGCCCGTGCGTGTGGGGGATCGATCTCGGGGCGTCTTCGGCGCAAAGCGCCGTAGCGAGCTACTGGCCGGACACGGGCCGGTTGGAATGCGTCTCGGCCTTCCCCACGATGCCGGATCTAGCCGAGCGGGCCGTGAAGGACGGCGTGGGGCGGCTCTATCACGCCTGTCGCGATCGTGGCGAGCTGATCCTGACGGAAGGCCGGGTGTCCGATATCGGGGTACTCCTGGCGGAAGCCTGCGAACGCTTCGGGAGCCCGTCACGGATCGCCACGGACAGATGGCGCGAGGGCGAGCTGCGGGACGCGCTGGACGCTTCGCGGATCCCGGCTTGCGAGCTTGAGGTCCGGGGCATGGGCTTCAAGGACGGCGCGGAGGATCTCCGGGCCTTCCGTCGCGCTTGTGAGTCCCGCAGGGTGACGCCGGTCCCGTCGCTCCTGCTTCGGAGCGCGCTCGCGGAAGCGCGGGCCGTCTCGGATCCGGCCGGGAACAGCAAGCTATCGAAGGGCGCGGAAGGCGGGCGGCGGCTACGGGCGAGGGACGACGCGCTGGCCGCCGCGATCCTGGGCGTAGCGGCGGGCTCCCGGCATGGCGGACGGCCGAAGCGGCCCCGCTGGCGATACCACGGTGCGGCGTGAAGCGGGGCAAGATGTTATGCGAATCCGCGACTGAATGGCTATCTTGTTGTTTGGGAATCGATTGCATCCCTATAGGCAGGCAGAACTAATGGTCAGCACCGAAACTCGCTCCGTTGGAGCAGTTGCCAACTTCATGATCGGTCGTGCGAAAAACAATAAACGTCGTCTCACGCACCTCGAACTTCAGGATCTCGTATACGTTGCGTATGGGTTCTATATCAACCTTGAGGATCATGCGCTGTTCCCGCAGAACATCGAGGCGAAGCCGTATGGGCCAATAGTGCCAGAGCTATACCACGAGTTCAAGAGATTCGGCGTTAATCCCATTCCCGGTTGGTCTAGGGATTTCGACTACCACACGAAAAAGTTCACCATTCCGCTTGTAAACGAAGACGACAAAGAGGCGCTACGTTCCCTGAACCTCACATGGATAATATACGGCGAACACTTTGCGATCGACCGGATGACGTTTATCCGACAGCCAGGAAGTCCGTGGCACAAAGCCTGGGTCGCAAAAGAAAGAACGGTCCGGAATGAGTGGATCACAGAAGACTTTTCGGAGAACCTCCTAGAGCGGCTAATGCTATGAGCGAGGAAACCAAGCGACCTGCCTGGACGGCATTGGAACTACGCGAACTACTACGTAGAGGACAGGCATTCCAACAGCCGTCTGACAAACCCTCGTGGGCCGAACAAGCGGATACCTTCACGGAACCCGCTCTCCGCGCATGGCTTCGTATTTGTGTATTCAGCGTATCGACATTGGGTGTCTGCGTCTTGGTCATGCTCATCTTTTGGCCAAAATCCGTCTCGACCATCATCAGGCTTATCGAACTGATCATCTCGTCGGGACGAGGCTTCGCAATTCCCGCTTTGGTGCTCGTCACCCTGCTGCCCCGATTGCTACGGTTCTTCGCGGGTCGTCGGGAGCAGCCCGGTCCCGAGAGCCTGGTTGAGCCGCCATCACCGTAAGCACCTTCCTTCCCGCCGCTGGGCCGAAATACGCCGCGCGGCCTTCGAGCGGGACGGCTGGCGTTGCGTTGATTGCGGCCGCGCTGGCCGCCTGGAGGCTCACCACGTCACGGCGCTCCACAAGGGCGGCGCTGCCTACGATCTCGACAACCTGGAAACACTCTGTCGCCCCTGCCATATCGAGCGGCACCGGCGCAAGCTCTCCCCCGGTGAAGCCGCGTGGCGAGCGTTGGTGGACGATCTAATGCGCTTGAGATAGATTCATGTAAGTGATTTATAACAAATCAGTTACATGCTGTCTCAAGGGGTTTCAGACATGACCAACGCGCAGAAGATCCGGCTTCGACTGTCGCAGGTCCGCCAGCGGCTCAATGAGATCGCGGGGCTTGAGGGTGACGCCTTCACGGACGAGATCCGGGCCGAAGCCGCGAGCCTCCAAAACGAATTCGCGGACCTGGAAACGCGCCACCAAGCCGCCATCGTCGGGGAAGGCGAAGGCGAGACGCGGGCGAACGGCGAGGACACGGACACGGAAGCCCGCGAGCGCCTAGAGCTGCGGTCCCGTGCGAGCCTGGCGGCCTATCTCCGGGCCGCGCTCTCGGGGCGCCAGGTGGACGGGGCCGAGGCCGAGCTGCGGGATGCCGCAGGTGTCGGAGACGGAATCCCCGTGGAGCTTTGGGACATCCCCCCCGAGGCCGAGGCCCGAGCGGACGCCACCACGGGAGCGCCGGGGACGGTGGGCGTGAACCTAGACCGGATCCGGCCGCAGGTGTTCGCCGCCAGTATCGCGCCACGGCTCGGTATCGAGATGCCCCGAGTCGCGAGCGGGACCTACACAAGCGCCACGATCACAACGTCCCTGACGGCCGCCGCGCAGGCGAAGGGGGCGGCGGCGGAAGCAAGCGCCGCCGCGTTCACCGTCACAAGCGCGACTCCCAAGCGGATCTCGGCACGGCTCGGGATCCGGGTCGAGGACGTGGCGGCGGTCGGGCAAGCCAACTTCGAGGCCGTGCTACGGGAGAACCTGTCTCTCGTGCTTTCCGACGCGCTGGACTCCCAGGCGATCAACGGGAACGGGAGCGCTCCGAACCTGACGGGCATCCTCAAGCGGCTCGCGGATCCGAGCGCACCGGGGGACGTGGCGGACTTCGACGCCTTTCTGGGGTCCTTCGCGGGCGGCGTGGACGGGCTATGGGCGCCCACTACCAAGGACGTGGGGATCGTATGCGGTCCCGCGACCTACCGGCTCTCCGCGAAGGCGTTCCGGGACGTGGGGACGTCGAACGGCCACCGTGGGGACATCTCGTTTTCCGACTACGCCACGACGCACACGGCCGGGTGGTGGACAAACAAGCGGATGCCCGCCGCCGCCTCGAACGTCCAGCAAGCGATCCTCTACCGCAGGGGCCGGTCCATGCGGACGGCGGTTTGCCCGCATTGGAACGAGATCTCGATAGACGACATCTACTCGGGCTCGGCCCAGGGTGAGCGGTACTTCACCATGCACGTCCTACTCGGGGACGTGATCCTGGTCCAGCCGGACGCATACGCTCAAGTAGCCTACAAGCTGGCGTGACGTATGGACTATCCGATCCTGGACGGATCCCTGGAGATCCGCCGCCGAAGGGGCGGGCGGCCGAAGCTTCGAGGATCGTTCCCCTACGGCCGCACGGCCACCATCCGCAATCGCGGCCGCCAGCGGAAAGAGAGCTTCGGGGCTCGGGCGTTCGCCTTCGCCATAGAGGACCCCGAGCGGGAGATCAACCTGCTACTCGGCCATAGCTTCGATAAGCCGTTAGCCTCGAAGCGGTCGGGGACCCTGGTGCTCACGGACGGGGACGATGCGCTCCGCTTCGAGGCAACGCTACCGCTTCCCGACGATCAACCGACGCACGTTGCGGATGCGGTGAAAATGATCGAGGCCGGGCTAGTCGGGGGGATCTCGCCGGGCTTCATAGTCCCGCCCGCGGATGCCGTCCCGGACGCCGTGGCGGAGGTCCCCGAGCCCGGTAACCCTGGCGTCACTATCCGGGTGATCCGGCAAGCGGTGCTCCTGGAGCTTTCGGCCGTCACGCGGCCCGCATACGGGGAGACAACCGTTGCCGTTCGGGCCGAGGATCCGAGAGGCCGGGACCGGAGGATCCGCGTATGGCTGTAACGCTCACGGCAACCGAGCTATCCCGCCTGCTGGCGGTGAATCAAGCGCTCGCGGACCGGCTCCACGGGACGGCCGTGGCGCTTGTGGAGCGGTACGCGCCCGAGGCGCCCGAGGCCGTCCAGAATGAGGCCACGATACGTTGCGCCGGGTGGCTAGTGGATCAACCCGCCGCCGGTATCCGGTCGATGCGGACGGGGGACCTTGCGACAACCTTCGACATGTCCCGATCCCAGGCGGCGCTCCGAAATAGCGGCGCAATGGGGATCCTGAGCGCGTGGAAGGTCCGACGCGGGGGAGCAATTTGACGAGTTTGGCGAGCCTACGTTTCCCGGATGAAATCGTCCGCCTCCGCTTCGACGCGGGGGACTATGACGATACCGGCCGGTGGCAATCCGGGGATCCCGTGGAAGCCCCTATGCGCGCCTCGGTCCAGCCCGTGGCGCTGGAGGACGTGGACAACCTGGGGGAGGGCGCCCGCCTTCGGCAGCGCCTTCGGGTCTACGTCCCCTCCAGCTCGGGGGAGCTTCGGGCGGCGGCGGACACGGCCGAGGCGGATCGGGTCCACGTTGGAGGCAAGGTCTACACGGTGGAGGAATCCCGGACGTGGCCGGACCATACGCGGGCCGTCCTGATCCGGGAGACGTAATGCCTTGGCGGTGGCCGTGGGAGCGGGAGCGCCGGGACTCGGGGGGAGACTTCTCGGACGGCGTTGTGCGGCTCCTGGAAGCCCAGGCGGCGGGATCGGCGGCGGATGCAAGCTCCACGGCCGCCGTGGAGGCCGCGAGCGGCGCTCTCTCCCGCGCCTTCGCCGCCGCACGGGTGGAAGGGGTCCCCCGCACGTCCTGGAGGCCGTGGAGCCCGTTTTCTTGGCTCAGGTGGGCCGGGACCTGATCCGCTCGGGGGATAGCCTCCACGTTATCGACGTGGACCGCTCGGGCCGGTTCTCTCTCTTGCCGTGCTCTAGCTGGCATTTCGAGGGGGACGCGCATCCGAGTAGCTGGACCGTCCGGGCCACCTTCTACGGGCCGTCCACCTCCACCACGCGGACAATCACCTGGGAGGGCGTTGTATTCGTCCGTTGGGGATCGGCGCCGGGGCAACCCTACGTGGGGACCGGGCCGCTCTCGTGGGCGCATACAACGGCCCGCCTCCAGAGTGAGGCCGAGCGCTCCCTGGCGGACGAAAGCGCGGGTCCCCTGGCGCAACTCCTCCCCGTCCCGCAGGACGGGGGAGACGGCTCCGAGGACGATCCCCTGGCGGCGCTTAAGGCGGACGTGCGGACGGCTCGGGGCCGGGCGCTACTCGTGGAGACGGCGGCGGGCGGGTGGGGGGAGGGCCGCTCGGCCGCTCCGCAGCGAGATTGGCAAATTTTGCGTCTAGGGCCGAATCCCCCCGCTTCCCTTGCCGAGATACGGCGGGACGCCTTCTCGGCCGTCTTGGCGGCCACGGGGACCCCTCCGAGCCTATTCACGGACGCGGACGGGACCGCGCAACGGGAGGCCGTCCGGCGCTGGCACCTGGGGACCGTGCTCCCCCTGGCCCGGATCCTCGAGGCCGAGCTGGCGGCGAAGCTGGAGGCCGAGGTCCGGCTACGCTTCGACAACTATCCCCTGGACTTGGCAGGACGCGCCCAGGCGTTCCAGAAGCTCGTAGCGGGGGGCGTCCCCGTGGCCGAGGCGCTGGCAACTTCGGGGCTCCTGGCCTGATGGCTGGAGGACGTGCATGGACGCGCGAAGAGGACGCGGCGCTCCTGGCGACGCGGCTCACGCCGCATACCGAGCGCTTCACCGGCCGGTCCGCGCTACGGGAGGTCGCTCGAAATCTCGGGCGGAGTCGGGTGGCTTGCGTCTCACGCTACTACAAGCTGCGACGCGAGCGGGGCCACATTCCCGGCCGGCAGTGGACACGCGAAGGACTGTGGAGCCCGGCCGAGGACGATATGATCCGGCGCCAGCTCGGGGAGGGCCGAGCGCCTGACGGGACCTGGGAGATTGTGAGCGGACGGATCGGGCGGACACGCAAAGCCGTCACGACACGCGCTTGCCGCCTCCGGAAGCTCGCCAAGGGGCGGGAGTGATCGGCGGCGGCGCGGCGGAAATCCGCCTGGAGCCTTCCCGGTGGCGGCGGTGGCTTTGGAACGGTAGGCTCTACGCGCGGCTGCCGTTCTCCTGGACGGCGTGGTACCTTGGTTTCAAAAGACACCGCTAGTCATACCGATTTCTAGACCGTCCCTGTAACTCATTTATTTACAAAGGTTTACAAGATTGTCCTAGAGTTTGTGTGGGAGTCCGCGTCCAGCCTCCGAGTCAACGAGCGGTGCCGATGAAACGAATCCTCGTTCCACTAGACGGGTCCGATTTCGCGGAAGCGGCGCTGGGATCCGCCGTGCCTCTGGCACGCCGGCACGGGGCGGAGATCCACCTCCTCTCCGTCGTCTCGAACGTGCCGCCCGCTCCGATGGCCTTCGGCGACGAGACCTTCCTCATGGGCTGGATCAACGAGGAGCAGGCGCGGGTCCGGGGCTATGTGGAGGGCGTGGCGGAGAAGACGGCGAACCTTCTCGAGGACCTCCGGGTCGCGGCCCACGTGGGAGTGGGCCGGGTGAGCACGACGATCAGCGATACCGCGAGGGATCTCGCCGCCGACCTGGTCGTCCTCACCACCCACGGGCGAGGCGCCTTCCAGCGGGCCTGGCTCGGAAGTACCGCGGACCAGCTACTGCGTAGGCTTGAGCGACCCCTCCTCCTCCCGCCGACGCCAGCCGGCGGTGGACCCTTCACGGGGGACCAAGTCCGCCACGTCCTCGTGCCCCTCGACGGCTCGGAGGCTGCGGAAGCTGTGCTCGACGTGCTCCCTCTCGTCCTCCCGCCGTCGGAAGGCGTCCGGCTCACCCTCGCGAGCATCGTCGAGGAGGGCTTGCGGGTTCCCGCCATCTACCTCCCACACACCATATCCGAGGAGGCTCTCCACGGGGAGAGCCGGGAGAAAGCGGAGGCCTACCTCGGTTCGATCTCGGGTCGCTTGAAGGCCCGGGGTATCGACATCGTGGAAACGCGCGTCCTCGCGGCGGGTGACGCGGCCCACGGGCTGCTTCGCTACCTACAAGACGCCGACGTGGAAATGATCACCCTCACGACACACGGCAGGGGAGGCGTGTCCCGCTTCTTCGTGGGAGGCGTCGCCGACAAGCTCATCCGTGGAGCCCGCCTCCCGGCGCTCATCATCCGCCGTCCTGCGGCTGGGCTGGAGTGAGAAGCGGATAGATGGGCACCGGAGGCGGCCGGTAGCGATTTCCGAGCCCAGCGAGACGCCGGCCTCCCCGCCTTGATCGTCCACACCACGGAAACATGGAGCCGGGGCCGGCCCATGAAGCTGCTTGTTACGTCGCCAAGCTTGGAGGTCAAGACACGAGCAAGAGCCCGAGCGTGAAGTTCGATGGCCTCGGCATACGGCTCGGCGGCTCGGAGAGCCGCTCAGGATTGCCGAATCTCGCCGGCAGACATTGCGGGTTCAGCCGCGTGGGCCGTGGTTCGGCCGGCTCGGGCACTCGGGCGAGTGCCTGGACATCGAGATGCTCCAGCTGATCTGCCTCAATCCGCTCCTCTCCCCGAGGCACGCCGTCTACGGGATCAAACACGTGCTCCTGTCGGCACACGAGTTCTCCGTCGGCGACTCACCAGAGCTGGCCGCGCCAGACCGGGGATCGCCGATCGATCGCTATTCCGGTGCGCGCGGGGTACGCCGGGCGAAGGAGGAGGTGGCCGGCGCGGGGCATCCGCTCTCTCCACGTGCAGAGGCATTCGGTTCCCGGGAGAGGGGGTGGTCGAAGGCGCATGGAACCTTCATGTTGTCTGGCGGATGGGGCGACTGATCCGCCACACGGCGGGAAGGTAGCCTTCGGATTTGGCCTCACACCCGCTTACGGTCGTTCGACGCTTCGCTCTATGTTGATTCTCAGGGACATTCGCTCCCTAGCAAGCTCGGCGGACAACCTGCCCCACTCCGACAGGGTGAGTCGTTGAAGTCCCTCTGGGTCATCGCGAACCCCGAGTCCGGCGGAGGACGCGGTGCACGGATCCTCCCCAAGGTGGCGGCTGCACTCGACCGACGGGGACACCGCTACACGCTCCACCCCACGGAAGCGCCGGAACACGCTCGTGAGCTGGCGTCTGACGCCGTCGGTCACGCCTCCCGCATTCTGGTGGTGGGGGGAGACGGGACGATTCACGAGGTCGCAGGTGGACTCCTCCGCGGAACGCTCTCAGGGTCGGCGGCCCCGATCCCGCCGCTCGCCGTCCTCCCGGTCGGAACCGGGAATGACTTCTTTCGCATGGTGCGCTCGCCCCCGAACCTCGAGGGGGCAGTCCGCGCCGCGACCGAGGGGGTGCCCCGCTGCTTCGAGGTGGGAGAAGTCCGCTGGGATGGAGGTGCACGGTACTTCGTGAACCTGGTGGGAGTCGGGATCGACGTCGAGGTCCTTCGTTCCCGCTCGAGGTTCAGGCGGCTCCCAGGGCTCCTTCAATACCTGGCGGCGCTCACTTCGGCTTTGAGAACGTATCGGCCGGTCCCGCTCGAGGTCACCCTCTCATCCGGTACGGAGGTGACGGCGAGGCACGAGTCCCGCGTCCTCCTCTCGGCTGTCACAGTGGGCCCCTCCGTGGGAGGAGGCTTCATGCTGTCCCCAAATGCAGTGCCAGACGACGGCCGCCTCGATCTCTTCCACGCCCGGCGGTTGGGACCGCTCAAGGTGCTCAGCTACCTTCCCGCGGTCCTGCGCGGGACCGAGATCCGGGAAGGAGACATCTGCCGGGTCCAGGGGAGGGAGATCCGGATGGCGAGGACCGACGGCCGTGACCTCGTCTTCGAGCTCGACGGAGAGCTGATGGAAATCGAGAGTTCCACGATCGAGGTCCGGGTGTGCCCAAGGTTGCTTCCCGTCCTCGAACTCCCGGAGAAGGGCGAATGAGGGAGATTCAACACGCGGGTACTGGGAGTAGGCGCCGTCCCCTCCTCGCCCTCGCGCTCACCTCCGCGCTCATCCTCGCGGGCCCGGCAAGCTTCGCCTCGACCGAAGGACTCGAGGGACAGCAGGCGGATCCAAGCACTCTGGATCCGCTGACCGGCACTCTCGGCCCGGACGCCGCCACCCCCCCGGAGCCCGCGGCTCCTGAGGGAGTGACCCCGCGGGGCGCATTTGTCCGCTCCCTCCTCGTTCCGGGTTGGGGACACGTCGCCTCGCGCTCGTACGGGCGGGCCGGGTTCTACGTGTCGGCACTCTCCGGGAGCCTCTGGATGCTCCAGCAGGCAATCGTCCGGCGTGGCGATGCGGAATCCTTCCTCGAGGTCGAACGAGGGCTCGCCACCTCTCGGCTCATGGCCGGGGGAATTGCGAACCCCGACGAGTTACGCTCCGCACTCGAGGACGACGATCTGGTGCTATCCCGCGAGGCGCTGGTCGAGGCTAGAGACGGGCAGGTCGAGGATTGGACCGCCCTGTCCATCTTCCTCGTTCTCCTCGGTGCAACGGACGCACTCGTCGCAGCACACCTCGCCGACTCCCCAGAGCCGCTCACATTCAGGGCCCTCCCCGTCGGAGATCACCAGGTGGAACTCCGCGTCTCGATTGCCCTGGAGTGGCTCCCCTTCGGGCGCCTCCTCAAGCGCCGCTGAGTCAGACGAGACCTGTGTCCCACTTTAGAAGGTATGGCTTAACGTCCTCTTTCAGAACGAGATAGGTTGCATGGGAGAGCCAGTCTCCGGCATTCAGGTAGAAGCGTCCCGGGGCGACCTCCACCTCCGCAGGGAGGTGGCAGTGTCCGAGGATCACTGCATCGAGCGCCTCCTCCTCGAGAAGCCGCGCCCTCGCCCACTCCTCGAGCGACGCGGCGCGCGAACGTGCCACCTCCGACTTCGACGGATGGGAGTCGGTTCTCGAAACCCGTCGGGCGATCCAGCTCACCAGGTCGGGGTGGAGGCAACGTACCACGCAACCGGTGGAGCGGCTCCGAAGCGCCCGCTTGAGCACCCGGTACCCCAGGTCTCCGCTCCCTAGGCCGTCCCCGTGGGCGATGAGGCATTCGTGCCCTCCCAGGCGGATCCGAATCGGATCTCGGTGGAGGATGAGCCCGATCTCGTCCGAGAGGTAGCGCCCGCCCCACCAATCGTGGTTTCCCCCCATCAGGTGAACGGGGATCCCCGCGTCGGTGATTCGCGCGAGCGCACCTAATACGCGGGAGTAACCCCGAGGAACGACGCTTCCCCACTCGAACCAGAAGTCGAAGAGGTCCCCGTTTAGGAAGATGAGGCGGGCTCGCTCGCCTGCATGCTCGAGCCACTCCCGAAACGCCTCTTCCATCTCGCGCGGTGCGGCGCCCAGGTGTACGTCGGAGGCCAGGTAGACAGGACCGGCAGGCATGGTGGAGAAAGCTAGGGGGAAGGCGCGGGGGCGGGAAGCGGGAGCTACCTTCCAGGCGGCAGGCTTCGCTATCTTTCAGTGGAGGTGCGCTGGCCGAGATGCGTGGGACCCTCCCGCGCGCTGCCTACTGGAGTTCACGAGTGAGAGAAGCGGTACGACCGGTCCGCTACACATCGCGGGGGTTCCAAGGGTGGGTCCTCGCGACAGCGCTTGCGGGAGCGGGGGGTTGTGCGAGCACGCCCGCGTCTCCGGGTGCACCACCGCCGAATGCCGGAACCGTTGCCTCCGCAGCTGCGGAGGCATCCCGCCTCGACCTCCCTTACCGGCTCGTATTCGAGTGGTCGATCACGGAGCCCGGGCGGCGGCTCGGCGGAGGGGGCGCCGCCCGGATACAGCCCCCGGGCCTTGCCCGCATCGATCTCTTCTCCTCTAACGGCGAGAGAGTTGCTGCCGCGGCGCTCGATGGAGACGCGATTCGCCTAGCCGGAAGCGCCCGGAGCGAGCTGCCGGCCCCGGCCCTCCTCTGGGGCTCACTCGGGGTGTACCGTCCGGGAGGGATGCGTCTCACCGGTGGCCGCCAGTACCCGGACGGTACACTCGAGCTGAGCTACAGCGACGGGCGCGCGGGCGAGCTTCGCTACACGCTCCAGAACGACCGGATCGAGCGAATCGATGTCTTGCGCGACGGACGAGCGAGCGAGGAAGTTCAGCTTGCGCTGGTGGAGGGCGAGCGCTTCCCCCGCCGAGCGGTGTACCGGCATCTCGAGGAAGTGCGGGAGCTCAGTATCACCTTGGAGAGCGTGGAGCATGTGGAATCGTACCCGACGGACATCTGGACGCTGGGCTTCTGAGTTGAGAAGAGGCGCGTACCTCGCCGCGGTCGTATCCCTCACGGGGTGCAACTATACCTTCCAGGCCGGCTCGGGCCTCCCGCCGCACGTGCAGACGCTCGCGGTGATTCCCTTCGAGAACGAGACGGACCGGTTCGAGGTCTCGCAGGAGCTTCACCAGCTCCTAATCGACGAACTCCCTCGCACCTTCGGCGTCCGCACCGGCGGTGAAGAGTTCGCCGAGGCGGTCATTCAGGGCACGATCCGCAACTACCAAGTGCAGGCGGAGTCGTATCGGCCGGAGGGCGGCGCGAGCACGGTCACGCAGGTGATCGAACGTCAGGTCCGGATCTCGGTTGCCGTCCAGGTCGTCGATCGCGTCAACAGCCTCATCCTCTGGGAGAACACCGGGCTCGCCGCCCAGGGAGAGTACCTCGACGCAGCGGGGAACGAGGAGGAGGGGCGGGAGCTCGCGCTATCGCGGGTCGTCCAGGGGATCATCGACGGCCTTCAGTCCAACTGGTGAGCCTGGAGAAGCCGCTTCGGATCGGCACCCGGGGCTCCCTCCTCGCGAGGACGCAGAGCGAATGGGTCGCCCGCCGGATCGAGGAGGATGCGGGCCCGAGAGTGGAGCTCGAGATCATCCGGACGAGCGGTGACATCTGGAACGACCGCCCCCTCTCGGAGATTGGGGGGAGGGGACTCTTCACGAGAGAGCTCGATCTGGCGCTCCGCGAGGAGCGGATCGACATCGCCGTTCACTCGCTAAAGGATCTCCCCACCGCACTCCCGGCCGGCGTCTCTATCGGCGCGGTGCCGAGACGCGAGGACGCCCGGGACGTCCTGATAGGACCGGAGGGAACCGCGACCGCCCTCCGGACGCTCCCCCCGGGGGCTCGCGTCGGGACGAGTTCGCTTCGTAGAGCCGCATTCCTCCGGGCGCTCCGCCCCGATCTCGAGGTCGTTGAGATGCGCGGAAACCTTGATACGCGGATCGAGAAGGTCGATCGGGGGGAGGTCGCTGCGGTCGTTCTCGCCGCAGCCGGCGTTCGGCGCCTCGGATGGACCGCGAGAGTGTCTGAATACCTCGAGCTGAACAGCTGGCTCCCCGCACCGGGTCAGGGGGCGCTCGCCGTTACCGTGCGGAGCGGAGATCTATCCACAACCCGGTGGCTCCGGAGGCTCGATCATGCGGAGACCCGGGCCGCCGTCGCGGCTGAGCGGACGCTCCTCGAAGTGCTCGACGCCGGATGCCGGATGCCGGTCGCCGCCCTCGGCCTTCCCTTCGGAGGCGGACTCCGCCTGAAGGGCCTCGTGGCGCACCCGGATGGAAGGCGTGCCGTGGGGGCAGAGGGAACGGGCGCCCAAGATGACGCTGCGGCTCTCGGGCGGAGCGTCGGGGGAGAACTCCTCCGTCGCGGAGCGGACCTCCTCCTTGGGGCGCTCCGCGCCGAGGAAAAGCAAGGGGCCGGCCAAGGACCAATCGCGTGACGGGGGCGGCGGGGCCACGGGAGAGAGCCGGTCGGCGAGACGGCGAGCTCCGGGTGCTGACGCTCGAACGCGACGCGGCGCCGTACGCAGAGGGCTCGTGCCTTGTCGTCTTCGGCGATACGAGAGTCCTCTGCACGGCCTCGGTGGAAGAAGGTGTCCCACCGTGGAGGGAAGGAGACGGAGCCGGGTGGGTCACCGCGGAGTACGGGATGCTCCCGCGGGCCACCCACACAAGGCGGAAGCGGGAGCGGAGCGGAGCCGGGGGGCAGACGCGTGAAATCGAGCGGCTGATCGGCCGCTCACTAAGGGCCGTGACCGACCTCCCGTTGCTCGGAACTCAGACAGTGGTGGTGGATTGTGATGTTCTCCAGACGGATGGCGGCACACGCACGGCATCCATTACCGGAGGGTGCGTCGCGCTCGCTCTCGCCCTTCGGTCCCTGGAGGATCGCGGGCTCGTCGACCGCTCCCCGCAGATCGACGTTGTTGCCGCCGTGAGCGCGGGCCTCGTGGACTCACGTCCGAGACTGGACCTGGACTATGCGGAGGATCGGCGGGCGCAGGTGGACATGAATGTCGTCGCTACGGGACACGGGGAGCTCGTTGAGGTCCAAGGGACGGCAGAGGGTGAGCCGTTCGTACGCGCCGCGCTCGACCGCATGCTCGACATGGCCTTGTGCGGGATAACGACTCTCGCAGCTCGACAACGCGAGCTCTTGCAACGGGGATAGCGTGTGAAGCTTCTACTCGCGACTCGAAGCGGCCACAAGCTGCAGGAGATCCGCGCGATCCTCAGGAACGAGCCGAGGCTCGAACTCGTCGACCTCAACGCCGCAGGGGTGCCCGTCTCCAAGGACGAGGATCTCATCGAGGAGTTCGACACGTTCGAGAAGAACGCAATCGCGAAGGCCACCTACTTCCACTGGCAGACGCGCCTCCCGACGGTGGCGGATGACTCCGGGATCGTTGTGGCCGCGCTTGACGGTGCACCGGGGGTACGCTCGAAGCGCTTCGCACCCGTCGGAGAAGCGGTGACCGGGGAAGAGCGCGACCGGGAGAACCTCGAACACCTGCTGAGGGAGCTCTCGAATGTGGATCTTGCGAAGCGGACGGCGCGCTACGTGTGCGTCGTGGCTCTCGTCAAGGGCGGGGGGAGGAAACCGAGCGTCTTTCGGGGAACGGCGGAGGGGCTCATCCTCGGCCACGGCCGGGGGAAGGGGGGCTTCGGCTATGATCCGGTGTTCTACGATCAGAGGCTGGGAAAGACGTTTGCCGAGCTCACGCCCGATGAGAAGAACGCGATCAGCCACCGGGGCATCGCCTTTCGGGACCTCGCATTCCACCTCTCGCGGACAGACCATGCCAGCTAAGACCGTTGTGCGCGGCGGCAATCCGGGATTCTCGGTGCCGGAAACGGGATCATTCCTTGGAGTGTCCCGGTAGGAGGCATAGCCAATTCGTTATAGCGAATTGGTTTAGGGTTTATCGTCTAACGTGTAACGGTACTAGAGAGGCCGTTCAAGGGGTTCGGGGCGTGGCGCAGCCCGGTAGCGCGCCTGCTTTGGGAGCAGGAGGTCCCCGGTTCGAATCCGGGCGCCCCGATTGAACTTACGGGATCTGGCAGGTCGGATTCCCGCTGTTGGACTCCCGCTGTTCGGGCTCAGGAGCGGGCTCTCCGGCGGTGCTCAAGGGCCTTCCGGAGTTGCCCCTCGGGTCGGCCCGCTGGTAGCACTGCAGCACCGTGTGGGCCGTCTTCCAGCCGCCGAGCTCGCATAGCACCTTGAGCGGCTGGTCCATGAGGTCCGAGGCAAACTTCCGTCTCAGCGAGTGCCAACCGCGACCACGCTTCGGCTCCACCCCGGCTCCTCGCCAATCTACTGTCCAAACAAATCGGGGGCGCTAAAACCGCGAGTTGCCTTACGGCGAACTCCCGGCTCCCGACGCGGGCTGCCTCGCGGAACCCCACTTCACCTCTTGCCACGGACGCCCTCCCGGTCCTATCGGTACTCGATGAGGTAGCAGATGGAGCTGGGCATCGCCCCGCCCGAAAGATGGCCCCGCGCCCCTTCACCTGGGAGATCCGCATGAAGGTCTCTGTCCGCATTGCCATGCTTCTGTTACCTGGCTTACTCGCGGCTGGCTGCGCCCAGGGGCAATCGACGATCGGAGTACCGGTGCCACCGTTGGGCACCGGCCCGTGGGTGTTGGATACGGCCGAGCAACACGAGATCCAGGTCAGCGTGGTTACTAGAGGCCTCTCGCACCCATGGGCCATCGCGTTCCTTCCCGACGGAGGTATGCTCATCACCGAGCGGCCCGGCCGCCTTCGCGTCGTCCGCGACGGCGTGCTCGACCCGCACCCCATCTCGGGCGTGCCGGAGGCCAGAACTGACGGTAACGGAGGGCTGATGGACGTCGCCCTCCATCCCAGCTTCGCTGAGAACGGCCTCGTCTACCTGACCTGTACCAAGCCGGTAGGAAGCGGGTGGGGTGCACCAGCGCTCGCGCGGGGTCGGCTCGAGGGCGGAGCGCTTGTCGACGTCAGAGATCTCGTCGTGACCGATGCGTTCGAGGGCAACTCGGGTCTCAACGGTCGTGTCGCCTTCGGCCGCGACGGGAAGGTCTACATGTCGACAGGCGGCCGAGTCGGGACGGCTGCACAAGACCCGATGAGCCTGCGTGGGAAGGTCCTCCGGATCAACGACGACGGTACGGTGCCACGAGACAACCCGTTCGCGGACCGCGAAGGCTATCGGCCGGAAATCTACACCTTGGGACACCGCAATACCCTCGGTCTCATCCAGCACCCGGAGACCGGCGAGTTTTGGCAGCACGAGAACGGACCCAATGGTGGCGACGAGATTAACATCCTGTCGCCGGGCCGTAACTACGGATGGCCACTCGTCAGCTTTGGACGTAACTATTCGGGCGAAAGGATCACAGACCATCCGACACGCGATGGGATGGAATCGCCCCTGGTGGTCTGGTTACCCGCCATCGCCGCGGCAGGGATGGCCGTCTACACGGGCGACCAGTTCCCGGCGTGGAGAGGGAATGTCTTCGTGGGATCGCTTCGCCAGGGTGGCATACCGGGCACGGGCCATCTCCAGCGCATTGTCTTCAATGAGCGGACCGAAGAGCTGCGCCGCGAGTCGATCTTAACCGAGTTGAGGCGACGCATCCGAGAAGTGCGCGGAGGCCCCGATGGATTCTTGTACCTGCTGACGGACGAAGAAGACGACGGCGCACTCCTGCGTATCGAGCCTGCCCCTTGAGTCAGCCGCGGACTGCTATGCTGCGCTCGCACTTCGGATCGGCCGCCCTCCTAATCGTCGGAATCTCCTTGTTCTCGCCATGGAGTGTGTGCGCCGAACCACGCTTTCCCCGTGCCAATAGAGAGTCTTTGACAGGCGTCGAGACGCTCAACGCCGTCTTCGAGGCGGCAGTTTGGGCCAATGTCGAACAGGACCAGGACGAGTTCCAATCGGCAGGGCAGGCAGCGTTCGAGTTGGGGCTGCGACGCGACGGTGTCGGGGTGGAGGAAGGTGTTCCAAACCTCTTGAGCTGCTCTGTCGGGGTGGCAGAAAGCCCCCATGGGCTTATGGGCTGATGACGGTCCACATGAGCGTTAGGTACTTCGAATACGAGTCCGACGGAGTACAAAGACTCCTTTGGGAGACGGGCGGAATGGCCACTGCTGGTCAAGAGGAGCTTCAGCGCCGAGCGCGTGGCCGAAACTTGCGTTGACTATTTCGCGAACGTGTTCTAATACGGTAGTCACCTGACACTTGGCCTCGCCGAGGTCAATGTGTCAGGCTGCCGTTTTCACTGACGCACAGGCCGGACGCGGAGAAGCCGTATATGAAGGGGCCTGTGGTCTCTGCCATGGTCGAAGGTTAAATGGCGCTCCCGACGATCCGGATATGCGGTCCAACACCGCGTTTGGCGCGGGCCCGGTTCCTCCGCATTTGGGATGGAAGATCGCTTGCCGACTTGTTCGAATACATGCGAGCGACCATGCCGGAAGACAATCCAGGCTCTTTGACCGAGCAGGAGTATGTCGACGTGATTGCCTACATGCTCACAGTCGGCGAAATGCCGACGGGAGAATACGAACTCCGACCGGACCTGCAGAGCCTCGCCCGGGTTGTCATCCGACCGCAGCCATAGACCTCTGGTCGAAGCCTCGTCCGCCGATCACCTTCGGCTACCCACCCGCCAGACCTTTGCGAGCGCTAGCGTTCCAAAGTAACATGCTCTCACACCCCTCGGGCTCGCGGCGCGCGCCGATACAGAGCCCCCTACGGAAGAGAGGCCACCAATGAACTCGAAACGGGGAAGGGCGGTTGCCGCAGCCGGTCTGGTCATGGCGGTCGGCGCTCTATGGTTCGTCCAAGGAAAGCTCGATAGGACGGTCGAGGCGCAGCAGGTGCAGGCCCCGATGTTCCAGGTGGACCCCTTCTGGCCGAAGCCCTTGCCCAACAATTGGCTCTTGGGCAGCGCGATCGGCCTCTGGGTGGACGACAGCAATGTGATCTGGATGGTCCACCGCCAAAACCTCACCGGTGGAGAGGCGGGCAGAGTGGAGGGGGGATCAGAATGCTGCATTCCGGCGCCGCCGGTTCTCGCGTTTGACCTCGACGGCAACGTCGTCAGGTCTTGGGGCCCGCCCGCGGGAGAGATGTACCAGGGGCACCCGTGGCCCGAGTCCAACCACGGGATCTTCGTAGATCACGAGGGCTACGTCTGGGTCGGCGGGAACGGCGGTGGCGACTCGCACATCCTGAAGCTCACCCAGGACGGAGACGTGGTGGCGCAGTTCGGGGAACAGGGCGCCCGCTCGGATGGCCAGGGGGGCTATGTCCCGAACAGCAACGACCTACAGAGCTTTGGTCGGGTGGCCAAGATCTTCGTCGATGAGGAAACGAACGAGGTCTTCCTCGCGGACGGCTACCTGAACCAGCGCGTCGCGGTCCTTAACCAGGACACTGGCCGGATCGTTCGCCATTGGGCCGCTTACGGGAACCGGCCCGACGACGACTATGAGCACCCACCCCGCCCCCAGCCGTCTCAGCAGTTCCGCGGGCCCACGCACTGTGCCGACGTCTCGGTTGACCGACTGGTCTACGTTTGCGACCGGGCGAGCAACCGGATCCAGATCTTCACGACCGGGGGGGAGTTCGTGGAGGAAGCCTTCTTCGCTACTGACCCCTTGTGGGGGCCGTCGACCTGGGACGTGGCCTTCTCGCCCGATCCCGAGCAGACCTACATCTACATTCCCGACGGCTCAAACCAGCGGGTCCGCGTAGTGCTCCGCGAGACGATGGAGGAGCTGTACATCTTCGGTATGGGAGGACGATACCCAGGCCAGTTCTTCGGCGCCCACAGCATCGCAACGGACTCGCAGGGCAACGTCTACACGACCGAGACCTTCGAAGGGAAGCGGATCCAGAAGTTTGCGTACATGGGGATGGGCCCTGTAAGGGCGAGGGTGCAGGGGCCGACGTGGCCGGAGCGGTGACGGGTCACCGCGGCGCCCCAAGGGGCTAACGGCCTCTATTCACCTACCACCGCTCTGCCGACGGGGTCGTCACCGGCCTCGTCGGGCCCTACGATAGCCTTCAGCTTGATCGTCAGTGTCGCTGCAAGCCCTTACGGGATTCCGCCGAGTTTGGCTCCGACATGCCTCTCGACTATCCAAGCGCTGGCAGAAAAGACAACGCCTATGGGCTAACGTTGACCTCCACGTAGCCGTTGGTCCAGCAGCACTGGTTGGGGTAACCGCCGCCTAGCACCTGTACGAGCAGCACGTAGTCGCCAGGCTCCTCGAAGGTGGCCTGGGTCGTCGCGGTCCCCTCCACCGGGCCGACCTCGATGTAGTTGTGGCTGAAGTTCACGTTCCCGAAGATGTCCGGGGGTCCTGAGTACTTCTGCCAGCTTACCCCGAACACCCTGCCCCCGCCGTCGTAGTCAGCGAGCTCCGGGTACTCCTCGACCGTGGGCTGTCGGACGGCCAGGGTGAGGGTGAGTGGCCGGCCGACGTGGGCCGATAGGGGACCCACTCGCTTCCCGCCACGGAGGCCCTTGCCAATTCCGTCCGGCCCCTCCGGCTCGACGAATCGGACGATAGGCACGACCGATCCGCCGCGCTCGGCGCGATCGGTGGGGAAGTAGATGTCAGACACCCGGTATGCGAGCGACCCCGAGTTGGCCGGCACCGAATAATCCTGGTAGTGGCGGCGAAGGGTCCAGACGATGTCCTGACCACCGCCCTGAGGCACGTTGATCGTGAAGACGCAGTAGTGCCGCGGCTTGTCCCCGCCATCCAGGGGCACGGGGTTGAAGCGGGTCGGCTGGAGCCCGTTATACTCTTCGGGCTCCATGTAGTTGTTCGGCCCCACGGGAATCTCGAGGGCCTCGTCGTAGTTCAAGTTGAAGTATCCGAAGCACAGCGATGCGGTGCCGTCCCCTTCCGCAACCCAGCCATCGAAAATGGGGACGACCGGCTGGCCCCGCGGACGCAGGTTCTGAACGCCCCACTCGCCGGCGCTCCCGTGGATTCGCTCCTCCCACTGCTGCGCCTCGAGCGGGATCGTCAACCCCAGACCGAGCACGCAGGTGACCAGCGCTGTCAGGGTGAAGGATGGCTTGTTGATCATGTGTAGCTCTTCCCGCGTCGGCGCCTTACCTCGAGACGGTCGACCTCTCGCCCAGCATGCGCCGGCGTTCCTCGACGATCTCCTGGAACTCGGCCTCGTCGTCGAAATAGGTAATGCCGAGTCTTATATGTCCCATCTCGTCCACGCTCCGGTCACCTCCCGTGACCCACTGATTAGGGTCAGGGTTGTGGGGGTTCTCGGTGGTGTTGTCCCACGTCGAGGTGATGGTGAGCACGGTGCCCTTGGGGAGCAGCGGCATGACGTGGTCTTCGTAGAGGACCAGCGTATGCCAGCCGTGATCCCAGTTCAGCTTCGAGAGGGTCTCCCAGCTCCCGTCCGGATAGATGGCCTCGAGGATCTGGTACTTCCCCCGCATGTGCATGTGGCCGCGAATGCTGTGGATCATGGCGGGCCGATCCAGGACGTGCGCCCCCCTTATCGTCGCGACGCCGTGGGGCGGGATGAGGAGGTCCGACTCGTCACCGAAGCGGCCGGTCGGAGAATAGGCCGTGCTGGCACCCGGATGGAAGGGCACGTGCGTAATGACGGTGCCCCGGAACGAGGGGTCACCCATGGAATAGTGCTCAGGCTTGTAGCCGTCGGGGTAGAACCAGGCGGCGACCTGCAAGGCGGCATTGATGTCGTGCTCGTACGGGTGATAGTGGAGCCCCCACGAGATCACCGAGCCCGGCCGGATCACCCGGCCGTGGCCCTCGGGAAAGACCCGGCCCTCCGTGCCGATCGCCGAATCAATCAGGTCGATCACTCCCTGACCGAACGCGCTGCGGGCTTCCATCGGATGGGCCGCCTCACCGGGCATGATGAGGCCGGGGTTGGCGTGGTGGAAGACGTTACGCGCCTCAGAGCTGTGCGGCCTGACCGCGATCGCCCTGATCCACCGCTCCGTCGTGATCGGCTCTCCCTCGATCTGAACCTCCTCGAGCGGCGTCCTGGGAGCGGGCCACTGGTCCATCCCGTTCGCCTCGACCGTGTACATGGGAGATTGGAAGACCGCATGCGGCGGCCCCAGCTGGTCCTGGAACTCCCACGTCCTCCCGTCGGGCCACTGGATCGGCTCGGGCAGGTCGGCAAGGTCGCCGAGGGCCGCCCCGGAGTCGACCCAGTCCACGATCGTGCGGATCTCTTCCTCGGTCAGCGAGGGGTCGTTCTTGAACTCCGTGATACCCACCGTCCGATCGACTGGCCAAGGGGGCATTACCCGTCTGATGACGCGGTCCCGGATCATCGGAGCGAAGGGCCTCACCTGCTCGTACGTCTCGAGCGGCATGGGAGCCACGCTCCCGGGCCGATGGCACTTAACGCAGTTCTCTTGGATGATCGGCGCGATGTCCCCGGCGTAGGTCAGATCCGTGCGTGGGTTGGGAATCAAGGTCACAGACGCCGGGTACTCACCCGGGTGCTCCGGGAGCGAGTTCCCGACGAGCCACCTCGCATTCCAGGGGTCATCCACCTGGGCTGAGACAGGGCTCGCATCGACCGAGAGCAGTAGCCCGAAGGCGACCACCATCACGGGTACCACAAGACCGCTTCTTTTCACTCTGTTCTTTCTGCTCATCAGAACCGTCCCCTCCGTGGGGTTGCAGTTCACTCGTGGGCTCCCCTCTCCGGTCGCGAAGAACTATAACATCAGGACTATAGGATGCCTCTTTGGCGGGGGGCAAGCCTGGAAGCCCCGGAGGTAGTGGGCCAGTTTGACGTAACAGCGTTAGGCGACTTGGAAGATCTCGAGGTCCGAGTCCATCCGTTCGGCCACATCCAGCATCGTCCACGGGTGATCTTCTAGACCGGCCGCCATCGCGGGCGTCGTCTTTTTGCCCTTCGCCTTCTGAGTCAGAATTGTGTGTGGGGTGCAGAAGTTGTAGGCCATGAACCCCAAGCTGACCGCGTGGGCATGGTTCTCGGCTTTCTTAGAGAATGCGTTCGCCAGCCGGGTGAACCGGCGTACTCGCATCCTCAGGGTCAGGTTCGACCGTTCGACAATCGAGGTCGAGACGCGGGACATGTCAGGATCGCCGATCAGGCGCCGCTTCATTCCCGAAGCTGCCGCCCGCCGGCCCCCAGGGGCTGTAGCAGGGACCGACGTCACGGTAGCGAGCGAAGTGCGCTGAGTGTCCCGGGATCGTGAGGGGGAGAACCACGGGGCGGACCGCTCGAACCCTTACCTATAGCTAGGAGTCTGCGCCGCAGAACCTTGCGGCGGCTATCTTTGGTGGTAGCGAAGGCAGTGGGAAGGGTTGCGGCACACGGAGGGGGGTGAATGGGAACGACGTTTCGACCGTACGATCCGGAGCAGATGTTGCTGCTGCCTCCGGATCTTCGGGAGTGGGTGCCGGAGGGTCATTTGGCGCACCATGTGAGCGACCTGGCGGACGCGGTGGAGCTGAGCGCGTTCTACGGGCGGGGTACCGGGGGGACGGGCGGCGCAACTCGCCGTACGACCCGCGGACGATGGTGAAGGTGCTGATCTACGCGTATGCGACGGGCACCTTCTCGTCGCGCAAGATGGCGAGGAAGCTGGAGGAGGATGTTGCGTTTCGGATGCTGGCGGCGGGGAACTTCCCGAAGCACCGGACGCTGTGCGAGTTCCGCAGGCGCCATCTCGGGGATTTCCGGGCGGTGTTCGTGGAGGTGGTGATGCTCGCGCGGGCCTTGGGGCTGGCGGGGCTTGGCAGGGTGTCGGTGGACGGGACGAAGGTTCGGGCGAAGGCGAGCAAGCGCAAGGCGATGAGCTACGGCCGGATGGTCAAGGAGGAGGCTGGGCTGGAGGCGGAGATCCGGGGGCTGAGAGGGGAGATCAAGGGGTTGCTGGAGAAAGCCGAGGCGGTGGACGAAGCGGAAGACGAGCGCTACGGGGAGGAAGCTTGCGGAGACGAGGTGCCGGAGGAGCTCAGGCGGCGCGAGGACCGGCTGGCGGCGATCCGGGAGGCGAAGGCGCGCCTGGAAGCCGAGCAGAGAGCGGCGGACGACGCACGGGGCCGCAAGCCGGGGCAGACGCGCAACCCGAAGGGCGGCAGGCCCTACAAGCGGGAGTACGGAGAGCCGGACGAGGCGGCGCAGAGCAACTTCACGGACCCTGAGAGCCGGATCATGAAGACGAGTTCGGAGGGGTTCCAGCAGTGCTACAACGCACAGGCGGTCGTGGAGGGGGAGAACCAGCTGGTGGTCGGGGCCGAGGTGACGGACAACGCGAGCGACCAGGGCCAGCTGGTGCCCATGGTCGACGCGGTGGCGCAAGCGTACGGCGAGACGCCGGCGCAGGTGCTGGCGGACACGGGCTATTGCAACGAGCGGGATCTCGAGGAACTGGAAGAGCGAGACATCGATGGGTATGTGGCGCTGGCCCGGGAGGGCAAGGCCGCCCCCACGGTTGACAAGGAGGAATATCCGGCGAAAGCCCGCATGGCCGAGAAGCTGGCGAGCGAAGATGGTCGAAGACGCTACGCACGGCGAAAGTGGCAGGCCGAAGCGCCCATCGGCTGGATCAAGGAGGTGATGGGCTTTCGACGATTCAGCTTCCGGGGCCTCGAGAAGGTCCGGGCCGGAGTGGACCCTCGTGTGCCTGGCACTCAATGTGAAGCGGCTGCACACCCTTCAGGCGGCATGACTGCACGAGGGTTCACCCCCGCATCTGCCGGCGCGAGGGCTCTCGTAGCTCTCTTGCCCCCCCAACGCATCCATTCCGCTCTCCCGATCCGTCGCAGACACAAGTCCTCAACCTCCCAATCACCCGGATCCGCCTCGCCGCGGACGGCTCCATGACCATTCGGCTCAGTCAGCTGTGCTTCTGCGGCGCAGACTCCTAGCACTTCCTTGCCCCCGTCCTCGAAGCCCGCATCACCGCCTTCCCCTTCATCATCGAGGCCTTCCACGTCGACGGCGGATCCGAGCACGTCAACCAACAGGTCCCGCCCTGCTCGAGAAGCTCCACATCGGGACCTCACACCAAGGCCCGCCCCGCCACGTTGGAAAAGACTCACGCCGCAGCCCGACAAGGCGCCCGCCCGGCGGGCCATCGTATACGCGCTGCCCGCCGGACTCGCCCCCCGCTTCCCTTTGCCCGGCCCCTCGGCGGAAGCCATCCCGCGCGTCATCGTCCGCCTGCGGCGAGGCCGCGGCGTCCGGGAAGTAGCGGAACATTCGAGAGAGGGGAAGCGTAACCGCCACGTGAGCTTCACCACCTTGCCTCGTGCTGCCCCGCCGGGACGGCACCTCACCATCCGATGGCCACGCAAATTCATCCCCTGCTCGGCCCGATTGCGCCCTGGATCGAGGCCCACCCCGGTATCGGGGCGGCGGCCGTGCTCGTCGCCGTCTTCCTCGTAGGGGAGGCGCTCCACCGTGCGGTCCGCCTCTACCTCTCCCGCTTCCTGAGGCTCCTCTCCGCCCGGACCCAGACCCAGTGGGACGATGCGATCCTCGACGCGAGGTTGCCCGAGCGGCTCGTCTGGGGCGTTCCGCTCCTCGTCTGGCACTACGGCGTCCTGATCGTGCCGGGGGTGCCTGAGTGGGCGTTCCTCGCCCTCCAGCGAGGGATCTTGGCGCTCATGGTCGTCGTCCTCGTGCGGTCCGTGGATGCGGCGCTCGCCGCTGTGAACAGGATCTACGGCGAGATGCCCCAGGCGAAGGAGCGGCCCATCAAGGGGTTCCTCCAGGTGGCGAACGTCGTTTCCCACCTCGCGGGGCTGATTCTCGTCGTCTCCGTTCTCATGGGCCGCTCCCCCGTTATCTTCCTGAGCGGCCTTGGCGCACTAACCGCCGTCCTCCTCCTCGTCTTTCGGGACACCCTTCTCTCGCTCGTCGCGGGGATCCAGATCACGACGAACGATCTCCTCCGCGTGGGCGACTGGATCGAGATGTCGGAGTTCAACGCGGACGGGGAGGTCTCCGACATCGCCCTCAACTCCGTGAAGGTCCAGAACTGGGACAAGACGTTCACGGTCATTCCCACGCACAAGTTCCTCGAGCACTCGTTCCGGAACTGGCGCGGGATGGAGGAATCCGGGGGGCGAAGGATCAAGCGCTCCTTTCACCTCGATCAGTCCACGATCCGGTTCCTGACCGAGGAAGAGATCGAGCGCTTCTCCCGCTGGGAGCTCCTCCGCGAGTACATGGCAGGGAAGAGGTCGCAGATCGAGGTGGACGGCGGCGTGGATCCGCCGGGGGGCGAGGTGGGTGGTCGGGACGGGAGGCGGCTCACGAACATCGGGACGCTCAGGGCCTACATCGTCAGGTTCCTGAAGAGCCACCCGCAGCTGCATCACGGAATGACGCTTCTCGTCCGGCACCTCGCTCCGGCGCCCGAAGGCATCCCGATCGAGATCTACGTCTTCACCGCAGACACCCGGTGGATGCAGCACGAGGACGTGCAGGCCGACATCTTCGATCACATCCTGGCGATGATCCCGGAATTCGGGCTCCGCGTCTACCAGCGAAGCTCGGATGCCGGGCAGCTCTGATCGGCCCAGCGGGCCGCAACGGCGGGAGATCTCTCGCGTTCGAGGCGCCGCCGCGTGGGCCCGCGCCCTCCCGCTCCTTGTGGCCGCGTCCCTCTCCGGGCAACCGGTCTCCGAGCCGGGGCCGGGGCTCACCGGGGAGCTTGTCCGGTTCCCGGACGCCGTGGTGAACGTCTCCGTGTTTGCTCCGGACGTCGGCGCGGTCCCCGCCGCCCTCTGGCGCCGGGTCACGGAGGCGGTGGTCGTGCGCTTCCACGCCGACGGCTCCCCGGGCGCGAACGAGGCAATCCGGGCGCAGGTGGCCGGCTTACCCGGGATCGGGGCGTTGCGGGAGGTGGAGGACCCCGGGGAGACGGGTCCCGTAGGCATCGGGGTCACTCCGAAGGATCAGCTTCGGCTCGACTGGAACGGTCTGACGGAGGACGAGGGCGTGGAGATCCTCGCGGCGGCCCGGGCGGCGTCCGAAGACTTCTCTCTGACGATCCGGATCCCAAATCCCACGGATACGGCGGACTGGTGGGGTCTCCAGGCGGCGCTCAGCCAAGCTAGGATCCGCCGGGTCCGGATCCTATCCGGGAGTCCCGCGAACGCCTCTCGGGACGGTCCGTGAGGGCGCCGCTGTCGGCGGCCCACGGGGACCCCTCCGGGTCCACGCGGGCGGTCAGGGGGGCTTCCCCTCACCCGCGAGCTTTGCCAAGATAGCAGAGGTCCCGGCTGACGGTCGACGCCGCGGCGGGACTGCCACGTGTCATTTGATTACGGGGGAATCATGATGGAGAAACGGCGGATCGTTTGGTTGGCAATGGCTGGACTGCTCGTTCTCTCGGGGTGCGGGGACACGGCTCCGGACGCCGGGGCACCCGGCGAGGAGAGCGCGATGGAGGAGATGCCGGAGGCTCCCATGAGTTCGGGGTCGGTCTCGATCACGCAGCCGATGGACGGGGCGGAGGTCCAGGGTCCGAATGTCGAGGTCGTCTTCGAGACGCAGGAACTTACGGTCGTCGAGGCCGGCGTCATGGATCCCGGCACGGGACACCATCACATATTCCTGGACGTGGACGTCACGCCGATGGACGAATTGATCCCGGCCGGCGTGGAGGGGATCATTCACAAGGGGGATGGCACGAGCGTGCACCTGATCGAGGGAGTTGCGCCCGGTTCCCACCGGATCATCGCGGTCGTGGCGGACGGGATGCACGTACCGCTCAATCCACCCGTGGTCGATACGGTGAACTTCACGGTGACCGGCGGAGGGGAGTAAGCCTCTCCCTGCGATTCCCCGGGATGGGGGCCGAGGAGGCCCCGTCCCGGGGCTCCGGCGGGACGTCCGCCGGAGCCCGTGCGCGCCCCGGGTGAGGGCCGGCCCCCCTGCACGGATCGGCGGCGCGTGGTCAGGACTTCATCGTTGGGCCGATTCCCTCAACTCTTCCCCGCCGGGAGTGCGTCGAGCCGGTCCTCCCGGCAAGCCGTTCGCTGAAGACCCCCCGACCGACCGGGCGACACCGCTCGATCTCGGAGGACGGTCGCGGGCCCGGGCGGGACAGGATCCGTCTCCGATACGCGGGGACGAGGAAGGTGGCCTTCTCCTCCCTATCCTGCTTCCGGCCGGAGCGGGTTCGAGGCATCCCGTCCGACGACCGTGTTCCACGGCCGTACCTGCCACGACCGGACAAGGCCGCCTGCGACGTAGGGGTCTGCCGCCGCGAAGCGCTCAGCCGCCTCGGGACCGGGTCCGTTGAACACGAACATCGCCCCGTCGGCCGGATCGTCGAGCGCGCCGGCGAGGAGGAGATCCCCCTCCCCCTCCCACCCAGCGCCAGATGCGTGGTTCGAAGGGGCGGGCGGCGCTCCATGTAGTCGTCTGCCAGCTCGTAGAAGAGTACGTAGTGCATCGGTCTCTCTCCAGGGAACGGAAAAAACGGGAGGGAGCGAAGCCGAGCAGACGGCTTCGCTCCCTCCCGTCAAATAGGGAAAGATCGCGGGTCGGTCGGATCGACCCGGCCGGAGCTAGTGGCCCTGAACGACCTCGTTACTGAGGACGCCAACGCCCTCGATCTCCACCTCGTATACATCCCCCGGCTGCATCGCGCGGGTGCTCCCCATCGTTCCCGACCAGACAAGGTCCCCGGGATACAGGGTGAAGTACTGGGAGATGTAGTGAACCATGTAGTTGATTCCGAAGATCATGTCCGAGCTGTTCTCGCCCTGGCGGACCTCGCCGTTGAGCCTCCCCTCAATGTCCAGGTTTTCGTAGTCCAGCTCCGTCACGAGGGCGGGTCCGACGGCGTTGAAGGTGCGGCTGCCTTTTGCCCTGGCCCACTGGATGTCAGCCCCTTGCCACGCCCGCTCGCTCACGTCATTCCCGGAGGCCACGCCGAAGACGTAGTTGTGGGCATCTGCTAGGGAGACATTCGTGGCCTCTCGCCCGATCACCGCCACGAGCTCGGCCTCGTAATGCAGGTTCTCCGAGTCCGGGGGGCGGACGATCGGATCCTCGGGACCCACGATCGAAGACGGGGGCACGAGGAAGAGCCCTGGATACTCGGCCGGGTCTCCGCTGATATGGCTCCGGAAGTTGAGGGCCGTCATGAAGATCTGCCGGGGGTCTACCGGGGCGAGGAGCTTGACGGAAGCGCGTTGGACGGAGTCTCCCGTCGGTGTGCCGCCCACGTACGGCGCGTCGGAGAGCTGAAGGATCGTCTCCCCCTCGAGGACCCCCCAGGAAGCCTCACCGGCCTGTTCGTAGCGCACATAGTGGGTGCTGTCCTGGGCATCGACCCCGATCGCGAAGCCGGCTGCGGCGATCAGTGCCAACGCTGCGGCGAATGTCGTGCGGAGCAAGGTACACCTCCTATCAGCTAGGGCTTCATCTCCACGCGTATACTGATAACATGCGCCGTGGCGGGCCACAATGAAACGACTCCCGGGTAGGCCTCTTCGCGAATCGACCCATTGCCGCCGACCCGATCTGGATCCATCGTTCCCGCATTGTCACTGGGAGGCGGAGTGCAGCTGCAAGTGCGGACGAGACGAGGCTGGCGAAGCTGCCCCCTCCGGTCGAAGCCGGTGGGCGGACACGCGCTTCCGGTATCGGCGGGCGTCTTGCTCGCCCTCCTCGTCCTCCTTCCGGTCGGCGTTCGGGGGCAGGGGTCCGCCGGCCCCCTGCGGACCTCGGAGCAGAATCCGCTCTACCGCCTCCTCTACGTCCCCGAGGCGGAACCGGCCGATCCGGTCGGGGAGGGTGCGCTCCGCTTCGAGTTCTCCACCTCCTACTCGAACGTCCTTGAGGCGAGCAACCGGCCGAACCACGCCCACCTCTTCGATCTCGAGCAGATGACGAACTCCCTGGCGGTGCGCTACGGGTGGACGAACGCGCTCGAAGTGGGTGCCCGAGTGGGCTGGTACACGGGGTGGGGCGGGTTCCTGGATCGCTTTATCTCCGGATTCCACGACTTCTTCGGGCTCCCGAACGGTGGCCGGGGGCACCGCCCCAATGGGGCGTATCTCCTCTTCCTGGAGCACGAGGAACTTGAGGGGGGGAGCTTCGAATTCCCCTCCGAGCAACGGGTACTTTCCCTCGAGGACTTCCGCCTCTTTGCGAAGTGGAGGATCCGCGGGGGGACTTCGGACGCCTCTTCACTGAGCCTCCGGGCGGGGCTTCGGAGGGCGGCCGGTCCCGTCGCGCCGGGGCGGTTCGACGGCGCCCTCTCCGTGCACGGGCGCCTCTCCCGGGCATCCCTCGTCATCCACGGATCGAGCGGTCTCACCCTCGCGAATCCTCCGAGGGAGCTCGAGCCGCTCGCGGCTTCCCGGGCCGCCTTCTTCTCGGGGACCGTCGAGTACCGACGCTGGCCGGCGGTCTCCCTGATGGCTCAGCTTCGGGGGAGTACGAGCTACGTGCGGGGGTTCACGGGGGGAGAGCTCAAGGGGTTCCCGCTGAACCTCGCGTTCGGGCTGGGAGGGCTTACCGGCGGCGGATGGGGTTGGCAGGTCAGCTTCAGCGAGGACCTGATTCCGGCGGGTCCCGCGATCGACTTCACGGTGGATGCCGAGGTGTCCCGGCAGATCGGGCCGTGACCCCCGGCGGGCCGGAGGCGCCGGGAGTCACTCGGGTGCGGAGGGCGTTGCGGCCTCTAGGTAGATCTCGCCCCCACGGCCCCGGAACTCGTCGGACTTCTCCCGCATCGCGGCGCCGAGGGCACTCTCCTCGCTCAGCCCGCGGCGGGCGGCATACTCGCGGACGTCCTGGGTGATCTTCATGCTGCAGAACTTGGGTCCGCACATCGAGCAAAAGTGAGCGACCTTCGCGCCCTCCGCCGGGAGCGTCTCGTCGTGATACGCGAGCGCCGTCTCCGGATCCAGCGAGAGGTTGAACTGGTCGCGCCAGCGGAACTCGAAACGCGCCTTCGAGAGGGCATCGTCCCACGCCTGGGCGCCCGGGTGTCCCTTCGCCAGGTCGGCCGCATGGGCCGCGATACGGTAGGCGATGACGCCCCGCTTCACATCGTCCCGGTTCGGAAGCCCCAGGTGCTCCTTCGGCGTCACGTAGCAGAGCATCGCCGTCCCGTACCACCCGATCTGGGCGGCCCCGATCGCGCTCGTGATGTGGTCATACGCTGGTGCGATGTCCGTGGTCAGGGGGCCGAGCGTGTAGAAGGGCGCCTCGTCGCACCAGTCGAGCTGGCGGTCCATGTTCTCGCGGATGAGGTGCATCGGGACGTGGCCCGGGCCCTCGCACATTGTCTGGACCTCCATCTCCCACGCGAATCGAGTCAGCTCGCCCTGCGTCTTGAGCTCCGCGAACTGCGCCTCGTCGTTCGCATCCGCGATCGAGCCCGGCCGAAGCCCGTCGCCTAGCGAGAAGGAGACGTCGTAGGCGCGCATGATCTCGCAGATCTCGCCGAAGCGGGTATAGAGGAAGCTTTCGTCGTGGTGCGCGAGGCACCACTTCGCCATGATGCTCCCGCCTCTCGACACGATCCCGGTGAGCCGGTTCGCGGTCATCGGGATATAGCGGAGGAGGACGCCGGCGTGGACGGTGAAGTAGTCCACCCCCTGCTCCGCCTGCTCGACGAGGGTGTCCCGGTAGACCTCCCACGTCAGTTCCTCCGGGGCTCCGCCCACTTTCTCGAGTGCCTGGTAGATTGGCACGGTTCCGATCGGCACCGGGGAGTTCCGGATGATCCACTCCCGTGTCAGGTGGATGTCCCGGCCCGTGGAGAGATCCATGACTGTGTCCGCTCCCCAGAGCGTCGCCCACCTGAGCTTCTCGACCTCGTCCTCGATCGAGCTTCGGACCGCGGAGTTCCCGATGTTCGCATTGATCTTCACCCGGAAGGCTCGACCGATGATCGTGGGCTCGAGCTCTGGGTGGTTGATATTCGCCGGGATGATCGCGCGTCCCCGCGCCACCTCCTCGCGAACGAACTCCGCCTCCATTCCCTCGCGGAGGGCGACGAACTCCATCTCGGGGGTGATCTCGCCCCTCCGGGCGTAGTGCATCTGCGTGACCGGTCCGTTCCCGGCGTAGACGGCGCGGCAGAGTCCGGGGGTCGTCGCCGAGCCATTGGGAGAGGCCCCGTTCAGGGCGGGCGGCGAGGTGGATGCAGCGCTCCCCTCCAAATGATCTGATTGCCGGACGCTTCGCGCCTCGACCCACGGGCTTCGGATCAGGGGGAGGCCAGTGCGTGGGTCCGAGTCTCTCGGACCGCTCGTGTCGGGGACGCGAAGCGGGGGCTCGTCCCCGCTGAGCGAGATCTCCCGCATCGGGACCCGGACGCCCCGGGTGCCTTCGATGTAGACCTTGCGGGAGTTGGGAAAAGCGCTGCCGTAATCGTGCGTCATTGAACTACGCTCGCTTGAAGGGTGTTCCTGCGGCAGCGCCGGGAAAAGAGGACCCGCGGTACGGGGAACATCCGTCTAGAGCGGCCCGCTCGGAGCCTTCCTCGCGCTGCCTCGCCGCACTGTGCTGCGGAACGGACCGTGGACGGATGCACAGCCCGCCGACAGGAAGCTACGAGAGCCGCTTTCGGCGCGCTATGGCCGCTCCGGTCCGTCTACGTCCGCCGGTTTGGCGGGGCGGCTCCGTCCACATGTTCCCGGGCGCGCCGCCAAATCGAGGCGAAGGCATCCCGGGTCAGCTTCCCCGTGAAGGTGTTCTGCTGGCTCGGGTGATAGGACGCGAGGATCAGTGGGTCACCGTCGAGCCGTATCTCCCGGCCGTGGCCGAAGCGCGGTCTCGGGGAAGGGACGCGAATCCCGCGGTCACGAAGGAGCCTCAGCGTGTGGTCGAAGGCATACTGCCCCAGCGCCACGATGCACCGGAGTCTCGGGAGGAAGTGGTCGAGCTCGCGCTCGAGGAAGCGCTTGCAGTGGTCGCGTTCGTCCGGGCGAGGGCGGTTCTTCGGCGGTGCGCACCGAACGGCCGCGGTGACGTACGCGTCGTCAAGTCGCAGTCCGTCGTCGCGGCTCGTCGAGTGAGGCGTGGAGGCAAAGCCGAAGCGATGGAGTGCGTCGTAGAGCCAGTCGCCCGATCTGTCCCCCGTGAACATGCGTCCGGTACGGTTCGCTCCGTGGGCTGCTGGGGCGAGCCCGATGATGAGCAGGCGCGCGCCGGGATCTCCGAACCCCGGAACCGGCCTTCCCCAATACTCCTCCTCCCGGTACGCGGCCCTCTTCCCCTCCGCGACGGACTCTCTCCACGCCACGAGCCGGGGACAGGCGCGACAGCGGGTCACCTCGGCCTCAAGGCTCTGGATAGTCCCGGGGTTGGGTGCCCGATCTGTCATGTGGAGATCCTCAGCGCTTCCGCGCGCATGTCTCGGTGCCCGCGTACGGCGTCTCACGAGTCGGTGCTCGGGCGGGGAGCGGGTTGGGAGCGCGACCCGGTCCCGACCGCAATCTAGCCTTGGCCCCAGCGGTCGGCAGCATGGGGTTCTCGACGCCCGGGCGGCCGAGCCTGAGCGCGACGCTTCGTGTCACGCTACAGTGGCTGTGACGCGACGATCGCCGGAGTACCGTGAGCTGGAGACGGCGAACCAGCGCCATCTCCGACTCGTGATCATGGATGTCAGGCCGCTGGGGTTGAATGAGGGCGAAGCACGGCGTCCTGTCCGTGCTCGCCGCTCATACCGATTCGACAACGGAGCGTCCGTTCTTCATTCCATTCCGACCCGAATGGATCGGTGGCCGGGGTCAGCTTTGGGAAGTCTCTCGGAGATGGCCGGGACCCGCCGTGTCCCGTTGCGACGTGGGCGGGTGCGGAGAGTATCGACGCCCCCGGCCGGCGCACGATGCTGCGAATGACACCGGGCTCGCCTGACGGGATGCTTCGACGAGGGGCCGAATTCGGTGCACCAAGCCGCGGCCGACGGTCTCTAGCCCATACTTCTCCGCCGCGCGGATCCCCGTTTTTCCGAGACGCCTCCGTTCCTCGGGGTTCGCGAGTAGTCTCAGCAGGGCGGAAGCAAGAGATGGAGGATCGGAGGGGGGGACGAGCAGCCCCGTTCGCTCGTGTTCTACCACTTCCGGCGTGGCCCCGGCTCGTGCGGCTACGACGGGGAGGCCCGCTGCCATGGCCTCCACGAAGACGATCCCAAACCCCTCTTGTCTGGATGGCAGGCAGAAGAGATCGGCCTCGGAGTACGCCGCACGCACGTCGCGGTCCCAGGCCACGGGACCGCGGAAGGACACGTGTTCGTCCAGGTCGAGGTCTCTCGAGAGTCTCCGAAGGCGCGGCAGCTCCGGCCCCCCGCCGATGACGATGAGGCGGACCTCCGGTTGCCTGGCCACAACGATCTTCATTGCGTGAAGGAGGCTCTGGGTATCCTTGCGAGGGTACTGGCGTGCCACGGAGAGAACCGTCGGAGGGCGGGAGCGACTCCCGGCATGTGGGTCACCGTGCCGGTCCCGGAGTGCTTTCCAGATGCGAATGTCAATCGCCTCGGGCACGACCTGGATCTTCCCGGGAGGGATCCCGTAGTGATCCACCGCGAACTCGCGTGAGTACTGACTCGGCACGAGAACCTGGTCAGCACCGGATGCGTTTCGGTGCTCCAGAATCGCGAGCATCCGCAGAACCCAGCCCTCGCGTGCTGACCGGGCGAATCGGGCCTCGTCTGCGGCGATCCCCTTGAGGGAGACGATGTACGGCACACGCCGAGGGCGACGGTGGGCCCATCGGAAACCGTCCAAGTCGAAGCCGATCACCACGTCGGACTCATCACCGGAATCGATCCGATTTGCCAGCGAGAGATTGAACCGGATCCGATCCACCAGCCTCCGGCTCACGCGGGTCGGCCGGATGACCTCTACCCTGTGTCCAAGGAGTTCCAACGCCTGCGAAAGACTGGCGATCCCAGCGGTGGTTCCCGACCCCCGGTCAGGGACGCAATGCCAGGAGTCCAGAAACGTGAACCGAAGCGAACGGTTCATGGTCCGATCGTGGTCACCGGTAGCATCGGGGTTGCAGTGACCCCCCCCGAGAGGACGCAGTGGAATCAATGGAGAACGGGGTCTATCCAAGCCCGGGCAGTGTGGAACTCCCTGGATTGCAGGTCACACGCGAAGCATTTGGTCTGCCGGGGTGGTGGGTCTCCGGGAATGGGGGGTGGGTGGGCGAGGGAGTGCGAGCAGGGAGGCCAGGGTCCGACACGATCTGCCGGACCCTGGCCAGTCGAGCGGGTCCGGCCCGTCAGCGACTACGGTGCGGTCCGCATCTGGAAGCCGTCGCCCAGGGCCGGGTTGATGTAATCGTCCGGGAGGACACGATCGGGATCGGGGCGCACGCTCAGGTAGTCGACGTGAACCGGGACATCGAGCCAGCCGTGGGGCGTGCCGGCCGGGATGATCACGATGTCTCCTTCCTTGACATGCTTGGAGACCCAGTCGCCCACGATGCTGCCGCTGCAGGAGGGGCCGTTCAGGGTTGTCGTGACGACGCTTTCGGACGAAAAGCCCCTCCCGTTCAGGATTTCACCTCCCGTGACGAGCGTGCCGGATCCGGAGACGATGACATATGTTTCGGTCTGGTGAAGGTGCATGATGCCCGATGTCCCACTGTCCCGGTCGGAGGCGGTGACGCCGCAACTCTCGGCCGGGGGGGGACCGCCCCCACCGCCCCCACCACCCTGGTTCGACTCTCCGCGTGTCGAGCCGCGGTGGATGATTCCAACCGAGAGATTGAGCTGGCCGATGTCTCGGCTCACGATCTGCCGATCGACGCCCGGGAGCTCATTTACCGTCTGCCACTCCTCTTCGGTGACGTACGTGGCCCACGTCTGGTCGCCCTGTGAGACCGCTTGGGCGGGAAATACGAGCAGCGGCGCGATCAACACCAATATCATCCGGCGCTTGGTCATCGACTCTCCTTTCGTCTTCTTGATCCGTTCATGCTGGTGCCCGGCGGGGCGCTCTTCCAAAAGCTATGAACGGCAGGAATACCGCACCAGAGACAGTCCTGTCCAACGACGAGTGATCCTGAACGGGAGGCGGGGTTCTGGCGAGAGACAAGCCCGAATCGAGGGCCGACTTGTTGCGGGAGGTGAGCCTGGGGAGCGGGGCGAAGAGATCGTGGGAGGATGGTCGTGACGCTTCGCACCTCTCGGCGTGGTCCCGCTCGCCCCGCCCCCCGGCTCACGACCGAGTTACATGGCCGGTCTCGAAGCGTATTCGCGGCCGGCCGGGGGGATGCTCTCCGACCGCGGACCGGGTCCTTCCGAACTACACGGGACGCGTAGGGTTCGCGGACGGCATTTCCTTCACGTAAAGGTCCTGCTTCGCATAGGGGATCTCTATCTCTTCCTCCGTGAAGCGTCGGTACACCTCCGAGTTGAGCGCATCCGTAACGAGGCCCCGAAGAACCGGCTCATCGACCCAGGCCAGGAGCTCAAGCACCAGCCCCGAATCTCCGAATGAGCGAAACCGGGCGCGCGGCTCTGGTTCGGCGCACACGTCCGCGTGAGCAACCGCGGCCTTGACGAGGATGTCCTTGACGTGATCGATGTCGGACCCGTATGCACACGTTACGCGCACCCGGATCCGTTCCTTCGTGTCGGGTCCCCCGGTCTCATTGATGATCTTCGTGTTGCCCATGACCCCGTTGGGAACGGTGACCTCGATGTCGTCACGGGTCAGGAGGCGAGTGCTCCGCAGTCCGATGTGCGTCACCTTCCCGCGCTCCCCGGAATCGAGAATGATGTAGTCGTCAATCCGGTATGGCGCGTCGGCCAGGATGAGAACGCCGGCGAAGAAATTCGCGACGGTGTCTCTCGCTCCCAGCCCGACTGCGATGCCCAGGATCCCTGCCGACGCGAGCCACGCCGACACGTCCAGATTCCATACTAGGAAGAGGAAGTACGCCGCTGCTCCGACCAAGAGCACGTTGTTGATGTTGCGAAAGAGGGGCAGGGTGCGCGGATCGATGAAGCGAAACCGGTCTTGGTGCTGGCTCAGAACGTCGAGCAACATTCCATTCGCCCGTATCGCGAACTCGAGGCCTGCGACGATGGCTATGGTCCCGAGGCCTCCGTACGTGATCGTCCGGAGCGCTCCGTCCAGGCCGAGGAGGCTTGCCGCGAAGGCGAGGCCGCCCAAGAGCACGAAGAGAAAGATGGGGCGGTGCAGTATCTTGACGAGGCGGTCGTCAAGGTCGGTTTCGGTCCGAAGCGCCCACTTCCGAACCCACCTGGAAATGACCCGGTCCGTGATCCGAGCAGCGACAATGCTCAGGACCACGACGATTACGGCCTCAAGATGAGGGTAGGACGCTACCGCACTGAATGCGGCGGATCGACTGAAGAACTCCGCGATCGCCTGCATATGCCGCCTCCTGGAACCGCGGTTCGCGAGCTCAGCCCCTGAAGGTGGCTCAGATCGCGTCCCTCGACTGTCCTCCGGGGAGCTATGTCCCGATCCGGGTGGTATCCGGCGCTGCGAGACACTCGCGACCCGTGTGGCTGTCTCCGTCGGTTACCGAGAGGCCAACCAGGGCGGCTAGGACCGCTGCGGGTCCCGTGCGTTCCACCGCCCGGGTTTCCTCCCGGGGGCCTCCGGCGGGCGGCTCCGCTCCGCGTCACGGCGCTCCGCAAGGGACGCAGAGTGGCTCATCCGTGATGATAGTTGGCCCACCGCCGCAGTGAGGTGGTCGCGGCACCGCACCGGAAACACTGAAAAACTCGGGTATGGGGCGGCCGGTTGCAACAGAGCGGCCCTCGGCTGAACCGCCGTCGGGTCCCGGCACACGCTGGGCGAGGAGAGCCACACTCCTTCGCGGCGCCAGCCTCTTCCTCCCTTCTAGGCCTAACCGTCCCCTGGCGTCAGGCTCCCGTCAAAGTCGCTCGTGTTGTGCGTGCCGTCGCAAAACGGCTTCCGGCTAGAGAATCCACAGCGACAGAGCGCATAGGGCCTGCCGCCGGGTGGGGTCTCGATCTGGCTCCCCTCGTGATCGTAGAGAGGGATGCCTCCCTCGATTCTGAGCGGGCCGTTCGTCTGGATCGTGATCTTTGCGCTGGACAAGGCCTTGCCTCCTGGGTTCGATGGTGCCGGCACTCCGCAGGTACCCCGGCCTCGGTGATCGTTCCTTCCACGGCCGTGCTTACGACGGGTGGGGGCCGGTCTTCGCCGGGGGCTTGGTCCGCTACTACCTCCCCTTCGACGTCCAGACCCGGGAGGGCCTTTGGTGGAGGCGGCCCGGGACCTCGGTACAAGGGTTTCCGGGTTCCTGCAAGTTGAAGGGCGAGCGGTACATCCCGGTTCCGCCGGGCTCGGCGGCGGGAGCCCGCGCATGGTCCCGCCAACTTGGCCCTGGAGATTCGCCAACCCAATGCGGGGAACGCGGTCTACGTGTTCAAGCTGTCCTCACGCTGATGGGGACCGACATGTCGTTACGTCCACGGTCGCATGCTGCACGCGGCCATCATATCCCTGTAGGGGTTGCTGGCGTATGCTGGCGGGAGCAAACTCGTATTACCCGGTTCGACCTGATCACAGGTCCAAATCACAGGAGGTGCCGCCGATGAAGCCGACTGCTCCGATCCGACTCTCTCTTGCGGCTACGTTCGCTGTTGGAATTCTTGCGTCGACGAATGGCGACCTGGCCGCCCAAGAAGGCGTGGGGTACGTCGTCCATCCATCTACCCAGACGCCGGAGCGTCTGGTCACGCTGGAAACGCTGGACAGGTGGGCGGAGGAGCTGTCGAACTGGGGACGGTGGGGTCCCAGCGACCAGCGGGGGGCTCTGAACCTGATCACTTCGGAAAAAACGCGTCAGGCAACCGGCTTGGTACGGGAGGGACTGACGGTCACGCTTCAGCACACGCCTTTCAAGAAGTCCGGCAGTGACACTGGTACGTTCGGCGACAATTACCACCGGATGATACGGCTCGACCCGGTAACGGGCGTACCATCGTCCGCGCTCGACCGGATCGGGCTCGCGCTGCACGACGGGCTCAACTCCCACCTGGACGCGCTATGCCACTACGCAGACCGGCAGGGCAGGGTCTACAATGGCTACGCTCAGAATCTGAACGCCGCCGGCTGCCATGACCTAGCGATTGACCGGATGGGGCCTGCGTACGTGACGCGCGGCGTGCTCGTTGACATGCCTCTCCTCAAGGGGGTTCAGTGGCTCGAGCCGAGCACTCCCATCTACGTGGAAGACCTCGAGGAGTGGGAGAGATTCGCCGGCATCAAGATCGGCTCAGGCGATGCGATGCTGATCCGCACCGGCCGCTGGGCAAAGCGCGCAGCGGAGGGGCCATGGGCTTACGGGCAGGGAGGTGCGGGCCTTCATGCCTCGGTGATACCCTGGCTTCGCGAGCGGGACGTGTCCATCCTCGCCGGTGACGCGGTCAACGATGTGCAGCCATCCGGTGTGGAAGGGATCGGGAGGCCGGTTCACACCCTGACACAGGTCAACTTGGGGCTCCCTATCGTGGACAACGCTTATCTCGAAGACGTCTCGCGGGAAGCGCAGAGGCTGGAGCGCTGGGACTTCATGTTCAACCTGCATATCATGTCGATTCCGGGAGGCACTGCGGCGCCCTTCAACGCTCACGCCACGTTCTGAGGGGTGCAGCGCTTCTCGAACGCTCCGCATGGACTACCTCTCCTGCGAGGATGGGAGAAGGCCTTGCAGCCGCAGATTCGCCAGCGTCACTACTCGCTCTATCCGTGGTGGACGCCATACCGCGGAATCAGCAGTCTCGACTCGGACTCGGACGCAGCTCCGCGGGGCGCGGGTGGAGCTACCGGGTCCCGGCTCCTCAGCGCGTCACCACCCGACGGCGTAGCCCGTACGCCTCGGATCGGCGCCCGCCGTCATCGTCTCCGTCTCCAGATCCATGACGATGCCCTGCATGCTCCCGAGCGCCCACTCGTCCGCCACTTCGATGATGTGCCCCATCTCCTCCAGCCGGCGGAGCGTCTCGGTGGCGATCCGGCCCTCCACGTTCACGGTGACCTCGGATCCTGCTCGATAGAAGTTCGGATCGGCGTCTAAGCTTAGGCGAGGTGCCTCGATCGCCTCCTGAATCCCCATGCCGAAGTCGAGGAGGTTCAGGAGAACCTGGAGTTGGGTCTGGCCGATCGTCTCTCCGCCCGGCGTGCCGAGCGAGAGGTGGAAGCGGCCGTCCTGCATGACGATGATCGGCGAATTGTTGAGGATCGGGATCTGTCCCCCGCGAGGGTAGTTCACGTCATCGGGATAGGGTGACGTGGATCCGACGCGCGTCCCGTTATTGAAGAACATCCCGGTGTTTCCGACTACGACACCCGTACCCCATCCGCTTCCAAGGGTGGGAGTCGCGACGATCACGTTCCCGTAAGGGTCCGCTACGGAGAAGCTGGTCGTGCTCCCACCCTGGGAACGTTCCGCAAGGACGGGTCCGTTGATCTGGGCGAGGGTTTGCCCCCGGTACGCCGTGCGCGAGAAGCGCTCGGGGTCTCCGTTCTCCGGGTAGGCAATCGCACGCGAGGGATCGATCAACTCTCGCCGAAGAGCTGCATACTCTTCCGAGAGCATCCCGTCCGTCGGCATATCCGTGAACGCCGGATCCGCCACGTAGTGGTAGATGTCAGCCTTGGAGAGCTTGATCGACTCAGCGATGAGGTGGAGCGCCTCGGGCGAGTTGTGCCCGAGCGCCTTCAGGTCGAATCCCTCGATCAGGCCGAGCCCCATCGTCACCTCGAGACCCCCTCGGGATGTTGACGCGCTCGAGTAGACATCGTAGCCCCGGTAGTTGACGTGGACCGGGTCGGCCCAGATGGGCTCGTACGTCGCGAAGTCCTCGTACGTGAAGAGACCCCCGTGCTCCTCGTAGAATGCGGCCATCTCCCTCGCGATGTCGCCCTTGTAGAAGAGATCGAAGGCTGCCTGCAACGCTTCCGACCTCGTCTTCCCCTCGGCCAGCGCCACCTGCTCGGCCGAAGCCAGGCTCCGGAAGGTCCGGGCAAGGTCCGGTTGGCGGAACATGGACCACGGCTTCGGGGCCTCACCGCCGGGGAGGAAGATGCGGGCCGTTGTCGGATACCGGGAGAAGAGCTCGGCTTGCTGCTCGATGCTTGCCGCGACGTACGGCTGGATCGGATGGCCGTCGGCTGCGTACTCGATCGCGGGTTCGAGCACCTCGCTCAGCGTCATCGTGCCAAACCGGTCCAGCATCGCGATCCATGCGCCGAAGAGTCCCGGGGCGACCCCGGCCTTCAGCCCCCGCGAGAGCTCTTCGACGGTGACCTCGGAGGCGTCCAATGCGAGGGGCGCGGCCCCGGTGCCGTGGAGCGAATAGACGCGATCCGTCGCCCGATCGTGAATCGTGAAGAACCCGTTCCCGGCCGCTCCCGACATCATCGGCTCGACGACCTGGAGCGTCGCGAGCGTCGCGACGGCCGCGTCCGCCGCGTTGCCGCCGGCCAGGAGGATGCGGAGGCCTGCCATG